>DASXVQ010000179.1:0-33371 GCA_036504155.1 Myxococcales bacterium
TGCGCCTCGAAGTTGAAGGCGCAGGCGATGAGCACATCGAACTTGGCGTCGCCCGCCTCGTTGGCCGCATCGACGAGGTCCGGCCGCGTCACCGTGCCAAATTCCGGGCCGATGAAGATGCCCGCTCGCTTCTCCGCGGAACCCTCGAGGTACTTCCCTTCGGCGCAGACGTAGGTGCCCGGCCACGGCACCAGCGAGGTGAAGACGATGCGATCCGCCTTGTGGGCCTGTTGCACGCCGGAGGTGCGCAGGTTCTCGAGGATCATGTGCGGGAAGCTCTGCTTGCCCTGGTAGTCGGCCCCCCGCTCCCTCGTACCGTCGATCAGCTCGTCGTTCTCATCGACTCCGAGGACCCGGTGCGGACTGAGGCTCTCGGCCGTGAACGGCCCTGCCACGCGGACCTTCTTCTTGTCCTCGTAAGGCCGGTCGTAGAGGTATTCGAACTCGGCCTTCGCGGCGATGGACGCGTCGATCTCCTTCTGCCGCTCGATGCGAGCCTTCCACCAGTCTGCGTGGTGCTTCTTCGCCGTCTCAGACCACTGGGCCTCGGGCTCGCGCGGGATCTCCCATTCCGGCCAGGACTGCTTGAGCGCCTTGTTGAGCGAGGCGCGCAAGGGCTCGAGCTTCTGCTGCCACTTCTCCCAGATGACGTCGATTTCGGTGTTGCTCGCAATAGACTTCAGGCTGATGTGTGGCACTCTCTCGTACACAAAGCCCTGGCGGATATTGCCATAGACAGCTTGCGTGGAGGGCGTCGTGCCCGTGAGCTCGCCCTCCTTAAGCTGGCCTTCCTTGGAGTCGGCGAGCAGATAATACGGGTAACGGGCGCCCATGATGCGGGCACGAGCCAGAGCGAGCGCGACCCTGGAGGTGTCGACGGTGATCCATCGACGACCCCATTGCTCCGCAACATAGGCAGTCGTACCCGAGCCACAGGTTGGGTCAAGAACGAGGTCTCCGGGGTCCGTTGTCATCAGAATGCAGCGCTGAACCACCTTCTCGACTGTCTGAACAACGTAGACGCGGTCCTGCTCGGATCGGACATCAGACCAGATGTTGGTAAGCGGTATGTGTGTAAAGTCCTGCCAGAACTGCCGATACATACGCGAGGGCGATGCATCAAAGTTTAGGCGGTCGGCTTTGGCTACTCGGACCATGCCCTCCATTGTCGTCTTCCAGTTTCGGTCCGCACCGGAGTGGACTTTGCGGCCGAGAAATGCAAAGGCGCCGGTCGTATTTGCGCGTATTCCTGGGGAAACTGCAGAGTTTGTGCGAAACACTCCTCTTCCGTGCGAGGCAAGAATGTCGTCTCTATCAAGCTTCGACACGGCACTCGTGCATCCTTGAGCGTCCCAATACAGGCGGAACTCACCCTCGATGTCTTGCGCGAGATTTCTCAATTGATAGGCCGCACGATACTTTGTCAAACCCTCTGCTTTGGCGTACCAAAGCAGATGATCGTAGACGCTCGCGATGAGCCTGCTCGTGAGACCAGTGGCCTTCGTGAATGCGATCTCGCCGCAGAAGTTGTCGACGCCGAACACCTCGTCCAGCAGCGAGCGAAGCACGTGGACGTTCTCGTCCCCGATTTGCACAAATATTGACCCCGAATCCGACAGCAAATCCCTCGCCACTGTCAGCCGGTCGCGCAGATAGGTCAGGTACGAGTGGATCCCGTCGCGCCAGGTATCCCGGAACGCCTTCACCTGCTCTGGCTCACGAGTAATGTGAGACGCATTGCCGTCCTTGACGTCGCGGCTTGTTGTACTCCATTGAAAATTGGAGTTGAACTTAATGCCGTAGGGCGGGTCCAAGTAGATGCACTGGACCTTGCCTCGCAGCCCCTCGCGTTCCGCCAGTGACGCCATGACCTGGAGCGAGTCGCCCAGGATCAGCCTATTGGTCCAATTCTGGTCGTGGGAGTAGAAATCGGTCTTGTCGGCATTCTTCGGCAGGTTGTTGAAGGCTGCGAACAGGTCCGTCTGCGTTCCCGAGTCCTGCGCCTTGTCAGACTTGGTCTGCCGGAGCAGGTCGTCGATGAGCACCTTGGGGTGCACCTTCTCCTGGATGTAGACCGGCGGCGCGTGTACGACGAGGTCGCTCCAGTCCTGCTCGTCCTTCCCTCGCCACACGAGCTGCGGGTCTAGGTCCGTGTTCCGCGGGTACTTCACCGGGACCGGCGCCTTCTTGTCCTCGGGCAGCGTCGGTTGGTGTTCTGCCGTCGGAATGTTCCGCCGCTTGTCCGCATGGAGGATGGTGGCGACCTCTTTCCGGCCCTCGCCACCCACAAGCTGCTTGCCCTTGCCCTTAGCCATGCGAATGCCCCTTCGCCTGTGACGCCGAGGTTGCCTTGGCAATCGCCTCGTCGAACCGCTTGGAGAGCGTCTTCTCGAAGTCGCCCTGGATTTCATAAATCGAGGTCATCTCCACGAAGGCCCACCGGCCATAGCTGCCGAGTTGGTTCACCCCCGGCACCCAGTACTTCTCCATGGTGGATTTCTTGTCCTTCGCGTCTTCGCCCCGGTAGCCCTTGATCTCCACGACGAGCTGCAGCAGGTCCTCCTCGCCGTGCCCGTCCTCCACCAGCACGATGAAGTCCGGCTGGTAGCGCTTCATGTCCGAGCCGAAGCGATACGGCACCTCGAAGCCAAGGCTGTAGTTCTTCACGTAGCGCCGCACGCGCGGGTGCGACTCGACCACCCGGCACAGCTCCGCCTCCCAATCGCTATGGAGGATTGCCCAGTTGATGTGGCAGCGATCGGCGCGGGTTTCCCAGCGCGTCTTCATCGACGTGGTGAAGCGCACGTGGGCGGTCGAGCCGGTGGGGTTGTACGGGTCGAGCAGCGCCTTGATGGGCCGCTCGTCCTGGGACGCCGCGGTGATTCCCGCGGTGATGCGGTTGCAGGCCATGTCGGCAAGCTCGCGGTACATGAGCAGCGCCGGGTACGTGCTGCCTTTGCATTCGAGGCAGGTATCCAGCCACTCCTTGGCGATGCGCTTGAGCTGGCCGAAGAGATGGAGCTTGGGCTCATCACCGGGGTCGCGGAACTTCGTGTAGACGAGGTGCTTGGTGAGGTGGAACAGGAGCGTCGGCTGCCTCACCTCGCCCAGGTGCTCCAGCGTCATGTCGGCGCTCTCGCCGATGATTCCCTCGTTGCGGGTGATGGACGGCCCGACCAAGTCGGGGGTCAGCTCCAGCACCGAGTCCTTGTCGAACTTGGCGGTCAGCTTCTCCTCGGGAAGCTCGACTCGGTAGCCTTCGACCCGCGGGAAGCGGACCTCCAGGGCGTCACGCTCCGGCCGCACCGCCCGGACGAGGATGGTCTCGCGCGGCGGCTGTGGCGGGGCGATGACTGGCTTGGCGGTGAAGTCGAAGGGGATACCGAAGATGTCGGCATACTCGACGTTGAACTGCTCCTCCTCGTTCAGTTCGTACGACTGCCTCCGCAACGCGCGCCCGATGACCTGCTCGCAAAGGAGCTGGGTGCCGAAGGCGCGCACGCCGAGCACGTGGGTGACGGTGTTGGCGTCCCAGCCCTCGGTGAGCATCGAGACGGAGACGACGCAGCGGATGCCGCCGCCGAGTTGGCCGGGCTTTCCGACCGTGTTCATGACCTCGCGCAGAAGGTCTTGATCGGTCAGTTCCTCAGCGCGGCGCTGGTCCCCGGTACGTTCGATGATCTCCCTGCGGAACCTCTCGACCTCATCTGCCGCCATCGCGCGGAAGTTGTCATCCAGGGCGTCGCCAGCCTCGAGCTGCTCGCTGTCGATGAGCAGCGTGTTTGGGCGCGCCAGCGGCTGCCCGTTGGCGTCGAAGTTTCGGAAGAGCGCGAGCTTACCGTTCTCGAACGAGGCGAGAGAGCCGTCGGGCTTCAAGCGTCGGAAGCCGGAGATGTAGTCGTAGATGAGCTTGGAGATGGCGGTGTTCTGGCACACAACGATGAAGCAGGGCGGAACCTTGAGACCCTCCTTCTGCCAGAGCTTGAACGTCTTCTCGTAGTGGCCATACAGCGCGTCGAGCGCGGTCAACAGCCGAGTCGGGAGTTTGAGCGGGTCAAGATCGTCCCCCGCCCCGCGGCCCTTCTTCGGCATGTCCTTGCGGATGTTCTCCCAGAGGTTGCGGAAGACCGGCATTTCGTCGCCGCCGATGTTCTGGGCGACGGGCACGCGCGGCAGCTTCACGATGCCGCACTCGATGGCGTCCATCAGCGAGAAGTCGGAGAGGGTCCACGGGAAGAGCGTGCCCTCGGCGTAGCCGGAGCCGCGCAAGAAGAAGGGCGTCGCCGACAAGTCGACGACCCGCGGGACGCCGAGCTTGCGCTGGACAGCCTCCAGCCCCGAAATCCACAGCCGCGCCGCCTCGTTGGCCTTCTCGGACTCCTTGCGCTCCTCGCCCTTGAGCTCCTCGTCGTCCTCCTCGGGCGGCTTCTCGCGGTAGCAGTGATGCGCCTCATCGTTGATGACCAAGACGTTCTTCATGCCCATCAGGTCGGGCATGACCCGCTGCAGCATCTGCCCTTCGGTCTCCAGCGTGTCCAGGTCGTCGCCGCCGCGGCCCTGCAGGAGCGCCCGACCGCCCGCGGACAGCTCCAGACGTTCCCGCCGCTTGAACGCGTGGAAGTTGGTGATGACGATCTTCGCCTTGCGCACATCCTCGAGCATGTCGTTCGGCAACAGCTCGCGGGACTGGTAGTAGCTGTCGGGGTCGTTCGGCTTCAGGACGCGAAGACGATCACGGATGGTGAGTCCTGGGCACGTGACCAGAAAGCCGCGAGTGAAGAGCTTGCTCCCGGGCCGCCGAACGGCGTTCACCGTCTGCCACGCAATGAGCATGGCCATGACGGTCGTCTTGCCTGCGCCGGTGGCGAGCTTGAGCGCGACGCGCAGCAACTCGGGGTTGGCATCCTGGTTCGCCCGCGCCAGGTGCTCAATGACCTTCTTCCCATGCGCGGTGTGCGGAGCGACCTCGGTCAGCCAGATGAGCGCCTCTGCCGCCTCGACCTGGCAGAAGAACGGGCGCACGCCGGCGAAGGGGTAGTGACGCCAGTGCTGAAGCAGGCGCGCGGTCTCGGGCGTCACCTGCCAGGAGCTGGGGCCCGGCAGCGACCTCCACGCGTCCACGTAGTGGCGGACCTCGTTGATGATCGAGGTCGGGTCGTACTGCTGCGCCGTGGTCGAGAGGCCCTGGCCCTCGTCGAACACCATCTCCTGCTGCTTCACCTTGGCGAGCTTGCGCCTCTTCGGCTTGGGGATGGGCGTGATGAAGCGCGCGGACCTGCGCTCTTCAAGGATGCGCTGCGTGGGCTGTCCGCTCTCGTCGAGCTCCCAGTGGCGCTTGGGTGGCGTGTACGGCGAGTTGAGGATCGGGTGGTCGAAGAACGGGTTCGACATGGCCTGGGAGCTCTCCCATCCCTTAGGGCTCGCGCGTGAAGTCCTGAGCCGAGTGGACTACGGCGCGATGAAGTGTACTGCAGAGAACGGCACACTGACAGGCAAAGCGAGGTGTACCTACCGCGAACTCTTCCTGCGATTGGGTCTCCCTTGCCTTGGGCGCCAGCCAGAGGCTTGGTCCTCAACGAGTGGCTCGAGGAGCTTGGGAAGTCACGAAACTGATCAAGGCTGGCGCCGGAGCCGAAACCGAGTGCCACAAGGCGAAGTCCCACAAGCTGTTCCTCTGCGAGGACGAGACGAGCCCCTTGGGACGTCACTCCAGCTGCCCATGGGTCTCACTCCAAGGACGCCGATGCGTCTTTCCAGCCGCCCATGGGCCTCACTCCAAGGATGATGCCGGTGCGTCACTCCAGCTGCCCACGGGCCCACTCCAGGTGCGCTGGCGCCACCCTCCAGGCCTGCATGGATCCGGCTTCAAGGCCCGGCGGTGTCACTCGCCGCGAGGATCGCCCTTCAGGCGGCGAGGCTGCTGAAGCGCCTGGACGTCGACTTCGGTGGAGGCCGACACGCTCGACCGGATGAGGGCGCGGGCGGTCCAGGGCGAGCTGGCGCTCGAGGCTGGAGCCGGTGAGCCTGGACCGAAGAGGCTGGTGGCGAAGTCCGGAGGGTACTCGCTGCAGACGGCCCGGCACCTGCACGCCCATGACCGCGGGGGACTCGCCTTCCTGGTCCGGTACAACCTGCGGCCGCCGCTCGCCTTGGCGAGGCTGGCCGAGCTGCCGGGCGGGAGGATCCTGCTGAGGTTCAAGCAGCCGCTGGCCGACGGCACGGCGGGGCTCGTCCTCGAGCCGCTCGCGCTATTGCGCAGGCTGGCCTCGCTGGTGCCTGCGCCCGGCATCCACGACACGGCGTACGTAGCCTGCCCTGAGCCTGCCGAAGGGGGATCTTCGCCTCGCACGGCGTCCATCGAAGGCAGTTCGTGCGGGCGCGCCGAGCCGATCCTGACGGCCCGGGGCATCCCGGTCTGGGCGAGCCGGACGAGCAGGTCGCCACCTTGCCCGGCGATGGGGAGTGGCTCCCCGAAGGGGCGACGGAGCCCGGAGAGCGGTACGTGCGCTGGGCCGACCTGATGCGCAAGGTCTGGAACGTCGAGGTCCTCGACTGCCCCTGTGGCGGCAAGCGCAAGTTCGTCGAGGAGGTCAGCGCGCCGGACAAGATTCCGAGAGGTCCTGCAACGGCTGGGGCGGTGGAGAGAGCCGGCCCCGGTGGCCAAGGCGCGCCCGGCGCCGCAGGCCGTGATGTTCGACCGCCACGCCTTCTGCGACGGCGTCGACCCACCCGCGCCGGACTACGCCCTGTAGCGGCTCCGGCTTGCCGACCCCAGGCTCCTACCAGACCGACCTCGAGCCTCGCGACCCACCGACGGACCCATGGTGGCCGCGCCCGGATTCGTCTTACGCTCAGGTTCGGATTGCGGTGCTGCAGGGGAGTGGGCCCCTGCCTCATGACCCCGCGGGAAGCACTGACTGGTGTCCGCGAGCAACAGCAGTCTTCCGGAGTTCGCTTTCGATTTTTCTAAGCCCTCGTGATGCAGTACGTCTGGGTCGCCCGCCCGTTGGAGCTCTTCAGGGACCTGTGGCGCTACGCGTAGGCGCGCCCAGCGAGGGGCTGCTGAAAGCCGAGTGCGGAGACGCGGAGTGGCGCTGGAGCAGCCCCATCAGCGGTCGAGGAGGAGGCTGCCGCTCCGGCAAGACGGACGACGGCGCTCGCGTTTCCTGCATGTTCGTGCAATGTCGCATGACCTATGGTAAACGCTCGGGCTCTCGCGGAGGGGAACCTCGATGCTTCGTACATTAGTGCCTATTGCATTCGCCATTCTTGCCGGATGTGGAAGCAGCGCGCTGATATCCACGAAGCGAGGATATTTCCTGGAGGGGCGCATCTCCGGAGGAGACTCGAACTCGGTGTTCGTAGAGTCTCAGAGGGCCGACTCACCCATTGCCATCCCTCGCTCGGAGATTGCCGACATCGATCATCCCGGCAATGTGGCTGCGACCATTGGGGGAATTCTTGGTGGTTATGGCGTCGCCAATTCCGTGGTGGCCGTCCCGACCTGCGAGCAAGCCGTTGCATACAAGGAGGCTTGTTACGTCGGCACATTGCTGCCCTTGGCCGTCGCAATTCCCATGTTTATTTACGGGTTGGTGACCTGGCAGCGTTCGCGATCTGCCGCCGAGGAGATGGTTGAAGAGCGTCCTTTCGAGCCTGCCCATTCGGCACAGCCCGCCTATCCATTGCTGCCCACCCGCCCTTCGCAACCCGAAACCCTCCCGCTGAGGGGCCCGATTCAAGCCGTACCACCACCCGCACCACTCTCTGTTCCGGTCGAGCAACCTCGCCGAGTGGTCTCGCCCGGTGCAGCCCTACCCGCTCGGCAACCCGGGGCGGATCTACCCGCTCAGCCGCCCGGGGCACTGGGCCGATGCCCGGCCGAGCAGGTTGCCGACATGCGTTCGCACGGGGTTTCGGAGGCGGCGATCGCTGCGGCTTGCGTTCAGCCCTGACACAGCGCAGACAAGTCGCGGCGTGCGGCGGCGAGCGGTCTTTTCGCAGGGCGGGAGACTAGTTCCACCGTGGAACTAGTCCTCGGTCGCTGGTGAGTCGCTGGTGAACGGGATGCCCACGGTGAGCATGGCTCCCGTCGCAGGGATGGGCGTGACGACGACGTCGTAGCGGTAGTCCCAGGACTGGTCCAGGTCGGTGTGCACTGTCTTCGAGATAGCCGCAAGCATTCGGTCAGCCTGAGCGTAGGGCGCAGCGAAGCAAGCCCGGAGTCGAAGGCGGGTCCTTCGACTCCGGCATCGCTACGCGCTGCCTATGCTCAGGACGAACGGTTGCGCCGACCTCGAGAGCAGTGCACCTAGTAGAGCTTGCACTTCTGGTTGTAGGTGAAGTCGAGCTTCGCGCTGCCCACCTGCGCCGTGACCCGGACGTCCCCGGTCAAGCAGTCCACGCCCCCGACGATGTACTCGGTGACGAGCTCCCCCCGGTTGCCCGGCAGGTTGATCTCGACGTCCGAGCGCACCGGCTTCACCCTGCTGGCGGCGCCGAGCGCGGTCGTGCCATCGCGCAGCGTCCAGACCGGGATGAAGCTCGCCGGGAAGACGTCCAGCGAGGCCGGCGCCGCCTCGCCCACCACGTCGGCGTCGGCCCCGATAGGCCCGGCCATCATGGTCGGCGTGAGCGCGGGGCGATGGACCGCGGCCGAAACCGCGTCGCTCTCCGGGGCGACGTGCACCGTCAGAGCCTTCTCGACGCTGCCCGCGGTCAGGCGAATCGTCGCCTCCCCCGCGCCGAGGGCGCGCACCGTCAGGACCCGGCCCCAGGACGGGTCGTCGACGAAGTTCGCCGCCACGACGCCGACGGGCTCGACGCTCGCGACCGCGACCGTGCCGGGGAGCGTGCCCAGCGAGTTGCTCGACGGGTAGGCGAGGAGGAGGAAGCTGGCCCCGACGAAGACGGCGTGCGGGCCCGGGCAGCGGTAGGCCTCGGCGCAGGTGACCCCGATGGCGTCGACCTTGGCGAAGTCGACCGTGCTGGAGTCCTCGAGCACCGTGCCGTCCGCGAGCTTCGCCCTGACCCAGAGCGTGACGGTCCCGGTCTCGAGCCCGGTGAGGCGGACGCTGGTGCCGGCGATCTCCGCGGCGCAGGCAGCGCCGTCGCAGCGCGTCTCGAGGAGTTGGGCGACCGGGGAGAGCGACCCAAGGAACCTGCACTCGACGTGATCGCCGTTCCATCCGCCATCGTGGCTGGCGCACTCGAACTGGCCGTCCTCGGCGCGCGTGACCTCGACCACCGCTGTCTCGCCGACCGACTGGGTCGTCAGCAATGAGAACGTCAGGTTCCCGCCCTGGCCGTTGTTGTGGTTCTGGTCCTCGGTCCAGGTCCGGCTCGGGCCGCAGGCGGCCAGGGCGGCGGTGGCGGCGACGAGCATCGCAGTCGGGGTCCTCATGGTGTCCCTCCTTCGCTTCAGGGCCTGGCTGGCTTGGTCATGAGCAATCGCCTCGCCAGGTTAGCAGGCCCATGATTCAAGGCGGTTGACTGGGCCCGGAGCGCGGATGTGCAGGCAAGTGCGCCCGGGGTGTGCAACTCCAGGCACACCATTTCGGTTGGGTGCTCGCTGATCGTCTTCGACAACGGCGACGGCAGCTTCACCGACGTCACCTCCTCGAAGTTGGCGAACCCCACCCAGGGCGGCGGCAGGCCGGCCTTCGTTCTCAAAGGGCAGCTGCGCTGAAGGTGAACCAGCGCCCAGGGGATGAGGCTCACCGGGTGTGCACGCAGCGCACGCCGACCGACCGGCCGTTGCCTTCGTCTGCTCAGGCGAGACGGGCCGCGGCTGGAGGTGCTGGGCTCCGGGCGTCAAGTCGGCCCACTCGAGCTGCCCGTCGCGGCCGCGCGTAGGCGTCGAGCGAGAAGCCCGGACAGCGGTCGACGTGAGGGCCTCTCTTACGGTGGGCGCGGGCTACGCGGCAAGGCGTCGGTCGCCTGCGGCAAGTGGCAGGACGTCCGGTCAGTTGCGCGTGGAGGCGCGTCCAGACGATGGCTGCAGACTCAGCTCTTCTCGTAGTCGTCGGAGTGCTTGACCAGGAACTCGTCGTAGGTGCCCTGGAAGTCGATGAGACCGCGCGGCGTGAAGGCGAACAGCCGGGTGGCGAACGAGCTGATGAGATCCCGGTCGTGGGAGACCACGAAGGCCGTGCCTTCGTAGCGCACGAGCGAGTCCCCCAGCGCCACGATGGACTCCAGGTCGAGGTGGTTGGTCGGCTCGTCGAGGACCAGCACGTTGTCCTTGGTCAGCATCAGCTTGGCGAACAGCAGCCGCACCGTCTCGCCGCCCGAGAGCGCCTCGGTGGGCTTGAGGCCCTCTTCTCCCTTGAAGAGCATCTTGCCCAGCAGGCCGCGGATGTCCTCCAGGTTGGCCCGCGTGTCGAAGTCGTGCAGGAACTCGGTCACCGTCTGGCCGCCCGGGATCGAGTCGCCGTGGTCCTGCGGGAGGTAGCCGATCGTCGACTCGTGGCCCCAGGTCAGGGCGCCCTCGTCGGGAGGCAGCTCGCCGACCAGCATCTTGCACAGCGTGGTCTTGCCCACGCCGTTGTGGCCGATGATCGCCACCTTCTCGCCGCGGGTGACCAGGGCGTCGAACTTCTTGCACACGTCGATGCCGGGCCAGCGCTTGGTGACGTTGTTGAAGACCAGCGTCTGCCGTCCCGCGGGCCGCTTCTGCTGGAAGGAGATGAACGGCCGCTCGATGTTCGACTTCTTGAGGTCCGCCACCTGCAGCTTCTCGATCTGCTTCATGCGGCTCTGCACCTGGGAGGCCCGGGTGCCGGCGTGGAAGCGCGCCACGAAGTCCTGGAGCTGGGCGATCTTCTTCTGCTTGTCGGAGTTCTCGTTGGCGACCTGGGACCGGACGTGGCTCTTGGTCACGACCATGTCGTCGTAGCCGCCGGTGTAGGTGATGATCGTCTCGTAGTCGATGTCCGCGATGTGGGTCGAGATGGAGTTGAGGAAGTGGCGGTCGTGGGAGATGGCGATCAGCACTCCGCGGTAGTCGCAGAGGAAGCTCTCGAGCCAGCGGATGGAGTCGAGGTCGAGGTTGTTGGTGGGCTCGTCGAGCAGCAGCGCCTCGGGCTTGCCGAACAGGGCCTGGGCCAGCAGCACCCTCAGCTTGAGGCCGCCGGCGATCTCCTTCATCTTCTTCTCGTGGTCCTCGATGGGGAGCCCGAGGTGCGCCAGCAGGTCGCCGGCGTCGGACTCGGCGGTGTAGCCGTCCTCCTCGGCGACCACCATCTCCAGCTCGCCCAGGCGCATCCCGTGCTGGTCGGTCAGGTCTTCCTTGGCGAGCAGGTGGTCCTTCTCCTGCATCGCCGCCCACAGCGCCTTGTTGCCCATCAGCACCACGTCGAGGACGCGCGCGCTCTCGAAGGCGAAGTGGTCCTGCCGGAGCACGGAGGTCTTCTTCGGCCGCGCCACCTGGCCCGCGTCGGGCACCAGGTCGCCGGAGAGGATCTTCATGAAGGTCGACTTGCCCGAGCCGTTGGGGCCGGTCAGGCCGTAGCGCCGCCCCTCGGAGAACGAGGCGTCGACGTCGATGAACAGCTTCTTGCCTCCGTACGCCTTGGAGACATTCGTCACTTGGATGTTAGGCACGCGTCCTCAGACCCCCGGAGTCATCAACAAGGGCGGCGGGGGATATCACCTTCCGGGCCCGCTGCGGGGGCATTCGACCGGACCGCTGGGCGCGAGAGGCAGAAATAAGGGGGGCGGGGCGGGCCCTCGCCGGCTCGCACCCCGGACGCCCCTAGCAAGGTTTGCAACGCCGCCGGGAGAAGGGAAGGGCGGCGAGGGCGAGGAGAGCCGCTCCGAGCCCGGCCGACGCGCCAGGGCGCCCCGCGCCCTTCCTCAGTTGCAGGTGTAGCCGTTGTTCGGCATCAGCGAGCAGGATGGCGTCCAGCTGCTGCAGGCGGGGTAGCAGGCGTGCGCGTGCGGGTCGTACATCGAGCACGTGTCGCACATACAGGACGACTGGTAGCCGAAGGAGCTCACCAGCGTCCAGCAGCGCCCGCTGGAAAGCCCGGTGAGCGCGATGCAGTTGTTGAGCACGGTGCGGTTGTAGAGGCAGCCCATCTGGTTCTCGTAGGGCTGCGCGGTGGCCCACAGCTGCTGGCAGGACCCGGTGGTCCCCAGCGACTCGAAGGTGGACCCGGTGTAACCGCAGGTGCAGCTGCCCTGGCCGGTGCCGTCGGGCCAGCCCTGGCAGTTGCCGGCGCCGCAGTCCATGACCTGCAGGCCGCGGATGGCGTCGCACACGCCCCAGTAACGGCCGCCGACGCAGAAGGAGGGCAGCGTCCCCGCGGGGCAGGCCTGGCTCGTCGCGATGCAGCCGCTCAGGTCGCTCGACGGGAAGAAGCCGGCGTTGCAGTCGCAGGAGTTGCCCTGGGCGTTGCAGGTGGCGTTGGCCGGGCAGGGGCCGCAGCTGCCGCCGCACCCGTCGGAGCCGCAGGTGCGGCTGCCGCAGCTCGGAGCGCAGCTGGAGACGCAGCTGCCGGCCTGGCACGACTGCCCGGCGTTGCAGCTGCCGCACGATCCGCCGCAGCCGTCGTCGCCGCACGCCTTGTTCCCGCACGACGCCGAGCAGTAGGCGGCGCAGGTGCCGGCGTTGCAGATCGTGCCGGTGCCGCACGTCCCGCAGGAGCCACCGCACCCGTCGTCGCCGCAGAGCCGCGTGCCGCAGCTCGGGGCGCAGGACGCGATGCAGGCTCCGGCCTGGCAGTGGGTCCCCGCGCCGCAGGCGCCACACGAGCCGCCGCACCCGTCGTCGCCGCAGACCCGCGCCCCGCAGCTCGGGGCGCAGGACGCGATGCAGGCCCCGGCCAGGCAATGGGTCCCCGCGCCGCAGGCGCCACACGAACCGCCGCACCCGTCGTCGCCGCAGCTTCGCGTGCCGCAAGAGGGCGTGCAGGTCCCGGTGACGCAGGCGCCAGCCTGGCAATGCGTCCCGGCGCCGCAGGTGCCGCAGGTCCCGGCGCATCCATCGTCGCCGCAGAGCTTGCCGCCGCAGCTGGGCAGGCAGCCTCCGCCCGCGTCCGGTCCATAGGTCGTGGCCGCGTCGAAGCCGCTACCGGGGCCGGCGTCCGAGGTCGTCGAGGTCGCGCTCGCGTCCCGGCCGGAGGAGGTCCCAGTGTCGCCCGCTTCGGGCGCCGGGACGGTGCCGCCGCAGGCCACGGTGAGGAGGAGCCCGCAGAGGCAGGAGGACCGGAGGAGAGTTCGCATCCTTGCCACTAGCGCTCCCCCCTCGCAGCCGCACGTCCAAGGTGACGCCCACTCGGCACCCGCTCGGGGGTCCCAAAAGTCCACAGCCCGCCCGGGCTGCCATTAGCCCGGCGAACGGCGCTTCCAACATCCTCCGACTTGCGAGGATTTCGCCCTTTGCCTGCTCGCTGTACGCCCCACGACAGTGCTTGATCCGTTACGGATGTCACGGTACTCCAGACGCGCACCGGGGCCGTCCTTCCCGCCCGGCCGCGGTCTGGAGGGCCCCGTGAGCGATCACGCCTCGAACCACCACGACACCTCTCTCGCTGGCGAGCTGAAGCGCACGACGGGACTCAACGTCGCCGCCTGCTACCAGTGCGGCAAGTGCTCCGCCGGCTGCCCCATGGCCGAGGAGATGCCGCTCAAGACGCACCAGATGCTCCGCCTGGCGCAGCTCGACCAGCGCGAGAAGCTCTTGGCCGATCCCTCGCTGTGGCTGTGCGCGACCTGCGAGACCTGCTCGGCGCGCTGCCCGAACGAGGTCGACCCGGCGCGGCTCATCGACGGCCTGCGCGAGCTCGTCTTCCGCGCCGACCCGTCGATCGCCCCGCGCCGCATCCGCGCCTTCCACCAGGCGTTCCTCGAGCAGATCAAGAGCCACGGCCGGGTCTTCGAGTTCGGCCTGGTCTTCGACTACAAGCTGCGGACCGGCGCCCTCTTCGACGACGTGCTCAACGCGCCGGGCATGTACCTGCGCGGCAAGCTCGCCCTCTCGCCCAGCAACATCGACGGCAAGGACGAGGTGCGCGGCATCTTCGAGGCCTGCGAGAAGCACGCCCAGGAAGCCAAGGAGAAGGAGGTCCACTCGTGAAGCTCGGATACTTCCCCGGCTGCTCGCTGCACTCCGGCGCCAAGGAGTTCGACCTCTCGCTCAAGGCCATCGCCGGCCCGCTGGGCGTCGAGCTCGACGAGATCAAGGACTGGTCCTGCTGCGGCGCCTCCTCGGCCCACGCGACCGACCACCTGCTCGCCGTCTCGCTGGCCGCCCGCAACCTCTCGCTGGCCGAGGCCCAGGGCCACCAGCAGGTGATGGCGCCCTGCGCCGCCTGCTTCAGCCGCCTGGCCACCGCCCGCCACGAGATGAAGAAGGACGGCGCGCTCGCCAAGACCGTCACCCCGATGCTCCAGCGGCCGTTCGAGAACTCGGTCGAGGTCCTGAACGTCGTGGCGATGCTCCAGAACCTCGCCAAGGACCTGAAGGCCAAGGCCACGCCGCTCGCCGGGCTCAAGGTCGCCTGCTACTACGGCTGCCTGCTCGTCCGCCCGCCGGAGATCGCCAACTTCGACGACGCCGAGAACCCCACCTCCATGGAGGACGTGGTCTCGGCCTGCGGCGCGACGCCGGTCAAGTGGGCCAAGCGCCTGGACTGCTGCGGCGCCGGCTTCTCGCTCTCGCGCACCGGCTCGGTGGTGCGCATGGGCCGGGCCATCCTCGACGACGCCAAGAAGAACGGCGCCCAGGCGGTGGTGGTGGCCTGCCCCATGTGCCACTCGAACCTCGACCTGCGCCAGTCGGCGATGGAGGCCCGCGGCGAGCCGCTGGGCCTGCCCATCCTCTTCCTCACCCAGCTCGTGGGCCTGGCGCTGAAGGTCGACCCCGTCCAGCTGGGCTTGAAGCGCCACTTCGTGAGCGCCGCCGGGATCCTCCAGGCGCTCGCCAGCCCCGCCCAGAAGCAGCTGCCGGCCCCCCAGGCTTAAGCGGAGATTCTTCATGTCGCGCATCGGCGTCTTCGTTTGTCACTGCGGCGAGAACATCGGGCGGACCGTCGACTGCCCGGCGGTCGCCAAGGCCCTGGGCGAGCTGCCCGGCGTGGTCCACGCCCAGGACTACAAGTACATGTGCTCCGACCCGGGGCAGCTGCTGGTCAAGCAGGCCATCCAGGAGAAGAAGCTCGACGGCGTGGTCGTGGCGGCCTGCTCGCCGCGCATGCACGAGAAGACCTTCCGCCGGGCCTGCTCCAACCAGGGGCTCAACCCCTACCTGTGCGAGATGGCCAACATCCGCGAGCACTGCTCGTGGATCCACGAGGACAGGACCGAGGCCACGGAGAAGGCCATCGCCCTGACCCGGGCCATCGTGGAGAAGGTCAAGCGCAACGTCCCGCTGCAGCCCATCCGCATCCCCATCGAGCGGCGGGCGCTGGTCATCGGCGGCGGCATCGCCGGCATCCAGGCGGCGCTGGACATCGCCGACGGCGGCGGCGAGGTGGTGCTGGTCGAGAAGGAGCCTTCGATCGGCGGGCACATGAGCCAGCTGTCGGAGACCTTCCCCACGCTGGACTGCAGCCAGTGCATCCTCACCCCGCGCATGGTCGAGGCCTACCAGCACCCGCGCATCAAGCTCTTGGCCTACAGCGAGGTGGAGTCGGTCTCCGGCTACATCGGCAACTTCTCGGTGAAGATCCGCCGCAAGGCGCGCTCGGTCGAAGAGGACAAGTGCAACGGCTGCGGCGAGTGCCAGAAGGTCTGCCCGAACAAGAAGATCCCCAGCGAGTTCGAGCAGGGGCTGGGCAAGCGCACCGCCATCTACGTCCCGTTCCCGCAGGCGGTGCCCAACATCCCGGTCATCGACCGCGCCAACTGCGCGCTGTTCAAGGGCCGGGCGAAAAATCTCAAGAAGGACGCCTGCGCGAAGTGCAAGGAGGTCTGCGGGCGCCAGGCCGTCAACTACGACCAGCAGGACAGCTTCACCGACGTGAAGGTCGGGGCCATCGTCGTCGCCACCGGCTACCAGCTCTACTCCATCGCCAAGGACCAGCCGAACGCCAAGCTCAAGGGCTACGGCGAGTACGGCTACGGGACCATCCCCGACGTCATCGACGGCCTGCAGTTCGAGCGCCTGGCGTCGGCCTCCGGCCCGACCGGCGGCAAGATCCTGCGGCCCAGCGACGGCAAGGAGCCCAAGAAGATCGTCTTCCTGCAGTGCATCGGCTCGCGCGACCCGGCCAAGGGCATCGAGTACTGCAGCAAGATCTGCTGCATGTACGTCGCCAAGCACACGATGCTCTACCGGCACAAGGTCCACGACGGGAAGGCCTACGTCTTCTACATGGACATCCGCGCGGCCGGTAAGGGCTACGACGAGTTCGCGCGCCGGGCCATCGAGGAGGAGGGCGCCATCTACCTGCGCGGGCGCGTCAGCAAGCTCGAGCGGGCCGGGGACGTCATCAAGGTCTACGGCATCGACACCCTGGGCGGCGGCCCGATGGTCATCGACGCCGACATGGTGGTCCTGGCCACGGCGATGCGGCCGCAGCCGGGCATCGAGTCCCTGGCCCAGAAGCTGTCGGTCAGCTACGACGGCCACGGCTTCATCAACGAGGCGCACCCCAAGCTGCGGCCGGTGGAGACCAACACCGCGGGCATCTTCGTCGCCGGCGCCTGCCAGGCCCCGCGCGACATCCCCGACGCGGTGTCGATGGCCTCCGGCGCGGCGACCAAGGTGCTGGGGCTGTTCAGCAACAAGGAGCTGGAGCGCGAGCCGACCGTCGCGGTGGTGGACGAGAACGGCTGCGCGGGCTGCTTCCACTGCGAGCGCGTCTGCCCGTACGGCGCGGTGGAGCGCAAGGACGTCAAGAACAAGAAGGGCGAGCTGCTGAAGGTGGTCGCCTACGTCAACAAGGGCGTGTGCCAGGGCTGCGGCACCTGCCAGGCCACCTGCCCGTCGAAGAAGGTCGAGCTGCAGGGCTTCACCGACGCCCAGATCTTCGCGGCGATCAACGCGCTCTAGCCCGCCGGAGATTGAAATCTCCGGCTACGTCCGGGAAGTCGGCTGAAGCCGACTGAAAGTTTCGAGGGAAGGAACCAGGGACATGGCGGAACAAGAAAAGCCCTTCGAGCCCAAGGTCGTCGCGTTCGTCTGCAACTGGTGCACGTACACCGGCGCGGACCTCGCCGGCACCAGCCGCATGCAGATGGCGGCCAACGTCCGCGTCGTCCGGCTGCCCTGCACCGGACGCATCGACCCGCTCTTCATCACCAAGGCCTTCGAGCGCGGCGCCGACGGCGTCATCGTCTCGGGCTGCCACCCGGCGGACTGCCACTACACGGCGGGCAACTACCACGCGCGCCGGCGCTTCGCGATCTTCCGGGACATCCTGGGCTTCATGGGCGTCGACACCGACCGCATCACCTTCAGCTGGGTCAGCGCCTCCGAGGGCGGCAAGTGGCGCGACGTGGTCAACGACACGACCGCGCGCATCCAGAAGCTGGGCCCGTTCACCGAGTACCAGAGCCTGTCCTGGGACGGCGTGCCGCTGTCCGGCGCCCCCGAGCCCAAGGGCGAGGCGAAGAAGTCGGAGGTGGCGCCGTGAAGGAGCTGCGCGAACTGGCCAAGAAGCTGCTGGCCGACGGCACCGTCAAGGTCGTCTTCGGCTACGAGGAAGGGCCGCGCGGCGTGCGCCCGGCCATGGTCACCGACGCCGCCGGCGCCGAGAAGCTGGTCTTCGACGCCCGCTGCGTCCAGAACCTGGCGACCTACCTGAACCCGCGCCGGCCGCACCTCGTGAAGCTCGGCAAGCCGGCGGTGGTGGTGAAGGCCTGCGACGCCAAGGCGGTGGCCGGCCTCATCCGCGAGACGCAGGTCAAGCGCGACGGCGTGGTCCTCATCGGCGTGCGCTGCGGCGGCGTGGTCAAGGAACCGACCCTGAAGGCCGAGCTGACGCCGCAGACCGTCTCTCCGCGCTGCGGTCGCTGCGACGCGCGCGAGCCCAAGCTCTTCGATCACCTCGTCGGCGAGGCGCTGCCCGAGCCGCCCAAGTCGGCGGGCCCGGACATGGTCGCCCAGATGGAGGCGATGCCCGTGAAGGAGCGCTGGGCCTTCTGGAAGGAAGAGCTCTCGCGCTGCGTGCGCTGCCACGCCTGCCGCGAGGTCTGCCCGATGTGCTTCTGCTCCACCTGCGTCGCCGACAAGAGCCGGCCGCAGTGGATCGAGACGAGCGCCACTCCCCGCGCCAACCTCTCCTGGCAGGTGACCCGGGTGATGCACATGGCCGGGCGCTGCGTGGGCTGCGGCGAGTGCACGCGGGCCTGCCCGTCCGACATCCCGCTGGGCCTCATCCTGGCGCACATGGCGAAGAACGTTCAGGAGCGGTTCGGGTACCGCGTCAGCGACGACCCGAACGTCCCGGCGCCCGTCGGCGCCTTCAAGACCGACGACAAGCAGGAGTTCATCCTGTGAAGACCAAGTTCATCTCCCAGGCAGATCTCGCCGGGCTCGTCGCCGATCTCGTCGGCGCGGGCACCAAGGTCATCGCTCCGGTGGCGACGCGCGGCGGCATGAGCGCGGACTACCGGTCGATCCACAAGCTCGAGGAGGCGGCGATCGGCGGCCCGATGCCGCGCCGCTCGCTCAAGGAGTATTTCCTCCCGGCGACCGAGGTCCTGCTGAAGTGGAAGCAGACCAAGGACGACGTGAAGCTCGCCGAGGTACCCACGACCTTCCCGGCCCAGGTCATCCTGGGCGCGCGGCCCTGCGACGCCGCCGGCGTCGAGGTCCTCGACAAGGTGATGGGCTGGGACTACCAGGACGAGCTGTGGTTCGGCCGCCGCAAGGCCACCACCATCGTCAGCCTGGCCTGCGACGGCTTCGACGGCGCCTGCTTCTGCAGCGCCGTCGGCCTCTCTCCCGACGCCACCAAGGGTTCGGACGTGCTGCTCGTCCCCGCCGAGGGCGGCTTCCTGGCCGAGTCGGTGACGGCCAAAGGCGACGCGTTCGTGGACGGCAAGCGCTTCGGCGAGGCCAAGGGCCAGGCCGCGGCGGACGGCTTCCGCAAGGCGGCGCGGGAGAAGGTGCTGCCCAACGTCCCGAAGCTGCCCGAGCACTTCGCGGATTGGATGGCCAAGAACTTCGAGCACGCGGAGTTCAAGGGCATCGCCCAGCGCTGCAACGGCTGCGGCGCCTGCGCCTCGGTGTGCCCCACCTGCCACTGCTTCGACATCGTCGACGAGCCCGAGGGCCTCGACTGCGGCACGCGGCGGCGCAACTGGGATTTCTGCGCCACCTGCAAGTTCACGCTGCACGCCTCGGGGCACAACCCGCGCGGCACGCAGGACGAGCGCTTCCGGCAGCGGGTGATGCACAAGTTCTCCATCTACCCGAAGCGCTTCAACGAAGTGCTCTGCACCGGCTGCGGCCGCTGCGTGCGCGCCTGCCCGGCGGGCATGGATCTGCCCGAGATCCTCGGCCACCTGATCCCTGCGGCGAAATCGGTTTGAGACAGGCGAGAGAGCCATGAACATCTACCAGCCGCACCTGATGAAGATCGAAGAGGCCATCGACGAGACCGTCGACACGCGCACCTTCAAGCTGACCTTCAAGGACCCCAGCGCCGCCGGGGACTTCCAGTTCCTGGCCGGGCAGTTCGGCGAGTACTCGGTCTTCGGCGAGGGCGAGTGCACCTTCTGCATCGCCTCCGCGCCGACCCGCAAGGGCTACATCGAGTGCTCGTTCAAGGCGGCGGGCAAGGTCACCGACGCGCTGCGCAAGCTGGGCCCCGGCGACACCCTCGGCTTCCGCGGGCCGTACGGGAACAGCTTCCCCATCGACAAGATGAAGGGCCACTCGGTGGTCTTCATCGCCGGCGGCATCGGCCTGGCGCCCGTGCGCTGCGTTATCTGGAACGTGCTCGACCTGCGCGACCAGTTCAAGGACGTGACGATCATCTACGGCGCCCGCTCGGTCGGCGACCTCGTCTACAAGCGCGAGCTGGAGGACTGGGCCAAGCGCAAGGACATCAAGCTCTGGCAGACCGTGGATCCCGGCGGCCAGACCCCGGACTGGAAGGGCGAGGTCGGCTTCGTGCCCACCATCGTCGAGAAGGCCGCGCCCAAGGCCGACGACACCTACGCCGTCGTCTGCGGCCCGCCGATCATGATCAAGTTCACGCTCCCGGTGCTGACCAAGCTGGGCTTCGCCGAGGAACGCATCTACACCACGCTCGAGAACCGCATGAAGTGCGGCCTGGGCAAGTGCGGGCGCTGCAACATCGGGCCGGTCTACGTGTGCAAGGACGGGCCGGTGTTCACGGCGGCGCAGCTCAAGGAACTGCCGCCGGAGTTCTAAACCGCCCCCCCGCCCCTCCAGCGGAGCTGGAGGGGAGCCCGCGACCGCCGTTCTCGACGCTGGTAGGAGCTTATCGGCACCGCTACGCCCGAGCCGAAGACGCGGACGAGCTCAGCTCGGACGCCCGAGGTGCCGATAGCTCCGCAGGGATCGTGTCGAGCAGAGCCGGGCTCCCCTCCAGCTCCGCTCGAGGGGCGGGGGGGCGGTTTACTCGTCGCGCCACCACGCCGGCAGCGGCATCACCAGCAGCCGCGAGAGCCCCTCGACCTGCGGCTCGTAGCTGCGGCGCAGCTCGCGCAGCCTTTCGCCGGCCTCTCCCGTGGCCTTGTAGCCGTTCGGGAGCCGGGCTTCGAGCAGGACGATCTCCAGGGGGCCCAGCCGGCGACCCTCGTCAACTTCCTTCGGCGCGTCCGCGCCCAGGACCCGGCTCAGATCGCTGAGCGCATGCTGGCCTATCCGCAGCGTCAGCTTCGCCTGCGCCGTGATCGGGTCCTGCTCGTTGGCCAGCACCAGCACGCAGACGTCGAGGATGGCGGTCAGCGCCGACAGCCACGACTGACCGGCGTGCTGGGACCGATAGAAGGCGAGCACCGGATAGGAGAGGTGGCTCTCCATGGTCTGGGCGATCCACAGCTCGAAGTCCCGGAGGAGCTGCTCGACGCCGGTCTTCCCGGGGCAGCCGCTCAGCAGGCCCGCGGCATGGGGCGGCGAGCCGGCGCGCGCGTCGAGCAGGGTGATCGCCGTCTCGCGCTGGGAGAACGCCTGGTACAGCACCGGCAGGTAGGCCACGGCCAACGCCAAGAAGCCCAGCCCGATCCCCGACTCGAGCACGGTGATGGCCTTCGCCGCCGCGGTCCTTGGGGCCACGTCCCCCAGGCCCAGCGTGAAGAGCGTGGTGCCGCTCAGGTACAGGTCGGTGAAAAAGCCGGGGGGGCCGGCGGTGCGGGCGTCCAGGCTCGAGCCCAGCGCCCAGTGCAGGCCCGCGAAGCCCAGGATCAGCGCCGCGGCGAAGGCGGCGAGCAGGCCCAGCAGCGAGACCGGGCCGTACACCGCCAGCACGCCCTCGCGCCGCTCCTCGTCGCGAACCCGCCGCCCCACCGCGGCCCACAGGCGCCACGACTCCCGGAACCACAGGCGCGCGAAGCGAAGCCGCCGCAGCACGCGCCGCGGCAGCACGAAGGTCTCGAAGCCCTCGGCCAGCGTCGCGAGGACGAAGAGTGCCGAGGCGACGCCGACCAGCCAGCGCCCGCCGCCGCCGCTATCGACCATCGGCCGCCTGCACCACCGGCCCCTCCGGAGGCGCCTCCTCCTCGAGCGCGGCGCGCAGCGCGTCGAAGTCCACCGGCTTGGAGAAGTGCCGGTCGAAGCCCGCCTCCTGGGCGCGGCGCCGGTCCGACGGCTGGCAGTACCCGGTCAGGGCGATGAGCAGGGTGTGCGGCGCCCCGGGAAGGCCGGCGCGCAGCTCGCGCGCCACCGCGTAGCCGTCCAGGTCGCCCTGCAGCCCGATGTCGGTGATGACCACGTCCGGGTGGCCCTTGAGCGCCGCCTCGATGGCGGGCCGGGGCTGGTGGAAGACCTGCACCCGGTGCCCCCACCCGCGCATGAGCTCGGCCATCGACTCGGCCATGTCCTCGTCGTCGTCCAGCACCAGCACCGTGAGCGCCCGCGGCGGCGCGACGGGAAGCAGCGTGCGCCGCGTGACCTCCCCCGGCGGCTCGCGCGCGGGCAGCCGCAGCTCGAACTCGCTGCCCAGCCCCAGCCCGGCGCTCTTGGCCACCGCGGTGCCGCCGTGCAGCTCGACCAGGTCGCGCACCAGCGCCAGCCCGATGCCCAGGCCGCCCTGCGCCCGCGCCCCGGCGCGGTCCACCTGCATGAAGAGCTCGAAGACGCCGGCCAGGGCCTCCGGGGAGAGCCCGATGCCGTCGTCGCGGACCCGCGCCACCGCCTCGCCGTCCTCGCGCCGCACCTGCAGCTTCACGTGCCCGCCGGGGTCGGTGTACTTGGCCGCGTTGTGCAGCAGGTTGCCCAGCACCTGCTGCATGCGCACCGCGTCGGCGTCGATCCACACCTCCTCGTCCGGCAGGTCCAGGTCGAGGTGGTGGTTCTTCTGCCGCATCGCCGGCGCGGCGGCCTCGGCGGCGTGGCGGGCCAGCTCGACCAGGTCCAGCGGCCGGCGCTCCAGGGTGAGCTGGCCGCGGCCCACCCGCGCGGCGTCGAGCAGGTCGTCGACCAGCCGGGAGAGCAGCGAGGACTGGCGGCGGATGACGCCCGGCGCCCGCTCGCGCGCCTCCGCGCTGCCGGCGCCCTCCTCGAGCAGCCGGGTGGCGCTGGAGATGACCGCCAGCGGGTTGCGCAGCTCGTGGGCCACCGCGGCCAGGAACTCGGTCTTGCGCCGTCCCTGCAGCGCCAGCTCCTCGGCCTGCAGCCGCAGCTGGGCGTTGGCGTCCTCGACCTCGGCGCTGCGGTCCTCGAGCTGGGCGTTGCGCTCCTGCAGCCGCTCGTTGGCCTCCTGCAGCTCGAGCGCCAGCCGCTCGACGTCGCGGTGGAGCATCGCGTTCTGGAGGGAGAGCCCGAGCGGGCGGGCCGCAGCCTGCGCGAAGGTGATGGCCTCCTCGGTGAACGGCCCCTTTCGGCCCAGGCAGAGCACCCCTACCGGGCGGTCGTGCATCACCAGCGGCACCGCCAGCACCGAGCTCGCCTCGCCCGGGGTGCCCCCCTCGGGCAGTGCGCGGACGAGTAGCGGGGTGCGCCCGCGCAGGGCCTGGGCCGAGACCCGGGCGGCGCAGGCGGCCGCGGGATCCTCGGGATCGGGCACGAGCGCGGCCAGGCGCTGCAGGAGGGACGTCTTGGCGTCGAGCACGAAGACCAGGCCGCAGTCGGCGTCGCTGAGCGCGGCGACTGGGCGCAGGACCTCGTCGGCGATGCGGGCGGCGTCGAGGCTGGAGGCCAGCGCGGTGGTGAAGCGGGCGCTCGCGCTCAGGCCCGCCTCGCGCTTCTCCATCAGGTCGGCGGTGCGCGCCAGGGCCCGGGCAGTGCGCTGCAGTTCGTCGCGGCGGGGTTCGGGTCCGCCCTCCGGGCCGGCCAGGGCCGGACCCAGCGCCTCCGCGGCGGTACGCACCGCGGCAATGTCGCCGATGGCCAAGGCCCGCGCCGCCGACTCCAGCGCTCGCACCCGGCGGCGCAGCGCACGCCCCCCGAGCAGGCCAATCAGGGCCACGAACCACAGCCCCACCAGGGAGGAGAGCTCCCAGAGGGAAGCCGGGACGGGGGAGAAGAGGTACGCGCCGAGCGCAAGGAGCAGCCCGCAACTGGCCGCCAGGACGTGCGCGGCCAGCCATTGCCCGAAGCTCCAGTGGAACGCCCGGCGCGGCATGCCCCTCCCCAAGCGGCCAGTCAAGCGGAGGGGCAAACGTGCGGCGCGCCGCGTCAGGCGCGAAGCCTCTCGAGGGGGGCTACCGGTTGCGGGTCCGAAGACCCGGATGTGTCGGAAAAATGGAAAGGCCGCCGGAGCGCGGGGGCTCCGGCGGCCTCTCTCGATCAACCGATCAGCGGACCGCTGCGGCTACATCACCGCGGTGGGCGGGGCCGGCTCGTCCGGCCTGCCGGCCTTCGTCAGCGGGATGTAGACGAGGTACGCCAGCAGGAAGAGCGCCACGGGGACGGCCAGCCAGACCGCGAGGGGCCGGTAGCCGATCTCGGTCTGGAAGAACTTGATGGTGGGGAACTCGCCCGCGAAGGTCCAGCCGGCCACCAGCAGGCCCAGCAGCGCCTCGCCGGCGATGAAGCCCGAGGCGGCGAGCACCCCGGCGTTCTCCACCCGGGCGCGTTGGGCGTCGTTGAAGTCGCCTCCGCCCGCCATGCGTTTGAGGAACGAGGCGACCATGCCGGTCTTCGCCGGCTGATCCGCTTCAGGCCTGGCGACCAGCTTGTTGACCAGGCCGCGCACCAGGCCGCCGATGAAGATGGCGAAGGTCGTCTCCAGCGGCAGGTACATGCCCACCGAGAAGAGCATGGGGCTCTTCACCTTGATGAGGATGAGCGCGATGCCCATGGCGATGCCGACGACCACCAGCGGCCAGGCCATCTCGCCGCCGACGATGCCCTGGGAGAGCGCGGCCATCAGGCCGGCCTGGGGAGCCGAGAGGTTCTTGCCGCCGAAGCCGCAGGTGTCGGGGTTGATGCCCTTGGCGACGCAGTCCTTGATGTCGCCGAAGTGCAGCAGGAAGAGCGGGAAGAACATGACCGCGCCGGCGAAGAAGACGCCGATGATGTCGCCGATCTGCATCTTCCACGGCGTGCCCTTGAGGATGTGCCCGACCTTCAGGTCCTGCAGCATCTCTCCGGCGACCGCGGCGCTGACGCACACCACCGCGGCCACGCCCAGCACCGCCGTGACGCCCTGGGTGCCCTTGACGCCGATGATGACCATGGTCAGCGCGGCGATGATGGTGGTGGCCAGGGTCAGGCCGGAGATCGGGTTGTTGGAGCTGCCGATCATGCCCACGAGGTTGCCGGAGACCGCGGCGAAGAAGAAGCCGGTGACGATCATCACCAAGGCGGCGAAGAAGGCGCCCGGCAGCGTGCCGGTGAAGTAGTAGTACAGGCCGATCATCACCACGAAGACCGCCGCGATGCCCAGCAGCACGATCTTGAAGGGCAGGTCCTTCTCGGTGCGGTCGGTCACCTCGCCCGCGCCCGCCGACTTGCGCACGTCGGCCACGCCGCGCTTGATGCCGATCATGAGGTTCTTGCGCATCTTCCACAGCGTGAAGCAGGCGCCGACGAGCATGCCGCCCACGGCGATGGGCCGGACGATGAAGCGGTAGATGTGGCCGACCATCGCGGTCCAGGCCGCGGCCTCGTCGGGCGCGGTGGCGAGGTAACCGTCGATGAGCTGGGGCCCGAGGAAGTAGACGAGCAGCGGGACGAAGAGGCCCCAGGCCAGCAGGCCGCCGGCGAAGTTCAGCGCGCCGAGCTCGGGGCCGATGATGTAGCCGACGCTGATGTAGGCGGGGCTCACCGCCGGCGCCGAGAAGCTGGTCCATCCGCCGGTGGAGAGCTTGGTCGCCTTCAGGCCCATGCCCAGCTTGACGAAGCTGGCCTTGGCCGTCCCCACCGCGAGCCAGATGGAGTTGGAGACGGAGAACACGCCCAGGGCGTCGAGCAGCTTGATGACCGCGCCCACGCCCATGGCCTGGAACAGCTGCTTGGCCGCCTCGGCCCCGCGCTGGCCGGCCTTGTGGATCTCGGAGGCCGCGACGGACTCGGGGAAGGGCAGCGACTTGTCCTCGACCATCACGCGCCGGAGGATCGTCACGAAGAGGATGCCCAGGATGCCGCCGACGATCATCAGCGCGGTGGCCGTCAGGTAGTCGGTGACGGTGTCGAAGGTCCAGAGCTTGAGGATGACGAAGGCGGGGATGGTGAAGATGGCGCCGGCGGCGATCGACTCGCCGATGGAACCGACGGTACGAGCGAAGTTCTCCTCGAGCAGCGAGCCCTTGAAGGCCTTGATGACGGCCATGCCGATGACCGCCGCCGGGTACGTGGCGGCGATGGTCATGCCCGCCTTCAGGCCCAGGTAGGCGTTGGCGGCGCCGAGGACCACGCACATCAGCAGGCCCAGGATCAGCGCCCGGACGGTGAATTCGCTCAGCACGGGTCCAGAGCCGGGCTTGGGGCCCTCGTTGGCTCCAGGGGCGGGGGCTTCTTCACTCATGTGGCGCTCCCTTCGCCGCTGCGCGAGCAGCGGGGGTGTCGGTTGTCTACTACCTAAAAAGGTGGGCCATTCTACTGAAAGCAGGCTCGCAGGCTAGGGCGGAGTTCGAGCGAGCGGTTGGTTCGGATTCGGAGCCTGGTACCGGGCCGAGCGCCGCGGTCGGGTTCGGATTCGGAGCCTGGTACCGGGCCAGGCGCCCGCTGGCCTCCCTGAGCCATATAGAGGATGCGGGCCGAAAAACGGCGGCGTCGCCACCCGAGACCAGGCGGGAATCCAGCAGCACGCAAGCGCCCGAATTGACTGGCTAGTCCGGGGTGCCAGGCACCCTTGGACCGTCAGCCGCCCGGGACGATGGTGGTGATGCGCGTCAGGTCGAGGCCGCCGGGGTAGCCGTAGGAGACGTAGCGGTCGTAGCCGTAGACGGTGACGCCGACGGGATCGGGCGAGGTGATGGTGTGGGCGCCGGTGCCGACCGAGACGCGGTAGACGGTGTAGCCGCCGGGCACCGTGGCCGTCTGCACCGTGAACTTCGAGAGCGCCTTGCCATCGACGAGGATGCTGGGCGCCGCCGACTTCACCGCCAGGTTCAGGTAGTTGTGGTTCATCGTCGGCGAGTTGAGCACGTGGTAGCTCCTGCGCCACTGCTCGACCGGCGCGGTGAGGATGAGCGAGGGGTCGCCCTCGTCCGCGTCGCCGGAGGCGGGCGGGTCGGCGGTCGGGTCGAACCCGGAGCCCTTGTTGGCGTCCTCGCTGGTCAGGTACTGCGCCAGCATGATCGGCTGGTCGGCGGTGACCAGGAAGTCGCCCTCGTGCTCGAACTCCAGCACCGGCGCCGTGGCTTGACCCGAGGCCGCGTCGACCGGCGGCAGCACGCAGTCGCCGCCGCCCGCCGGGCAGAATTGCGGCTGCAAGAGCTTCTTGGGCGCCGGGTCGATCTTGATGGTGGTGCCGTTGGGGCAGTCCGCCTTGCCGCAGGCCGCAATCACGCGCCAGTAGTCGGGGGCGCGGTGGTCCACGTCGTCGTCCCAGGTGTCCTTGTAGGCGTGCGAGCGGACGCCGACGTAGCTCTTGCCCCACGTCTCGAAGGGCATCATCTCCTCCTCGACGTGGTCGCAGGCCAGGCGGTTGAACGGCTTGAGCGTGCACGAGGCGCCGCCGAAGACCGCGACGGCCTTGTCCGAGGTGACGATGGAGCCGGTGGTGTCGGACTTGTAGCGGCAGAACTCGTCGATCTTGTTGACCAGGTTGTCGTTCAGGTACATCGGCGTCTTCGAGCACTCGACGGCCGGCGTGGCCACGTCCCAGTCCGAGAGGATCTGCAGCACGTCGTACTTGTTGAGGGTGTAGGTCTTCACGTCGCCCAGCTTGCGCGCCTCGATCTGCACCGCGCTGGAGGAGGAGTAGGTCGCCTCGGTGTCGGCGGAGAACTTGATGGTCACCTGCGTGTTGTCCTCGGTCCCGACGACGGCCATCAGCCCCGCGTAGGGCGACAGGCTCCCGCCGGGGTCCTTGGCGGTGATGGTCTCCTGGCCGACCACGACGTAGCGCTTGGAGAGGATCTGCGTGGGTAGCAGTAGCGAGGCGTCGTTGGTGAAGGCGTCGCCGGCGGAGATGGACGAGGTCACCGGGTTGAACTGGTAGACCGAGACCGGGACGTCGCTCGTCAGGTGGAAGGCGTACGGGTTCTGGCCGGTGCGCGCCACCGACTGCCAGGGGAGCCGGATGGTCGCGATGCCGTTGGCGGCGATGGTCCAGGTCCCGGTGCCGTTCGTCGTGGTCCGCAGCGGCGAGAGCTCCTCCACGCCGTTCACCTTCCGGGTGATCTTCCCGTTCGCGGGGATGGGCCAGGGGTTGGCGATGACGAGCGCGAACTCGCTGGTCTTGGTGGGCTGCTGGCCGTCGCTGGCGCCGCCCTTGAAGCTGGAGCTGACCGGGTTCGCCAGCACCGCGGCCCAGTAGTCGCAGCCCTGGTACGAGAACGAGCGCGCGGCCTCGGCGCAGGGGTCGCTGCAGGCGTTGTTGAGGCACTTGGCGTTCGGCGTCGAGCTGCCGTCGAGGGTGCGGCAGTCGGTGTCGGTCCAGCCCGAGGCGTCGAGCTTGCAGTCCTGGACCGTCGTCGCGTCCTTGCACTGCCGCGTGCCGGGGATGCACGCCGGCGGCACGCAGGCCTTGGCCGCGGGGTTACAGTCGCCGGTGAAGTCGCAGTACTTGAAGGTCCACGACAGGCCGCCGGGCTCGCAGGTCTCCAGCGAGGTGAGGTCGGTGCTGCAGCGCTTCTCGCCGGTGACGCAGACCTGGCAGGCGTTGGGGCTGCACTTGGCGCCGCCGGCGATGGCCGGGCAGGCCTCGGCGATCCACCGGTCCCCGTTGTCGGCGCACGTCTCCTGCTCGGTGGCGCTCTTGCAGCGGGTGAGGCCCGGCTGGCAGACGGTGCAGTAGTAGCCGGTCGCCGAAGGCAGGCAGACGCCCTCGGTGCACGGCTCCTCGACGGACCAGCCGCCCGACTTGCAGCGCTCGATGGACTTGCCCTCGCCCAACGAGCAGCGGATGGCGCCCTCGGTGCACGAGACCTGGCCGGCGTCGACCTCGACCACCGGCTTTCGCGGCAGGCAGTTGCCGCTGATGGAGTCGCAGTAGAGCTTCTCGGGATCCGGGCAGGCCAGGTCGTCGATGCAGCGGCACTGGCCGAGGCGGAAGACGAACCCCTTCTCGCAGATGGGGCCGATGTCCGGCGTCTGATCGATGACCGGGGCGGTGTCCGGGCACCCGGCGGCGAGGCCGAGGGCGAAGATGAAGATCGAGGTGCGTGCGGCGCGGCGCATGGCGGCTCCTGCGAGGCCTTGGGGAACGGCGGGGATCGTACCCGAAAGCGGCTCTGCTGACTGCCCGTGAGCGACGGGCAATCGCGGGACGCCGGGGTGTCATCCGAGCGGAGGCACACCTTGCTCGAGACCCCACGCCTGCCGTCCGTCGCCGCAGCGGCGCGCGGCCGGACGCCGGGAGCTGAACCGCCGAGATCAGGCCCGCTGGACGAAGCGCACCAGCATCTGCTCGAGGTCGCCGAGGCGGGCCTCGATCGCGACGGGGACGCGCGCCTCGATCCAGGCGTTGCCTTCGGGGGAGAGCGCGGTGAAGGTCTTGCTCCAGTACAGGTCGGTGCCTCCGCTCTTCGCCTCGACCTGGATGGACATGCGCTCCACCACGCTGCCGTAGTGGACGGCGAATTCGACGAGGCGCTCGGGCTCGTACCGGGTGACGAGGTAGGTCCCCACGTTCCCGCCGGCGCGGCCGATGAAGACGCAGCCCAGCTCCGCCAGCCCCGACTCCGAGTGCAGCACGTCCGCTTCCCAGCCGTCGAGCCACTCCCGCTCGCGTACCGGGCACAGGAGCGGGAAGACCTGGGCGACTGGCGCGGGCACGTGGAGCGTGCGCCGCGCCGTCCGGTGGAGCGCTTGGAAGGCCATGGCTAGTCCACCGTGATCGACTTGCTGACGTTCTTGGGCACGTCCGGGTGGACGCCGTGGTCGCGCACGCCGAGCCGGTCGAGGTACTGCGCCTTGAGCAGGCTCATCTTCAGCGCCAGCCGCTGCAGGACCAGGGTGGCCGAGAAGACGGTCATCAGGGTGTCGTTGGTGCGCGGCAGCGTCACGTAGACGGCGCGGTAGTGCGGGTTGTCGGCGGGCGGCTTGAGCGCCGCCGAGCGCAGGGCGGTGTTCTCCTCGGCGATGACCACCGTGCAGGACCCGCGGATCTTGTGCGTGTTGAGCGCCGAGATGGTCAGGCCCACGTCGCGCTCGTCGGGCCCGGTGACGTAGAGCAGCGGGTAGTCGGCGTAGAGCGAGGCCAGCAGCTCGTCCCGCTTGAGCGCGTCCTCGCAGAGGGCCTGCTCCTCGGGGTCGAGCGAGAACGAGGGCATCGGCGAGAGCGCGTAGTCGGTCGCGGCCTGGGTGAGGCGCCGCGCCGCCTTGAAGCTCATCTTCTGCGTCTCGGCGCGGGTGAGCAGCGTGTCGATGGCCTGGCCGACCTGCTTGAGCAGCGCCTCGACCTGCTGCGGGCCGTACACGGTGTTGAGGCCCAGGATGGTGTTGGGCCCGTGCTTGAACTCGCTGCCCTCGAAGCCCTCGGCGTGGTTGAGTACCACCTCGCGGATCTTGAGCGCGCCCTCCTTGGCCACGGCGCTGATGCGGGTGGCCAACAGGTGCATCGAGGGCCGCAGGTACAGCTGCTGCGCCGCGCTCTCCACCTCCGGCTCGGTGGAGTCGAAGGCGGCGCGCAGCAGCGCCGGCAGGTTCGGCAGCTTCTCCCAGCGCGGGCCGATCTCGGCCAGGATCTCGTCGCGCTCGGCGCGCGAGAGCAGGCCGTCGTCGACGCGCTTCTGGGCCAGCTTCAGCGCCAGGCCATAGAAGATCGCCATCTGGTTCATGAAGCTCTTGGTGGCCGGGACGGCGATCTCCGGGCCGCAGCGCAGCGGGATGACGACCTCGCTCTTCTCCTGCGCCAGCGTCGAGTTGACGTTGTTGACGATGGAGACGCGGCCGACCTTCTTGCCGCAGCCGATGACGTCGTTGAGGACGTCGATGAGGTCCTTGGTCTCGCCGCTCTGGCTGACCGCGATGAGCAGGTCGCCGTTGCGCAGCGACTTGGCGTACTGCCCGCGGAACTCGCCGGGGAGGATGGGGATGAGCTCGGCGTGGGCCAGCTCGTTGAAGAAGAGGGAAGCCGCCTTGGCCGCGTGGTAGCTCGAGCCGCAGCAGGTCACGAACAGGCGCCCGCCGGCCGCCAGCGAGTCCGAGCACTTCTTCACGAACTTGTCGACCGCGGTGGTGAACTCCTTCTGCTCGCCGCGCTCGAGGTGCACGTCGAGCAGGCGCACCGCGAACAGGTCGTCGTCGCCCCGCGCCATCTTGAAGAGGTCGGCCAGGAACCCGGCCTCGGACGAGACGAGCCGCTCCGCCAGCCGCTCGGGCGACGCGTCCAGGCCCAGCGCCTTCACCTCGTCGGGCACCGAGGCCAGGAGCTTCTTGAACGCGGGCAGGTCCACCAGCGCGTGGAAGCGCTTCTTGATGGCTTCGTCCTCGCACTCGTCGCGCAGCACCTCCAGGCCGGTCGACACCTCGCCAATCGCGCGGTCGCTCAGGCGCTCGAGGTATGGCCGCAGGACCTGGCAGGCCTCGCTGCCGCCGGTAAAGAGGCGCACCACGTTGTGGACCGTCGCCTCCTGCGCGGAGATCTCCTGGTCCATGAAGGTCTTGAAGGGCGGCACCAGCGCGGTGTCCTCGGCGCGCAGGCGGCTGCGCACCGGCTCGCGGTGCTGCTCGACCGTCTCGGGGATGAGCCTCCCCGGCTTCTTCGAGAGCGTGAACACCTTGTGCGAGGTCGGGCCGAACTCCACGAAATCGCCCTCGGACATCGGGATGATCACGCGGGTCAGCTTGAGGACCGAGGAGAGGTCCGAGGAGGCGATGCCGAACGAGCCGCCGGTGGCGTCCTTGCCCAGGCCGAAGTAGAGGCTGGAGCCGAACTTGATGGCCCACAGCGTGCGGCTGACCGGGTCGACGATGACCGCCGCGAACGAACCCTCGAGCTTGGTGGAGGCCTGGGCGATCGCCTGACGCATGCACTTGGGGCGGAAGCTCTTGGGCTCCTTGCCGTTGCCGGTGCGCGCCGCCAGCGCCTGCTCGAAGTAGTGCTCGACGGTGTGGACCACCATCTCGCCGTCGTTGTCGCTCTTGACCTCGTGGCCCTCGGACTGCAGCCAGACCTTGAGCGGGTCGCAGTTGGTGACGTTGCCGTTGTGCGCGCCGTAGATGTGCGTCTTGCACTTCACGTCGTGCGGCTGTGCGTTGGCCTCGGTGACCGCGCCGAAGGTCGCCCAGCGCACCTGCCCGCAGAGGATCTGCCCGGACTGGTTCACGATGCCGAGCTTGTGGACCATGACGCTGGGGGCGCCCACGCCCTTGAGCAGCGTCACGGCGTCGCCGTCGCCCTGGAACGCGGCGCCGGTCGAGTCGTAGCCGCGGTACTCGAGCGTCTTGAGCAGCTCGGCGGCGATCCAGCCCAGGTCCTTGCGCGACTTCTCGTAGATGAGTCCGATGACTCCGCACATCGTCAGATCCTCGTAGCCCCTTCCGAAAGTGGAGGAGGGGCTGGTGGGGTGGAGAATTCAGTCCCGGTGCGCCTCGCGGACCGGCTCGGGCGCCGTCGCGGCAGGCTGGGGCTTGGGGTGGGGCAAGGGATCCCTCCCTGCGGTGGACGGCGCCTTCGAAGAACTGCGGACTATTGCACAGAAAGGGCGGCCGGTTGGAGGGCGGCAGAGCGTCCTTCCGGGAGAGGGAAAAGGGGCTGTGCGCCAGGCGCGCGCGCGGCGCTCTCCGGCGTTATCTTGTGCCCCTCATGTCGACCACCCACCGCTTCCCGCAGCCCCAGAACGACCCCAAGGTCCCCGCGACTCGCAAGCCGGACTGGCTCAAGGTCCGCCTGCCGCACGGAGAGGGCTACGAACGGGTGAAGGCCATCCTCGAGAAGACCCGCCTGGCGACCGTCTGCCAGCAGGCGCGCTGCCCCAACATGGGCGAGTGCTGGGGCGGCGGGACCGCCACCGTGATGCTGATGGGCGAGACCTGCACCCGCGCCTGCCGCTTCTGCAACGTGAAGATGGGCGCCCCGGCCCCGCTCGATCCCGAGGAGCCCGAGAACCTCGCCCGCGCGGTGCGCGAGCTGGGCCTCAAGTACCTGGTGGTCACCTCGGTCGACCGCGACGACGTGCCCGACGGCGGGGCCTCCCACTTCGCCGCCGCCATCACCGCGCTGCGCCGCGAGAGCCCCCAGACGCTGGTCGAGGTGCTCATCCCCGACTTCCAGGGCGTCGAGGCGCACCTGGACGTCGTGGCCGCCGCCAAGCCGAACGTCATCGCCCACAACGTGGAGACCGTGAAGCGGCTGCAGAAGGTGGTCCGCGACAAGCGGGCCGGCTGGAAGCAGTCGATCCGCGTGCTCGAGTACCTCAAGCAGAAGCACGGCGTGTACACCAAGAGCTCCATCATGCTCGGGGTGGGCGAGACGCCCGAGGACCTGCGCGAGGCGTTCCAGGCGCTGCGCGACGTCGGCGTCGACGTGCTCACCCTCGGGCAGTACCTGCAGCCCTCGGCCTGGCACCTCAAGGTCGAGCGCTTCTACTCGCCGGCGGAGTTCGACGCGCTGCGCGACGAGGCGATGACCTACGGCTTCCTCTACGTCGCCGCCGGGCCGCTGGTGCGCTCCAGCTACCGCGCCGCGGAGTTCTTCCTGCGCGGGCTGATGAAGGAAAAGCCGGCGCCCTGA
>DASXVQ010000180.1:0-20467 GCA_036504155.1 Myxococcales bacterium
GAAGGACGGATCGCCCGAGGCGTCGCGCTGCATCGCGACCGGCGAGCCCCCGGCGGAGAGCTGGACGGTGGTCGGCGCGGTGATCGAGTTCTGCGCCATCTTCCGGTTGAAGGTGATGACGATGGCGGTGTTGGTGGGCACCGCGCTGGCCCCGTTCGCGGGCAGCACCGCCTTGACCTGGGGCGCCTGCGCCGGGTCGACCGAGGCGCAGTCGAAGACGAAGGAGAAGTCGGCGGCCAGCGCGTTGCCGGCCAGGTCCTGGAGGCCGGCCTTCACCGTGAACTTGAACTCGTCGCCCACGGTGAAGTTCGCGGCGGGGACGAAGAGGATGGTGGGGTTGCCGCTGGTGTCGAGCGTGCCGGGCAGCGCCGAGCCCTGCGGGTTGCCGTCCCACCACTCGATGAGCTCGAAGTCGGAGGTCGAGAGCTTGGCCAGGTCCACCGGCTCGCTGAAGGTGATCGAGATCTTCCGGTCGAGCGGGACGTCGAAGTCGCCCTCCTTGGGGCTGGTCGACGCGACGGTGGGCGGCGTCTTGTCGCTGCTGCCGCCGCCGTCGGTCTTCTGCGGCTGGCCCGCGTCGCCGGTCGGGTTCTGGCCTGCGTCGCCGGTCGGGTTCTGGCCCGCGTCGCCCAAGACTGTCGTCGACGCATCCGCGCCCGGCTCGTCCACCGAGGCGTCCGGGAAGACCTTCGTGTCGAGGCAAGCGGGCGCGAGCGCGAGGGAGAACAGGGCGGCCAGGAAGAGGGAAGGGCGAGCAGAGCGGTGCATGAGGTCCTCAAGGTGAAAAACGCCGCGGCACCTTAGCAAACCAGGCGAGCTATCGGGCCCCGGAGTTCGGGGGGAGGAAGGAGCCGCAGCCCGCCTGCCTGGCGTAGTCCACGGTGCGCCCGCGCTCCTTGCTGCCGGGGCGGGACCGGTCGTAGGCCGCCTTGACGCCCGAGCAGATCTTCGCGTCGCCAGTCGGGTGGGAGGGCTGGACCTGCGCGGAGCCCTTGGAGCGGTCGGCGTTGCGGACGATGGGGCTGTTGACCCCCAGCGGCAGGAAGCGCGACTCCGCCTGGCGGATCTGCTCGATGAACACGAGGTTGGAGATGCCTCGCAGCCCGACGAGCCGCAGCCTGAGGAGATCCAGGGGCTTCGCGGCGTCCTTGGCGACCGTGCGTTCGGGCGCTGGGAGATCACCCTCGGCGGCCTTCAGGGACGCGAGCGCCTCGGTGGCGTCGCCGCTCCTGTAGTACTCGACCATGATCTCGGCGAGCCGGGGGTTCGGGTAGCGGTCGCGGATGAGCGTCTCGGCGGGATCGCCGCCGTCGCCCGCCTGCGACGCGTCGAAGGGCTGGGTGAACTGGGTGGCGGGGCAGGTCCAGGGAGCGCGGTCGCGGCCGAGGCTGCGGGCCGCGTGGCGGAAGCGGACCAGCGCGCCCGGGTCCGGGCCGCCCGGCAGGCCGCAGGTCAGCTCGAGCACGCGCCGGCACGAACCGTTGACGGCTTGCTCGAACAGGCCCCCGGCGACCACCGTCCGGCACTCCTTCTTGGGCTCCTCGGCGGCCATGAGCGAAGCGCTCCGGTAGAGCTCCTTGGCCTTGGCGAAGCTGGAGGACTCGGGCCCGACGTACCGCAGCAACGAGAGCGCCAGATCCGGCCTGCCCTCGGCCACGAGATCCGCCGCGTAGGCGAGGTAGCCCGGTGCGAGTTGCTCGGCTCGCTTGGCCGAGTCGTGGCCGCCCAGCGACGGATGCGCATCCATGAGGTCCCTGCACTTCCTCAGGCAGGTCGGCGCGTCGAAGGCCGGGTCCTCGGGAGTGCACAGCGACGTGCACTGCGTCAGGTGCTCGTCCGGGTCCGCCTTGGGCACGGGGATGGGCCGCGGCTCGGTGGAAGCGACCGGCGGGGGCTCGGGGATCGAGGTTGCGAAGAAGGAGGCTCCGGCGAGGGCGATGGCGCTCGCTGCGATGAGAAGCGGCGTGCGGCTCCGCTGGGCGGCGGCGGGAGGCGGAGCGGAATCATCGACGGGCGCCGGAGGATCGGCTCGAGGGGCGACGGGCTCCTCGGGCCTTCGCGGCTCGGCTCCCTGCAGCGGTTGCTGGACGAAGCCGGCGAACACCAGCTCGACCGTGCCGAAGCGGAGCCTGTCGCTCGTCGCGATCTGGGTGGAGCCGACGCGCTCCCCGTCGACGAAGGTGCCCTGCGTGCTGCCGAGGTCCAGCAGGTTCAGCCGGCCGCCGATCCTGGAAATCTGCGCGTGCCTGGCGCTCACGGATTCGTGCACGAGGCACAAGTCGCTCGCAGGGCCGGAGCCCACCACCAGGCGGTCCTTCGCCAACGGGAAGGTCTTGCCGTGGAGCTCGCCGGCCGAGACGACCTCGAGGACCAGAGGCCGCTCCAGCCTGGCCTTCCACTCGCCAAGGGCGATCTCGGAGTCGGGCAGGACCTCCGATTTCGCGGCCGTGCCGGCCAGGCCCTCCATCCAGACCTTGCCCTGGTCGTCCGCGAAGAAGCGGCAGTGGCGCTCGGCGACGGCGGGATCGGCCAGGACGACATCGTTGCCGGCGGCGCTGCCGACCTTCAGTTCGGCGTCGAGCTCGTAGGTGCGCTCCTGGCCGTCGGAGTTGCGGAAGATGAGCCTCGCCATCGATCCCTCGCCGGCTGATGCGCCGCTCACTGGCCTGAGCTCCCGAAGTATACGGGCTGGAAGGCGGGGCAGGGCAGACGGCCGATCCCCAGCCATTCGCGCCGCCCGGCGGCTCTGGTGGGCAAGGTCAGCGATTCGCGGCTGCCGCCAGGCTCGTGGACCTTGGCGCAGACGCTCGCGCAGAGCCGGAGGTCGTAGGCGGCCGACTCCGGGTCGGAGTCGGCGATGCAGCTGCGCGGCGAGGAGGCCTCGCCGGCGGGCCGCGGGGCTGGCGATTCCTCTAGCGGCTAGCCCCTGGCCGCGGCGTCCCTGGCCGCGGTCTGCATGCGGCGGAACTCGTCCAGGTACTCGCGCGTCGGGTGCAGCTCGAGCACCGCGTTCATCTGGTCCAGGGCGAAGACCCACTCGTGGCGCATCTCGGCGAGCCGGGCCTGGTCGTAGACGAGGCGGGCGGCGTAGTCGAGGCGCACGTCGGGGAACGCACCGGTGCGGTAGGACTTGCGGCCCGGGGGCGTGGCGATGACCTCGTAGCAGCGCTCCATGTGGCTCCAGATCGCCTCGGCGGTCTGGGGCGAGAGCCGGTGGGCGTGGCTGCCCGGGCCGTACTGCGCCATGAGGCGCTGGTAGGTCTTCTCGATGGTCTGCGGCGAGCTGGAGAGGTGCAGGCCCATCGCCGTGAAGTGGTCCTGGGTCTTGATGCGCGACAGGGTGGACTGCATCTCGTCGACCAGGATGTTCTGGCGCGGCGGCGCCTCGCACCACTCGATGCCGCCGAGCACCTGCAGCAGGAACAGCATCTGCCAGGTGCTGCGCGCGCCCACGCCGCTGTTGAGCACGTCGTCGAGCACGTACTGCCCGGTGAGCATGCGCGTGGCCACGCGCAGCTGCACCTCGGACAGGCCCACCGAGCGGGCGAGCAGCTCGCCGCGGCCGGCCATCCGCGGCGCCTGGCCCTGGCGGCCGGACATGGCATCGGCGTACTCGGTGTCGATGTAGCGCTTGGTGTACTCCTTGATCAGCGCGAAGCCGAACGCCTGGCCCATGTTGCGGTTGCGGACCTTGGGCTCGGTGTCCAGGACCTTGATCTCGTAGGTCCCTTCGGCCTCGGCCAGGGTCTTGGCGGCGGACTCGATGGGCACGGCGGAGGCCACGAAGTCGCCGCGCGCGACGTAGACCTCGATGTCCTTGCCCGACTTGCTCTTGATGCGCAGCGCGATGATCTCGCTCCTGCGCGTGAAGAGCGCCATCAGCACGCAGATGGTCGCGGGGATGGCGAGCTCGGCCTCGGTCGGCTGGCGCGTCAGCGGAAGGTTGAGGAAGTCCTTGGGCAGCGTGGGGTTGTGGAAGGTGCCGTTGGGCCGCAGCGACGCCGCCATCCGCACGCCGGCCTGGGTGGGGCCGGGGTTGGGGCGGTAGGCGGCCGGAGCCGGCGAGGTGGCGGCCGGAGCCGGAGCCGCGAACGCCGCCGGTGCGGCGGGAGCGGAGCTCGGCACGGTCGGCCCGAAGGCCATGGGCGCCGCAGCGGGGCTGGTGGCGGCAGGCGGACCAAAAGCCATCGGCGCGGCCGCGGCCGTGGGAGCAGGGACCGGAGCCGGAGCCTGCACGGGGTCCATCGCCGCGTTGGCGGCCTGGCACAGGCGGACGCGCAGCTCGGAATCGAAGGGGACGAAGCGCAGCAGCGCGTCGTCGCCCATGAACGAGGTGACCTCGGCCTTCAGCGTCAACGACAGGTGGCCGGGGACCGCGAGGGTCAGCTCGAGCTTCTCGAACGGCTGCAGCTTGCGCTGGGGCGAGACGAGGACGGCGCCCTGCGAGAGGAAGGACTTGTAGCTCTCCCGGAACGCCTTTGCGTTCGCGAAGAGGACGTGGCCGTCCGTCTGGAGGATGGGCATCCCAGCCATCGAGTGGCACCCCGGCCCTGTTTGTCCGACATCCTACTTCTGCCCGGGGTCCGGCGCGAATTCACGGCGCGTCCGGGGCCGAGACCGCGGGCGAGATTTTTTCGCCTGCATCTGAGACAGTCGCCCCAGGCATGAAGCCCCCTTCGACGCCCTCGCCGCGCTGGCTCCGAGCCCTCCGCGTTCTGCTGTGGGAGGAGGCGTGGATCGCCGTCGGGCTCGCTCACGTCCTGCTGGCGCTCTGGCTGGTGCAGGGACCGCTGATCCTCGCCAAGTACCCGAACTTCGCGCAGCTGCTGAGGCAGCACCTGTTGACGGCGGAGGAAGCGTCGGCGCCGAGCCCCGGCTACCTGCTGCTCAACCTGGTCCTCCCGCCGCTGGCGATGAAGGCCCTGCACCTCCTGGCGGCCGTCGCCGCGATCCGGGCGATCCACAGGCTCGCGCGGGCCTGGCTCGGGTTGCCGGCCGCGCTCGTCGCGGCCGCCGCGTTCGCGCTGGCGCGGCCGGTCTTCGTCTACGAGCACGTCCTGGAGCCGGACTTCCTGCTGATGGTCTGCCTGATCTGCGGGCTGGAGGCGTGCTGGCTGGGCGGCGGTCGGCTCGCGCGCGGCGCCGGGGTCGCGCTGCTCGGGTTCGCGGTGGCGCTGCGGCCGATCGTTGCCCCGGCGGCGGCGCTGGTCGTGCTCGTGGCGATCTTCTGGAGTGCGCGGAATATCAAGGGCGTGCGTCCGCTGGCCGCCCAGTGGGCTCCGCCGGCGCTGGTCGGGGTCTTCTTCGCCCTCGCGCCGCTGCTCGTCGTCGGACTGGCGGCCACGGGGCGGCCGGAGCTGCTCGGGACGATGAGCGGCGGCGGCGTGCTGCACATGAGCAGCCGCCCGGAGAGCGACGGCGACGGCGGGACCTACCCCTACGTGCTCAAGCTGCTCGAGAGGCAAGACGCGCCCCGGCAGAACCTGCCCGACTACGCCCACGCGCTGTGGAGGGCGCTGCCCCGCGTCATCAAGGGGCCTCAGCTGTCCGCCCAGGAGTGCCAGGACTACTGGCGCGGCCTCTGGAACGAGTACCGGCGCGCGCACCCGGCGGCCTTCGCGCGGCTCCACCTTCGCAAGATGGCCTTCGCGTTGACGGGTTCGCGAGCCATCGATCTCGCCGGCGCCCGCGCGATCGAGTACCGCCTGTCCATGCGCCACGTGGGGCTCGAGGCGCGGCTGCTGTCGTTACTGGCCCTGGCGGGGCTCGGGGCGTTCCTGGTCCTGGCTCGGGGCGGTCGCGCTCTCGCGGGGGTCTTCGCGGTGTTGCTCTCCTCGCTCCTGGTCTTCTACATCAGCAGCCGCTACCTCGTGGCCCTGGTGCCGTTCCAGGTGCTCTTCGCGTCGGCGCTGGTCTCGCTGGCCCTGAAGCGGGACTGGCGGGCCGCGCTCGCTGCCGCCGGCGGCCTGGCGATGGCTGGCGCCCTGGTCATGTGGTGGCCGGTCGCTGGGAACGATCGCTATGCCGAGCGCCTGGAAGCTGCAGCGGCCCGCTGGGGTGCCCTGGAGCAGCAGCGCGCCTCGCGGGATCTGCCCGGGCTGGTGCGAACGTTGCCCGAGGCACTTGCCGACCTACCGGACGGAGAGTGGGAAGGCGACTTCCGCCTGACTCCGTTCGAGGACCCGGAGATGGCGCGGCAGGCTGCGCGCATCTCCGAGCAGCGGTGGGGCAAGACCCGCCCGCTCGACGTCTCCTTCCTGGTCCGGCTCCACGAGATGGCGGGCGACTGCGAAGAGGCCGAGAAGCTGGCAGCGACCCTGCCCATCCCGCTCTTCGTCCCGGGCTACTACGACCTGCCGCTGGACCCGTTCCTGGCCGCCGGGCGCTGCGCGGCCGTGCGCCGCGACTGGACGGCCTCCGCGGCCTGGGCCTCGAAGTCGCTGGAGAACCTGCCGGGAAACCGCGAGGCGCTGGCGATGAAGATGGCGGCGGCGGGCGCCATCGGGGACCCGGCAGCCATCGCGTCCGCCTCGCAAGAGCTGGACCGCCTCCACGATCCGTTCTCGGGAAGGCTGGCGGCGGCCCAGGCGCTGCGGCGGGTCGGGCTGGGCGCGCAGGGCGAGGGGCTCATCGACCAGCTGCTCTCCGCGCTGCCCGACTTCTTCTTCTTCCGGTACGAGAAGGCGCAGATCCTCGCGAGCGAGCAGAAGTGGATCCCGGCCGCACGCGAGCTCGACCGGGCGATGGAGGCCATGGGCCGCTTCAGCTTCCACGTGCGGCCCTTCGAGCCCGGCCTGGAGGCCATGGCGCGGGAGGCCGGGGACGACCCGCAGGTCGCACGCACGCGAATCCGCATCCTCGCCCGGCTGGGACGCGTCGCCGAGGCCGAGGCGCTGGCGAGGCAGTGGGCGGAGAAGAGCGGCGGCGAACCGTCGTTCGCGGACCTCCAGCGCTCGCTGTCGGGCTGGACGCGTTGACTCCGCGGCCCGGCGGCAATACACCCGACAGCATGCTCGCCATGGATCTCGTCGAACGGCTGCGGTCACTCTCGCCCGCGGCCGCCAACCTGGTGATGGGCAGGGCGCTGCCGCTCATCATCCCGCTCGCCGGCGGCCTGGGAATCCGGGTCGAGGAGGTGGGCGACCGGCGCGCGGTGGCGACGCTGCCGCTCAAGTACCGGACGAAGAACCACGTCGGCTCGGTCTACTTCGGGGCGCAGATGACCCTGGCCGAGCTGACCATGGGGCTGCTGCTCTTCAAGCTCTTCCCCCCGGGCCCGTACGGGATGCTGGTCAAGCGGGTGGAAGCCGACTTCCTGGCGAAGGCGAAGGGGAAGCTGCGCGCGGTCTGCGAGCTGCCGCCGGACGTGGCGGCCGAGCTGGCCAGGGTGGAGACGAGCGCGGACGGCAAGGCGGAGGCCTGGGTGCCGGTCACGCTGACGACCCGCGAAGGCGAGGTGACCACGGTGCGCTTCCTGGCCGCGGTGAAGAAGTTCAACGAGGGCTGAAGGGAGCGGCCGTGCCCATCGTCCGCATCGACCTGCTCGCCGGCCGCACCCGCGAGGCCAAGGACGCGCTGGTCGCCAACGTGACCCGCGCGGTCGTCGAGTCCATCGGCTGCCCGCTCGAGGCGGTGCAGGTGCTGCTCTACGAAGTGGACAAGGCCGACTGGGCGCGCGGCGGGGTGAGCCACGCGCAGAAGGCGGCGGCGGCGGAGCAGGCGGCGAAGAAGCCGTAGGGGCGCGCGCGGACGCGGACGGGGACGCGGACGCCCCTCACTGATCGCGCGGCGCCGCGTCGACGTGGTTCTCCAGCGGGTCCTGCGCCGAGGAGCCCTGCGCCTGCGTCCACTCGACGACCGGGTCGCGGTAGTTCACGCCCATGTCCACGCCGTTGGGGTCCTGCGCGCCGAAGAGATAGCCGTTGCCCCCGGCGTACAGGTAGTCGTTGGTGAGCACGGTGTAGGTCGCGGCAGGGTCGAACGCCGCGCCGCTCTTCAGCTGGATCTGCACGGCGCTCCCGCTGCCCGTCCAGCTCATCCCCGCGACCGCCGGGTAGCAGCCCATCCCGATCACGCAGCTGGCCGTTGCGCCCTGCAGGTTCTCGAGCAGCTGTGCGCCGGTGATGCGCACGCCGATGATGCGGTTGTCGAAGGGCATCATCCCGAAGACGGTCGCCTTGGTGATGGGGCCCTTCGGGACGGCCTGGCGCAGCCCGCCGAAGTTCTGCACCGCGACGTCGGCCTCCGGGAACGCCGCGAGCCAGGGATCGGTCGCCCAGTTGGCCTCCTTCCAGGTGAACCAGCCGAAGCCGGTGGCGGTGTAGCCGATGGTCTCGCCGAGCGAGGTGTCCAGCTTCGCCGACCAGGAGGCCACCAGCGCGGCGACGCCGGCGTCCGGGGTCACCGGGTCGGCCGCGCCGTCGCGGTACTGCACGTTCACCTGCCGCGTCCCGAGGACCGTGGCGGTGCGGGCGCCGGTGTCGATTCGCAGGGTGGTCACCGAGTAGCCGCGCCACGCCCAGCCGCTGCCGACCAGCAGGCCGCCGGAGTGCGTCGAGTGGTGCGCCGCGTGGTCGTGGCCGCTGAAGAGGACCTCCACCTTCGCCGCCGCGGTCAGCGCGTCGGCCACCAGCCCCATCGTCGACCCGGCCTCGTGCGCCAGGACCACCACCGCGTCCGCGCCCGCCGCCCGGACCTCGGGGACGACGGCCTCCAGGGTCGGCAGCGGCTCGTCGAAGACCAGGTCGCTGACGAGCTTGGGGTTGGTGGCGGTCGCCGTCTCCGGCGTGGTCAGGCCGATGACGCCGAGCTTGATCCCCTGCACCTCGAGCATCGCCCAGCGCGGCGCGAAGTCGACCGGGGCCCCGCTGGCCGCGAAGCGGATGTTCGCCGCCAGCTCGGGGTAGGCGGACTGCGCGAAGCGCGCCTTCATCACCTCGCGGCCCCAGTCGAACTCGTGGTTGCCGATGGAGGCGGCCGCATAGCCCAGCAGGTTCATCGCCGCCACGGTCGACTCGCCCTGGAAGTACCCGGAGATCGCCGGGCCCTGCCAGCCGTCCCCGCCGGAGAGCAGCACGTCCTTGTCGGCGGAGAAGTTCTCCAGGGCGAGCCAGGCGCGCAGGTTGGCCGCGCCGCCCAGCACGTTGCCGGACTCGGTCGCCGGCTCGAGCCAGCCGTGCTCGTCGGAGGTGTGGAAGAGGCGGACGGTGACCACGCGCGGCCCGGCGTCGGGCCCCGGCTCGGCCGCGTCGGCCGGGAGCGCGGCGTCGCCGGGAGCCGAGGCGTCGCCGGGAGCCGAGGCGTCGGCGGCCGGCGCCGCGGCGTCCGGGGGGGCGGCCGCGGCATCGGGGCCGGCCTCGGCCGCGTCCGGGACGGGGGCGGCCGCGTCGGAAGCGGGGCGGGTGGCGGGGGCGCCGCAGGCCGAAAGCAGCAGGGCGAGCAGGAGCCAGGAGCCGCGCGGCATGGGGCCCTCCTTCATGGACGGGCCCTGCGCAGCCAGGCCTCGACCTGCGAGCGGTTGTAGGTGTCGTCGGGCCCCTGGTAGTCGGCCAGCGCGGCCTCGGCGAGCCGCAGCGCGCGCTCCCGCTCCCGCTCCGAGCCCGCGGCCCACAGCGCCCGGGCCAGCGCGAAGCGGGCGGCGGCGCGCGAGGGGACGTCGGAGACGCGCTGCGCGGCGGCGATGGCCTCTTCGGCGGCGGGGATCGCCTCGGCGGGCCTGCCCAGCCCCAGCAGCGCCTTGGCGTGGCCGGTCAGCGCCATGATCAGGGTGAGCCCGTCGAGCTGGTCGCGGCGCGCCAGGGACGCGGCGAAGGTGGCGTCGGCCACCGCGTGCTGGCCCTGCTCGACCTGCAGCGTGGCGCGCAGCAGGTCCACCCAGGCGGCGAAGGAACCCACCCCTTGGCGAACGGGGGCGATGATCGCCTCGGTGCGCTCGAGCGCCGCCTCCGCGGGGGCCCACTCGCCGAGGTCGAGGTGCGAGATGGTGAGGTTGCCCCAGGCGAGGGCGCGGGCCGTCGGCTCGGCGAAGCGGGCGCGGTCGAGGATGTCCGCCGTCGCCCGGAACTCGGCGAGCGCCTCGCGGCGGCGCCCCTGGCGGTCCAGCTCCGTCGCCAGGTCGTTGCGCGCGCCGGCCGCCTGCGAGGAGCCCTCGCCGTGGATGCGGATCGAGAGCGCCACGGCGCGCCGGTAAAGCCGCAGGGACTCGGGCCCGTGGTCCAATGCGCTCTGCAGCGCGGCGAGCCCGGGCAGGGCGTGCTGCTCCAGGTCCTCGGGGGGGCCGAGGCGGCGCAGCCAGGCGTCGACCTCGCGCGCCACCGGCGCCGCCGGGCCGGGGTCGCCCCGGCCGATGATGTACAGGTTGAGCAGCGCGATCCGCGACTGGAGGCCGCGCCGGTCGTCGCCGGACGCGTCCGCGTCGAGGACCGCCTGGCGCATGGCCTGCTCGGCCGCCTCCCCGGGGCCGGCCGAGTTCCACAGCGCCCAGCCCAGCGACTGCTGCAGCGAGCTCGCCAGGTCGAGCGCGCCGGCCTCCCGGGCCTGCGCCGCCGCGCGGGGCGCCTCGGCCACCACCTGCGCCGCGCGCCCCAGCGCGTTGAGGACGTCGGCGCGCTGCGTGGCGGCGGCCCAGTCGCGGCGCCGCTCCTCGGCGACCGCGGGGCGCTTCTGCGTCGCCGCCAGGCACTTGTCGGGACGCCCCAGGGTCTCCAGCGCCGCGCCGAGGTACTGGCGGGCGTCGATGCCGGGGTCGCACAGCAGCTGCACGGTGCTGTCGAAGCGCAGCGCGAACAGCTCCAGGCAGCCGGCGGCCCCGGCGTTCGCGCCGGCGGGCGCGCCCGCGCCGCCGCGCGCCTCTTCGCACGTCTGGCGGCGGGCCTGCCTCCAGCGCTCGAGCCCGCCCTCCACCTCGGCGAGCGCGGCGTCCCGGTCCAGCGGGGGGACGCCGGAGCGGTCCAGCGCGGCGCGCAGCCGCTCGCGCTGCCGCGGCGGCCACCGCTCGTCCCGCGCGCGCGCGGCGTCCTGCTCGCAGAAGGTCCTCTCCTGGTGCCACTGCCAGGCGAAGGCCGAGGCGGCGCCCACCAGCGCGGTCGCGGCGAGCGCCGCCAGCGCCGCGCGGCCGGCCCGCGCCGCCGGGTCGCGGCGCAGCGCGAGCAGGAGGGCGGCCATGGAGGGGAACCGGTCCTCGGGGCGGCGCGCCAGGCCGCGCGCGAGGGCCCGGCGGACGTGGAAGGGCAGCGAGCGCGGCGGGGCGGGCGGCGGGGCGACGAGCACCGCGTGGTGCAAGGTGGGCACGTCCAGGCCGTTGAAGGGGCGCTCGCCGCACAGCGCCTCCCACAGCGCCACGCAGAAGCTGAACTGGTCGGTGCGCGCGTCGGTGGGGCCCGCGTCGAGCTGCTCCGGCGACATGTAGGCGGGGGTGCCGACGATGGCTCCGGCGAGGGTCGGGACCGAGCCCGAGGGGCCGCAGACGGCCTGGGGCCGGGCGCCGGCCGGCTCCTCCGGCGAGCCCTCCTCCGGCGCGCGCTCCTCGACCCGCGCCAGGCCGAAGTCGGTGACCCGCACCCGGCCCTGGCGGTCGACGAGGACGTTCTCGGGCTTGAAGTCGCGGTGGACCAGGCCCGCGGCGTGGGCGGCGGAGAGCCCCTCGCCGGCGGCGAGCAGCACCTGGAGGATCTCGCGGGGCGAGCGCGCCCGCTCCGCGAGCCAGTCGCGCAGGGTGGTGCCCTCGACCAGCTCCATGGCCATGAAGAGCGCCTGGCCGAAGACGCCCACGTCGTGGACGGCGAGGACGTTCTCGTGCGACAGGCGGGCCATGGCCTGGGCCTCGCGCTGCAGGCGGGCGCGGGCGGCCTCCGGGGTCGCGCCGCCCAGCTTGAGCAGCTTGATGGCCACCCGGCGGTCGAGCTCGGGGTCGTAGGCGGAGTAGACCGTGCCCATCCCGCCCTCGCCCAGGAGCTCGAGGACCAGGTAGCGGCCGACGGCGGTCCCGCGGGGGATGAGCGGCTGCGGCCTGGGACGCTCGCCCGAGGTCAGGGTGGGCTCCAGCGCGGCCGCGTCGACGGTCGGGGCCGGGGAGTCAGGCTGGGGGGCGTCCGCCACGCGGCGATTATCCGCCGCGCGCCGCCCGAAACCAACGACGGCCTCCCGCCGGCCCTCGGCCTTCAGCGGCCCGTCACGACTCCACGGCCTCGAGCCTCACCCGCGTCTCGTGCATGGCCGCGCCGTCTCCCAGATCGGTCACGAGGGCCTCGCGCAGCCGGTTGACGCCCTGCAGCTCGCCGCGCCAGCGCGCGGGGTTGAGCAAGAGGACGTCACGGCGCACCTCGGGGTCGGCCGCCAACCGCGCCCGGAGCCTCCCGGCGCTGCTGACGATTGCGGCGAGGTCCCCGTCGCAGAGGCCGCGGGCCCGCAGCGAGTCGGGGTGGAGGCGGGCCACGGGCTCCGCCGGCAAGCGCTCGTCGAGGGCCTGCGCGTTGACCATGTGCAGCGTCTTGGTTGCCGTCAGGTGCAGCTCGCCGTCGGCGAGGGGGCTGGGGGCGGCCGGCGCCTGCTGCACCAGCTCGACCTTGCCGGAGGGCGTGGAGAACTTCCCGTCGGCGAAGGGCACCGCGACGGCGCCGGGGAGGGATCGGGGGCGCTCGCGCAGCGCGGCGAGGTGGACCCCCGCGCCCGAGAGCGGCCCGAGCAGGCGCGCGATGAGCGCCTCGGGGCTGCCAGCGAGCGCGTCTCCGAACCCGAGCCGCGCGGCGAGCCCTTGGAGGATCTGCCCGTCGGTGCGCGCCTCGCCGAGAGGCGGGACGACGGCCTGGGTCGCCCCGAGCCAGGTGTGGCCGTAGGCGGTCACGAGGTCGTCCATCTCGAGGTAGGTCGTGCAGGGCAGCAGCAGGTGCGCCTGCTGCGCGGTGGCGGTCATGAACTGGTCGACGCAGACCACGAAGTCCAAGGAGCGCAGCGCCTGGACGACCTTGCCGGTGTCGGGCGCGGTGGCGGCGGGGTTCGCGCCCATCACGAAGGCGACGTGCAGTGCGGGGTCCTTGGCGCCGAGCATCTCCTCGCCCAGCCGTGGGAGCAGCAGGCGGCGGCTCGCGGCCTGCGGAGCGCCCTTCATCGCCGAAAGGTCCAGGCCGGTCGCGCGGCCGATGTCCGACTGCACGCCGCCGCCGGAGCGTCCGACGTTTCCGCTCAGGGCGGCGATCGCGTCGATGTGGCGCACGGCCGCGCCACCGCAGCGCCAGTAGCTGGGCCCCAGCCCGACCATCGTCGCGACCGGGTGGGTCTCGGCATAAAGCTCGGCCAGGGCCTCGATGGCCGATGCCGGCAGGTCGGTCGCCCGCGAGGCCTCGGCGAGGGTCTGCGACAGCGCCAGGCGCCGGTAGCCGTCGAGGCCCTCGACGTGGCGCGCCGCGAACGCCTCGTCGACGCCGCCGCGCTCCAGCAGGAGGCGGCCCACGGCGAGCGCGAGCGCGGCGTCGCTGCCCGGGCGCAGCTGCAGGAAGACGTCGGCCTGGCGCGCGGTGGGGCAGCGGACGGGATCGATGACGACCAGGCGGGCGCCCCGCGTGCGCGCCTGCTTGAGGAAGGGCATGACGTGCGGCCGGGTCACCGCGACGTTCTTCCCCCACACCACGAAGCCCGCGGCGTTGGCGAGGTCCTCGGGGGCGTGGGTGGCGTCGCTGCCGAAGTCGAGGCGCGCCGCGGCGTCGATGGCCTCCACGGACAGCCCGCCCCGGGTCGTGGTGGCGCCGCCGAAGTGGGCCCAGAACAGGTGCTTGAGCACGCGGCCCACCCAGCCGCGCAGGCCGGAGTAGCTCAGGGCGGCGACCGAGAGCGGCCCGGACTGGCTCCTGGCTCTCGCGAGCTGCTGCGCCGCGAGGTCCAGCGCGTCGTCCCACGAGAGCCGCTCCCAGGCGCCGCCGGGCGTCCGCCGCAGCGGGTGCAGCACCCGCGAGGGGTCTGAGAAGCGCTTCAGGTACTCGTTGCCCCGGGCGCAGAGGAAGCCGCGGGTCACGCCGTGCTCGGGGTCGCCGCGGTGGCTGACGATGTGCCCGTCCTCGACGGTCGCCAGGATTCCGCAGGAGTCGGGGCAGTCCCGGTTGCAGGTCGTGCGCAGGGTGGGCATGGCCCGGAGTATCGCGCGGCCCGCCGAGCGCTACGAGAGCCGGTTCTTCCCGTTGAGCGCCGCCACCCGGTAGGCCTCGGCCATGGTGGGGTAGTTGAAGGTGGTGTCGATGAAGTAGTCGAGGGTGTTGCCGGCGCCGCCCTGCGCCATGATCGCCTGGCCGATGTGGACGATCTCCGCGGCCTGGTAGCCGAAGCAGTGCAAGCCCAGGATCTGCAGGGTGTTGCGGTCGAAGAGCAGCTTGAGCATGCCCACGGTCTGCCCGGTGATCTGCGCGCGGGCCAGGCTCTTGAACGGCGAGCGGCCCACCTCGTAGGGCACGTGCGCCGCGGTCAGCTCGCGCTCGGTGGGGCCGATGGAGCTGATCTCCGGGCTGGTGTAGATGCCGGTGGGGATGAGCTTGGCGAGCTGGTGCTTGCTGGCGGGGTCGACGATGTGGCGCGCGGCGAAGCGGCCCTGGTCGTAGGCGACGCTCGCCAGCGCCGGCGGTCCGGTGAGGTCCCCGACGGCGTAGATGTGCGGGACCTGGGTCCGGTAGTGCTCGTCGACCGAGACGTTGCCGCGCGAGTCGGCGGAGAGCCCCACCGCCTTCAGGTCCAGTTGGTCGCTGTTGCCGGTGCGGCCGTTGGCCCAGAGCAGCGCGTCGCACTTGATCTGCTTGCCGGACTTGAGGTGCATCACGACGCTCTTGTCGTCGACGGCCTCCACGCGCTCGCACTCCTCGTCGTGGCGCACGAGGATGCCCTGGTCGCGCAGGTGGTAGCTGAGCGCGTCGATGATCTCGTCGTCGAGGAAGCTGAGCAGCTTGGAGCGGGTGTTGACGAGGTTCACCTTGATGCCCAGGCCGCGGAACATCGAGGCGTACTCGCAGCCGACCACGCCCGCGCCGTAGACCAGCAGGTTCTGCGGCGTGCGGTCCAGGCGCAGCACCGTGTCGGCGTCGAGGACGCAGGGGTGGCTGAAGTCGACGTCCGGCGGGCGGTAGGGGCGCGAGCCCGTCGCCAGGACGAACTGCTTGGCGGCCACGCGGGTGCGGGCGTCGTCGGGGCCGACGACCTCGACGTGGAAGGGGTCCAGGAAGCGCGCCACGCCGGTCATCAGCTCGATCCGGTTGCGCTCGTAGAAGTCGTGGCGCATCTCCACTTGCTGGGTGATGACCGAGCCGGCGGAGCGCAGCAGCGCGGGCACGTCCACCGGGACCTGCGGCATCACCGCGCGCACCAGCGCGTGGTGCCGAAAGTCGCCGAACTGCTGGATGGCGTGCCGCAGCGCCTTGCTGGGGATGGTGCCCCAGTGCGTGCAGCCCCCGCCCACCTGGTGGTACCGCTCGACGACCAGCACCGACTTGCCAAGCTTGGAGGCCTGCATGGCGGCCCCTTCGCCCCCGGGGCCGGTGCCGATCACCACGACGTCGAACTGGCGCTCCAAGGTGGACCTCGTCGGTAGGGCGGGAACGAGGTCACTCTAGCGGCGGCCCGGGGACGGCGCCACGGCGCGGGGAGCCGGCCGGGCGCAGGCGTCGCCGAGGAGGCAGCAGCGAGCCCGCGGGGCGCCCGGGCGCAGCAAGCCCGGGCGCCACCTCGGGTTTGCGGCGAGGCGTGACCTGGATCACGCGAGCGCCCGCAACGATCTACATGGGTCGCGCGCGGCCCAGGCGCTCAAGGGCTTCGCGGGCCGGGGAGCGCCGGGCCTCTTGGCGTCGCGCCGGGGACGAGCGTGGCCGGCGCGAAGCGTCCAAGCGCATAGATCAGGTCCCCGCGGCTCACGCGGTCCGGGTCGAACGGGAACCGCCGCGTCTCCGGGATGCCCAGGGCCACCCGGAGGGTCGCCTCCAGCGTGAGGAACCCGCGGCGCTCGACCAGCGAGACCGCCATGACCCGGCGCCAGGGGATGGTGTCGGTGAACCCCGGCAGGCTCAGGGTGTGCAGCCCGCGGGCGTCGACGCGGAAGCGCGCGCGGCGGGCCACGACGATGCCGAGGAGGGGAGTGACCAGCAGCAGCGGCAGGACGATGGCGGCGGTGAGCAGGAGCGTCGGCCCCAGGGCGATGGTCACGTCCCAGGTCCGCTGCATCCACGCTCGGGCGAGCAGCACCAGGCCGACGGAGAGGGCAGCGGTGCGCGGGAGCATCCGCGTCATCATCGGCCGCAGTCGCTGCTCAGCCTGGGCGACGTAGGCCGCCGGGGGCAGGAACTCGAACGAGTCGGCGTCGATGGGCTCGCTCATGGCAGGTCCCCGCTCAGGGCCGCTGCTTCGCCGAGAGCTCCAGGACCTGCGCCAGGTTGCGCTTGTAAAGCTCGCGCGTGGGCGCCAGCTCGATCGCCTTGCGCAGCAGCGACTCCGCCTTCGTGAAGTCCTTGCGGTCCTTCACCAGCACCAGCGCCAGGCGGTTGTAGAGCGGGGCCGGTTCGGTGGAGCCGGTGAGCGCGGCCTCCAGGATCTGGATCGCGGCCTTCAGGTCGCCCCGGCTCTCGAGCTCGATGGCCTGCTGCAGAGGCGGCAGCTGCGCGGACGGAGGCTTGGTGGGCTGACGGAAGGTCACCACCTTCGCGGTCGCCATCTTCCCGAGCACGGCCTTCTGGGGGGCCGCCGGGTCCACGAGCTTCACCACGCCGCGGTCGGCCAGCGAGTGCAGCAGCGACTGGACCTCGATGGTCTGCAGCCCCGCGACCTGCCCCAGGGTCTCGATGTCGGACAAGCCGTCGACCAGGGAGAGGACGTAGGCCTCGAAGCTGGTGAGGTGGTGCTTGACCGGGTCGATGCCCCCCTCGACGACCGGGATCTTGTTCGCGCCGGGGGCGCTGAAGTCCTGCGTGTCGCTGCCGTCGGAGGCGTGCAGCGGCTCGTTGGGATCGTCGTGCGCACCGCACCGCGGACAGTCGGTCTGGTCCGCGTTCAACGCCGTCTGACACTTCGGGCAGGCTCGGGAAGGCATACGAGGTTTACAGTTTATCCCTACTGTTTCGTGGGCGCTGCAATCCGGACGCGAAGTGGCTGGGCGGCATGCCGGGCGGCGCTACGATGAGGGCCTTCACGGGAGGCCCCATGCACGCCGCCGGTCGCTGGCTCTGGATGATGGTTTCGGTTTCTGCGCTCTCCGGCTGCAGCGGGACGGTGATCGCGCCTCCCGGCCCCGATGCCGCCCACCCGCTGCTCGACGGTGGAGGAGGGGAAGCGCCGGACGCCTCCGGGCCCGCCACGGACTCGGGGTCGCACCCCGGCGAGGACGCGGGAGTGGAGCCTGGGCGCGACGCCGCGTCGCCGGGGGCCGACGCGGCGCAGACGGCCGACACCGGGCCCGATTTCGGCAAGGAGTTCTTCGTCGCCACCGACGGCGACGACGGCAACCCGGGGACCCTGGAGCAACCCTTCGCCACCCTCGAGAAGGCCCGAACCGCCGCTCGCGCATTCGTCCAGGCCTCGGGACTGCCGGAGCGCGGCCTCGGGGTCACCCTGCGCGGCGGCCTGTACCCGCGGACCTCCACCTTCACGCTCGGGGCACAGGACTCCGGTTCGGCCGACCGCCCGGTGGTCTACCGCAGCCGCCCGGGCGAGCGGGCGCGGGTCGCGGGCGGGCGGGTCGTACCTTCCAGCGCCTTCGCCGCGGTGGCCTCGTCGTCGCCGGTCTGGGGCCGGCTCGATCCCGCGGCGCAGGGCAAGGTGCTGGCGGTGGACCTGAAGGCGCAGGGCATCACCGACTTCGGCACGCTCGTCCCCCGCGGCTTCGGCGCCGGCGGCTCGGCGGCGCTGGAGGTCTTCGTCGACCGCAAGCCGATGCCGCTGGCGCGCTGGCCGGACCCCTCGGAGAACGACGTGCCCACGACCTCCGCCGACGACACGGTGGTGCTCTACGGCTCGCCCAGCCCCGACGTGAGCGGCACCTACGTGAAGTCGGGCACCAGCGACGGGGTGAACTCGTACACGCGCCAGGGCCAGGTCGGCGGCAAGGATTACCACCTGTACCGCTACAACTGGGACTACCAGGGGACCAACTACACGGCCTGGTTCCTCACGACGCAGACCACGGGCTACCCGGGAGACGCCGACCCCTGGTGGAGCCTTTACGCCGACGAGCTGGGCACGATGAAGCCCTCGGCGGGCGGCACGGGAGAGATCACCAACCGCCAGCCGGGCGGGCTCAACCACGGCTTCGCGACCATCGCCGAGGCGGTCTCCGACACCGAGTTCCGCTACTTCGGCACGCGCCCGGACCGCTGGGCCGCGGCGACGGACGTCTGGTTCCACGGCTACTGGCGCTGGTCCTGGGCCGACGAGCACCTCGGCGCGGCCTCCATAGACCCCGCGACCAGGACGGTGACGCTGTCGAAGAAGCACGGCTTTGGGCTCATCGCGGGCCAGCCGTACTACGCCGAGAACCTGCTCGAGGAGATCACCGAGCCCGGCGAGTGGTACCTCGACCGCGGCGCGGGCCTGCTCTATCTCTGGCCGCCGTCGCCGATCGGAGCGGCCGAGGTGGTGGTCTCGACGCTCGCGGGCGCCGTCGTGGAGGTCAGCGGCGCGTCCTTCGTGACCCTGAGGGATCTGGACCTCGAAGTCGGGCGCACCGAGCTCGTCCGAATCTCCGGGGGCGACCACGTCAGCGTCCACGGCTGCAAGTTGCTGAACGCCGGCACGAGCGCCGCGTCGGTCGAGGGCAGCGACCACCGGGTGGAGCGCTGCGAGATCGCCTACTCCGGCGACGACGGCGTGGCGCTGCGCGGCGGCGACCGCGCCAGCCTGACTCCGGGCAACAACGAGGTGACGAACTGCGAGATCCACCACTTCGGACGCTGGACCTGGACCTACGCCCCGGGGGCGCAGGTTTCCGGCGCGGGCAACCGGGTGGCGCACAACCTCTTCCACGACGCGCCGCACACCGCGGTGCTCTTCAACGGCAACGACCACGTCATCGAGTACAACGAGATCCACGACGTGCTGTTCTTCAGCTCGGACGCGGGCGCCATCTACATCGGCCGCGACTGGGGCTACCGCGGCAACGAGATCCGCTTCAACTTCATCCACGACCTGTCGAGCTACTTCGAGGGCTACGGCGTCCACGGCGTCTACCTGGACGACTGCGTCTCCGGCATCCGCGTCTTCGGCAACGTCCTCTACCGCATCTCCGACCTGGGCATCCTCCACGGCGGCGGGCGCGACGACGTGATGGAGAACAACCTCCTGGTGCGTTGCGGCCGGGCCATGTCCGGCGACAGCCGCGGCATCACGGCCATCAACGACACGCCCGGCGACAGCTGGAACTTCCTGGAGCGGCTGACGTACGACGGCATCCAGTACCAGCAGCCGCCGTGGTCGACGCGCTGGCCGGAGCTGGCCGCCATCCCCAACGACTTCGCGGCCATCACCGCCGACGGGGCGCTGTGGCGCTACCCGGAGGGCAGCGTCTTCTCGCGCAACCTGGGCTGGCAGAACGGGGCCTGGATGGACGAGTCGAACGGCGACGGCACGGGCACGTTCAACAAGTACAAGGAGATCCAGGACAACGTGGCGGATGCCGACCCGAAGTTCGTCGACGAGTCCAAGCTCGACCTGCGGCTGCAGGCCGGCTCGCCGGCGCTGGCCATCCCGGGCTGGCAGCCCATCCCGTTCGAGTCCATCGGGATCGAGCGATGAGCAGCGACCTCTGGCTGGCCATCCACGTCGAAGGCGAGGGCCCTGCGGTCGAGTTGAAGGTCGACCAGCTGCAGGAGCGGATCGACGCGAGCGGGGTGGGGGACGCGGTCGGGCGCATGAGCGGCCTGGGGGACATCACGGTCATCGTCGAGATGCCCGAGACGTGCACGGAGGCCGACCTGCCCAACCGCATGCAGGCGCTGCGCGAGATCCTCGCGGGCGAGGGCCTGGAGGGAAGGGTCGAGATCCCCGAGGACGCCGGCGACGACTGGGACGACGACGAGGACGACGAGGACGGCGCGGACGAGGAGGGTGGGAGCTGACGTGCGGCGGTGCCCTGGACGTACGGCGACTGCTGCTCGACCTTCGCGGGCAAGTATTTCCCCTCGGCCGCCCTGCCCATGGCCAACTACCTGGCCACCGCGGACGAGCTGGGCGAGAAGGTCGCCGCGGCGGTGCTCTCCTCGGGCTTCTGCGGGCTGAACGTCATCGAGTACGACGTCCGCTGAGTGAAGAAGGCCGGCGGCGGACCTGCTTGGCGGTTCCGAGCCTTCAGGCCTTCGGAACGGCGAGCTCCGACACGGTCAGGGGCGCGCCTCGATGGCCACGCCGACCGTCTTCAGCGGCTCGGCGAGGTGTCCGGGCGGCGGTCCGAAGGGCGCCGCCTTCTTCAGGGACAGGATGACGTCCTGGTCGAACTGCTCGTTGCCGCTGGAGACCT
>DASXVQ010000181.1:0-4073 GCA_036504155.1 Myxococcales bacterium
GCCCCGCCCTTCTCGCCCGCCCCCAGCAACCTCGCCGAGACCTCCAGGCACTGCGCGCACATATAGGCGCCCACCGGCCCGGCCACCATCGCCCCAGCCTCGGTCTTCGGCCGGCAGCAGAAGGAGCACCAGTGGTCTGCGCCGGGGTCGGCCAGCGTCGGGCCGCGCTGCGGCACCTCCAGGCCCCGAGCCCCCGGCAGCGCGGCCTGCTCGACGCCCTCGAGCTCCACCACCTTGAGCGGCTCGTCCGGAATCCTCTCCGGCGACACGGCCGGCGGCACCTGCGGATCGGAGACTTCCACCACTTTGAGCGGCTCGTCCGGGATCAGCTCGGCCTGCTCGGAGCCCTTGACGCGCTCGAGCAGCTCCAGGAGCTCCTGGCTCTCCGGCTTCAGCCTCAGGCCGTGGCGGACCAGCACGGCGGCGCGGGACTCCTCGTTGCGCTGGACGTGCAGCCGCGCGGCGTCCGCGAGCTGGCGCACCGCCTCGTCGAGCTCGCCGGCGACCTCGGCCGCCTGCGCCCTGCGGATGCACTCCCGAATCTTTCCACGTCCCATGACCGGCCGAATCTACCGCAGGTCGAGCATCAGCAGGTCGGGCGCCTCGAGGTACTTGATGACCTCGTAGGTGAACTTCGCCCCGACCGCGCCGTCGATGACCCGGTGATCGAAGGACAGCGACAGGTTCATCATCTCGCGCACCTCGATGCGGCCCTCGCGCACCACCGGCCGCTGCCGCATGCGGTGCACGCCGAGGATGGCCACCTCGGGGTGGTTGAGGATGGGCGTCGCGAACAGGCCGCCCTGCTCGCCGAGCGAGGTGATGGTGAAGGTGCCGCCGGCAATGTCCTCGGGCCGCACCTTGCGCGTCCGGGCCGCCTCCGCCAGCGCCGCGATCTCGGTCGACAGCTCGCGCAGGGTCTTGGCCCCCGCGTCCTTCACCACCGGCACGACCAGGCCCTCGTCCGAGGCCACGGCGATGCCGAGGTTCACCTTGGCGCGAACCACCAGCTCCTGGGCCGCCTCGTCGAAGTTGGCGTTGAGCTGGGGGAACTTCCTGAGCGCCGCGACCACCGCCTTGGCGATGAACGGCAGGAACGAGAGCTTGGCGCTCGGGGTCTCCTTTCCGAGCCGCTCGTTGAGCCGCGCGCGCAGGGCCTTCAGCTCCGTCGCGTCCATCTCCTCGACGAAGGTGTAGTGCGGCGCCGTGAACTTGCTCTCCACCATCTTCCTGGCGATGGCCCGGCGAACGCCCTTGAGCGGGATGCGCTGGTCGCCTTCCCCAGGGACGACTGGGGCGTGGACGATCGCGACGCGCGCGGCGGACGGGGCGGCCTGCTGGCCGTCGGCCAGCTTGAGGACATCGGCCTTGAGCACCCGGCCGTTGGGGCCACTGCCTTCGACCGTGGCGAGATTGATGCCGCGCTCGCGCGCGATCCGCCGCGTCACCGGCGTCGCCAGGACCTTCCCCGCCGCCTCTGCCGCAGGAAGGAGCGCCGGAGCGCTGGGGATCTCCGCGGACACGGACGCCACCGGCCTGGCCGCCGCGGGCGCGACGCCGTCGCCGGCCAGCTCCAGCGTCACCAGGACCGAGTGGACCTTGGCCATCTGGCCCTCGGCGCCGTGCAGGCGGGTGACGCGGCCCTTGCGCGGGCTGGGGATGACCACCGTCGCCTTGTCGGTCATCACCTCGACCAGGGGCTGGTCCTCGGCGACCTCGTCGCCCTCCTTGACCAGCCACTTGACGATCTCCCCTTCGACGATGCCCTCGCCGATGTCGGGGAGCTTGAACTCGAAAACGGCCATGGTGGTTGGGTCCTCTCGCGATCAGGGCACGAAGCGGGCGGTCTCGAGGACGGCCTGCAGGATGCGCGGCGCGCGCGGCAGGTAGTCGCCTTCCAGCGTGTACGGGAAGGGCGTGTCGTAGCCGGTGACGCGGCGGATGGGCGCCTCCAGGTGCACGAAGCAGCGCTCCTGGACGAGCGAGAGCACCTCGGCGCCGAACCCGCAGGTCCGCGGCGCCTCGTGCACCACCACCATCCTCCCGGTCTTCCTCACGCTCTTCTCCAGCGTGCCGATGTCCACCGGCCAGAGCGTCCGCAGGTCGACGAGCTCGACCTCCACGCCCTGCTCGGCCGCGCTTGCCGCGGCCTGCGCGGCCTCGTGGACCATCGCGCCCCAGGCGACGAGCGTGACGTGCTTGCCCTCGCGCAGGACCGCCGCCTGCTCCAGCGGCACCGTGTAGTCGCCCTCCGGCACCTCGCCGGTGGCGGCGCGGTACAGCCGCTTGGGCTCGAAGAAGAGGATGGGATCCTCGCTGCGCATCGCGGAGAGCAAGAGGCCCTTGGCGTCGTACGGGTTCGAAGGCACGACGACCTTCAGGCCCGCGGTGTGGATGAACAGCGCCTCGGGACTCTGCGAGTGGTAGTGCCCGCCGCGGATGCCGCCGCCGTACGGCGAGCGCACCACCATCGGCACCTGGAACTGGCCGCCCGAGCGGTAGCGATACTTGGCCAGCTCGTTCACGATCTGGTCGAAGGCCGGGTAGATGAAGTCCGCGAACTGCATCTCCGGCACCGGCCGCATCCCGTAGAGCGACAGGCCGACCGCGACGCCCAGGATGCCGCCCTCGGTGAGCGGGGTGTCGACCACGCGGTCGGCGCCGAACTCGTCGTACAGACCCTGCGTGGCGCGGAAGACGCCGCCGAACTTGCCGACGTCCTCGCCCAGGATCATGACCTCGGGGTTGCGGCGCATCTCGGTGCGCAGCGCGTCGTTGACCGCCTGCAGGAGGTTGAGCTTGGGCATCACTCGCCTCCCTTCCGGGCCCGGCGGGCTTCTTCGAGCTGTTCGGCCAGGTGCCAGGGAAGCTTCTCGTAGACCTCCTCGAACATCGTCTCCAGCGCCGGCGGGCCCGCCTTCTCGACCTTGGAGGTCGCCTCGCGGATCTCCTCCTCGACCTCCTTGCTCCAGGCGGCGTGCTCTTCCTCCGAGAGCGCGCCGATCTTGAAGAGGTGGGCACGCAGGCGGATGAGCGGGTCGAGCTTGAGCCAGGGCTCCACCTGGTCGTCGGTCCGGTAGGCGCGCGGATCGTCGGAGGTCGAGTGGCCGCGCACGCGGTAGGTGATGGCCTCGATGAGCGTCGCCCCCTGCCCGCTGCGCGCCCGCTCGTGGGCCTGGCGGGTCACCGCGACGACCGCGAGCAGATCGTTGCCGTCGACGCGAACGCCGGGCAGGCCGTAGGCGCTGGCCTTCTCCGCCAGGCTCGCGGAGGCGGTCTGCTTGGAGACGGGCACGCTGATGGCCCACTGGTTGTTGCGGCACAGGAAGATCGTCTGCGCCTTGAACACCCCGGCGAAGTTGAGCGCGGCGTGGAAGTCGTTGGCGGAAGTCGAGCCGTCGCCGAAGTAGGCGATGGCCACGTCGGGCTTGCCCTTGATCCGCGCCGCCCAGCCCACGCCCACCGCGTGCGGCAGCTGGGTCGCCAGCGGGGAGCTGATGGAGGCGATGTTCCCCGGCGCCCAGGCCTCGTGGCAGGGCATCTGCCGGCCCTTGATCGGGTCCTCGGAGTTGCCGAAGAGGTTGGCCAGGAAGCGCGGCAGCGGCATTCCCCGGAGCAGCGCCGCGCCGTGCTCGCGGTAGGCGGGGAAGACCCAGTCGTTGGGCCGCATCACGAAGGCCGACCCGAGGATGCAGGCCTCCTCGCCGATGGACCCGATGTAGAAGCCGATGCGCCCCTGGCGCTGCAGGGTGATCATCCGCTCGTCGAGCGCGCGGTTGAGCAGCATCAGCCGGTAGAGCGAGCGCAGGTCCGCCGGGGCGATCCTCGGGTCGCGCTCAGGGTCGGCGCTGCCGTCGGGGCGAAGGACGCGCACGACGTCGCGCTTCTCCAGCTCGCTGGGGTCGAGCGTGACGTTCGACACGCTTCTCAGGACGGTCTCTGGGGTGCTCATGGCACCGCAAGGTAACGACGCCCGTGCAGGCGAGCAGGCCAAAGATCCGACCGTTCAGCCGCCGACTGACGCGGCGCGGCGGCCAGGCCCTGCCGCGTTCACTGGCGGACAGTCGGCGCCC
>DASXVQ010000182.1:0-46155 GCA_036504155.1 Myxococcales bacterium
TACCGCTCGTGCCGCAGGCTGTCTGCCGAGTGCAAAGGGGCTGACCCCCGCTGTACGGCTCCCGCAACGGTGCCCCGTCGCCATGGAGCCGCTCAGGGCTCGAACTTAGGCGAATCCCTCGCCGTGGAAATCCAGGCTAGCTCGATGCGCCCCCTTGCGCGACACGGCAAGAGCACTCGAGCCTCTCAATCGTGTCGCGACGAGGGTCGCCCAAGGCAACCCACGGGCACCTCACCGGAGCCTCGAGAGCACCTGGCCTGGATCCGTTCATCCAGCCGCGACGGGGAGGCGGGGGCGGGGCGGTCGCTGCAACCCTACTTCTTGAAGTCCACGTCCGCCGTCGGCTTGGCCGCAGGCGCTTTCTTCTTCGGCGAAGGCTTGGGCCCTTCCTTGACCTGCGGCACCGGCTCGGCGCCGTCGGTGCTCGCCGCGTTCGGTAGGGGCTCAGGCTTGGCGCTGGCGGACTTCGTCGTCTTCTCGTTCGCCGCCGCCTGCTTCGCGTCCAGCTCCTTCATCATCCGCAGCTTCGCCATCTTCTCGTCGTAGGGCGCCCGCTTCGAGACGACCTTCGCGGCCTGCTCCTCGTCGTTCGCCACCGTCTTCTGCGGCGCCTTGGTCGGCTCGGCGCCTTTCGTCGACGTCCCCCGGATCAGCTGGAGGGTCTTCCCCTTCGTCCCCAGCCCCTTGACCGGCGGCGTCTCGTCGAGATTCGCCTGCTGCGGCGCGACGGCCGGCTGCTTCTCGGGCGCCAGCCCGATGTTCTGGAGCACCTCCTGCGGGAGGTCGCCCTGCTGGTTGCCGGTCGCGGCCTTCGCGTCGGCGTTCTGCAGCCGGGGCTGGGTCTTCGGGTTGTCCTTGGTCACCGCCGGCGCCTGCGCGGCCTTGGCCTGCTTCAGGTCGTTCTTGTCGAGTTTCGCGGAGTTCCCGCCCAAGGGCTGCACCGGCGGGATCACGCCCAGCGCGAACCACGCGGAGAGGCAGATGGCCGCCACCGCCCCCAGGCCCAGCGCGATGGGCTTCCTGGGCGTGCGGTCCAGCTCGACCAGCGCGGCGCGCGCATCGGCGGGCCGGTCGATGGGCCGGTCCGCCAGCAGCCGCTCGACGAGCCGGCGCAGCTTGGCGGGCACGTTCCTGGGCAGCACGGCCTCCCCGGGGACGCCCTTGGCGAGCGCCTCGTGCAGCACCACGCCCACCGCGTACAGGTCGCTGCGCGCGTCGGTGCGCCCCAGGCGCTGCTCGGGGGCCATGTAGCGCAGCGAGCCCAGGACCGCGGCGGACTCGGTGAGCGTGCTCGAGCCGTCGAAGCGGGCGATGCCGAAGTCGCACAGCTTGGGGCCGGTGGCGGAGAGCAGGATGTTGCCGGGCTTGATGTCGCGGTGGACGAAGCCCTTGCCGTGGACGACCGCGAGCGTCTCCAGCAGCCGCCGCGCCAGCACCGCCACCTCGGCGGCCGGCAGCGCGCCCTGCTCGATGCGCGCGCGCAGGTCGCTGCCCTGCACCCGCTCCATCGCGTACCAGCAGAAGCCGCGCTCCTCGCCCTCGGCCAGGATGCGCACCACGCCGGGGTGCTCGATGGCCCGCAGCGCCGCGGCCTCCCGCCGGAAGCGGGTGCGCAGCTCGGGCTCGGCGGCGAGCAGCGCCGAGAGGACCTTCACCGCGCACGCGCCCTTGGGGCCTTCGGCCTCGTAGACGACGCCCATCCCGCCCGCGGCCAGCCGCCGCGTGAGCTGGTACTCGGCCAGGCTCTCGCCGGCGAGGTCGAGGTCCGGCCAGAGGCGGGCGGTGCCCGGGGCCGTATCCAGCCGGGTCAGGTCCACCTGGACGCCGCAGCGGGTGCATGGGACGACGCCGTCACCGGCCGTCTTGGGCAGCGGCGTGCGGCAGGACGGGCACAGGAAGTTCATGGACCCTCGTCCTTGCCGGCGAAGAGGTCGATTCCGTACTCCTCGATCTTGCGATCGAGGGTGGGCCTCGAGATGCCCAGCGCCTCGGCGGCCGCGGACTTGACCCCGCGGGCGCGGCGCATGGCCAGGCCGATCTGCTCCTTCTCCAGCGCCTTCACCAGATCCCCGAGGCTGCGCGCCGCGTCGGCCTTCACGCCGGTCGAGGCCGAACCCTGCTCGGGCGCCACGACCTCGGGCGGCAGGTCCGGCAGGCCGATGGGACCGGAGTCGGGCTTGAGCACCAGCGCCCGCTCGAGCGCGTTGGCCAACTGGCGCGCGTTGCCGGGCCAGGGGCAGACCTTCAGCGCCGCGCGCGCCTCGTCGGTGAAGCCCAGCGCCCGGCGGCCGAGCGCCTTCCCGAGCTTGGCCAGGAAGCGCTCGGCGAGCGGCAGCACGTCCTCGGGCCGGTCGCGCAGCGGGGCCAGGTCGACGCGCACCACGTTGAGCCGCCAGAAGAGGTCCTCGCGGAAGCCGCCCGACTTCACCATCGCCGAGAGATCGCGGTGGGTCGCCGCCACCACGCGCACGTCCACCGGGATGGGACCGCGCCCGCCCAGCCGCGCGACCACGTGGTCCTGCAGCACGCGCAGCAGCTTGACCTGCAGCGGCAGGGTCAGCTCGCCGATCTCGTCCAGGAAGAGCGTCCCGCCGTCGGCCTGCTCGAAGACGCCCACCCGGGTCGCGGCGGCGCCGGTGAAGGCGCCCTTCTCGTGGCCGAAGAGCTCCGACTCGGCGAGCTCGGTCGGGATGGCGCCGCAGTTCACCGCGACGAACGGCCCCTTGGCGCGCGAGCCCCAGGCGTGGATGACGCGGGCGATCTCCTCCTTGCCGGTGCCGGTCTCGCCGCGCACGAGCACGGTCGAGGGAACGGAGCAGGCGGCGCGAGCCACCCGCAGCGCTTCCTTCATCGAGGCGCTCTCGGCGATCGGGTCGGTCTCGCCTGCGGCGGTCTTCGCGCGGTCGTCCTTGCTGGACGCGGCCGCGTGGCCCAGCGCCGGACCGGCGGCTGCCGCCAGCGCCCCGGCCAGCGCAATCTCCGACGCGTCGAAGGGCTTCTCGCGGACCAGGCACAGCGCTCCGGCCGGCTCGCCGGCGCAGGAGAACGGCGCGCACAGCGTCTCGCCGGCGCGCACGCGCACCCGGGTGGTCTTCTCGTCGCGCTCGGCGTCCGACTGCGCCTCGGGCAACGCCAGCGGCCGGCCCTGGCGCAGCGCCGCCTCGAGCAATTCCCGCCCGACGGTCAGGTGCGCGCCCGCCGGACGCGCCAGGAGCGGCCGCGGGGCCTGGCCGGCGGACAGCAGCAGCACCGCCACCGACCGGGGCGAGAGCGACCGGGTCGCCGCCTCGCACACCAGCTCCGCCGCCGCCTCGGGAGAGGCCGCCATCGCGGCGCGCAGGGCCAGCTCGCCCGCCCGCTCCAGCGCCCCGGCGTCGGCCTTGGCGCCGGCGCGCGCCGCGGAGGCACCGCTGCGGGTGAGGACGAGGGTCGACTCGCCGTCCTTGGCCGGCAGCGCGTCGAAGTCGGGCTCGAAGACCAGCACCGTCTCGCCGACCCCGATCTGGTCGCCGGCCTTCAGCGTCGCGGGCGCGGCCAGGGCCGCTCCGTTCAGGAAGGTCCCGTTGCGCGAGCCCAGGTCGCGCACGGCGAAGGCGCCCCCGTCGCCGGCGGCCTCGATCACGCAGTGCTCGCGCGAAGCCTTGTCGTCGATGAGCTGCAGGTCGGCCTCGAGGGAGCGGCCGATGAGCAGGCGCTTCTCGAGGTCGCGGGAGAGCCCGCGGCGCGGGCCAAAGAGGGCGACGAGGCGTGGCACGGCGTCGATTCTACCCTCCGATCCCCCTCGGGTTGGACCTCCGCGCTCCTGCGCCGGTTCCGCGGGGTTCCCGGCGCGCCTGCGCTGGCCGCGCCGCGTGGCCGGGGGCCGACCTCCGACCGAGGGGGCCCGCCGAGGCCCCTCTTCTTGTTTCGGGACCGCGCGGCTCCTGTGTTAACTAGGTCGCCTTTCCTCGGAGGCCCACCATGAAGCCCCTGCACCCGGTCTACTTCCAGGACGACGAGCTCAAGCTGATCGAGCAGCGTCTGCTGCCCTCCCGCGAGGTGCACCTCGGCTACACCGAGCCCGAGGCGGTGGCCAAGGCCATCAAGGACATGGTGGTGCGCGGGGCGCCGGCCATCGGCATCGCCGCGGGCTTCGGGATGGCGCTGGCGGCACGCCAGGCCGCCAAGCTCTCGGGCGCGGCCCGGCGCGAGCACCTGGCGAAGGCGGCCCAGACGCTCAAGGCCGCCCGGCCGACGGCGGTGAACCTGGCCTGGGCGGTCGACCGGATGATGAAGTTCATGGAGCCCTCGGTCGACGAGCCGGGGTTCCACCTGGCGGCGCTGATGGAGGCCGAGGCCATCTTCAAGGAGGACGTGGAGGCCTGTAAGTCGATCGGCCGGCACGGCGCTGCGCTGATCCCCGACGGGGCGAACGTGCTGACGCACTGCAACGCCGGAGCGCTGGCGACCGGCGGCTACGGCACCGCGCTGGGCGTCATCCGCGGAGCGGTGGAGGCCGGCAAGAAGGTGAAGGTCTTCGCCGACGAGACGCGGCCGTACCTGCAGGGCGCGCGGCTGACGACCTGGGAACTGCACCGCGACGGCATCGACGTGACGCTGCTGTGCGACAACATGGCCGGCCACCTGATGTCGCGCGGGGAGATCACCTGCGCCGTGGTGGGCGCGGACCGCATCGCCAGGAACGGCGACACCGCCAACAAGATCGGCACGTACACCGTGGCGCTGCTCTGCAAGGAGCACGGCCTGCCCTTCTACGTGGCCGCGCCGCTGTCGACCATCGACCTCGCCATCCAGAGCGGCAAGCAGATCCCCATCGAGGAGCGCAGCAGCGACGAGGTCACCATCATCGGTGGCCAGCGCTTCGCGCCCGAGGGGGTCAAGGCCAGGCACCCGGCGTTCGACGTGACGCCCGCCCGGCTGATCACCGGGATCGTCACGCAGAACGGCGTGGCCCGGGCGCCCTACGAGGAGAGCTTGCCCAAGCTCTTCGGCCAGTAGCGCAGGCGCGCAGGCCCCACCCGCCGGACGTTTCGACGCCCGGCGGGCTATCATCCCCGCCTCTCATCGGAGGAACCATGCGCTCTCGGATGCTCTGCGCGCTCGTCGCGCTGCCCCTCGCCCTCGTCGCCTGCAAGAAGGACGGAGGCGGCGGATCCCCGAAGGCGACGGGCACCAAGATCGGCCTGGTGACCGACGTCGGCGGCCGCGGCGACCAGTCCTTCAACGACGGCGCCCTGCGCGGCCTGGAGAACTGGGCGGCGGGCAAGCGCTACTCGACCCGCGGCTACGAGGCGATGCCTGCCGCGGACCTGGCCAAGAGCGTCCCCGACGACCTGAAGGCCACCGCGACCATCACCCCGCTGCCCATCGAGCCCGTGGTCCTGCAGGCCAAGCAGCAGGAGGACTACGAGCCGAACCTGCAGCTGCTCGTGGACGACGGCGTGAAGCTGTCCATCGCCGTGGGCTTCATGCTCGAGAACGCGGTGGAGTCGGCGGCCAAGAAGAACCCGGCCTCGCACTTCCTGCTCATCGACAGCCCCATCCTCGACAAGGACGGCAAGCCCTACCCGCTGCCCAACGTGAAGAGCGTGACCTTCCGCGAGCAGGAGGGGACCTTCCTGGTCGGCGCGCTCGCCGGCCTGGTGACCAAGACCAACGTCGTGGGCTTCGTGGGCGGCATGCAGATCCCGCTCATCCGGCGCTTCGAGGCCGGCTACCGCGCGGGCGTGATGACCACCAACCCCGAGGCCGCCAAGAACCTGCTCGTCGGCTACACCGGCAGCTTCGACAAGGTGGAGGCGGGCAAGCAGGTGGCCCAGGACATGATCTCCAAGAGCGCCGACGTGCTCTTCCACGCCGCCGGCTCCGACGGCCTGGGCGTCATCAACGCCGCCAAGGAGGCCAAGCGCTGGGCCATCGGCTGCGACAGCGACCAGCACCACGTCGCGCCGGAGGCGGTGGTCACCTCGTTCATCAAGCACGTCGACTACGCCGTCTACCAGACCGTCTCCGAGGTCGCCGCGGGCAAGTTCACCGCGGGCCAGGCCGAGCTCGGGCTCAAGGAGGGCGGCGTGGGCTACTCGCCGCTCGGGCTCGACAAGCTGCCGAACAAGGATGCGATCGTCGCGCAGATCGAGTCGCTGCGGAAGATGATCATCGACGGGCAGATCAAGGTGCCGGCGACCGACGAGGAGCTGAAGGGCTTCAAGCCGCCGGCGCGGTAGTTCTTCTTCCGCTCGCTCTCCGACGCTCCCGATCTCCTTTCTAGCTGCTCGTGGACGCGTCCCTCGGGTAGAGCGCGGCCTCCGTGCCGCGGGCGGGCGGGCGGTCGTGTCGTCGCGTCGGTCGTCGCGCACGCGCCCGACAACTGCCGCCCTCTCCACGGAGGGCGAGCTCTACCCCCCGCGACACCAGTCCCGCCCTTCCGGTTGAATCCGATTTCAAACGGCGGTGGGCGGCCGGTAGACTCCCTCCCGCCATGCCCCTCGCGCTCCGGCTGGAGCACATCCACAAGCGCTTCGGCGCCGTCGCCGCCCTCGATGACGTCTCGCTCGACATCGAGCGCGGCGAGATCTTCGCGCTGGTCGGCGAGAACGGCGCCGGCAAGACCACGCTGATGAACGTGGTCTACGGCCTCTACAAGCCGGACCGGGGCAGCGTGCAGGTCTTCGGTCCCTCGACTTCGCTCGGGATGAGCGAGGGTCCCGTCGACTCGCCCGCCAAGGCCATCGAGCTGGGCGTGGGCATGGTGCACCAGCACTTCATGCTCGTGCCGCCGCTGACGGTGGCCGAGAACGTGGTCCTGGGCCGCGAGCCCAAGCGCTTCGGGTTGCTGGATCGCAAGGAGGCCTGCGCGCGGGTGAAGGCCGTGGCCGACCAGTTCGGCTTCGACATCGACCCCACGGCGCGCATCGAGCAGATCGGCGTCGGGATGCAGCAGCGCGTGGAGATCGTCAAGGCGCTCTACCGCGGCGCGGAGCTGCTCATCCTCGACGAGCCGACCGCGAACCTGACGCCCCAGGAGGCCGACGACCTCTACCGGGTGGTGCGCGGGCTGGCGCAGGCCGGCAAGACCGTCGTCTTCATCTCCCACAAGCTGCGTGAGGTCCTCGGCGTCGCCGGCCGCATCGGAGTCATGCGCCGCGGCAAGTTGGTCACGGTCGTGAAGTCGGCGGAGACCAGCGCCAACGCGCTCTCCGAGCTGATGGTCGGCCGTGAGGTCGTGGGAATGGCGCGCGCGCCGTCCAAGGCCGGCCCCGGCGAGCCGCTGGTGAAGCTCCAGGGAATCTCGGCCATCAGCGACCGCGGACGCCCGGCGCTGACCGACCTCCACTTCGAGCTCAAGGCCGGCGAGATCCTCGCGATCGCCGGCGTCGACGGGAACGGGCAGGCCGAGCTGGCCGAGGTCCTCACCGGATTGCGCCGCGCCAGCGCCGGGACGCTCACCGTCGCCGGCCAGGACCTGACCCGCGCCGACCCGCGCACCTTCCGCGACGCCGGCGTCTCGCACGTGCCTTCGGATCGCCAGCAGCGCGGCCTGTGCATGGACATGCGCGTGGACGAGAACCTCGCGCTCGGCCGCCACGATCGCCCGCCGTTCGCCAAGGGGCCTTTCATCGACCAGGCGGGGCGGGCCTCCGCCGCGAAGCGCCTGTGCGCCGAGTTCGACGTGCGCCCCGCGGATCCCTCGCTGGCGGCCCGCGCGCTCTCCGGCGGCAACCAGCAGAAGGTCATCGTGGCCCGCGAGGTGGACGCCGCGCCGAAGGTGCTGGTCGTCGTGCAGCCCACCCGCGGCCTCGACGTCGGCGCCATCTCCACCGTCCACGACCGGCTGCGCAAGGAGCGCGACGACGGCAAGGCGGTGCTGCTCATCTCGCTGGACCTCGACGAGGTGCTGGCGCTGGGCGACCGCATCCTCGTCCTCTACGGCGGCAAGGTGATGGGCGTGGTGCCGGGCGAAGGCGCCGACGAGAAGTCGCTCGGCCGGATGATGCTGGGGCAGAAGCTGGACCCCCCGACTCCACGCGATGCGAACGGGGAGGCGGCGCATGCCTGAGCCCGCCCTCACCGCCCCGGCCCCCGCCGACACCCCGAGCTCGTCGGGGGGCCAGGGCACACCCCCCGGCACACCCGACGTCCCGAGCTCGTCGAGGGGCTGGCGCACCCGCCTCTTCGGCGCGCAGACCCACTTCGTCCTCGTGCCGGTGCTCTCGGTGCTCGCCGCGCTGCTCGTCTGCTTCGTCGCCATCTGGGCCACCGGGCGCGACCCCGTCGAGGGCTACCTGCGGATGTTCTCGGGCGGCCTCGGGAGCTTGCGCGGCCTCGGCGACTCCAGCGTGAAGGCCTCGGTGCTCGGCCTGACAGGGCTCTCGGTCGCCGTGGCCTTCTCGGTCGGCCTGTTCAACATCGGGTCCGAGGGCCAGCTGGTCGTCGGGGCCATCGCCGCGGCGTTCATCGGCACCGCCATCGATCCCGGCTCGTCGTGGATCCACCTTCCGCTCGCGCTCGCCGGGGCTGCGGTCGCCGGCGCGCTCTGGGCGCTCATCCCCGCCTGGCTCAAGGTCCGCCGCGGGGTCCACGAGGTCATCTCGACGATCATGATGAACTGGATCGCCATCCACCTCGTCGAGAGCTGGCTCGTGGTCGGCCCGCTCGCCGCGCGCTCCTCGGACACCGGCGTCTCGCTGCCCGGCACCACGCAGATCCACTCCACCGCCGAGCTGCCGAAGTTCCTGGAGCGCAGCGATCTGGGCCTGGGCATCGTCCTCACCGTGCTCGCCGCGGTGCTGCTCTACGTGCTCCTGCAGCGGACCTGGCGCGGCTTCGAGATGCGCGCCGTGGGCCACTCGACCGAGGCTGCGCGCTACGCCGGCATCGACGTGGGCCGCCGCGTCTACCTGGCCTGGGCCATCTCGGGCGCCTGCGCGGGGCTCGCCGGGGCGGTGCTCATCCTCGGCGTCCACCGGCAGTACCCGGCCGTCTTCCACGCCGGCTACGGCTTCGACGGCATCGCCATCAGCCTCATCGGCGGCAACCACCCGCTGGGCGTGCTCCTCGCCGCGGCGTTCTTCGGCGTCATCCGCGCCGGCGGCACGCACCTGCAGCTGCTGCAGATCCACCGCACCTTCCCCGAGCTGATCCAGGGCCTCGCGCTGCTCTTCATCGCGGGGCAGATGATCACCCGGCACTTCCTGGCGAAGGCGGCCGGCCCCGCCCTCACCTCCGAGCCCTCACCCCAACCCTCTCCCAAGGGGAGAGGGAGCACTGCAGGGGGTGCAGGATGATCCGCTTCTTCGAAGCCATCCTGGCCTCCACCCTCGACTTCGCGCCCTCGGTGTTGCTGGCGGCTCTCGGCGGGGTGATCTCCGAGCGCGCCGGCGTCGTGAACCTGGGCCTGGAAGGAATGATGCGCCTGGGAGCGTTCTTCGCCGCCGCGGCGACGCTCGCCTCCGGCGACCCCTGGCTCGGACTCGGCGCCGGCATGGCCGCGGGCGCGGTCGGGGCGCTCCTGCACGGCTACCTGTCCATCCGCTGGCGCAGCGACCAGGTCGTCTCCGGCATCGCGCTCAACCTGGTCGCCCTGGGCGGCGTCACCTTCCTCGTCGAGGCGCTCTACGGCCGCACCGACACCGAGCCCTCGGCGACGCTCGGCAAGCTCAGCCTGTCCTTCCTGGACGGCGTCCCGCTGCTGCGCGCCTTCTGCAACCACTCCTGGCTGGCCTGGTTGGCCCTGCTGGCGCCCGTCGCCATGCACGTCGTCCTCTACCGCACCGCGCTGGGCCTGCGGATCCTGGCGGTCGGCGAGAAGCCGCAGGCCGCGGCGACCCTGGGCGTGCGCGTCAACCGCCTGCGCTACGGCTGCGTCGTGGCCAGCGGGCTCTTGGCCGGCCTGGGCGGAGCGTCGCTCTCCGTCTCGACGCTCAACCAGTTCAACAACCACATGCCCGCGGGCCAGGGCTTCATGGCGCTCGCGGCGATGGTCTTCGGCAAGTGGACCCCGCTGGGCGCGACCGGCGCGGCGCTGTTCTTCGCCGCGGCCAACGCGCTGCGCATCAGCCTCGCGTCCTCGCTGCCGTGGGTGAAGGACTACGTGCCCTCCGGGCTCCTGCTGGCGCTGCCGTACGTGCTGACGCTGCTGCTCCTCGCCGGGTTCGTGGGCAAGGCGCGGGCCCCGGCGGCGGACGGCGTGCCGTACGACCCGGAGCTCAGGTAGCGGCTTCTCGGGCCTTCCTCGCCGCCACCACCAGCCGCGCCAGCTCCGCCCCCAGCTTCGCCAGCTCGATCGGCTTCGTCAGCACCGCGCCGATCCCCGCGGCGTCGACCTCGGCCGGGTCCGGCGCGGCGTCGGTGAACCCGGAGCAGAGCACCACCGGAGTCCCCGGCCGCAGCGCCTGGATCTCCCGGGAGAGCTGCACCCCGCTCAGGTGCGGCATGGTCTGGTCGGTGACCACGGCGTCGAAGCCCAAGGGCTGCGCGCGGAACGCCTCCAGCGCCTCGGCGCCGGAAGCCTTCGACGTCACCTCGTAGCCCAGCCTGCTGATCATCCGCGTCATCACCTGCGCCAGCACCGGCTCGTCGTCCACCACCAGCACCCGCCCGGTCCCGTGCGTGACGGCGGGCTCCGCCTTCCCCTCCTCGCCCTTCTCCGCGTGGATGGGGAGCCAGACCCGGAAGGTCGCGCCCTTGCCCGCCTCGGTCTCCACCGCCACCGCCCCGCCGCTCTGCCTCGCGACGCCGTGGACCGCCGACAACCCCATCCCGGTCCCCTCGCCCGACGGCTTGGTGGTGAAGAACGGCTCGAAGATGCGGTGCAGCACCTCCGGCGCGATGCCGGTGCCCGCGTCCGCCACGGTGAGCCGCGCGAACTCGCCCGGCCGGAGCTTGGCGACCTGCGCGGCCTCCTTCTCGTCCACGCTGACGCGCCGCAGGTCGACGGCCAGCCGGCCGCCCCTCTCGCGCATGGCGTAGACGGCGTTCTCGAACAGGCTCGTGACCACCTGGTGGATCTGCGTCGGGTCGATGCGGACGCGCCCGGTGGCCGGGTCCAGGCTCACCTCGAGCTCGACGGTCGGCGGGGTGAGCGGCCGCAGCGCCCGGAGCGCCTCCCCGACCACCGCGCCCACCTCCACCGGCTTGACGCCCGCCGCGGCCTTGCGGCTGAACGCGAGGATCCGCTTGACCAGCTCCCGGGCGCGGGCGCTCGCCTTGAGCACCTCGGCGAGGTCGGCGCGCTCCAGCGAGTCGGGCGGCAGCCGCGCGTAGGTCAGCTCGGTGTAGCCCAGGATGGCGCTGAGCACGTTGTTGAAGTCGTGGGCGATGCCGCCGGCCAGCGTGCCCAGCGCCTCCATCTTCTGCGACTGGGCGAGCTGGTCCTGCAGGAGCCGGCGCTGGTCCTCCGCGGCGCGGCGATCGGTGACGTCGTTGAAGAAGCCCAGCAGGTGCGGCTCGCCGTCGAGGTCGACGGTGGTGCTGCGGACCTCGACCTGCCGCAGCTCGCCATCCGGGCGCCGGATGACCTCCTCGGCGACGGCGCGTCCGTCCGTCACCACCTGGGCGCGGAAGCCCGCGCGCAGCTCGGCCTCCTCGGGCTCGGGCTCGGGCGGATGGAGGATCTTGTGGCTGTGCCCCTCCAGCTCCTCGATGGAGCGCCCGGCGAGATCGGCCAGCGCCAGGTTCACGCGGCGCAGGGTTCCGGTCCTGACGTCCGCGAGCGCGATGGCGTAGGGCGCGCAGTCGAAGAGCTTGCCGTAGAGCTTCACCGTGCGCTCGAGCGAGCGGCTGTTCTCGTCGAGGAGCCGCTTCTGCCGCGCGAGCCCGGTGGCGGGATGGAGGGCCAGCGCGAGCACCGCGCCGACCGGCTCGAGGAACGCCAGGATCTGCTCGTCCTTCCCGCGGCCCTCCGGCGGGTCGAGCAGGCAGACGGCGCCGAAGGTCTCGCCGCTCAGGGCCAGGGGCCAATAGAGCGCCGAGGCGTAGCCCGTCCCCGTCTGCCAACCCTCGAGCGTCGAGAGGTCGATCCGCCCGGCGGGCTTCACGACGTCCCGCAGTTGGGAGCACCGCTCCGAGGTGAACAGCTCCTGCGCGGACTCCGGCGAGGCCGCCAGGGCCCCGAGCTCGCCAGGACGGCCGGGCAGGTCCTTCATGAGCAGGCACACGCAGCGGGCGCCGGTGAGATCGCGGAAGGTGGAGGTGACGTAGGCGCTCAGCTCCGGGACGTCCGTCGCCCGCTCGAGGATCTGGCGCACGACGTCGCACGCCATGAAGTACAGGGCTGGGCTCTTCTCGGGGTCCAAGCTGGCCTCGCGTCACGCCGCGTCCGCGGTGCTTGGATACTGCCAGATCGCGTCACGCTCCGCCCCGTACCCCCTGCCCGGGCGCGCTCGGTGGGCGGGCGGGGCTGCTCACTTGCAGCACCCTGGCGGCACGACGCCGTAGTCGCACTCGCAGCACACGTTCTCGCAGGGGTCGCCCGCATCCGGCGGCGTCGGCGCCGCGCAGCATCCGGCGGGATCGGGCATCACGCCGTAGTCCAGGCAGACGCACGGATCGGGCATCGCCGCGTCGGGCCCGGCCGCGCCCGCGTCCGGCTTCGCGAAGCACTCCGGGGGCAGCACGCCGTAGTCGCACGTCGGGCACGACGGCACACACGGGTCGTATCCCGCGTCCTCTCCGGGCGGCGCCACCACCGGCGGCTCGGTCGCCGCGTCCTGCCGCGCCATCCCCGGCGTCTCCTCTTCGCCCGGGCCCACCGGCGAGAAGCAGCTCCCCAAGCACGCGCTCACTCCCAGCCCCAACGCGGCCGCCGCCGCGCCCCGCCGGACCTCCTTGGCGAGGCGCACCGTGGGCGAGGCCGCCCGCGCCACGCGGTGGTAGCAGTAGGGGTCCTCGCTGACGGCGCCCGTGAACGCGGCGGCGACGCACTTGGCGCCCCCGCGGCACACCGCGGCGTGGCTGCACCTGCGGCAGGCGCCGGTCAGGTCCTCGACGCGCTGCTCCCGGTTGAAGGCGAAGGCGCCGTCGGCGAACCAGATCTCGGCCAGCCGCTTCTCGCGCAGGTCGCCCTCGCGGAACGGGTCGCAGCCGTCGGCCGAGTCGAGCTTGGCCTGCAGCGAAAGGCACCCCTTCACGCCGCCGTCGCTCTCGATGCCGATGGCGAAGCGGCCCGCCTGGCAGCCGCTCCAGGTGTCGCGCATCTTGCCCCACGCCGTGCGCCGCAGCGTCCGCTCGAAGGGGCCGTAGTAGCCGACCGAGTCGCCGACGTCGACCCAGATGCTGGAGGACTCCTTGATGCGCGCGAGGCGCGGCAGCACCGTGAGGAGGTCTTCGGGCTCGAGCAGGCGCTCGCGGTTCTCGCATAGCCGCCCCATCGGCTTGCCGAGCTGGACGCGCCAGGCCGCGGCCCCCAGCTCCACCGCCACCTGGTGCGTCTCCTCGAGCAGGCCGGCCGTGCTGCGATCGAGGTGGGTGAGCACCGCGGTCGGCACGCCGGTTTCGCGCAGAAGCCTCAGGCCTCGCGCGGCGCGCGCGAAGGTGCCGGGGCCGCGGATGGAGTCGTGGTTGTGCTCGGGGCCGTCCAGGGAGACGCCGACGTTGACCAGCCCGGAGCCGGCGATCCGCCGGGCCAGCTCCGGCGTGATCGTCGTCCCGTTGGTCACCATGTTGACCGTGACCCCGCGGCGGACGGCGGCGGCGGCGATGGCCTCCCAGTCGTCGCGCAGCGTCGGCTCCCCGCCGGAGAGCGTGATGAGCCGGCAGTCGAGGTCCGCCAGCTGCTCGACGACGTCGATGCACTGCGCGGTGTCCAGCTCCTCGGTCCGGGGCCGACCGGCGTGCGAGCCGCAGTGGGCGCAGCGCAGGTTGCAGGCCAGGGTCAGCTCCCAGACGCAGTAGTGGGGGCGGTAGGCGATGGCGACGGGGTCCATGCGGCGCTCCGGGGCGGAGAAGAAGAAGGCGACCGTCCTGCCGCTGCAATCCGTGCGCCCGGCGCAACCTCGCGGAAGCACGAGGCCGCGCACCTCGGCGATCGCGGGTTTCAGCGAGCAGGCCGCGAAAAGCTGAGGAATGATGGGGTCCCTGGGGAGGTGGACCATGGTTCCCGTTCGCAAGCTCGCCGATCTCGCGCTGTCCGCTGCCAGCGGCGTGGTGCGCCTGGGCCAGCACCTGCTGGTGGTGGCCGACGACGAGCTCTTCCTCGATGCCTACGCGGACGACGGGAGGAGGTCCGGCCGCATCGCGCTTCGCGCCAAGGCGCCGCTGCCCGAGGAGCACCAGGAGCGCAAGCGCCTCAAGCCCGACCTCGAGGCGCTGGTGGTGCTGCCCGGCCGCCGCGTGCTGGCCGTGGGCTCCGGCTCGACGGACCGGCGGCGCACCGCCTACCTCTTCGAGGCGCCCGCGGAGGGTGCGCTCCCGGGGTTCCGCGGTGCCTGCGACCTCAGCCTCTTGTACGCCCACCTCTCCGAGCGCTTCCCCGAGCTGAACATCGAAGGAGCGGCGGTGGCGGGCGGGAAGCTGCGCCTGCTCCAGCGCGGCAACGGGGCCAGGGGGCAAAACGCGGTGATCGACCTCGCGCTCGACGGAGTCCTCGAGGCGCTCACCACCCGAGTTCCACTCGCCGCCAGGCTCGTGCTCGACGTGCGGCCGGTGCAGCTTCCGCCGCTGGGCAAGGTCCGGCTGGGCTTCACCGACGCCTCGCCCATCGCGGAAGGAGACCCGCGCATCATGTTCGTCGCCGCGGCCGAGGACACGGACGACCCCTACCTCGACGGCGAGTGCGCCGGCTCGGCGATCGGCGTGCTCGACGAGAAGGCGCGCGTGGAGTGGCTCGAGCCGCTGGAAGGCAAGCACAAGGTCGAGGGCGTGATCGTCGAGCCGGGCGGCACCCGAGCGCTGCTCGTGGCCCATCCCGACGACCGGGAGCAGCGCGCCCCGCTGCTGGAGTGCTCGCTGACCTGAAGTACGTCGTCCGCTCTCGACGGGCGGCCTCGTGGCGGGTACTCCCACGACCGCCGCTCGAGACAGAGGCAAGTGCACCGAAGCCGGGCGGTGCCGGGCTCCTTAGCTTGGAGCCTGTCACCCCCATGAGCCACGAGCGCCACGAGCCCCAGCAGATGGAAGACGAGCTGCCGATGGGCAAGCTCCTCAAGGTCGCGGCCGCCGCGCTGATCATCGGCACGCTCGGGGTCGCCTGGGCCTGGGGCGAGTGGCGCTACGTGCTGCACCAGAGTCAGCCGAACGGCATGCCGGCGCTGCCCCAGGCGATCGGCGCGGCGGAGCAGGGAGTGGTCTTCCAGCGGCCCTTCGACCAGCTGCGCGCCTCCGCCGACCTCGAGCTCCGGGAGCGCCAGCAGCTCGAGTCCTTCGGTTGGGCCGACCGCTCGCGCGGCCTCGTCCACGTGCCCATCGGTATGGCCATCGACGAGATCGTCCGGAGGCACGGCCGATGAAAACCGCACTCGCGCTCTTGCTGGCCCTCAGCGTCGCGCTCGCCGCGCGGCCCGTCCAGGCGCTGCCGATGGCGAACTCGCCTCCCAACGCGCCCGTCGCCTCCAACGCGCCGCCGAAGATCCTCGAGAGCGTCGGCATCACCGAGCGGCAGGGCGAGCACGTTCCCGAGGACACCGTGCTCACCGCCTCCGACGGCCGGCCGATCCGCCTGGGCGACCTGCTGCACCGCGGCAAGCCGGTGGTCCTCACGCTCGTCTACTACGACTGCCCGATGCTCTGCGGCCTGCTGCTCGGCGGGCTGACGGACGGCCTGCGCCAGAGCGGCCTGAAGCTCGGCCGCGACTACGAGGCCGTGACTCTCAGCTTCAACCCTCGCGAGACGCCGGCGGTCGCCGCCGGGAAGCAGGCGCGCTACCTCCAAGCGCTGGGCGCCCCCTCCAGCGGCCCAGACTGGCCCTTCCTCGTCGGCGCTCAGCCGTCCATCCATGCCATCGCCGACTCGGTGGGCTTCCGCTATTCCTGGGACGCCGGCTCGCGCACCTACGCCCACGCCGCGGCGGCCATCGTCCTGACTCCGGACGGGCGCATCTCGCGCTACCTGCACGGCGTGACCTTCGAGCCGCGCGACCTGCGCCTCTCGCTCGTCGAGGCGGGCGGCGGGCGGGTGGGCACCACGCTCCAGCGTGCGGCGCTGATCTGCTTCCGCTGGAACCCGGCGGCGCGCCGCTACGCCTTCTTCGTGAGCACCTGGCTGCGCGCCGGGGGCGCCGCGGTCCTCGTCGGCCTCTCCGCGCTCATCGCCACCCTCCTGCGAAGGGAGCGCCGCGCGGCGAAGGCGGCGGGATGATCAACGAGCTGCTGCGCCGCATCCTGTTCCTGCCGGAGCAGGCCTCGACCGCCTCGCTGCGGGTCGACCACCTGCACTACTTCGTCATCATCACGACCTTCGTCGCCTCCTCGCTCATCTTCCTCGCCGGCCTGTACTGGATCGTCCGCTGGCGGCGCCGCCCCGGGCAGCACCTGACGGCCCGCTTCCTGCCTCCGTGGTGGGCCGAGATCCTCATCGTCGGAATCCCGCTCTCGTTCTTCCTGCTCTGGTTCGTCCTGGGCTTCCGCGACTACGTGTGGATGCGCAGCCCGCCGCCCGGGGCGATGGACGTCTACGTCACCGCCAAGCAGTGGATGTGGAAGTTCTCCTACCCGGACGGCCCCAACGCCATCGAGACCCTCACCGTCCCGCAGGGCCGCCCGGTCCGCCTGCTGCTCACCTCGCGCGACGTCATCCACTCCTTCTTCGTCCCGGCCTTCCGCCTCAAGCAGGACGCGCTGCCGGGCCGCTACACCGACGCCTGGTTCGAGGCGCGCGAGACCGGCCGGTTCCAGGTGCTGTGCGCCGAGTTCTGCGGGTCGGGCCACTCGCTCATGCGCGCCGAGGTCGTCGTCCTGCCGCCGGCCGAGTTCGACGCCTGGCTCGCCGCCCAGCGCCGCGGGCTCGCCTCGCGCCAGGACGCCGGCGACGGCCCCTCCCGGCCGGTGACGCTGGTCGAGCAGGGCCGCCTCGCCGCCGAGCGCCACCGCTGCCTGACCTGCCACACCGTGGACGGCACCCAGCACATCGGACCGACCTGGCAGGACCTCTACCGCAAGACCGAGCGGCTGCAGGACGGCAAGGAGATCGTCGCCGACGAGGGCTACCTGACCGAGTCGATGATGGATCCCTTGGCGAAGATCGTCGCCGGCTACGCCCCGGTGATGCCCACGTACCAGGGCCAGCTCAGCGCGCCCGAGGCCGCGTCGATCGTCGAGTACATCAAGTCGCTCAAGACCGGCCGGCTGCGGCCCGAGCCTTCCCCGCCCCCGGTGTTCGCACCCGTCCCCGCGCGCCAGCCCTCCCCCCAACCCCCTCCCAACAGCGGGAGGGGGAGCCCGCGTGGAGGCGGCCCATGAGCGAGCCCAACTACCTCGTGGCCGAGCGCGGGGTGCGCTCCTGGCTCCTCACCCGCGACCACAAGCGCATCGGGGTGATGTTCCTGGTGATGACCACCACCGCGTTCCTGGTGGGCGGCCTCTTCGCGCTGCTCCTGCGCATCAAGCTGTTCTGGTCGGGCGCCGCGATGATGGACCCGATGACCTACAACCGGCTCTTCACGCTCCACGGCGTGGTGATGGTCTGGCTCTTCATGATCCCGGCCATCCCCTCGGCCTTCGGCAACTTCCTCATCCCGCTGATGATCGGCGCGCGCGACGTCGCCTTCCCGCGCCTCAACCTGCTCTCCGTCTACCTGTACGCCGCCGGCGCCGCCATCGCGCTGTGGGGGATGATCCACGGCGGCGCGGACACCGGCTGGACCTTCTACACGCCGTACTCGACGACCACGCCGACGCAGGTGGTGCCCGTGCTGCTGGGCGTGTTCGTCATCGGCTTCTCCACCATCCTCACCGGGCTCAACTTCATCGTCACCGTGCACACGCTGCGCGCGCCGGGGATGACCTGGATGCGCATGCCGCTGTTCGTCTGGTCCATCTACGGGACCGCGGTGATCCAGGTGCTGGCGACGCCGGTGCTGGGCCTGGTGCTGCTGCTGGTGGCGGTGGAGCACGCCTTCGGCTTCGGCCTGTTCGACCCGGCGATGGGCGGCGACCCGGTGCTCTTCCAACACCTGTTCTGGTTCTACTCGCACCCCGCCGTCTACATCATGGTGCTGCCGGCGATGGCGGTGATGAGCGAGGTGGTCTGCGCCTACGCGCACAAGAACCCGTTCAACTACAAGGCCATCGCCTACAGCTCGCTGGGCATCGCCTTCGTCGGCTTCTTCACCTGGGGCCACCACATGTTCGTGTCGGGGCAGTCCACCTTCGACTCGGGCGTGTTCGGGGTGCTGTCGATGCTGGTGGGCATCTTCACCGCCATCAAGGTCTTCAACTGGGTAGGCACGATGTACCAGGGCTCCATCGACTTCCGGGCGCCCTACGTCTACGTGCTGGGCTTCCTGTTCTTCCTGGTCTTCGGCGGGATGACCGGCGTGGCGGTGGCCACGGTCTCGCTGGACGTGCACTGGACCGACACCTACTTCGTCGTCGCGCACTTCCACTTCATCATGGTGGGGGTCACCATCATGGCGTTCCTGATGGGGCTGCACTACTGGTTCCCCAAGCTCTTCGGGCGCCTGTACCCGGAGAAGCCGGCGATGGTGGCCGCGGTGGTCGTCACCTTCGGGTTCATCGCCACCTTCCTGCCGCAGTTCCTCCTGGGCAACGCGGGGATGCCGCGGCGCTACTACAGCTACCCGGCGAAGTACCACGTGCTGCACGTGGCCTCGAGCCTGGGGGCGACGCTGCTCTTCTTCGGCCTGGCGCTGGTGCTGGTCTACCTGCTGGTCGCGCTCTTCAAGGGCGAGCGCGCGCCGCACAACCCCTGGGGCTCGAAGGGCTTCGAGTGGCTGTCGGCGACGCCGCCGCCCAAGCACAACTACGAGGTGACGCCGGTCTTCACCGGGCCGCCGCACGACTACTCGACGGCCCTCGACCCGGTGGAGAGGCCCAAGCCGTGAGCGCCGCGGTCGAGAGGCGTGAGGGGCGCCGGCTGGCCGAGCACTTCGAGTCGCCCGAGAAGCAGGCGCACGCCGCGCGGCTGGGGATGTGGATCTTCCTGGCCACCGAGGCGCTGCTCTTCGCCGGGCTGTTCGTCAGCTACGCCAACTACCGGGTGCAGTTCCCGTCGGAGTTCGCCACGGCGAGCGAGCACCTCAAGACGTGGATCGGCACGGCCAACACCTTCGTGCTGCTGACGAGCTCGCTCTTCGTCGCGCTGGCGGTGCACTTCGCGCGCTCGGGGAGGGCCAAGGCCACGACGGCGATGCTGCTCGCGGGGCTGGCCCTCGGCCTGGCCTTCATGGGCCTCAAGGCGCTCGAGTACTACCAGGACTTCCGCGAGGGGCTCCTGCCGGGGCGGTACCTGGCGAACCCGGAACTTTTGTCGGCGGGCGCCGGGGCGGGCATCTTCCTGTCGCTGTACTGGCTGATGACGGCGCTGCACGCGGTGCACGTGACGGTGGGCATGTCGGTTCTCGCGTTCCTGGCGGTGCTCGCGTGGCGCGGGACGTTCTCGGCGGCGTACGACACGCCCATCGAGCTGGGCGGCATGTACTGGCACCTGGTGGACCTGGTCTGGATCTTCCTCTGGCCGCTGCTCTACCTGGTGACCTGAGGAGGTGGGGGAAGAGATGAGCGTCGCGCACCGGGAGCACGAGGCGTCGGCGAGGATCGGCGCGCCGCACTACCTGGCGGTCTGGGTGGTGCTGGTGGTGCTGGCGGCGGGAAGCTTCCTGTTCTCGCGCATCCATCCGCCCGAGCCGTGGGCCATCCTGGTGGCGCTGGCCGTGGCGGCGGTGAAGGCCGTGCTGGTGATGCTCTTCTTCATGCACCTGTGGGCGCACCGCGGAGCGTCGCGGCTGGCGATGGCGGTGGCCTTCGGGTTCATCGGCCTGCTCATGAGCCTCACCGTGGCCGACGTCGTGACGCGGCTGCCGGTGGCCAACCCGCCGCAGTCGCGGCAGGCCCGGCCGTACTGGAAGGAGCAGCCGGCGCGGCCGTGGTCGGGGGAGCCGAACCAGATGCCGGAGCGGCAGCCGCACTTCGAGGCGCCCTGACCCGGCTTGCTAGTGGGAGCGCGAGGCCGGACGGGCAGGGACACGACCGACCACGACCGACACGCCCGACCGCCCGACCCCGGCGCGGAGGCCGGGCACTCCCGCTGACGGACGAATCGCCACGAAATACGGATAGTTGGGCTCCAGATGTGAGCCCGGTCACCAATTTCCCGCATCATTAGATCAGCGATCGCGACTCCAAGGGCCGGTGGACCGGGCTCTGGCCCCTCGACAAGCTCGGGGTGAAGGGCTGCCCCTCCTGGTCCCGCCTGAACTACAATCCCGCCCTTCATCTCAGAGCCTAGGAGCTTCCATGCGCGCGTTGCGGTTGCTGACCCTCGGGCTGGCCATCACCTGCTCGCTTGCCGCTTGCGGCAACAACACCCCGAAACCCGGTCCCGACGCGGGCCTACCACCGGAGCAGTACTTCGGCCTGCAGAAGGGCCGCTGCTTCGAGTACACGACCGGCGACGTGGCCGAAACCGCGCCCGCGCTCGGGGTCATGGTCGAGCGGATGGACACCACGCAGTTCTCGGTGCCGACCTACGAGATCGCCTACCGCATCGGCGGCGGCGTCGCGATGCTCGACTACGTCGCCTTCGACCAGGACGGCGCGATGCTGCTGTACAAGCGCTCGTTCCAGGGCGGCAAGTCGTACATCTACGACCCGCCGCTCAAGCGGCTCCTGCAGCCGGTCTTCGCCGGCGACCGCGTCGAGTCCTCGAGCGAGGTCCGGATCCGCGACGGGAGCGGAGCCCTGCTCGCGACGGAGACCCACAACCTCACCGCGGACATCTTCGACGACTCGGACGTGTCGCTCCCCATCGGCAAGACGGTCACCGCCAACAAGATCGCCTTCCAGGAGAAGAAGGCCGACGGCACCGCGGCCACGCGCTCGGAGTTCCGCACCTTCGCCGCCGGCCTGGGCGACAGGAGCGCCGCCGACGGGTTCGTGAAGGTCGAGTTCGACTTCACCATCGACGGCACCGGCGGCAATCTCGTCTACAAGCTGCAGAAGGTGCGCGACCTCGGCGAGGACCCGAGCACCGCCAACCCGCCCTGCGGCGGGGCGCCGTAAAACCGCTTTCGTCTCGAATCGCCGGTCGACCACCGGCTCCAGAGGGGATGCCATGAACCGCACGCTGCTCACCGCCGCCGTCGCCGCGCTCGCCGGGTCCGCCCTGGCCTGCGCCACCTCCAAGCCCGCCTCCGACGAGGGCGCCGCCACCGGCTCCGCCGTCACCGCCGAGACGCTCAAGCTCGACGAGCAGGACCAGGCCATCAACGGGCTGAAGGCCGTGGCCTCCGTCCTCCTCAAGAACGGGGGCGCGAGCGCGCTGAGCGTCACCGGCGCGGACTACGAGGTCGTCATGGGCGGCAAGGTCGTCGCCAGCGGCAAGGCGGCGGTCTCGGCCAGCGTCCCGGCGAGCGGCGAGACCACGGTCGAGGTCGCGGCAGCCTTCGTCTACGCCCAGGGCGACGAGGAGATCGCCGCGCTGGTGCAGCGCAAGGAGCCCATCGAGTACGCGCTGCGCGGGACCCTCGACGTGGGCGGCGGCAAGGTCGAGTTCGCCAAGGCGGCGGCCATCCGCGCCCCGCGCATGCCCACCCTCAAGCTCTCCAGCCTGGACGTGACGACGGCCCCGTCGGTCGGCGTGGCCATCTCGGCGGCGGTCGACCTGGACAACCCCAACACCTTCCCGCTGGTGCTGCAGAGCGCGCGCTGGAAGCTGAGCATTGCCGGCAAGGTCGCCGGCGAGGGCGTGTTCGACCGCAAGGCGCCCAAGGCCGCCAGCCACACCAGCTACCCCATCGAGCTCGTCATCGCCCCGGAGGAGGTCAAGGCGCGCAAGGAGCTGCAGGGCTCGACGGTGCCCTACGCGCTGGAAGCGGAGATCGACCTCGGCGCGGCGAAGGTGAAGCTGGAGCAGGCCGCCGAGACGAAACTGCTGCGGGCCGGGGACTGAGAATCAGTCGTAGGGCCTGAGTCATCCGTCTCGAGTCATCGGTCGCAGGTCATGAGCCGCAGGTCGTCCGCCGCCGCGGGGAGGACGCGCTCAAGACCTGGAACTCGAGACTTGGGAGTTGCCGGGGAGGCGCCATGAACCGCTCGACGAGGTTGTCGCCCGTCTTTTCCGTGGCGATCCTGGCCACGTTGGCCCTGGCGCGGTGCACCTGCTCGGAGGTCAGCGGCGGGGACCCGCTCCGCCGCGACGCCAGCGGCCCCACCTACCCGTGGGCCGACGCCGGCACGCCCACCGGCCCGCAGGTCGGGCCCAATCCGGGCGGGTGGTACCCCGACGCTGGCAGCGCCAACACCGGCCCCACCACGCCCACCGGCATCGGGGTCGAGGTCGACCCGAGCGGCAACCTGGTGCTCGCCGAGCACTCCGTCAGCGGCCGCTACCTGTGGCTCGCCAACCCCTCCGGCAACGGCTCGGTCTCCAAGATCGATGCCGACACCGGCAAGGAGGTCGCCCGCTACTGGACCGGCTTCCCCGAGGACGGCAAGGGGCGCGCCACGGGTCTGACCTACCAGGGCGCCCACTCGCCCTCGCGCACCGCCGTGGACCTCTGGGGCGACGTGTGGATCGCCAACCGCGCCTTCAGCGGCCGCGGATCGGTCACCAAGATCGCCAACAGCCGCGCGATGTGCGTCGACCGCAACCACAACGAGAAGATCGACACCTCGGAGGATCTGGACGGCGACGGCGTCATCTCGCCCGGCGAGATGATCACCCCGCCGGCGGGCAAGGAGTCCGACGTCGAGTACTACGACGAGTGCATCCTCTTCTCGACCGCCTTGGGCACCGGCAACCAGATCTCCGTTCCCCGCGCCCTGGCCCTCTCCTCCGGCCTCGAGGGCGGCATCGGCGACGTCTGGGTGGGCCTGTGGTGCGGCATGCCCGGGACCTCCACCTTCGACTCCCATTGCGACACCAACGACAACGTCAGCGCCGGTGCCGCGGTGCGCCTCTCCGGCGACAACGGCGAGATCCTCCCGGTCAACGCCGCCGGCGACCTCTTCGTCCGCACGCCCATCCGCCCCTACGGCGGCGCCACCGACGCCTTCGGCCGCGTCTGGTTCGGCACGCTCGGCCGCACGGTCACCACGGCGATCCGGGCCAGCACCGGCGAGATCCTCGGCCCGTTCGAGGACAACTCCGCCGGCTGCGGCTCCTACGGCATGACCGTCGAGGTCCGCGGCGCCAAGACCTTCGTCTGGCTCGCCGGCGGCTACCGCGCCTGCAAGGACAAGGTCGTGCGCTTCGAGGTCACCGACGACGCCACCGGCAACGGCACCTTCCGGACCTACGACTTCCACGGCCAGCTGGGCGCCGAGAAGTTCGGCTACACCCGCGGCGTCGCGCTCGACGAGGACGGCACCGCCTGGGTCAGCGCCGACAGCGACGGCGCCGACGCCGAGGACTCCTCCGCCCGCGTCGCCCGCCTGGTGGGCATCGACGGCTCCACCGGCACCCTGCGCACCTTCGCCAACGGCAAGAAGGTCATCGACTTCACCGCCCAGTACGCCGGCAAGCCCAAGGAGGGCATCGGCGTCGGACTGGTGCGCGACGTGAACGACAAGAAGCTCGTCTGGCTCGCGGCGCGCAGCGGCTTCGCCACCGCCGCCCTGGCCGAGACCGGCGAGATCCTGCGCACCACCGCCGACCTCGGCGAGCTGTACACGTACTCGGACTTCACCGGCTACGTGCTGCGCACCTTCACCTCGCCGCGCGGCACCTACCGCGCCTCGTTCACCGGCTGTACCTCGGGGACGCAGACGCTCTGGGACAAGCTGTACTGGGACGCCTACGTGCCCCAGGGCACCACGCTGCAGCTGTACGTGAAGACCGGCGCGGACGCCGCCGAGCTCAACGACCCCGCGACGCCACGCTTCGGGCCCTTCACCACCTCGCCCGCCGACCTCTCCGCCGCCAACTCCCCCGGCCACCGGCTCATCCTGGTGGAGGCGGTGCTCACCAGCCTCGACCGCGTTTCCACCCCGCGCCTGCAGCTGTTCAAGGTCACCTTCCACTGCGGCGGGCCCGAGGCGACCGACGCCGGCAGCGTGCTGCCGCTGGGCGACGCCGGGCCGATCAACTAGCTCGACCGAACGCCGCCGCTGCGGCGCAGACGAATGGAACCGCCACGATGACCTCCCTGCTGCTCGCCCTGGTCCTGGCCGCCTCGCCGCAGACCTTCCTGGTCGCCCTCGAGCCGTCGTCCGTCTACATGAGCTGGCAGGAGCCCATCGTGGCCGGCGCGGTCGAAGAGGTGCGCGCCTCCCACGGCCGCCAGGCCTTCACCAAGCACGACGCCCGGCACACCTCGGCGCGGTTCCTGCTGTCCCTGAACGTCGCGGCCATGGGCTCCCACGCCCTCGCCTCGGTGAAGATCATCGAGCTGGCCAACGGCAAGCTCGTGAGCTCGAACAAGGTGGGCATCGAGCGGGCCACCAAGGAGCTCTGCGTCGCCGAGGTCCGCAAGCTGGTCAAGAAGCTGCTCGAGGCGCTGCCGATCGATCTGCCGCCGCCCGAGCCGACGAAGAAGTAGAGGGGGCGACTCACAAGTTCCAGGACGCCTGCCTCTCCGAGGTGGAGGTGGTCGGGCGCTGAAGTCGCGACCGGCACGGGGGTCCGGTCGGGTACAATCGCCCGCCATGACTTCGCTCCTGCTCGCCCTCTGCCTCACCGCGGCCGCCGCGGCGGCCCCTGCCGCGCCCGCCGCCGCCCCGAAGACCTTCCGCGTCGACTACTTCCACACCGGCAACTCCGGCCAGGAGCTGTTCAGCCTCGACCGCCTGGTCGTCGAGCCGCTGGCCTGGCCCGGCAACCCGGCGCAGGCCGTCGACGAGACCAACCTCGGCAAATACCTCTTCGAGGTGCGCGAGCGGGCCACCAACCGCCTGGTCTTCTCCCGCGGCTTCGCCTCCATCTACGGCGAGTGGGAGACCACGCCCGAGGCCAAGACGATGAACCGCACCTTCCACGAGTCGCTGCGCTTCCCGATGCCGGTGGCGCCGGTGCAGGTGCTGCTCAAGAAGCGCGACGCCCGCAACGCCTTCCGGGAGATCTGGTCCCTCGACGTGAACCCCAAGGACATGTTCGTCGACCCGACCCGGCCCGCCGCGCCCGGCGCCCTCCTCGAGCTGCTCAAGAACGGCGAGCCGTCCAAGAAGGTCGACCTGCTCATTCTCGGCGACGGCTACACCGCGGCGGAGCGCGCCAAGTTCGAGAAGGACGCCAGGAAGCTGGTGGACATCCTCTTCAGCTACTCGCCGTTCAAGGAGCGCAAGACCGACTTCAACGTCTGGGGCCTGTGCCCGCCCTCCGAGGAGAGCGGCATCTCGCGGCCCTCGACCGGCCTGCACCGCCGCTCGCGGGTGGGCGCCACCTACGACGCCTTCGGCTCCGAGCGCTACATCCTGACCTTCGACAACCGCGAGCTGCGCGACGTGGCCTCCTTCGCCCCCTACGAGTTCGTGGAGATCCTCGCCAACGGCCAGACCTACGGCGGCGGCGGCATCTTCAACCTCTACGCCACGGTGGCCGCCGACAGCTTCTGGGCGCCCTACGTCTTCGTCCACGAGCTGGGCCACCACTTCGCCGGGCTGGGCGACGAGTACTACACCTCGGACACCGCCTACGATCCGTCCGCCGAGAAGCTCGAGCCCTGGGAGCCGAACACCACCGCCAACGCCGACGCGGCGACGCTCAAGTGGAAGTCGCTGCTGACCCCGGGCTTGCCGGTGCCGACGCCGTGGTCCAAGGAGGCGTTCGAGAAGGCCTCGCTGGAGTTCCAGAAGAAGCGCCGCGCCATCCGCGCCGCCAACCGGCCGGAGGCGGAGATGGATGCCCTGTTCAGCGAGGAGAAGGGCATCGAGACCAAGCTCCTCTCCTCCGAAGCGCACGCCGGCAAGGTGGGCGCCTTCGAGGGCGCCAACTACGAGGCCAAGGGCTACTACCGGCCCCAGAACGACTGCGTCATGTTCTCCCGCGACCAGGTGCCCTTCTGCGCCGTCTGCCAGCAGGCCATCACCCGCGTCATCGACTTCCACTCGAGCCCCAAGAAGTAGCCGAGGTACCCCATGAAGCTGGACCGCCGATTCTCCTTCGCCCCCGCCGCCTCCTCGCTGCACGACGCGGCCTCCGTGGACCGCATCCTCTCCGGCCTCGCCGACGCGCTGGCCAAGGCGGGAGGGGTGCGCGCCGTGCCCGAGGACGCGGCGCTCGACCAGCCGCTGCTGCACGTCGTCCTCACCGGCGGCACCGAGCGCCTGGTCCTCGAGCGGCTGCGCGCCCGCGCCTCGCGCTCGCACCGCGAGGCGGTGATCCTGCTCGCGCACCCGGCGCACAACTCGCTCGCCGCCAGCCTGGAGATCCTGGCGCGGGTGCGCGCCGACGGCGGGGCCGGGCGCATCGTGCTCATCGAGGGCGAGCCCGGCGACGTCGAGCGCATCCGCGAGGCGGCGCACCTGGCGCACGTGGGCATCTCGCTGCGGCGGGCGCGGCTGGGCGCGGTGGGCGAGCCGTCGGAGTGGCTGGTGGCCAGCTCGCAGAACGCGGCGACGGTGCGCAAGTCGTGGGGCCCGGAGGTGGTGGCCCTGCCGCTGCGCGAGTTCAACGAGAAGGTCGCCGCCGCGCAGGCGGACCCCGCGTTGAGCAAGGACCTGCTCTCCCACGCGGGCAAGAGCGAGGTCCCGGAGGCCGAGGTGCTCAGGGCCAGCGGCGTCTACCGCGTGCTGGAGTCGATGGTGACCGAGCACCGGCTCTGGGCGCTGACCGTGCGCTGCTTCGACCTGGTCACCCAGCAGCGGACGACCGGCTGCCTGGCGCTCTCCAAGCTCGCCGACGACGGCATCCCCGCCGGCTGCGAGGGCGACGTCCCGGCGGCGGTGGCGCTGCTCTGGCTGCACCTCCTGACCGGCGACGCCGCGTGGATGGCGAACCCGGCGCGCATCTCTCCCCAGCGCGGGGAGATGGTGCTGGCGCACTGCACCGTGCCGCGGACGATGGTGCGGTCCTACGACGTGCGCACCCACTTCGAGTCGGACCTCGGCGTCGCGGTCGCGGGCGATCTAGCGCCCGGGCCGGTGACCATGGTGCGCATCGGCGGCGAGGAGATGGAGCAGATCTGGCTGGCCGAGGGCGAGCTGGTGAAGGCGCCGCGCCAGGAGCGGCTGTGCCGCACCCAGGCGCTCATCAAGGCCGATCCGGCGGTCCTGTCGCAGCTGCTCGAGCGGCCGCTCGGCAACCACCTCGTGCTGATCCCCGGGCACCGGGCGAAGCTGCTGCAGGCTTCGCGCGAGCTGATCCTGGAGTAGCCCAAAAACCTCCCCCCGACCCCCTCCAGCGGACCCCTCGACAGGCTCGGGACAGGACTGGAGGGGGAGCTCGCCTCTGCTCGAATCGCTTCCCTGCGGAGCTACTGGGGCCACCGCGTCTGGCGTCAGGGCGGCGTTCCGAGCACGCGCGCGGCGTTGCCAGCAGCTCCTACCGGTTCGCCGAAGGCAACCAGCGGCCCCCCCGCCAGTCCTGTCCCGAGCCTGTCGAGGGGTCCGCTGGAGGGGGTTGGGGGGCGGTCTTTTAGGGCGGCGCCGCCACACACCCCGCCGCCGCATCGCACATCCGCGGCCGCAGGATGCCCTGCTCATCCGCCACCGGCGGGCACAGGTCGTGGTGCGGCTGCTGGATGCACTGGGCGCCTTCCTCCCGGCACTCCAGCGAGACGCACGGGAACGCCGGCTCGCCGCAGGCGGTCGTGCGGAGGCACAGGCCGAACAGGCCGGCGTTGCTGCAGGTCGCCGGCCCGTCGCAGAACTTGGAGCGGTCGCAGCCGGAGTCGGCGTCGCAGGCTCGGCGCAGCACCACGGTGGCGTTGCCCTGCTCGACCTCGGGGAACTCGGCGAACACCCGGCCCCGGGCGACGGCGTTGCCCGAGGCGTCGCGCGCCTCGACGAAGAGCTCGCGCTCGCCGGCGCTCGTGGACGCCACCGTCGCGGTCAGCGGGAAGTTCTTGCCGCCGGTGGGCACCTCGGTCAGCGAGGAGGGCCCGAAGCCCACCGCCACCTTGGCGATCGTCGCCGACGGGGCGTCGGGGGGCGGCGCCAGCTCCAGGCGCAGAAAGACGTAGGGAGGCCGCAGGTCGCACGAGGCCAGCGCCACCAGGGCGGCGAGGAGGGCGAGCTTGGCGTGCGAGCGAGGCATGGTGCGCGAGATTACCACCGGGCTTCGCAAAGCCCTCGCCCGCCACCGCCCGGTCTCCACGGTCGCAGTCCGGAAGCCGTGGTGCTGCAGGAAGAGGACCGTGCGCGGCCTTCGTTCGAGCCCAGCGGGTCGATGCCCTCGCCGACGTGCAGGTCGGCGAGGACTGCGAAGCGGAGGTCCCGGGCGGCATCCGGGCCAGGCCCGGCCGCTGCGTCCGACTTGGGACCGGCCGCGCAGGCGCCCGATGGGAGCTCTGATGGGGGCTCAGCCGATTCGTTGAGCGATCGCATCGATCCAGGGCCGCAGCGCCGGGTCGCGCACCGCCCTGTCGGCGCTCTCGAAGAACTCGCGCATCCCCGGCCGCCCCGCCTCGTGGTGCGAGAGCGCCTGCAGCGCCATGTCCAGCTTGTCCAGCTCGCGCACCAGCCGCGCCTCGCGGTCCACGCCGTTCTCGAACGCGTCCCAGCGCGCGGCGAGCTCCGGCCTGCCCAGCGACTGGGTCAGCGCCGAGATGGCCTCGTGCTCGCGCCGCGACTTCTCCTCCGGCGCCACCCGGTCGACCGGGGTGAGGTCGCCCACGCGCACCTCGGCCAGGTCGTGCAGCGTGGCGTAGGTGAGCGCCTTGGCGAGGTCGATGCCCTCGGGCGAGACCGCCAGGACCAGCCAGGCGACGCCCCAGCTGTGGCTCGCCACGGTCTCGGGCGAGGGCACTCCCTTTCGCACCCAGCCCGCGCGCGGCAACGCCTTGAGCTTCACGGCCTCGAGCAACACGTCCAAGCGGTCCATGGGCCTGTCTTGGCATCCCGGACGCCCCCGATCAACCGATTCGACGGATTCGCCGGCGGGCGGCCACTCACGACGGCGAGCCTCACGGTGCTACCCTGGCTCACACCGGCCGCGAGAGGGGAAATCCAAAACCATGAGAGTCCTGACGGGCGTCCTCGTCCTCGTGCTCGTGGCGGCAGCGGGCTGCTCTGCGTTCTGCCCCGGGCCCAAGGACTGCATCTCCAACGGCGCGGTCGTCGTCTACGTCGTCGACGCGGACACCAAGGATCCGCTGCCAGACGCGACGGTCCTGGCCTCGCTGGGAGGCGCGAATCCCCCCGGGGTCCCCGCCTGCCGCTACGACTTCGAGCACGCCGGCGCCGATGCCGGCCCGACCCACTGCCGGGCGATCGTCGCGCCGGGCAGCTACCACCTCACCATCCGCGCCGCCGGCTATGTCGAGGCCGAGCTCGACGTGGACTCGCCGAGGGACGCCTGCGGGGACGTCACCAGCCAGGTCCGGGAAGTGGGCTTGCACAAGCTCGGCTCCTCGGCCCAGCCGCTGATCGACTCCTCCGAGAAGTGCGGCGGATAACCGTGTATAGACGGGCGCGATGATCTCGCTGCTCGCCGCTGCTCTCCTGCTCGCCGCCTCGCCGGCCCCGCGCCCGGCCGATCCCAAGCTGCAGTCGGCCTGCGACGCCAGGGGCGCCGACGCCTGCCTCGCCCTCGCCGCCGACCGCATGGCAGCCAGCGACGACGCGGGCGCCGCCAAGGCCTTCCGCTCCGCCTGCGACCTCGGCCGGCTCCCGGCCTGCTGCGAGGTCGGCGCCGCGCTGCACCTGGGCAAGGGCGTGGCGAAGGACTTGGCGAAGTCGCGCTCGCTCTACCAGAAGGGCTGCGACGGCAAGGCGCTGCGCTGCTGCGACAACCTGGGGCTCGTCTACCTGGAAGGCGACGGCGTGAAGGCCAACGCGTCGCAGGCGCACAAGCTCTTCGAGAAGGCCTGCTCCGGCGGAGACGCCATGGGCTGCCTGCACCAGGGCGCCGCGCTCGCCAGCGCGGATCCCAAGGCCGCCAACGCCCTGTTCGCCAAGGCCTGCGACGGCGGCGTGCTGCGCGGCTGCGCGCTGCTGGGCACCGCGATGGCGCACACCGGCGAGGAGCCGCCGAGGATGGCCGCGCTGCTGCAGAAGGCCTGCGACGGCGGCGAGGTGAGCGCGTGCGTGAACCTCGGCAACGTCCTCGTCAGCGGCAGCAAGCTGGCGATCGACTATCCGCGAGCCGCCTCGCTGTTCGGCAAGGCCTGCCAAGGCGAGGTGACCGCCGGCTGCGGGCCGCTGGCAACGCTCCTCCTCAAGGGCCTGGGCGTCCCCAGGGACGACGCGCAGGCCGCCGGCCTCCTCGGCCTCGCGTGCAAGGGCGGCGGCGTCGACTCCTGCGCCCGGCTGTCCGAGCTGTACCGCCTGGGCCGCGGCGTGGAGAAGAGCGACGAGCAGGCCTTCCTCCTCGCCAAGCAGGCCTGCGCCGCCAACGACGTGGACAGCTGCGCCAACGTCGGGATGATGTTCGTCCGCGGCCTCGGCGTCGCGCAGGACGTGGCCAAGGGCGAGGCGCTCATCCGCAAGGCCTGCGAGGTCGGCTCGCAGGGCGCCTGCCAGATGCTGAAGAGGTAGCGGCGCACCCGCCGCTCCAGGGGGCGATGGGCGCGACGGCTCGAGGCGAGGCGGGAGACTGCCTCGCGGCTCCCTGCTAGCCGCGGACCTTCCAGAGCTTGAGGACGTTGGTCTGGAACTTCTCGCCGGCGATGACCATGCCGAAGGTGATGGCGATGTCGTCGCCCGGCTTGACCAGCTTGTGCGCGAGCAGGCTCTTCTCCGCCTGTTCGACGACGCCCTTGATGCCCTCGACCCAGGCTCCGTGCAGCGGCAGCACGCCCCAGCACAGCGCCAGGCGCTGCAGCACCTTGTCGTGCCGCGAGAAGCAGATGACGGCGGCGCGCGGGCGGTTGGCGCTGACGAGCTGCGCCGAGAAGCCGCTCTCGCTGTAGACGGCGATGGCTGCGAGGTTGCTCTCCTTGGCGATCGCGGTGGCCGCGTCGGCGATGGCGTGCGAGAAGCTGCCGTTGGGGACGGCGGCGCGCCCGGCGATCGCCTCGGTCTGGAAGATGCTGGCCTCGACCTCGTTGATCACGCCGACCAGCGTCTTGACCGCCTCGATGGGGAACTTGCCCACGCTGGTCTCGCCCGAGAGCATGACCGCGTCGGTTCCGTCGAGCACCGCGTTGGCGACGTCGCTGACCTCGGCGCGGGTGGGCACCGGGTTGCTGATCATCGACTCCAGCATCTGCGTGGCGGTGATGGCCGGCTTCGCCCGCGGCGTGATGGCCCGCAGGATGCGCTTCTGGATGACCGGGACCTTCTCGTGGCCCGCCTCGACGCCCAGGTCGCCGCGGGCGACCATCGCGCCGTCCGAGACGTCGAGGATCTCCTCGAGGTGGTCGATGGCCTCGGGCTTCTCCAGCTTGGCGATGACCGGGGTGTCCCCCGCGAGCGCCTTGGCCTCCATCACGTCCTTGGCGCTGCGCACGAAGGAGAGCGCGAAGTAGTCGACGCCCAGCTCGCGGCCGAAGACGATGTCCTTCTTGTCCTTCTCGGTGAGCGCCGGCGTGGACAGCTTGGTGCCCGGCAGGTTCATCCCCTTCTTGTCCTTGAGCGGGCCGCCCTCCATCACCACGCAGAGGACGTCGTTGCCCTTGATCTCCACGACCTTCAGGCGCAGCAGGCCGTCGTCGAGCAGGATGGGGTCGCCCACGCGCACGTCCTGGGCCAGCGGCTTGTAGCTGTGCGAGACGCGCTCGGCGGTGCCCGGGACCGGGTCGGTGGTCAGGACGATCTTGGCGCCCTTCACCAGCATCACCGGGAGGCTGTCCTTCATCTTGTCGACGCGGATCTTGGGGCCCGACAGGTCCGCCAGGATGGCCACCGGCTTGCCGACCTTCGCGGCCGCCGTGCGCACGTCCTGGTAGGTCTTGCGGTGGAAGTCGTAGTCGCCGTGCGAGAAGTTGAGCCGCGCGACGTCCATCCCCGCTTCGATGAGCTCGACCAGCTTGTCGACTCCAGCGGTCGCCGGGCCGAGGGTGCAGACGATCTTGACCTTGCGCATTGGGCCTCCCTTGGGAAGCCGGCATGGTGGCAGGTCCCAGGCCGCGGCTCAACCCGGGGTTCACCCGCTGTGACAGGCTCTGGCGATGAAGACGCTCGAGGTGAAATCGCGCTCCGCCTGGCGCCGCTCGCTGAAGTCCCACCACGCCGACGAGCGCGAGATCTGGCTGGTCTTCCACAAGGTCGGCTCGGCGAAACGGACGTTCGTCTACGCCGAGGCGCTCGACGAAGCGCTGTGCTGGGGATGGATCGACAGCCTGGTCAAGCGCCTGGACGACGAGCGCTACGCGCAGAAGTTCACACCCCGCTCCAACCCGAAGCGGTGGTCGCCGACCAACCTCGCGCGGGTGCGCGAGCTGATCGCCGGAGGCGAGCTCATGGACTGCGGCCTCGCGGCGATCGCCCCCGAGGTGCTCGCGAGGATCAGGGATGGAAAGCCGGTCGCACGCCGGGTGGCCGCCAAGATGCCCGCCGAGCTGCAGGCGCTTCTGGCGGCCGACGCCAAGGCCCGGGCGTTCTTCGAGTCGCTGCCTCCTTCGGCGCGGCGCGGGTTCATGGGATGGGTCGGCCAGGCGAAGCGGTCCGAGACGCGGCAGAAGCGGGCGCAGGAAGCCGCGAGGCTGCTGGCGTCGGGAAGGCGCCTCGGGCTGAAGTAGGCCGACCGACCGACCGACCCGGGCACGGAGGCCGGACGCTACTCACGCTTGGCCTTGACCCGTTCGACGCGGGACGCGCACAGCTCCAGCACCTGCCGCAGGCGCACGTCCGAGGCCTTCCGTGCCGCCCTCACGTAGAAGGAGTAGGCGCCGTCGAGGTTGCCCGCGAGCTCGTCGATCTGCCCCAGCCCGAAGAGGCACTGCGGCGAGTCGACGCCCGTGGTCTCCAGCGCCTTCTGGTAGAGCTGCCGCGAGCGGTCGAGGTTGCCGTTGCGGAAGAGGGCGTCCGCCAGGTCCTGCCCGGCCGAACGGTGCGCCGGAGCCAGTGCGAGCGCCTTCTCGAGATTCGCGATGCCCTCGGAGAGGCGGTGGTCCGCGAAGGCCGTGGCCAGCAGCGCCCCGAGCCGGCCGCGCGCGTCGGCGTTCTCCGGCAGCAGCTTGACCAACTCCTCGAGCTGCCTGCGAGCGTTGGTCAGATCGCTCGAGTACATCGACCGGCCGACCTTGGCGAAGCGCTCCTCCAACTCGTGCGGAGTCAGCCCGGCCAGCGGCACGAACCACCGCTCCGCCGATCGATCGATGAGGCCGCACAGCGCGCGCAGGCCCGCGGCTTCTTCGCCCTCGGGCGCGAGCGGGGTCAGGCGCATCGCCTCGCGCGAAGCGGGGTCGAGCGGCTTCACGGTGCCCGCGGCCTCCTGCAGCCGGCGGATGGCCGTCGCCAGCGTCATCGCCCCCTTCGCCTGCGCATTGGTCAGCGCGTCGCCCAGCATGCGCAGCAGCTGCCGGTGCTCGATCTCCGGCTGCAGCCAGGCCAGGTCCTTCTCCTCGTCGCCGATGCGGAACTTTCTCGCCTTGTCGTCGACCTGGACCTTGAGGCTGCCCTCGTCCTGGGCGCCGTAGATCAGCTCGAGCTCGAAGTAGCTGGCCTTCCCGCCGCGGCCCCACGGAAGCGAGCTGCGCAGATCGACCTTGATCTCCTTGCCGTCCCCGCCGCAGGCCTTCGCGGTGGCGACGAGGTGCTCGATGGCGTCCAGCTTCTTGCCCAGCTCCATGCCGCAGGTGCACTGCAACTCGGCCTCTTCCTGCGGAAGCGTGCGGCTCATGGGACCCCCGGGAACGGTGGCCGCGCCCCGGGCGCGGCGATGCTCCCGCAGGATAACGCGCCCGCTGTCCCGGCGTCCGGCCTGCCGCCGCGCACGAAGCAGAGCGAGGCAGTGCTTGCCGCCGGGAATCCTGCGTCTCAGAGGCCGGTCGCCTCGGCCGGCGGCTCCACGGGCTCGGCCTCGCCGGCACCCCCCTGCGACGCATCGACCTCCACCGTGTCGCTGAGGAGCTTCGCGTATTCCGGCACGCTCGCGTGGTACTTCAGGAGCAGGTCGACGTTCGCGTCGCCGTACTCGGTGCGCAGCGACGCGGCTGCCTCGCTGAGCGACCGCTCTTCCTGGTCCTGCACCGCCGCGAGGAACTGCCGCTCGGACGATCCCGCCCGGCCGCGCAGCTCGGGCACGCCCTTGAGCGCGGTGCCCGACTCGCGCAAGACCGCGAGCTCCTGCCAGAGCTGCTCGGCGTGCTCCACCTCTTCGCGCGAGAGGCCGAACCGCGCGAAGGACCGCGCCGGGCTCTCCGGCTCCGTGTAGTCGCGGGCGCGCTCGCGCAACGCCTCGGGGTAGGCCTCGCTGTCCACCACGCTCTGGGCGACCTCCGCCAGCGCCTCCGAGTCGTCCAGGTGCTTCTGCCAGTCGATGTAGTGGCGCAGCGCGGTCTCCGAGAGCGTCCACTCCACCCGCTCCGGCGCGTCCTCGACCTCGGCGGCGATCGGCGCGTCCTCGCCTTGCGGCAGCGCCTGAAGGCCCAGCCCCCACAGCCCGAGGCCCTCCATCTGCGGGGGCGACGGAGGCACGTCCTCGAGCGGCGCCTGCGGCGCCTCGCCCGCGTTGGCGGGCGCCTCGGCGGGCTGGAGGTCGTTCGGCATCTCCTCGCAGGCGGCGAAGAGACCGGCGGCGATGCAGGCGGCGAGGACGAGCGTACGAGTGGTCATGGCGTGGCTCCTTTGCCGGGAAGGCGTTGCAAGGAGCCGTGCCACCGCCTCCCAGGGGGGAGAGCGCAGTCTGCGCTGTCACGCCGGTTGACGAAGTGCCAAGCCGCGAGACGCCGGCGGGCCGCCGTCACGTCGCGGGTTTCGGCGGTCGGCTCACGGGAACGGCGGCACGGGCTTGGTCTCGCCCGGCTTCAAACCGCCCAGGTGCTTGAGGATGTTGGCGTACTCGGGGTGGCTCTTCGGGTAGGTCAGCATCGCGTCACCCACCGCGCCGCCGCCGGTCGCGCGCAACATCATCACGATCGTGCCGTCTTCCTTCATCGTCGCCGACCCGATCGACTCGGGCGCCTTCTCCGGCTTGGCCGGGGCCTTCTCCGGGGCCTTGGCCGGCGCCTTCTCGCCCTTCTTGTCCTGCGCCTTCTCCGCGGCCATCGCCGCGGACGGGACGAGCAGGCTTGCCGCAGCGGCGATCGCCGGGAGTCTCTTCTTCATCGTGTCTTCTCCAGGAGCTTCTGCACGGTCTCGAGGTGCTCGTTGGGCGGCCGTCGGCGCACGCCGCGAAACTATCCGGCGGAAGCGCGAGGCGGGCAAGGCGGTCGACGAGCTCGCCGACCACCTCGAGGCTCCCTCGCAACGTCCCCCCTGCCTGCTTGCGAAGGCAGCAGAGGCGCACCGAGATCGCCCCTCGCGTCCGGTGGCGCCGCCACCGGCATGCGTCTACTTTTCGAGACGAAGACTGCTTCAGCGAGCCCATCCCGGCGAGCGAGCCCCCGCTGGCCGCCAAGCCCAAGACGCTCTTGAAGCGTCGGGGGGTGGGCTCTGGCGGGTAGCACACCTGGGGAGGTCGAAGGCATCCTCGGCCGAGCGGGCGTCGTGCTCCTGCGCTGGCGCACCGAGCCAGGCTGGCCTATCGACTCCGCGGTCCCGAGCCTCGCCGCCTTCGGCTTCCCGCCCGAGGTGCCCGCGGATGGCAACCTCTCGTACGCCAAGCTCATCCACCCCGACGACCTGCCTCGCGTCCAGGCCGAGCTCGGTGAACTGGTTCGCTCGGCCGGCGGCCAGGCAATCCAAGAGCTGAGGCTCGTCTGCCACGGCGGCGAGAGCCGTTGGGTCGAGCAGCGCGTCGGCCTCCGCCGGGACGCGACGGGCCGAGCCACCCACTTCGAAGGCCTTCTGCTCCCCATGGCCGGGCGCCGCGCCGCATCCCTGCGCGGCGCTCGCGAACGGCTCGAAGCCCGCGTCCGCGAGCGCAGCGCCGAGCCGACCCTCGCAGACCGCGAGCTCGAGAATCAGGTCGCGGACCGGCGCGCTGGCGAACAGCGGCTCCGCGAGAGCGAGTCGGAGTTCCGCCGGATGGTCGAGACGACCAACGAGGGGATCTGGGTGCTCGGTCCGGACGAGAGGACCACCTTCGTCAACGCGCGGACGGCGGAGATGCTCGGCTATGGCGCCGCCGAGATCCTCGGTCGCCCGTTGACCGACTTCCAGTTCGACGAGGACGCGCCCGATCACCGCCGGAGGATGGAGGCCAGGAGCCGGGGGCTGTCGGAGCACTACGAGCGCCGCTTCCGCCGCAAGGACGGCCAGACGATCTGGGTGCTCGCCTCCGCTACGCCCATCCTCGACGAGGAGCGTCGCTTCGCGGGCTCCTTTGCGATGCTCACCGACATCACCGACCGCAAGCGCGCGGAGGACGCGCTCGAAGAGGAGCGAAGGCTGTTCATCGGCGGCCGGAGCGTGGCCTTCAATTGGAGGGCCGCCGAGGGCTGGCCCGTCGAGTACGTCTCGCCGAACATCACGGCCGAGTTCGGCTACGCGCCCGAGCAGTTCACCAGCGGCCAGGTCCTGTACGGGAGCCTCGTCCACCCGGAAGACCTGCCGCGAGTCACCGAGGAGGTCAGGGCGCACAGCGAGAAGGGGATCCCCTGCTTCGAGCAGGAGTACCGGCTGGCCCGCGCCGACGGCGAGTATCGCTGGGTGTACGACTTCACGGTGATCGTGAGGGCCGCCTCCGGAACCATCACGCACTACCACGGCTACGTCAGCGACATCACCGAGCGAAAGAGGGACGTCGAGGCGCTCCGCCGCTCGAACCGCGAGTTGCGGGCGCTCAGCCTGTGCAACCAGGCGCTCATTCGGGCCACCGACGAGCGGACCCTGCTCGGCGACATCTGCCGCATCGTCTGCGACGAAGCCGGCTACCGCATGGCGTGGGTCGGGTACGTCGAGCACGACGAAGCCAAGGCCATTCGCCCGGTCGCCTGGGCAGGCTTCGACTCCGGGTACCTCGCCCAGGCCCACATCAGCTGGGCCGAGGACAGCGAAGCGGGTCGCGGCCCTGGCGGAATCGCCGCTCGCAGCGGCCAGCCCCTCTCCGTCCAGGACATCGCCACCGAGCCCCGAATGGCCGCCTGGCGCGAGCAGGCGCTGCTCCGGGGCTATCGATCTTGCATCGCCCTGCCGCTCAAGGACGAGGGCGCCGCCGTCTTCGGCATTCTCCTGGTCTACTCCTCGGAGCCCGACGCCATCACCGCCGAGGAGATGCGGCTCATGGAGGAGCTGGCCGGAGACCTGGCGTTCGGCATCGTGAGCCTGCGGACCCGCGCCGAGCGGAAGCGGGCCGAGCGCGGCCTCGCGCTCATGAGCTTCGCCTTGAACAACGTCCACGAGGCCGCGTTTCTCATCGAGGAGGACGCGCGGTTCTTCAACGTCAACGAAGAGGCGTGCCGCATCCTGGGGTACACGCGGGAGGAGCTGCTGGCGAAGACGGTGTCCGACGTCGACCCCGACTTTCCGCTGGGGCGCTGGTTCGACCATTGGCGCGAGCTGAAGAGCGAGGGATCGCTCACCTTCGAGGGCCGGCACCGGGCCAAGGACGGGCGCTTCATCCCGGTGGAGGTCAGCGCCAACTACTTCGAGTACGGCGGCCAGGGCTACAACCTCGCCCTGGTGCGCGACATCGCCGAGCGCAAGCGGGCCGAGCGAGAGCGGGAGCGGCTGCTGGAGGACGTCCAGAAGGAGCGGAGCCGGCTGCAGGTCGTCCTCGACACGGTACCGGTCGGCATCGGCCTGTGCATGCTGCCGGACGCGCGCCTGCGGCTCTCCAACAAGGCCGCCGAGGCCCTTTTCGAGCGCCCGGCCGGGGCGCCGGAGCTGAGCCTCTCCGAGCGCGCGCGCCACCTCGACATCCGCCTTCCCAGCGGCGAGCCGGCGGCGTTGGAGGAGCTGCCGCTCAGCCGCTCGTTGCGCGGCGAGACGCTCACCGGAGTCGAGCTGGTCTTCCGCCCGCCCTCCGGCCGCGAGGTGCACGTCCTGGAGAACGCCGCCCCCCTGCGCGATGCCGAGGAGCGCGTCGTCGGCGCCGTGCTCGCCCTCCAGGACATCACTGCGCTGCGCAAGCAGGAGCGGCTGCGCGACGAGTTCATCGCCGCCGTGGCCCACGAGCTGAAGACCCCGGTCACGACGATCCGCGGCTACGCCGAGCTGCTCCGGCGCTGGACGCCCCAGCAGCGCGAGGCCCACGAGCGCCAGGCCCTGGACGTGATCAGCACCGAGACCCGCCGCATCAACCTCCGGGTGCAGGAGATGTTGGAGGTGGCCCGCTTCCGCCGAGCTCCGGCGAGGCTGCGGCTGGGGCGCTTCGATCTGGGCGAGCTCGCCGCCGTGGCGGTGGCGCGGATGCAGGCGCTCACCCAAATCCAGCTGTCCCTCCATCGGGAAGGCGCGGTTCCAGTCGAGGCGGACCGTGAGCGCCTCGAAGAGGTGTTGGTGAACCTGTTGGACCACGCCATCGACTCCTCCCCCGAGGGGAAAAGCGTCGAGGTGCGCGTGTGGGCTCGGGAGCAGGAGGCGCTGGCTTCGGTGCGCGACCACGGAGCGGGCATCCCGCGGACCCGGCAGCCCCACGTCTTCGACCCCTTCTACGAGGCCGTCCCACCGGGTGCGCCCGGCTATCGGAGCGTCGTCTCCCTGACCCTCTACCTGAGCCGGCTCGCCGTCGAGGCCCACCAGGGGCGCATCTGGATGGAGAGCGAGGAGGGGGCGGGCTCCACCCTCTCGTTCTCGCTGCCGTTGGCGACTGGAGGTGCCGATGTCTCGTGACTGCAGAACCGTCCTCGTGGTCGACGACGATGCCGACCTGGCGGCGATGGTGGAGTTGCTCCTCGACGAAGGTGGCTTTCAGGCGACTCGCGCGGGGGGCGGGCAGGAGGCGCTGCGGAAGGTGGCGCTGCAGATGCCCGACGTCATCCTGCTGGACATGCGGATGCCGGGCATGGATGGCTGGGCCTTCGCCCGTGAGTTCCGATCCAGGTACGGCCACCGCTGCTCGCTGGTGGTCATGACCGCCGGCGAGGATGCCGAGAAGAACGCGCGGGAGATCGGGGCCGAGGGCTACCTGGGCAAGCCTTTCGAGTTCGACGAGCTCATCCAGGCGGTGCAGGGAGCGACTGCGCAGACCTGATTCGAGCCTGCCTCCCGGGGCTGCGTGCCGCGCCCCGGTCCGGTCGGCCTCGGCGCCGGCCACGCCGCCCGGGACCGAGCGGGCCGGCGCCGCCGGGGCGCGCCGCGACTGTCCGGAGGAAGGGCGGGCCGGTCGAAGCAGCGCCGGTGACGCCGTGCGCCCGCCACGGAGCTAGAGTGGATTCTCGAAGGAGCCCCTCCATGCCTGACGCCCCCGAGCTCGCCAAGACCGTCGTCAACCCTTCCTCGAAGCTCGCGGCCCCCGCCGCCGAGACCCTGATCAGCCCCGCCTCGCGGGCCGCCCAGGCCGGGGCCGACCGCACCCTCGCGCCCGCCGACCTCGCCAAGACCGCGGTGCCCAGCGCGAGCGCCGCCGCCGGCGCCCTCCTCGCCGCGACCGCCTGCCCCGTCACCGGCCAGACGACGGGGCCGACGCAGCGCGAGGGGCGGCGCACCACGGTGCTGCCGACGCTGGTGATGGAGGGCGAGAAGCCCCAGGTCTCGACGGCGCGGCGCGACCGCTTCGAGGAGCTCTCACGGCTGGGCCAGGGCGGGATGGGCGAGGTGGTGCTGCTCCAGGACCACGACATCGACCGCGCGGTGGCGCTCAAGCGCCTGCCGGCCGAGTCCGACCTCGGCTCGGTGCTGCGCTTCGTCGACGAGATCCGCACGGTGGGCAGCCTGGAGCACCCGAACATCGTCCCGGTCCACGACGTGGGCATCGACGAGCAGGGCCGGTACTTCTTCGTGATGAAGCACCTGAAGGGCGAGACGCTCGAGTCGATCGTCGAGAAGCTGCGCGCCGGCGACGCCGAGACCCACCGCCGCTACACCTTCGCCGTCCGCCAGCAGCTCTTCCTGGGCGTGCTCAACGCCGTCAACTACGCCCACCGCGAGGGCGTCATCCACCGCGACCTCAAGCCCTCGAACATCATGGTCGGCCCGTTCGGCGAGGTGACGGTGATGGACTGGGGCCTGGCCAAGCGCGTGCGCGGCGCCCCGCGGCCGGAGCTGCCCGGCCTCGCCGCGGGCGCCAAGGCGACGCAGCCCGTCTCGCCGGCATCGCCGGCCTCGTCCCCCTCCGGGCGCGACCGCGGCGCCTACGCCACGCAGCTGGGCGACGTGATGGGCACGCCGATGTACATGTCGCCGGAGCAGGCGCGCGGCGACAACGACCAGGTCGACGAGCGCACCGACACCTACGCGCTGACGGTCATCTTCCACGAGCTGATGTTCCTGGAGCACTACCTGGACCACTGCCAGACCATCCCGGAGATCCTCGACGGGGTGCAGGTGCTCAAGCCGTCGCCCTTCTCGATGAAGTCCCATCCGTCCCAGGGCATGGTGCCGCCCGAGTTCCGCTGGTACGTCGACAAGGGGATCGGGAAGGACCCGGCCCAGCGCTTCCAGTCGGTGCAGGAGATGCTCGACCGGCTGCAGCGCGGCCTGGGCGGCCACGTCCTCGTCCAGTGCCAGTTCACCCTGGTCAAGCGCGTCATGCAGGAGATGACGCGCTACGCGGAGAAGCACCCGATGCTCCTCATGGCCGGCGGGATCGTCACGGTGGCCTCGATGGGCTTCGGGCTGACCGCGCTGGTCAAGGCCGTCCTCGCTCTCCTCTGACGGCGCGCGAAGCCGCTCCGCGCCATCCCTCGGGCCCAACCCGAGGACGAGGCAGGCGCATCTGCTGGGCGAGCCTGGGCGGCGCGGCGTGCTCGAACCTCTCGTGCGCGTGGATCCGCGTGCATTGAGCGCGGGCGGCCGAAGCCGGGGCTGACGCTGCCAGGCCCGCCTTCGCCGGCCGGACGAAGCGAATCGAGACAGGTGCTCCGCCGCGGGACGTCTCTCGGCGGAACAGGCGCACCTCCTGCGCGAATGGACCCCTGACGGCACGGCCGCTGCTACCAGCGGCTTGCCGACAGGTCACCCATTCGCCAAGGAGGTCGCACCCCATGAAGAAGCTCGCGCTGCTCGCGTTCGCCGTCACCCTCGCCGCCGCCTGTGGAGAGGCCACCCTCCAGGAGCCCGAGGGCACCGAGACGCTCGACTCGGAGATCGTCAACGGCACCGCCGACAAGAGCCACAAGGCTGTCGGCAAGGTGCGCTTCTCGGGCAAGGACGTCTGCACCGGCACGCTCGTCGGCAAGAGGACCGTGCTGACCGCCGCACACTGCGTGCTGGGTCGCGCCTCGGAGACGAGCTTCGTGCTCGAGGGGAAGGTCTATCCGGCCGAAGAGGTCGTCGCCCACCCGCGCTGGGACAACGAGGCCGACGACGGCGAGGGCACGAACGACATCGCGGTGCTCAGGCTCGAGAAGGCTCCGCCGATCCAGCCGAGCCCCATCTCCACGCACGCGCCCGCGCTCGGCCAGCACCTGACGCTGGTCGGCTACGGGATCACCTCCGAGGACGCGCAGGACTTCGGCACCCGGCGGATCGCCTACAACGCCATCGGCGCGCTCGGCTCGACCAAGCTCTACTTCTCCTCCTCGAGCGGCGTCGGCACCACCTGCTACGGCGACTCGGGCGGCCCGGCGTTCTCCCGGGTCAACGGCGAGGAAGTCCAGGTCGGCGTGACCTCCGGCGGCCTGTCGCCCTGCGAATGGGGCGACGCCTGGGACACCCGGGTCGACCTCTTCGCCGGCTGGATCTCCTCGGTCTCCGGCGGCGACGTCGTCAGCGGAGGGTCGGGCCTCGGCTCGTCCGGGCTCGGCGCCGACACCGAGAAGCCCAAGGTGCGCATCACCACGCCCAAGTCCTATGCCGCGGTGGACGCCGGCACGGTCCTGGTGAAGGCCTCGGCCACCGACGACACCGGCATCGCGCGGGTCGAGCTCTGGGTCGACGGCGAGCTGCGCCAGACGCGGATCGCGCCCGCGGGCCCCTACTCGTTCACGACCAAGCTCTCCGAGGGCTGGCACGAGCTGCGGGTGTGGGCTCACGACGCCGCGGGCCACGCCGGCCGGTACACCGTCTCGGTCCAGGCGCTGTAGCGCGAGAGGGAGTCGTCCGGGCCCTTGGCCACCCTCCCTTCGGCCCGGCCAGGGGCCCTCGGCGCATGGGGCGTCGAGGGCTCCTGCTTTCACCAGGCACGCAAGCGGGCGGCCGGGCAGTCCTGGTCGCCGCTTCCCGACATGGAGGCGCACTTGACGATACGTCAATCCATCTTCAGAGTGTCTCCATGACGCCCGAGGAGCTTCGGGCGCTGGAGGATGTTCGCGGCTACGCGAGAGCAGGCCGCATAGCGCTCACCGACCATGCTTCCCAGCGGATGAGGGAGCGTCGGATCACCTGGGAGAACCTCCGCTTGGCGTTGGCATCCGCGGGTTCGTGTACCGAAGCACGCGGCGGCGCATGGAGCGTGAGGGGCGTCGACCGAAGCGGAGAAGACTTGTCGGTGATCGTTTCGTTCGAAGACGCAGTCGTCGTCGTGACCGTGTTTTGACAGGCAAGAGGTGACCCATGAAGCGGTGCGTGCAGTGTCACGCGAAGGTTCTTCGGAAAGCTGACCATCAGGATTCGCTGACGATCGCCGGACGGGTATTTTCACGAAAGATACCCGCGCTCCGGTGCAGCAATTGCGGAGAGACCTACATTCACGGCCCCGACCTCGGCGCTCTGGAACGCGACGCGACCTCCGTCATTGCGCGTGAAGGGCCGTGCAGTGGCGAGACTTTCCAGTTCTTGCGCAAATTCCTGGGGATGCGAGGCGCCGACCTCGCAGAATTGCTCGACGTGGCCCCCGAGACCCTGTCCCGCTGGGAGACGGGCCAACGCCCGGTCGATCGGGCCTCGTGGCTGGCGCTCTCGGTCATGGTCCTCGAACACCTCGAGGGCAAGACCGCGACGCTCGACCGCATCAAGGCTCTGTTCACGCAAGCCAAGCCGACCAAGCACGTTCAGCTGAAGCCCCGGCGCGCTTGAGGGAGCGCCGTTCGCCGCGGTGGTAGATTCGCCCCGTGACCGACACCGCCGCCATCTCGCTGCGCCCCGAGGACGTACAGGACCAGCGCGCCGCCTCCCGGCTGGCCATCACCTCCGCCGGGCTTCCCGCGCTCTTCGCCGAGGCCGCGCCCGGCCCGTATCTGATGAGCCGCGGCGCCCTGGACCTGCTCGAGTCGCTCGAGTCCGCCCTCGCCTCCGGGTCGGCCGCCGAAGCCGCGCTGCTCGCCCGCGTCGGCCGTGACCGCGCCCAGGGCTTCGCCTGCGGCGAGCTCACCGCGAACGAGCGCCGCTTCGCCTCTTCCTTGCGCACCTTGATCGCCTGCGAGGAGGCGCTGGTCGGTTCCGCCTCCTCGACCGATGCCGCCCTGCCCGACAAGCCCTTCCCCGCCGAGGACGTGCGCGCCCTGCTGTCCGACGCCACGGCGGCCGCGCTCTGCAGGGACCTCAAGGGCTACGTCGAGCACTACCGCCGCCACGCGGATCCATCGCGGCGGCTGGGGGACTCCACCAAGCTCGCCGCCTGTGCCCGCAGCCACCTCAAGCGCCTCTCGCTCGCGGCCCGCGCCGAGTGCGAGAAGCCCGAGCACGCGACGCTGCGCGACGCGCTCTCCGCCGCCACGATTCGCCTGCCCGGGGCCACCTGGGCCGGCCTCGAACGGCGCGGCGACGACGACGACGGCGAGCAGCCCGACCTGCTCGACGTGCGCCCCGAGGACATCGTGGGCAACAGCGAGGTCCTCGAAGCCTCGCTCAAGCTCGCCCGCTCCATCGCCGCCTTCGATCCCGTCGCCGGGAAGAACCCGCGCGTCGTCGACAACCCGGTCCTCTTCGTCCTGGGCTCGCCGGGCTGCGGCAAGACCGCCACCGCGCACGCCGTGGGCCGCACCTTCCTCGACCTGTGCCGAGAGAACGGCCTGCCGGCGCGCTTCCGCGTCATCCGCCGCACCGACTGGGCGAGCCACTACCAGAACAAGAGCGCCAGCGACCTGTTGCGCATCTTCCGCGACGAGGTCTTCGGCTTCCACGGCGTCTGCGGCGTCTACTGGCCGGACATCGGCCCGCCTTCGCCGCCCGCAGCGATCCCGACATGCGCGCCGAGGAGAAGAGCAACCTCGCCACGCTCTTCGGCATCCTCGACGGCACGGTGGGCCCCAGGAACGGCAAGTGGTTCCTGCTCTGCGACGCCAACTACATGCAGATGGACGAGGCCATGACCTCGCGCCTCACCCAGGACCCCAAGGTCGCCAAGGGCCCGGAGTCCGAGGCCGACTACGTGCGCCTGCTGCGCGACGTGAAGCTGCGGAAGTGGCGCGCGCTCGTCCCGCCCGACGCCGAGTGGCCCGCCATCGGCGCGCGGCTCCAGGAGGCGGGGCTGTCGGGCCGCGCGGTCGCCGCCATCGCCGGGCGCGTCAGCGCCGAACTGCAGGACGTGCCCGAGCCTCCCGGCTTCTTCAAGATGACCTACGAGGAGAAGGCCGCCGCGCTGCGGAAGCTGGCCAGGCCGGTCGGCGCCGCGCGCATCCTCGAGCACGTCGACCACTTCCGCCGCTTCGAGAAGGAGGCGGAGGAGCGGACGCACCGCGAGAAGTTCGCCCGCCGCGTCGAGGAGATCCGCCTCTCCCTCTCGGCGCAGGCCGCGGCCCTCGGCGGCGGCTGACCCCGGGCGCTGCGGGACGGCGCGCTCACCGGAGACGCGAGCCCGTCACGGATCCGTCGGCTCCTCGGAGTCCTCGATCGCCAGCGTGTCCGCCTCCGGGAAGTAGCGGACCGGCTCCTCGGGCAGCACGATGCCGCTCAGGCAGACGACCTTCGGCCGGACGAACCGGTGCGCCGGGCCCCACGGCGTCTGCACCGTCGGCTTGTCCGAGGCGAGCTCCTTGAGCAGCCTCTCGGCGGTGTCGAGCGCGTCCACGTCGCGCAGCCTCGCGTCGAGCTGCTCCTCCCAGTCCTTGAGCGCCGCGCGGTCGTCGGAGTTGACGAGCCAGGCCAGCTCCATCGCCAACTCCACCGAGTCCTCGTCGGCCACGCCCCGGGTCACCGCGCGCAGGATGCGGTCGATGCTCGCGCCCAGCACCGTGGCCAGCTCGGCGCGCACCTCCTCGTCGTCGGCGCCCTTCTCCAGCGAGGCCGCGGCCTTCTCCAGCCACTCGCTCCAGCGGCGCGCCTCCGCCTCCGCCTCGTCGTCGTCGGCCGGCTTCTGCAGCGCCGCGACCAGCGCGCGCACGTCGTCGCTCGCCATCGGCGAGAGCAGGTAGCGGTCGAGCGAGTCGTGGAACTTCTGGCCGGTGGTGGCGTCGGCGATGAGCCCGGAGTTGCTGGCGGCCTGCCAGCGCACGTGGATCGCGTGGGGCGCGGTGGTGTCGTCGGGGACCACCACCAGCGTGCACGCGGAGGCGGCGGCGGCCAGGCGCGGGAAGCGCCGGGGATCGATGCGGTGGGCCGGGTCGTGCTCCGACCAGTCGCCCTGCGGGGTGACGAGCCTTCGCCGGGGGAGCAGCTTGCGCTCGCCGGAGTAGGTGTAGAGCCCCATCTCGGTCGCGAACCAGCCCACGTGCCCGCCCGCGCGCAGCAACAGGTCGTCGTCGATCCGGAAGGTGCCTGGGGGTGGAATCTGGGGCATCGGTCTGGGGTCCTCTCCGCCGCCTTCCGGCGCGAGGAGAGGAGCCTAGCGCAGTGCCCGCGCCTAGCGTGAGTTCCCGGCTTTTCGGATCCGCCGGGCTGATTTCCCCTCTGACAGGCAGGCAAACGCCTGCCACCGTGTGGGGCCTAACTCGCCGCGCCCGGGAGCGAAGCTGGCCGAATTCGATTTCGCGAGGAGAAAGC
>DASXVQ010000183.1:0-14506 GCA_036504155.1 Myxococcales bacterium
GCTCGACCTGCACCGGCATCGCCCCGCGTAGTCCGCCCCTCGCTTACTCGACTTAGGACATACGGCCGCGCCGGGCTCAACCGCCCGTCATCCCAGGGCCTTTTCGCTCGACGGACCGCCAACGCGGTAAACTCGGGCTAGGACCAAAGCAGGAAGCCGGCGCGGAGGCCGGCCCCTACTTCGTTGCGCCTGTTCACGAGGATGAAGGACTGTGCCCGGCCTCAGCGCCGGGTTCCCGGGTTCAGTCTTCTTCGCAAGTTCCTAGGACCAAAGAAGGAAGCCGGCGCGGAGGCCGGCCCCTACTTCGCTGCGCCTGTTCACGAGGATGAAGGACTGTGCCCGGCCTCGGCGCCGGGTTCCTGGGTTCAGTCTTCTTCGCAAGTTCCTCAAAGCAGGGAGCCGGCGCGGAGGCCGGCCCCTACTACGCTGCGCCAGTTCACGAGGATGAAGGACCAGTAGTGCCCGGCCTCACCGCCGGATTCCCGGGTTCAGTCTTCTTCGCAAGTTCCCAGGACCAAAGCAGGAAGCCGGCGCGGAGGCCGGCCACTACTACGTCAGGGGACGACCGCCAGCCCACCCTTGGCCGCCACGGCCACCCTGCGCCCGGCCACCGAGATCTTGAGGGCGACCCCGGGCACCGCAGTCGTGAGCTCGAGCCCGAGGGCGCCTCGCTCCCCCACCGCCTCGTCCACGACCGCCCGGGAGACGCGCATGACCATCCCGCCCGCCGCCACCCAGGCATCGCCGGCGTACGGTCCGTCCTGCTCCACCGCCACGCCCCCGATGCCTCCGTCGTACGGCGCGAAGAAGTCCAGCGGCGCGTTCATCCGCGGGTCGCCGTTGGCCGGGTCCACCGCGTCTCGATAGAGGTAGACCGGGAACCCGGTGCTCACCCCGCCGGTGGGCGCCGTGCCGACCCACAGGTCGCCGGTCTTGTTCCCGTAGGCCATCGCCGAGATGCGGATGCCGGGCACCGTCCCCACCACGTTCGCGGTGCTCCAGAGCGCCATCGCCTCGGACTGCTGGCAGTAGACCTTGTTGCCGGCGGCGTACCAGACGTACCCGGAGTTGCTGGGGGTCATGGGGCTGGGCCCCCAGGCGATCGCCGTGGGCAGCACCGGGCCGCCGGCCCAGTAGGACAGCGTGCTCGCCGCCAGCGGGCTGGGGTCGAAGACGCCGATGCCTTCGCTCATGGCCAGCCAGACCCGGCCGGTCTTGGCGGAGGTCGCCATGGCCAGGGTCCCGGTGGCCGGGTTGGGGCTGGCCGCGGGCCAGACCACGTCGGGCATCTTGGTGGAGGTGGTGAGGTCGTAGGCCGAGAGGTTCTTGGACCCGGAGAAGCCGACCACCGCCCGCGAGCCGAAGAACGCCGCGGTGGTGGATCCGGTGAAGCTGGCCGCGACGTTGGCGGCGGTGAGGGTGGCGTCCTTGGCGTCGTAGACGCGGTAGCCCGCCGTCTGGTCGGCGGCCACGATGAACCCGTCGTCGTTGATGGCGACGTCGGCGACGGCTCCGGCGCCGGTGACCACCCGGAACGGCGCGACCTGCAGGGTGAGCGTGGCGCGGGCGGTGCCCTCCGGCTTGTTGGTGTTGGCGTTGACCGCGATGGTGATCGTGCCGCTCTGCAGCGGGTAGAGGGTGCGGCTGCAGGGATCGGTGACGGGCTGGAGGACGTAGGGCCCGCCCTCCTCGCTGGGCGGGAACTCGCAGCTGATGGCGTCGCCGTTGGGGTCGCTGGCGACGGCCTTGAGGTAGATCGCGTCGCCGGGGAGCAAGCGGACCTGGTCGCCGGGCTTGCCGCCGGGGATGTGCCACTCGAGGGCGAGGGTGGGCGGCTCGTCGAGGGTGTTCTCCTCGATGACGGCGATGGAGGCCGAGGAGTCGTTCAGGCCCGAGACGTAGGCGGTGGCGGTGACCGAGAGGGAGAGGTCGCGGGTGCAGCGCGGCAGCTCGACGACGGCCGAGCGTCCGTCGGCGGCGGGGGTGAGCACGGCGGGCTCGGTGTGGGAGCCGTCGGGGCCGTCGAGCGTGAAGGACCAGTTGATGCCGTCGGGGGCGCCGGAGAGGACGTCGACGGCGAAGGTGAGGGAGGCGTTCTCGTTGGCGACGAACGGGTCGGGGCCGGTGGTGGCGTTGCGGCAGCCCTCGGTGCAGCGCAGGGCGATCTTGACCAGCTCGGCGGAGGAGGTCAGCGCGACGTCCACGAAGTCCCAGGCCGAGGTGAGCCCGTCGACGTCGGTGGCGCGGACGGCGACGACATAGAGACCGGGGACCGAGCCCGTCTCGAGCTGGGCGATGTCATGGGAGCTGCTGAGGGACGTGATGGCGGTCTTGGTGATGTCCGGAGCGGTGACGACCTTCCACTCGTAGGACTCGATGTCGGCCGAGCCGTAGGCCGTGGCGCCGAGGACGACGGACGGGCGGGCCTGCAGGCGCAGGTCGGGGCCAGCGTCGACCTTGGGAGGGGCCTGGACCTGGACGTTCTTGGTGCAGGCAGAGCCGGCGAAGGCGGCCAACGCGGCGGCGGCGAGGAGAAGACGAGCGAAGCGCATCCCAGACTCCTGGGGCCAGCGGTCAAAAGGGCCCTCACGATACTCGGATCGCGGCACCGGGGTGAAATCGCGGCTCTTCCTCTTCTCTTTCCTGCTCCCTGCTCTCTTTCCTGCTCCCTGGCGGCCCAAAGCCAGTAGCTGCCGGCCTCCGCGCCGGGTCGGCAGTTGTCGCTCGACGGGGTTGTCGCTCGACGGGGTAGCTGCCGGCCTCCGCGCCGGGTCGGCAGTTGTCGGCGTTTGGTCTTCCTGATCTCGTCGCGGCCGACCGACGACACGACGCGCCCGACCGCCCCGGCGCGGAGGCCGGCAGCTACCGATTTCGCGAGGATTTCGCGCGCCTTCAGGGTCTGTCTGAATGTCGGCCCCCCTCGCTAGACTGCCAGTGCACTCAAGCTGGGAGGGGGAAAATGACCAAGCAGCCGAAGCAGCAGAAGCTGGCCGTGCGGCCGGCATACGCCAAGGTGTTGGACGACGTCTCGCAGGTAGTGGAGTCGGGCCGCCGTGCCTCGGCCCGAGCGGTCAACGCCGTGATGACCGCGAGCTACTGGCTCATCGGGCGGCGCATCGTGGAGGAGGAGCAGGGAGGCGCGGCCCGCGCCGGCTACGGGGAGGAACTGATCGAGCGGCTGTCCGAGGACCTGACCAAGCGGTACGGGCGGGGCTTCTCGAAACGGAACCTCTTTCTGTTCAAGAGGTTCTTCCTGGAGTGGCCGGAACAACAGAATTCGCACGCGATTCCGAATGGTTCGGAGATTTTGCAAGCAGCGCTTGCACAATCTGAGGTGCTCGAATCCATCGGCGCGCGCTTCCCTCTGCCCTGGGCCCACTACGTCCTGTTGATGTCCGTGAAGCGCCCCGAAGCCCGCTCCTTCTACGAGGCCGAAGCGCTCCGCAGCAGCTGGACCTCGCGCCAGCTCTACCGCCAGATCGGCACCCAATTCTTCGAGCGCACGATGCGCGCCAAGGACAAGGCAGCGGTCTTGCGCAAGGGCTCTCGCCCGCTACCCGAGGACGCGACCACGCCCGAGGAGGAGCTGCGCGATCCCTACGTGCTCGAGTTCCTGAACCTCAAGGACGAGTACGCCGAGAGCGACCTCGAGGCCGCGCTGATCCAGCGCCTGGAGGACTTCCTCTTGGAGCTCGGCGGCGAGTTCACCTTCGTCGGCCGCCAGCGCCGCCTGCGCATCGGCGACGCCTGGTACCACGTGGACCTCGTCTTCTTCCATCGCCGGCTGCGCAGCCTGTTCCTCGTGGACCTGAAGATGGAGCCCTTCGAGCCCGCCCACGTCGGCCCGATGCACACCTATCTGAACTACGCGCGCGAGCACTGGTCGTTGCCAGGCGAGAACCCGCCGGTGGGGCTCATCCTCACGGCCCAGCACCGAGGGGCCGTGGCCCGCTACGCGCTGCAGGGCCTGCCCAACCCCATCCTCGCGGGCGAGTACCACTTGCCGGAGGAGAAGAAGCTGGTGCAGGAGTTGGAAAAGGCGCGGCGGGCGTTCGAGGAGAGGCGAAGGCGGCGGGGTTAGTCGCCGCACAGGCCTTCGCGACGCCGGTGCGAAACCTCGACCTGGCCGACGAGCGGGATCGCCTCGCTTCCTCGCGGGTCGACTCCGGGCGACACGCCCCCGGCGCGGAGGCCGGGCACTCCCCGCCGCGGCTTCCTTCCTAAACAAGAAGAAGCAGCAGCAGCCTCCAAAGAATGTCGGCCCGCCTCGCTAGACTGCCGGCGAACAGCTCGACGGAGGGGAAAGACGCATGGCAAGCGGGCAGGCGAGGGCACCGTCGCGCCGGAGACCGCCTCCGGTTCAGCCGAGACGACGATCTGCATCTTTCACGGGATCCGTGAAAGAATCGGATGCGCCATGATCGGCAGCTTCGCCGACAAGGGCACGCGGGACATCTATGACGGGACGGACAGCAAGGAGGCTCGGGCGACGCTCCCGAAGAAGCTCTGGCCCGTCGCCCAGCGCAAGCTCAGCTACCTGGACGCAGCGCACACGATCGACGACCTGCGCTCACCGCCAGGGAACCACCTCGAGCAGCTCAAGGGCAGGCTCGCCGGCTTCTGGAGCATCCGCGTGAACGACCAGTACCGCGTCATCTTTCGCTTCGAGGCCTCGGTCGCAAACGACGTCGCCATCCTCGACTACCACTGAGAAGGAACGCCTCCATGCTCCCCACCTCCCGCCGCCCGACGACCCCTGGGGAAATCCTTCGCGAGGACTTCTTGGTGCCTTCGGGGCTCACCCAGTCGGAGCTCGCGAAGCGTCTCGGCATGTCCCTGCAGCGGCTGAATGGCATTCTCCGCGGCCACCGGGCAGTCACGGCCGAGACCGCTCTCCTGCTCTCCCGCGAGTTCAAGACCAGCCCACAGCTGTGGATGAACTTGCAGGACAGCGTCGACCTCTGGGATGCGGCCAAGCGGATGAGGATGATGGGCGCGCTGCGCCACTACTCCTCTGCGGCAAGGAGCACGCGCGCTCGAGCTTCGACCAAGCGCGGGACCGCGCCACGGTCGGAGCGCTGACCGAGTCCAAGGCGAAACTGACGGGTCGTTTCAGCCGGTTTCGAGATTCGGCAAGCACTGCTTGCCAAATCTGAGGTCCTCGAATCCGCCGGCGCGCGCTTCCCTCTGCCCTGGGCCCACTACGTCCTGTCGATGTCCGTGAAGCGCCCGGAAGCCCGCTCCTTCTACGAGGCTGGAGTCTGGCCCCTCGACAAGCTCGGGGTGATAGGTCTGCACAGACTGGATTCTGGCCCCTCGACAAGCTCGGGGTGATGGGTCTGCACGGACTGGATTCTGGCCCCTCGACAAGCTCGGGGTGATAGGTCTGCACGGACTGGATTCTGGCCCCTCGACAAGCTCGGGGTGAGGCGGGGACGGAATCGCACACCCGGATTTTCGCATCCGTTGACGCTCGTGGACCGCACGCCTAAGCTGCCCCCCCCTTCGCCGTTCAGGGCCGATTTCCCACGTGATTCCAGTGCGCCTCCCTCTCCCGAATCACCTGCTCGCCCCCGCTCTCGCGCTGCTCGTCTCTGCGCCGCTGACGGGCTGCTCCAGCCTCATCGCCAACATCGCCGCGGACTCGCTCTCGGGCGACGGCTCGGCCTTCAGCTCGGACGACGACCCCGAGCTCGTCCGCGACGCCATCCCCTTCGGCCTCAAGACGATGGAGGCCCTGCTCGAGTCCTCTCCAGACAACCCGAAGCTCCTCACGGCCGTCTGCTCGGGCTTCACGCAGTACGCCTACGCCTTCGTCCTGGCCGACGCCGACGAGCTGGAGCCGACCGATCCCGCCAAGGCGCGCGCCGGCGCGGCCCGCGGCAAGAAGCTGCTGCGCCGGGCCACGAACTACGGCTTCCGCGGCCTGGCCGCCCGCGGCGGCAAGGAGTTCCCGGCGGCCTTCGAGAAGGACCGCGCCGCGGCCCTCAAGCCCTTCGGCCGGGAAGACGTGCCGCTGCTCTACTGGACCGGCGCCTCGCTGGCGATCCTCATCTCCCGCTCCAAGGACGACATGAAGATGGTCGGCCGGCTGCAGGAGGTGGAGGCGCTGATGGCCCGCGCGCTGGAGCTGGACGAGGCCTGGGGCGACGGCTCCATCCACGAGTTCTACGTCACCTACGACAACAGCCGGGGCGAGGCGGTCGGCGGCGGCCTGCAGCGCGCCAAGGCCCACTACGACCGGGCGCTCGAGCTCTCGAAAGGCAAGAAAATCGGGGCCTTGGTGAGCTGGGCCGAGGCGGTCGCCATCCAGAACCAGGACCGCAAGCTCTTCGACCAGCTGCTCGACCGGGTCCTCGCCTTCAACGTGGATGAAGAGCCGCGTTTTCGGCTCGTCAACCTGATATCTCAACGCCGCGCGCGCTTCCTCAAGGCGCACGTCGACGACTACTTCCTGGAGTGACCCCATGCGCCGCCTGCTCCGCCTCAGCGTCCTCGCCGTCGCCCTGGTCGCGCTGCCCTCCGCCGCCTCGGCCCAGACCGTCACCATCAAGCTGGGCACCATGGCCCCCGACGGGTCGGCCTGGCACAACCTCCTCAAGGAGATGGGCGAGAAGTGGGCCGCGGCCTCCGACGGCAAGATCAAGCTCAAGGTCTACGCCGGCGGCACCCAGGGCAACGAAGGCGACATGGTGCGCAAGCTGCAGATCGGCCAGCTCAACGCCGCCGCGCTCACCGTGGTCGGCCTGCACGACATCGAGACCAGCAACCAGTGCGTGGCCGCCCCGGGGATGATCGACGACCAGGCCGAGTACGAGTACGTCTTCGAGAAGGTGCGCCCGGTCTTCGACCAGCGCCTGCTGGAGAAGGGCTTCGTGGCCCTGGCCTGGGGCGACACCGGCACGGTGCACATGTTCTTCAACAAGGACATCAAGACCTTGGCGGACATGAAGGGCGTCAAGATGTTCACCTGGGCCGGCGACCCCAACGCCATCAAGAGCATGGCCGCCGCCGGCTTCCAGCCGGTGGTCATCAGCTCCACCGACATCCTGCCCTCGCTGCAGACCGGGATGATCCAGTCCTTCGCCACCGCCCCGGTGATGGCCTTCACCGCCCGCTGGTACGAGGGCGCCAAGACCATGGTCACCGCCAGCTGGGGCCACCTGCCCGGCGCGAACATCGTCCGCAAGGACGTCTGGGAGAAGATCCCCGCCGACCTGCGCCCCAAGCTCGAGGCCATCGCCAAGGAGATGGGCCTCAAGATCAACCAGGAAGTGATGCGCATGCAGGCCGATGCCATCGAGCAGATGAAGAAGAACGGCCTCAAGGTCGTGGACCTGCCGGCGGGCGACAAGGTGGGCCTGCGGGCGATGGCCGACGCGATGATCCCCACCATCCGCGGCGGGGTGTGCACCGAGGCCGCCTTCGACGAGATCAAGAAGGTCCGTGACGACTACCGCGCCTCGAAGGCCAAGAAGTGACCTCCCAGCCGCCCCCCTCGGATCCCGCCTCGCCTCAGACGCCCGCTCCGCCGCCCTCCGGCGGTGACGGCGCCGCGTCCCACGTCACGGCCCCCGCCCCCGGGCCGGCCGCCTCCCTGACCCCGGGGACCGCGGCCGCGGCGGGCGCAGCGGCGGGCGCAGCGGCGGGCGCAGCGGCGGGCGCGGTCGCCGACAAGCTCTCGCTGGTGCACAAGATCGAGGCGTGGGCCGCGGTGGCCCTCTTCGTGCTGATGACGGTGCTGCCGTCGGCGGAGATCCTCGCCCGCAAGTTCTTCAAGACCGGCATCCCCGGCGCGCTGCTCTACACCCAGCACTTCACGCTCTGGGTCGGCTTCCTCGGCGCGCTGGCGGCGACCGCGTTCGGCAAGCACCTGTCCCTGGCGACCGGCGAGCTGCTCCCCGAGGGCAAGCTGCGCAAGGCGGCGAGCATCTACTCCGCGGGTATCAGCGCCGGCATCTGCGCGCTGCTCGCCTATGCCTCCAATGTGCTCGTGCAGGCGATGAAGCTCGCCGAGCGCAACCTGCCGCTGGGCATCCCCGAGTGGTGGAGCCAGCTCGTCATGCCGGTGGCGCTGGGCCTGATGGCGCTGCGCTTCGCCTGGCGCGGCTCGGACAAGTGGGCCGGGCGGATCCTCGCGGTCCTGATCGCGGCGAGCATCCCCGCGCTGGGGCTGCTCGAGAGCCACTCGGCGAGCCTGGTGTGGCCGGGCGCGGTCGCCATCCTCGTCGCGCTGCTGCTCGGCGCTCCGATCTTCGTGGGCATGGCCGGGCTGGCGATGCTGCTCTTCTTCAGCGAGGGCACGCCCATCGCCTCGGTGCCCGCGGCGACCTACCAGCTCGTCGAGTCGGCCTCGCTGCCGGCCATCCCGCTCCTGACCGCGGCCGGCTATGTGCTCGCCGAGGGCGGGGCCAGCCGGCGCCTGCTGCGGCTGGCGCGCTCGCTGATCGGCTGGGCGCCGGGGGCGATGGCGCTGATGGTGGTCATCATCTGCACCGCGTTCACCACCGTCACCGGCGGCTCGGGCGTGACCATCCTGGCGCTGGGCGGCCTGGTGATGCCGATGCTGCTCTCCGAGAAGTACCCGGAGGGCTTCAGCCTGGGCCTGGTGACGTCCGCGGGCTCCTTGGGCCTGCTCTTCTTCCCCAGCCTGCCGGTGATCCTCTACGCGGTGGTGGCCAAGGCCAGCCCGACCGAGCTGTTCGCCGCGGGGCTGCTGCCCGGCATCCTGCTGATGGTGCTGGTCGCCATCTACGGGATCATCGTCGGCGTGCGGCAGAAGACGCCGCGCCAGCCGTTCGACGTCAAGGAGCTGGGCTCCGCGCTGTGGGCGGCCAAGTGGGAAGTGATCGCCCCGGTCCTGCTGTACCTCTTGTTCCGCAACGGCCTGACCACCATCGTGGAGACGGCGTCGCTGTTCCTCCTGGTGGCGCTGGTGACCCAGAGCGCGATCTTCCGCGACCTGCACTGGCGCAAGCAGCTGCCCGACACCCTGGCGCGCGGCTCGCAGCTGGTGGGCGCGGTGGTGCTCCTGCTCGGCGTGGCGATGGGCCTGACGAACTACCTCGTCGACGCGGAGATCCCCGCGGCGCTGATCGGCTGGACCAAGGCGCACATCCACTCGCAGGTGGTGTTCCTGCTGGTGCTCAACGGCGTGCTCCTGGTCTTGGGCAGCGTGCTGGAGATCTACTCGGCGGTCATCATCCTCGCCCCGCTGCTGGCGCCGATGGCGGAGGCGTACGGGATCGACCCCCTGCACCTGGGCGTCGTGTTCCTGGCGAACCTGGAGCTCGGCTTCCTGTTCCCGCCGATGGGGCTGAACCTGATCCTGTCGTCCTCGCGGTTCAACCAGCCGCTGGTGCGCCTGTACAAGGTCGCGCTGCCGTTCCTGCTCATCATGGCTGCGGGCGTGTTGCTCGTGACGTACGTGCCGTGGATGACCACCGGGATGGTCGGGAAGTAGTGGCCGGCCTCCGCGCCGGCTTCCTGCCTCAGTCCTCAACCCTGGAATCCTGCGAACGCAGTAGTGGCCGGCCTCCGCGCCGGCTTCCTGCTTCAGTCCTCAACCTTGGAATCCTGCGAACGCAGTAGTGGCCGGCCTCCGTGGCGGGGGTGGGAGTGCCCGCCCGACGCGACCGACCGACACGCCCCCGGCACGGAGGCCGGGCTCTCCCGCCCTCGACGCGACCGACGCGACCGACGCGCTCGACCGACACGCCCCCGGCACGGAGGCCGGGCTCTACCCCCCGGCGCCCTCGGGGAGCGAGGGCTGAAGTGACGGGGGTCCCTTCGTCGGCCGCTCCGGCGCCCGCACCGTCTGCGCGATGTCCTCGGCGACCGACGACCAGAGCTGCTCGAACTCCGCCTGGCCGAAGGGGCTGCCGCTGCTGAGCCAGCCGGTGTAGGCCGGGTCCCCGGCTCCGTCGAACTGGCCCACCAGGTCCAGGTGGTCTGCCTGGGCGACGTGGATCAGCTCTCCCCAGAGCTGGCTGAGCGTCGGGACCATGCCGTCGTTGAGGTCGGGCGTGCACGGCCGGCCGAGCGCGGCGGCGAGCCGCTCGCACTCCTCCGGCGTCACCGCCGCGTAGGGGTAGGCGGCATCGGCCCGGCTGGCCAACCAGTACGTCAACCCGTAGAGCGCCATGGACAGAGGCGTGAACACCGAGCGGAACCGGGCGTGCCGCAGCCCCAGCGGCGGCGCCGGCGCGGCGGCCGCGACGCAGGCGTAGCGGACCCCGGGGCGATCGGTCGCCGCCGCGTTGAACAGATCCATCGACTCGGGCGCCAGCTGCAGCAGCGCGCCCTGGTCCTTGGCCACCGCCCGGAAGAACTGCCAGAACTCGCCCTCCGAGCTGCGGCGGATGTCGCGGGGCAGGTGGGCGAGGTGCAGCTGCGCGAGATCGGCGCGGGCGCGCAGGCACTCGCCGACCTTCAGGCCCCGGGCGAAGAGGTGCGCGCCGCAGGTGAGCAGCAGGCGCCCGGGCCCGGACACCGAGAGCCGGGCGGCGAGGTAGAGCAGGTTGCGTCCCTGCAGCCCGTTGAAGAAGCTGGCCACCGGCGTGCCGTAGTGCGGCGAGGCGATGGTGACGACGCTGCGCAGGCGCCTCCCGACCTCGCTCTCGATGTCGGTCGAGGACAGCAGCCGGACGTCCGGCGTCGCGACCAGGCGGGCGTCGAGGCCTCCCACCGAGTGTCCCACCAGCACGATGTCGCTGGCCTCGCGGGCCCCCTCGGCGCCCAGCGACAGGGCCAGCTGCGCGGCCCGCCGCCGGATGGACGAGGTGGGCAGCGTCGGCAGCTCCACCACCGTCGCCGCCAGCCCCCGCCCCTCCAGCTGGCGGGAGAGCAGCGTCCCGACTCCGTGGAAGTAGTTGAACTTCCCCAAGGCGTGGAAGCCGAAGAAGCCGGGGATCAGGAACACCGCGAGAGTCATGAGGAGCCTGAGCGGATCTAGGTTCGCCTGGCCGCTGAGCAGTCCCCCTCTTGGGACCGGGCGCCTGCGTTGCTCCTGCACGAGCGACCGACGCACCCGAGCGAAGTAACGGGCGCCGGGTGGGTAGTGCCCGCCCTCCGTGGCGGGGGTGGTGTCGCGCGTTCTTGGCGACCGACCGACACACCTGCAGCTGACGGGACCGTCCGACACGCCCCCGGCACGGAGGCCGGGCTCTACCCATCTCTCCACCTGGAGCCTTCTGCGCTCCACTGGCGGCCCGCAGTTTTGGGGTGGCCGGAGGGTTGTCAGGAGGAGGCAGACATCGTGGCGATCAAGAACGGACGGTCCGGCATGGGGCGCAAGGAGGTCTCGAGCCGTCGGCCGACTCAGGCCTTCGGCAACCAGGACACCTCCTTCCAGAGCGAGCAGGCGAAGGCGCACTCCCAGAAGGCGGGGGCGGTTCGCAGCAAGCGCATCAGCGGCGCCCAACGCTCCGCCCAGCAGCGCCAGCAGAAGCGGCGCGACTCGCGCTGAGGGAAGAAGGATCGTCAGGCGGGCAGCTCCGCCATCCCGGCCCCCACGCCGAGGGCCCGGGTGAGGAGATCTCTACTCGGCGAGGCGAGCCGCGAGCGCGGTCTCCTTCTCCACCTCGTCCGCCAGCTCCGCCACCGTCCGCCACGCGTCGGCGAGCAGCCCCTGCGCCTGCAGCATCACGTACGGATCGCTCGTCGCCGTGGCCACGCGCTCGGCCAGCCTCAGCCGCTCGGCCAGGAAGTAGTCGAGCCGCATCTTCAAGAGCTCCCAGCGCGCCGTGGTCTGCTCCAGCAACCGCGAGAGCAGCTCCGCCCGCGCCTTCTTGGCCTCCCGCTCCGCCGCTCGCTCGCACGCCTTGTCCTGGCACGCCGCCAGCGCCGCCTTCCTCGCCTCGTCCACCGCCCGCACCTTCTCTTCGATCTCCTGCCGCTCCGACCGCGCGAGCTTCTCGATGTTGCGGCTCAGCTCCACCGGCTGCGCGGTATGCGCCTGCTCCAGCGCCAGAAGAGCGGTGACCTCGCCCGGATCCAGCCGCGCTGCCGCCGCCCGCCGCTGCTCCGGGTCGCGGTCGAACGCCCGCTGCCCGCCCAGCTCGCGCTGCGCCGCCGCCAGCTGGATCTGGGCTCCCTGCCGAATCGGCTGGACCGCCCGGTCGACGCCCCCGCTCCAGCGCGACCTGGCCTCGTCCGCCTTTGAAGGCGGGCGGGGGAGCGCCGAGAGGGCCTGCCGAGGAGAGAGCACCTTCTCGTCGCTGGCCCTGGCCGTTCCCGCCCAGCCCCATCCCCACACCCACACCGTCGCCCACACCGCCACCCTCGCCCACCGCCAGCCCGCCCGCCCACCGCCTGTGATTGCCTGCGCCATCCGGCCTCCTGCAAGGAGCGTGTTCGGGCCGGCGCGCATCATTCAAGGTCTGGGGATCGGGGCGACGCCGGCAGCTACAAGCCGTGTTTGCCGTGCTAGGCTGCGCCCTATCGTCGCCTTGAAGGAGGACTCGCCTTGGCCCGCATCGCCCTCGCCGCCTGCCTCGCATTCGTCGCCGCTGGTTGCGCCGCCGCCCCCCAGAAGGCCACGGCCGTCCAGCCGCTGACGCAGGCCTGCGCCGAGATCGCCAAGCAGCTCGAGAACGGAGGGAGCCTCCAGCAGCTCGAGAAGAAGGAGCTCGTCGAGAAGCTCAAGGACGAGGTGTTCCACTGGAAGATCCGCATCCTGGCCGTCAGCGACGAGACCAGCAAGAGCGAGCTGGTGGGCGGCATGGCCTTCGACGTCGAGTGCCAGGACCGCCCGAGCAACACCGAAGAGCACGGCATGCGCTACACGTTCACCCTCTACTTCGACAAGCGCGTCCCCGAGCTGGCGGCGCTCACCCGCGGGGACCTGGTCACCGTCGACGGCACGCTCACCAGCTACGAGGGCCAGGGCGCGTTCGCGGCGCACGTGAAGGCCTACGCGATCGAAGGCAAGTAATCGGAGTTCCGGGTTCGGCGAACGGGCGGCGACAACCCGGTCTCGATCTCGAAGGCGAGTGGAGTCGGGAGGGGCAGCCTGCGTGCCTGCCCAAGGGGCTGCGATGGACCAGAACGTCGGCGGGGGCGCCAGCGCAGGCATGGGGCCGGACTTTCTCGGCGCCATCTTCGAGCTCGTCGCCCACCCCATCTTCGTCAAGGACCGCCAGTTCCGCTGGGTGCTGTTCAACCGCGCCTTCTGCGAGATGGTCGGCCGGTCGCGCGACGTGCTCCTGGGCAAGACCGACTACGACTTCTTCCCGCGCCAGGAAGCCGACTGGTTCCGCGCCCGCGACGAGCAGATGTTCGCCTCCGGCGCCACCGTCGACGTCGCCGAGGAGTTCATCACCGACGCCTCGGGCGCCCGGCACACCATCGCCACCACCAAGGCCCCGCTGCGCAACGCCGCGGGCGAGGTCACGCACCTGGTCGGCATCATCCACGACATCACGCGCCTGAAGACGGCCGAGGAAGCGCTGCGCCAGGTCAACGATCAGCTGGAGAAGCGGGTGCAGGAGCGCACGGCGGCGCTGGCGGCGGCGCAGGAGGAGCTGGTGCGCAAGGAGCGCCTGGCGCTCTTGGGCCAGCTGGCCGGCGGCCTCGCCCACCAGATCCGCAACCCGCTGGCGGCCATCACCAACGCCGGCTACCTGATGCAGAAGTCGCCCGGGGCGCAGAACGACGCCGAGCTGAAGCAGTCGGTGAGCATCGTCATCGAAGAGGCCTGGAAGGCCAACCGCATCATCACCGGCCTGCTCGACCACGCCCGGGTGCGCGCCGCCGACCGCGAGATCTGCAAGATCACCCAGCTTCTCGACCAGGCGGTGGCCGCCCACTCGCCGCCGGACTCGGTGGAGATCGTGCGGTCCATCGAGGCCGTGCCGCTGGTGCACGTCGACCCCAACCAGGTGCGCGAGGCGCTGCAGAACCTGGTGCGCAACGCGCTCGACGCCATGCCCCAGGGCGGCACGCTGACCCTGGAGACGCGCCGCGAGGGGAAGATGGTGGTCGTCGCGGTAGCGGACACCGGCCCGGGCATCCCGCCGGAGCAGCAGCGCACCCTCTTCCGCCCGCTGGTGACCACCAAGCCGCAGGGCCTGGGGCTGGGGCTCATCACCGCGCGGATGCTCATCGAGAACCAGGGCGGCAACATCGCCTTCGTCGGGTCGGGCAAGGGCGCGCGGTTCGAAGTGCAGCTGCCGGTGGCGGAGCAGCAGCAGCAGCCCGCCCCCCAGCCCGCTCCCTGAACCGCCCTGAAGCAGGTCTGCTCGTCTCGACCCCTGCGGAGCAACCGGGACCACGAACGTCCGAGCCAGGACGGCAGCCTAGAAATCAAGGACGCGCGCAGCGGTGCAGTGAGCTCCTACCGGGAGGCCGCAGGCAACCCACGGCCCCCCCTCCAGTCCTGTCCCGAGCCTGTCGAGGGGTCCGCTGGAGTAACTGTGTCTGCCGTCAAGAGGAAGCCGAGCGAGTGCGGGCATCGAGCGCCTCCGAGGGGTTCCAGGACTTGTTCTGTCGGACCATGGCATTGAGG
>DASXVQ010000184.1:0-22588 GCA_036504155.1 Myxococcales bacterium
CTTTCAAGCCGGTAACACGAGTTCGAATCTCGTCGGGGACACTTACGGTAGTGAGACCGGGACGGCCCACAGCCGTCCCGTTCTCTTTGGGTATCCCTTCCCCAGGATGTCGCCCGGCAGAGGTTCATCTACGTGGAAGACGGCGACAAGGCGCGCGACGCCTTCGGCCGGCCGCTACCCGAGCCGCGGATGACCACACGCTCGACTGTGCCAGGTCCAGCTCGTAGGCGCGGAGCTTCAAACTCGGGCGTGCATTGCGGACCGAGACCACCCTCAACGGCCCAAGCGACTTCCGCTCGAACAAGGCCATCGACAACCTCGACCTGGAGCGCGTCGGACAGAACTGCGCTCTGAGCCAGGACGCACTCGACCGCCTCCAGAAACCCACCAAGGATGCGGTCGGTCGTCGTGCGTCAGCCCTTCGCTTTGGCGACCAGCGCGTGATGGCCCTGCTCCAGACCCTCTGCCACTTCGCGCTCGTCGCCTCCGGCTTCCGAAAGTACGCCTCGCTACTGCCGAACACACCGGATGTGGCAGGGCGCTTCGTACAGCGTTGAGCCAATGCCGAAATTGACCGTCATGGACTTCGTCGAGGTCCAGAAGGGCTTGCCTGGGGTGTTGGGAAAGGCCACCGGGTCGATGGTGGGCCCCGGAGCAGCGACGCGGATGTCGACGAGGGTCTCGAGCTCATGCTTGGTGGGCAGTCTCCAGCCCGACTGGTCGAGGATCTTCAGCTTGGCGCAGTAGTCGACGGCGTCGGCTTGTGAATAGGCGAACTTGGTGGCGCTGCGTTGCCAGATCAAGCCTGTCCTGTTGTCCTTCACGGTCAAGGGGCTGATGGCGTAACGGCCCGGCGGTGCGGACGCCAAGAGCGCCGGCGCGAAGAAGAGCACGGAAGCGACTGCCAGAAAGAGGCTGAGGGTCTGTTTCGTCATCGGCGCACCTCGCTCATCGCACGCAGCGAACGTTGGCTTCGTCGGTCATCAACACGATGCCCGTACTGCCCGGCGCGTCGCTCATCACCCATGCCGTGGGCTTGACGCCGACCCTGGCACCGACGGAGATGGTCGATGTCCAGATACTCCCTCCGGTGGCGAGCACCGCCGGGTTCACGGCGGGACTGGCGAAGGTGTCGTCGTCGACGAGGCTCAGCAACTCGATGCGCGTCGGCAAGCGCCAGCCCGTCTCGGCGCCCACGTTCAGCTGCGAGCAGTAGAGCCGGGCGTCCCACCAGTTCTTGTTCTGCACGAAAGCCTTCTGCCACTCGAGCCCCGTGAGGGTGTCCACCACGGTGTCGGTGTTGACGATGAATTGGCTCGCGGGCCGGTCCTCGGACCCCAGCGGCCACCGCGTCCACTCCCGGTCGACGCACTCCCCGCTCTCACAGCCGTCGGGGCAGGGCGTCGTGGTCAGACCGAGCTTCCCATCGCTGCCACGCTGGCAGTTCAAGACGGAGGAGCCGTCAGCACTGCAGGAGAGGCCCACCGTGCAGAGGCAGCCCGTCTCGCCCGTTCCGCTGAAGCCGGCCGGGCAGGCCCCGCAGGAGTAGGACCCCGGCAAGTTGGTGCACGTCGAGAGCGGGTCGCAGCCTCCGTTGCCCGCCACGCACTCGTCGATGTCCTTGCACCCGGTGGCGCCCGACCCCTTGTAGCCCAGAGGGCAGGGGCCGCAGTAGTGAGACCCTGGCGTGTTGGTGCAGGTCGACAGCGGGTCACACCCGCCGTGGGCGTCCTGGCACTCGTCGACGTCGACGCAGCCCGCCCCCGCGAGCTCGGTGTAGCCCTTGGGGCAAGGGCCACAGGTCCGAGAGCCGGGGGTGTTCGTGCAGGTCGACCGAGGGTCGCACCCGCCGTTGTCCACCAGGCACTCGTCGATGTCGGTGCAGCCGAGCGCACCGGTCCCCGTGTAGCCGGCTGGGCAGGCCCCGCAGGTCCGCGAGCCCACCGTGTTCGTGCAGGTCGTGAGCGGGTCGCACCCGCCGTTGTTGGTCGGGCATTCGTCGACGTCGTTGCACCCCGTCGACGGATCGCCCGTGTACCCGGCGGAGCAGACGCAGGTCCCGGTCCGGCACTCCGCACGGTCCGGGCACCCGCAGAGCACGTCGCGCGTGTTGCCGCAGGCGTCGGTGACGGGGTTGGTGCCGCACGGCAGGTGGAGCCTCGCACAGAGCGCGTCGTCGGACTCGAGCGAGCAGATGGCCGCGTCGGGCAGGGAGGCATCGCCGACCGGTGCGATGGCCGCGTCGGCCACGGAGCCATCGCCTACCGAAGCGTCCGCCGAAGGACCGGTGGACGCGTCCGCCCACGAGCCGTCGTGGGGTGTGCCCGGTCCGGCGTCGCTGCCAGCGGCGCCAGGGTTGTCGCAGGCTGCGAGGAGGAGGATTAGCAGGAGACTGAGCTTGTGCATTTCAAATCCCAGTGAGCTTCGCATCAGCGCACGCACCGAGCGTAGAAGGCATAGCCACCCTGCTCGGGGTGCATGCTGCCATCCATGAAATTGACATCGAAGCCCCAGCCCGATTCGTAGGGAGTCGCCGTCCAGAATCTCGAGGCCGGGGTGTTGGGAAACGCGGTCTTGTCGATCGTCGGTCCCGGAGGGGCGACCTTCCGGTCGACGAGGGACTCGAGCTCATGTCGGGTGGGAAGTCGCCAACCGGACGAGAAGCCGGCCAGGCTCAAGCTGGAGCAATAGGCCACCGCCGCGCCCAGGTTGTACTGGCTCGAGGACGCGGCGCGCTGCCACGTCAGCCCCGTCTTGCGGTCGAGGACGGTGTCGGTGCCGACGGTGTACTGGTACTTCGGAGCGTCTGCAAAGGTCTTGGCAGCCGCAGCTCCCAGGACGGCGGCAAAGACTAGGAACCCGAGCACCCATCGCTCGAGAGGCCGGGAGACGATTCTTTTCATCGCACGCACCTGTACGGATGCTTGTTAGAGACCCCGTCAAGGGCCGTGCTCCCCGATTGGACGTACACGCCATAGGGTTGGAGCCCGAGCCCGAAGTTCGCCTCGACTGTGTCCATGGACCAGAACAAGTGGCCCTGGGAAGTGTCCGGGAACACCGTGGTGTTCACGCCGAAGGCTGGAACAGTCGGGTCGTTGATGGTCAGCATCTCGATGACCGTGGGCAGCCTCCAGCCGGACTTCCCGTTCAGCACGAGCCCCTCGCAATAGGAATGCGCGACGTCCCAGAACCCGTACATCTCTCCGGTGCCCCCGCCCCGTTGATTGCGTTCCCATTCCAGCCCGGTGAGGTTGTCGAGGGCCGTTTCCGCGGTCAGCGTGTAGCGGCTGGTGGGCAGGGCCCCGTCCGGGAGGGGCCAGCGTGCCCAGGAGCGGTCGATGGCCGAGCCTTCGTCGCAGCCCGCCTCGCTCATCACGGTGGCCGAGATGCATCCGTTGGCGCCGAGCTCGCAGTGCTCCACGGACAGGCCGTCTGCGCTGCAGACGTCACCCGGCTGGGCGCACATGTCGTAGCAGTGACACCCGCTCTCTCCGGTTCCCGTGAAGCCGACCGGGCAGGCGCCGCAGGTCCGTGACCCGGGCGTGTTGGTGCACGTCGTCAGCGGGTCGCACCCGCCGTTGTTCACCAGGCACTCGTCGACGTCCCTGCAGCCCGTCTCCCCGGTCCCCGTATGGCCCGAGGGACAAGGACCACAGGTCCAGGAGCCCGGAGAGTTGGTGCACGTCGTCAGCAGGTCGCAAAAGCCATGAGAGACCAGGCACTCGTCGACGTCCTTGCAGGCGGACGGGCCGGCGAAGCCTGCGGGGCACGGCTCGCAGTAGTGGGAGCCCGGGGTGTTGACGCAGGGCGCCCCAGGCAAGCAGCCGCCGTTGTTCACCTTGCACTCGTCGACGTCGGTGCAGCCTGCGACGGCGTCGCCCTCGAAGCCCGGCGCGCACATGCAGCTCCCGGCCGGACACACTGCGTGGACTCCGCAGCCGCCGCAGCTGACCAGCCGCGTCGTGCCGCAGACGTCCGTCTCGAGCCCCGTTCCGCACGACCGGTGAAGCCTCGCGCAGATCGCCTTGTCCGACTCGGGCGCGCACCCGGCGTCCGGCGACGAGGCATCTCCCGTGCCGGCGTCCGGCAGGGAGCTGGACTCGACGCACCCGGGATAGACGGCGAACCCGGCAGCGCACTCGCCGCACGAAGCCCCGCCGTAGCGGGTGGCGCACACGCAGGTCCCGTCCCGCTGCGCGACGCCGCGCCCGGAGCAGAGCGTCGCGTTCGAATACTGGCAGTGGTCTCCAGCGAAGCCCTCGGCGCAGCTGCAGCTCCCGGCTGGCGAGCAGGTGCCGTTGCCGGAGCAGGTGGTGGACGCGTCGCAGAAGGTGCACGTCGAGCTGCCGTAGTAGTCGGGCGCGCACTGGTCGCAGCCAGCGCCCGTGTATCCGGTGAGGCAGCTGCAGGCGCCGGTGGCGAGCGCCGTGCCGTGGCCATGGCAGGTCGTGGAATCGCCGAACTCACAGGTCGGCGAGGCGAAGCCCGCGTCGCAGCTGCAGGAGCCGGCCGCGTCGCACTTGCCGTGGCCGTGGCAGGTCGTCTCGGCGTGGCAGTACGTCGCGCACGAGGGATAACCGAAGAAATCGGGCGCGCACTGGTCGCAGGCCGTCCCGCTGAACCCGGTGCTGCACGCGCAAGCACCCGACGAGCAGGTGCCCTGTCCCCAACACGCGGGCTGGACGCAGGCGCCTGCGGAGCAGGCCGGGACGACGGCGCACGCGTCGGCCAGGTACGAATACCCGTTGGGCGCCGGCAGCTCATAAGCGCTCTTCGTCCCGCGCCCCAGTTCGCCGTACTGGTTCAAGCCCCAGGTCCAGACGCTTCCGTCACTCCGGAGCGCTACCGAGCCGTCGAATCCGGCGGCAATGGCGACCACTCCGGACACGGGCGTCCAGCCCATACCCTCGGGGTACGACGCCTGGACTGGCCTGAGCTGCAGGTGGTCCCAGTAGGGGCTTCCCAGCTGGAAGTACACGTTGTTGCCCCACCCCCATACCGTCCCGTCGCTCTTCAACACCAAGGTTAAGGAAGTCGGAGAAGCCGACACCGCGACGACACCCGACAGACCGGACACCTGCACCGGCGTCAAAGACCCGACGCTCCAAGGGTCCCCATTCCCGAGATTCTTTCCCCACGCCCAGACCGTTCCGTCCTCTTTCACCGCGATCGAAGACACAGGCCCCGCCGCCACGGCGACGACTCCAGAAATCCCCGCCACCTGCACCGGCTTGACCTTCGTTGCGACGGGGGCCCCAAGCTGGCCACCGGAGTTGTCACCCCAGCCCCAGACGGTCCCGTCATTCGCGAGGGCGAGCGTGAAGAAGTCTGTGGCCGCGACTGCCACCATTCCTGAAAGCCCCAAGACCTGAAGGGGGACGGCGGAGTCGGTCTGTGTCCCGTTCCCGAGCTGGCCATACTGGTTCCATCCCCAAGCCCAGACCGTTCCGTCACTCTTGACCGCCACCGAGTGACCTTCTCCAGCCGCGACCGCAACGACCCCAGAAAGCCCCGTCACCTGACCAGGTACTTTGTGAACAGGATCGCTCCAGTCCATGTTCATCGTGCCGTTTCCCAGCTGCCCGAAGTAGTTGGCTCCCCACGCCCAGACCGTGCCGTCGCTCTTCAGCGCCAATGTGTGGGTGCTTGCAGCGACCGCCGTGACTCCCGAAATTCCGGCGACCTGTTTTGGACTCGAGGAGTCGTCTGTCACGCCGTTACCCAGCTGGCCCTCGCCGCCCCTGCCCCACGTCCAGACCGTCCCGTCACTCTTGAGCGCCACCGTGTGTACGTAGCTGGCGATCATGGGCATGGTGCAAGGAGCGCTGGTCTTGCACGCCACCATCGACGTAGGCGGAGTCCCGACGGCCTGCTTCTGGCTCGAGACGGCTGTGGGAGTCGGGACGGTAGGGGAGGCGCGCTGTTGCGCTGCGTCCTGACAGCCGAACGCAAGGCCTACCAGCAGGCCGACTCCGAGGAGTCGCTTCCGACGGGGTCTCTCGAGCAAGGTGTTCTCCTCCCACCGGACGCCCTCGATTTCGCCGGGAGCGTGCCGTTTCGCGGGCGGAGTGTAGCGCAATTCGCGCTCACGCATGGAGCTTGGTGCTCGGGCAGAGCGCCTCGCTTCGCGACGCTCGTGGAGCAAGGGCGAGACGCACGTCCACGTCGACGGCCTGGCCGCCTCGCACGCGACGAGGGCCTGCTCTCACGCCTGCGGAGGATCTTCGCCGCCGCCGTGCGCTCCATTCTGCGCCGCAAGGCCATGGACCTCGGCCTCGGTGACGAAGTGGTAACGATGCTCGTCGTCGATCCCTGGCACTGGCTGAAGGAAGCCGGCTCGCTGCCGGATGAGCCAGCCCGGCTGCGCTCGAACGCGCTCAAGGTCGCCAGGCTCCTCGAGTACGGCGGCCCCCTCGAGCCGGGCCACTGCCGGGAGACTTTGGTCGAGTGCAGCAAGCGGCCCAAGGGCAGGCGATGCCCGGGTCTTCTCTGGGTCACCAGACTGCACGACAAGACTATCCACGCGGGCTGCATGATGTGCCGCCAGGACGAGATCCACATCTCGAACTGGCAGGAGACCGAGTGGGCCGACGGACCGATGGAGCCGGTGAGCGTCGCGGGGCCGGGAGAGGTGCGGTAGCCGAGGCGAGGCAGGGGGTGGCCGGCATCCCACCCTCCCCTGCCCCGCCGCTACGCCACGAACGAGAGCATCGCCACCAACCGGCCTTCCTCGAGGGTGGACGCTGCCAGCTTCGCGAACTTCGGCTCTGTTCTTGCCCCGTCGGGGACAAGAGAGGAGTCCAGGGATATCAAGCGGTTAGGTTGGTCCACTTGGTCTCTCTGGGCTCCTTCTCCATTATTTCTCCACGGTCGGCCCCTCCAACAGCGCGATCAGGTCCTTCCCGCTGCCCGGCGCGAGGTGGGCGTAGCGGCATCGTCATCGTGATGGTCTTGTGGCCCAGCCACTGCTGCACCTGGACAATTGGCGCGCCCCTGATGACGAGCTGGGACGCGAACGTGTGCCGGAGGTCGTGCCAGCGGATGTGGCGGAGCCCAGCGCGACGGAGCACAGTGATGAGCCGCTGGCGAAGCTTGTAGGGCTTGCCGTCGCCCTCGCAGAAGACGAGCGCTGACCGCTCGTGCCTTGATGGCCTTCAGCGCAGCCCGGAGGCTGGGCGTCATGGGCACCTTGCGCTCCTTGCCTGTCTTCGTCGGGCCGACGACTCCCTTCGCCGACGCCCTGCACACAGCCAGCGTCCCACTGGCCCAGTCGATGTCACCCCACTCGGAGGCGAGCTGCTCCCCTATCCTCATGCCGGTGTGCAGCGCGACGAGGAGCAAGGTGCGCTCCTCGTCGTCGCGGGCAGCGGCAAGCAGCTTCTGGGACTCCTCGAACGTCAAGAAGTCCCATTCGGCATCGGGTGCCTTCAGCTTCGGCAGCCTGGGCAGCGCCGGAAGGATGTCCCAGTCCACCGCCGAGGCGAGGACGCGGCGAGGGGTTCGAGAGCAGCCGCGGCCCGATCTTGATGAGCAGAAACACCTTCGCGCACTTCAGCAGATCGAGTCCCACTAGATCGTCTTGGAGGCTTCACCAACATACGCGCTTCCGCCCGGGTTCCGTGTCGCCAGTGCAGCGGACCCGCACGCCCGGTCCGCAGCCACAGCGACGGCTGCATGCGCGCACGATGTTGCCGATGCAGACCTGCTGCGAAAGTTGGTCTCAGCGCCAGCCAATAGGTTCCTGCTTTTGGTAGGCGACGGTGGAAGCGGCAAGAGCACGACTCTGCGGATGGCAGCGGCCTTGGCTGCATCGAGGAGAGATCAAGACAAACAAGCGCCGTTCCCTGTCGTGGTTTCTCTGCAAAACTACCGTGGCGACCTCGACGCGCTAATACAAAAGCAGCTTGCAATAACGAGAGGACACTGGAAGCGAAGGTTCGGTGGGAGCGAGAGCGCCCAAGCGGTAAGGGACGACGGGGAGGACGCGCTCGCCGAGGTCGAGGGACACCGAGTGCATCCTGCGGCAGACGCAAGAGGGGCAGATCTTCGTCTTGCAGGAGAAGGCGACGGGGATCTGTTGGCCGCACCGGGTGCAGCGGAGCAAGGTGACCCCGCGGAGAGCAGGCCGCACTTGGCATACTCCCGCAGCTCCCGCACGACGAAGGGCGGCAACCCTCCGCCGTCGTCCGAGCGCGACTCCGCGAGGAGCGTCTCGAGCCAGTCGCGGACGAGCCTGTTCAGAGCGGTCTTCTCCGGCTCGCGCCGCGAGTAGCCCGAAGCGATGCCTGTCCCCACCCGTGCGCCCCCTCCCCGGCCCGAAGCCGGCGCGAGGCCGGCTAGGAAGGGAGGCTATCCGCCCGGTCCGACATTCCTCGGCCGAGCGTTCACCTGTGACCGAGGACTAGTTCCACGGTGGAACTGGTCTCCCCCGCCCTGCGCAAAGCGGGTGGACGGTCCGAGGCAACGTTCCAACACCCGGGCTTGCCGTCGGCTTCCTTGGCCGCAAGGTGTCCGCCGGACTGTTGCCGTGACGGCAACAGTCAGACCTTCTCGAGGAGCTCGAGGATGGCCTCCAACTGCAGCACGGCCGACCCGAGCGTGTTCCAGAGCATCTCCACCCGCGCCTTCTCGACCTCCGCCATCTGCAGATCGGCGGCCAGCCCCTCCTTCTCGTCGAGCATCCTCTTCAGCGTCCGGATGGTGACGTGCAGCTCGGTGAGCGCCGCCTCCTTCGCCGTCGGCGGGACCTTTGCCGACTTGCCGGCCAGCACCCGCTTCTCGAAGTCCTCGGCGCCCACGCGTACCGGCGTCGACGGAGGAGCCGGTCCCAGGCGAGCAAGCGGCGGCGCACAGCGCAAAGGCGGCGAGGCAGGCGAGAGGGAGTCTCATGTCACCGCAGGCCTACCACCGATGTCCGAGCGGCATCGCCAGGCGACGCCGCCGAGGTCAGAGCGCTCAGTTCCGGGCGCTCACAGAAGAGGCCGGCGCTACGGGGCGATCACGTTCAGCAACACGGTGATGTCGTTGAAGTCGGGGTTTCCGGTGGCCACGTCGATCCTGCCATTGCCGTCGAAATCGCCCACTGCCAGCGAGGTCGGAAGCGCGCCTCCTGAATAGCGCTTGGGCGCCGCGAAGGCGCCGTGGTCCGCTCCCTTCAGCACGGTCAGGAAAAACCGGGTGGCCACCACCAGGTCCTGCTTGCCGTCGCCGTCCACGTCGGCCACCGCCAGTGCGTTCGGCACCTGGCCCGCCAGGCCCAGCGAGATGACGTAGGCGGGCGCGAAGCTGCCGCCGCCCTTCGCCCGCAGCACGCTCACCGTACCGCTGCCGTAGTTGGCCACCGCGACGTCGGACTTGCCGTCGCCGTCGAAGTCGCCCACGGCCAAGGCATAGGGCGTTGCCTCTACCGGGGAGCTGAGCTGCGGCGCGAAGCTGCCGCTCCCGGTCTGGAGCAGCACGCTCACGCTGTTGCTGGCGGAGTTGGCGACGACGAGGTCGGGCTTGCCGTCTCCGTCGACGTCGCCTATCGCCACCGAGTAGGGCTTGGCCCCCACCGCGTAGGTGGCCTGGGGGGCGAAGGCGCCGCTCCCCGTCTGGAGCAGCACGCTCACGCTGTCGCTGCCAGAGTTGGCGACGACGAGGTCGGGCCGGCCGTCGCCGTCGAGGTCGCCCGCCGCCACCGACTTCGGGCTGGCTCCCACCGGGTAATTCGCACGGGCTCCGAACGTGCCACCCGGCTTCCCTGGAAGCACGGTCACGTCGTTGCCACCTTCGTTGGCGGTCACCACGTCCAGCCGGCCGTCGCCGTCGAGGTCGACCGCCGCCACCGAGGAAGGAGCCTTGCCGACGTGGAAGCTCGTCTGGGTGGCGCCGGCCCGGCCCGCCCCGAGCACCAGCCGCACCTCATCGCTCGTGGGAACGGCGCCGACCAGGTCGAGCTTGCCGTCGCCGTCGAAGTCGCCCGCAGCCAGCGAGCGCGGAGCCATCTCCAGAACGACCCAATAGTCGCCCCCGACGGTGCCGTCGCCCATCCGGAGCCCAAGACCCACCTCGTCTTCTCCATAGATGGCGGAAGCGAACCCGGGCAAGCCCTGGAAGTCGCCGAGCGCCAGGAACTGAACGGGCCTCGCGAGCGACTCGATGGGAGCGCCGAAGCCACCGTCGCCCGTCCCGGGCAGCGTCTGCAACCGGCCGGACTGGGCCTGGGCCACGAGCAGATCGACCTTGCCGTCCAGGTTGAAATCGGCCGCGAGCATCGAGTCTGCCGCTCGCACCGGATGATTCGCAGGCGCGGCGAAGCTCCCGTCGCCGGCTCCCAGCAGCACGTTCACGCTGCCCGGGTTGGCGGTGGCGAGGTCGAGCTTGCCGTCGCCGTTGAAGTCGGTCACTACGAGCGAGGAGGGGGCCGTGCCCGCCGGGAAGCTCTTCGCGGTCGCGAAGCCGCCGCCCGCGTTGGCGAGCAGCACGCTGACGCCGTTGGCGCCCTCGTCGGCGGTGGCGACGTCGAGCATGCCGTCGCCGTCGAAGTCGCCGACCACGACCGCGCGCGGGCCGTTTCCTACGGCATGGCTCGTCGCGAGGCCCAGGGTGCCGTCACCGGCTCCGCGCAGCACGCTCACCGAGTTCGAGTCGCGGTTGGCGACCACCACGTCGAGCTTCCCGTCGCCGTCCAGGTCACCCAGGGCCGCCCAGACCGGAGTGGTGCCGGCGGGGTAGGCCGAAGCGGCGCCGAAGCGGCCGCCGCCTTCGCCGAGCAGCACGTTCACCGTGTCGTTGCCGACGTCGGTGACGACCAGGTCGGGCTTCCCGTCGCCGTTCAGGTCCCCGGCCGCCACGAACTCGGGCTGCACGCCGGCCTCGAAGTTGGCCAGCACCTTCAGGCCGGGCGAGCTCGAGCCCAAGAGCACGGTCACGTCGCCGGTGCCGGAGTTCGCGCTGACCACGTCGGGCAATCCGTTGCCGTCGAAGTCGGCCACCGCCACCGACTTGGGGCGAGGGTGGATGGAATGGGTCGCAGACCACTGCGGCGACTCGGCGAACAGCACGGCCCCGGCGGGGCCCCGACCGGCGATCAGGAGGTCGGTCTTGCCGTCGCCGTTGAAGTCGCCGGTCACGGCATCCTCCCCCGCGCCGTAGATGGGGATGACAGCCGGCGGACCGAAGGTCCCGTCGCCGGAGTTGAGCAACAGCAACGCCTGTCCTACGACGACAGCCACGAGGTCGAGGTCACCGTCGCCGTCGAAATCGCCGAGGGCCATCGAATGCGGCATCCCGCCGATGTGAATGCGTGCCCGGACCACCGGGCTGCCGCTGGCCACGCCGGACAGCACGACCGCGTCGCCGTCATAGTGGCTCAGGACGACCACCTCGGGCTTGCCGTCCCCGTCGATGTCGCCGATGGCCACCGAGTCCAGCGTCGAGTCCATGGCGATGGGCGGCAGCACCTGGAAGGTGCCGTCGCCTGCTCCCAGCAGCACCGAGAGGCTGTTGTTCGCGGCGGTGACCAGGTCGAGCTTGCCGTCCTGGTCGACGTCGCCCACCACGATTGCGTTGAGCCCATCGCTCAGGGGAAGAGTGGCGCCAGGGACGAAGGTGCCGTTCCCCACCCCCAGCAACACCATCACCTGCTTGTCAGAATCGGAGGCCGCGGCCACGTCGAGCGAGCCGTCGCCATTGAAGTCCCCGACCACCATCTTCGGCGTGGTCGATGAACTCGGGAAGAGGGTCGGGGAGGCGGCCCTCACGGCGAAGTTACCGTTGCCGAGGCTGCTGAGGACGTCCAGGCCATAGCTCGTGTCGGCGACGAGGTCGGGATAGCCGTCGCCGTCGAAGTCGCCCGCTGCGACCGAGCGGATGCCGCTCAGCCCTTGAATCATCGGCGGGGTGAAGGTGCCGTTTCCCACTCCGCGATAGACGAGAAACGCGTACCTGGGCGAGACAACGACGTAGTCGAGTCGCCCGTCGCGGTCGAAGTCTCCCGCCGCTGGCCTGCTGTAATCCCAGTCCACGACTGCGAGCGGGAGCCCTCCGAGCACCACGGTATTGGTGCCGTCTCGGCAGACTCCCTGGATGCAGACCCGCGAGGCCGCGCAAACCTTTCCGCAAGCCCCGCAGTTGAGGGCTTCGGACTGGAGGTCGCGGCACATGCCGTCCGGGCAAAGCGTCCAGCCGCTCAAGCAGCTGACTTCGCAGGATCCGTTCGAGCAAACGTTGCCGGAGGGGCACGCCTTGTCGGTGGTCCCCTCGGTGGAGCAGGCGCCGCAGTTCAGGTTGTCGGTCGCGAGGTCGTGGCACTTGCCGTCCGAGCAGAGCGCCTGGCCACTCACACAGCTGACTCCACAAGATCCTTTGGAGCAGACGTTGCCGGCGGCGCAAACCTTGTCGGTGGTGCCAGCGGTGGAGCAGGCGCCGCAGTTCTGGTTGTCGGTTGCCAGGTCGTGGCACTTGCCGTCCGAGCAGAGCTCCTGGCCGCTCACGCAGCTGACGCCGCAAGATCCGCTGGAGCAGACGTTGCCGGCGGCGCAAGCCTTGTCGGTGGTGCCGGCGATGGAGCAGGTGCCGCAGTTCAGGTTGTCGGTCGCCAGGTCGTGGCACTTGCCGTCCGAGCAGAGGGTCTGGCCGCTCACGCAGCTGACGCCGCAGGTGCCGTTGGAGCAGACGTTGCCGGCGGCGCAAGCCTTGTCGGTGGTGCCGGCGGTGGAGCAGGTGCCGCAGTTCAGATTGTCGGTCGCGAGGTCGTGGCACTTGCCGTCCGAGCAGAGCTCCTGGCCAGTGACGCAGCTGACGCCGCAGGTGCCGTTGGAGCAGACCTGACCGGCGGGGCAGGCCTCGTCGGTGGTGCCGGCGGTGGAGCAGGCGCCGCAGTTCAGGGTGTCGGTCGCCAGGTCGTGGCACTTGCCGTCCGAGCAGAGCGTCTGGCCACTCACGCAGGAGACTGAACACGCGCCGTCCCGGCAGATCTCGCCGGAGCCACAGGTGGCTCCGGCGTGCGCTCCCGCGCAGTCGCCCGAGGCGCCGCAGTGGCCGCGGTCGGTCAGAGGGTCGACGCATCGGTCACCGCAGACCAGCATCCCGGACGGGCAGGTCAGTCCGCAGCTACCGCCGGAACACACCTGGCCGGCGGCGCAGACCTTCCCGCACTCGCCGCAGTTGGCGTTGTCGGTCTCGGTGTGAGCGCAGTAGCTCGTCCCGTCGCCGCCGAGGCAGAAGGTCTGGCTGGCGGGGCAGCTCAATCCCGTGTCTGGCGAAGGCTGGGCCGTTCCACCCGGGCAGCCGGAAAGCAGCGCGAGGACCACCGAAGGCGCCAGAGCGCCGCACGACCGAGCAAAACTGTTCATCGTCCCTCCAGCTGAAGACCGCTCCTGTCAGCCCCCCGATGGCGGCGGACTCTAATCAACGGTCGACGTGGTTGTCACCGACTGGAACTGCGCGGTCTCGGCAGGAGCAGGCCGCGCCACCGACGCCCTACGGCATCCTGCACGCCCCGTGGCACTGGCCGGTCCCGCTGCCGGTGGGCATGCAGTCGTCGGAGAAGCACTCGTAGGTCGTCGTCCGCGACCGCGAAGGAATCGCGCTGGGCATCCGGTCCCCGCCACTACGCCACGAGCGAGAGCGTCACCACCATCCGGCCCTCCTCGAGTGTCGAAGCAGCCAGTGTCGAGAACTTCGGCTCTGTTCTTCCCCCGTCGGGGACAAGAGAGAGAGAGACGGGACGGGCGGATCCACAAGGTCCGCCCGTTTCGCTTTTTGGGACCGGGGCCATCCGGCAGAAGCCGGGTAGAACGGCGCCCGCGGTAGCATCGGCCGCGCTGTTCTCCTCTCCCTCCGGCTCGTTGGTCTTCGGCTCTTCGGACGCAGCGGCGGAGGGCTCAGGGTTTTGGGCTTCCAGTTGCTCGGCCTTGGTCACCCTCGGCCACCTGGGCAGCGTTCGCGGGCGCGGCAAAGTCTTCGGCCTTCACGCCAAAGCGCAGGCGCTCGCTTCGTCGCGCATGAAGTTGGGCACCAGGTGGCCGTAAGTCTCGAGCGTGATCTTCAGGTCGGCGTGGCCGGCCATATGCTGAACGGCCACCGGGTTGGCTCCTGCCATCAGGAGATGCGAGACGTAGGTGTGGCGGAGTTGGTGGAAGGTGAGCGGATTGGGGATGGGCGTCACCCACTGCATGTAGCCGCACTTCGGGCAGGGGTGAGCCGAGATGGTGTCCCGGCGCTCGACCGTCTTGCAGCCGTGACGGCGGCAGACGTGGTCATAGCCGAGGACTCAGGCCGGCGCGGACCTTCGCGTACTTGAGGTCGCGCTGGATGATCTGCCGCACCCCCTTCAGGCTGCGGTACGTGGGAAAGAGATGCTCACCGGAGAGGCCCTTGAGGTGCGCCTCGAGGAACGGGCGGAACTCGGCGACGATGGGGACCGCGCGAAAACGACCGCCCTTGGTCGTGTCCCTTCCGATCGTTCGCGACGTGAGGATGAGGCTTGGCCGAGTGCGCGTCGAAGCCAGCGTTTCGTGCCCGGTGTTGGTCCTCGGGGCTGAGCGTAGCCGGTCAGGGGTGGCTCGCACCTCCCATCTTCCCAGCGCATTGCGCAGGATGCTTCTTTCTGTCCCACCATTCTTCGCCGCCGGGCGCCGGCGATTGCACCCATGCCGGGACAGCACCCCGGAGATCGTCGAGGAGGAGCGGCGGACGGCGTGCCAGCGCAGTTCGCTGGCGCGGCGTTCGACAAGCGACGAGCGAGACTCCCAATGCTCATGGCACCGCCTCACCCGACACTGCAAAGAGTCCCAACACCGCTCAATTCAAACAGTCAAACGCCCACAGGTTTTGCTGAAGACCCGGAAGTCCTATGTCGCAGAGGACGACCTCCGGTCCGGAATTCGCGCGCCCTCGCCAGTCCGGCATCGCCGCCATGGGCGACAAAGACTCGATGGCCGGAGAGCGCTATATGCAACCGCCGCCAGGACTCCTAGATTCGGCCTCGCCATGCCCTCGTCCCCTGCCCACTGGCTTGCCGCGCTCCTGCTCATGGCGGTCCCGCGAGCGCTCCTCGCAGCACAAGGACCGGCCGCCCCGGTCCCATCCTCCTGTGCCGGCGGCGCTGGCGACCCGGCTGCGTGCTTGCGAGCAGAATGCGCGGGTCGCAAGGGCGAGAGCTGCGTCCGGCTCGCCGAAGGCTTCCTCCGCGCCGAGTTCAAGGAGGACCCCGCGGGGTTGCGCCGCCTGCTCCAGGCCTCCTGCGACAGGCGCTCTGGAGCGGCATGCTTGAGCCTCTACGAGCTTTCGATCCTCGGCCAAGACGCGCAGGGGAGAATGAACGTGGGCCACGCGCTGCTCGAGCGCGCCTGCAGCTTGGGCGAGCGGAGGGGCTGCGCGCTGCTGTTCGAAAATCGCTTCCAGGGGCCGGGCCCCAACCCGGACGGCTCGGGGATTCCGTACGTGCCCGATGACGACGCCATCGCCACCGGCCTCGCGGCGTGGGCGGACGAGACCCGGCTTTCCCCGCCGCCCAAGACGCCCCCGGTCATCGATGGCCCGGCCCATCGCGTCGGGACAGTCCTCTACGAACTCTGCAGCAAGGGCTCGGAAAAGGACGAGCAGATCATCGGCTGCGAGAGCGTGCGCCAGCCTCTCTCGCTCCTGTGCTCCAGACGGCCGGACGCCTGCGCGCAGCTCGCGGCGGTGCTCGCGCGCGTGGACGACCGGGAGACCAGGTTCCTGCGCGCCGAGTTCAAGGCGATCGGCGTCGTCCTCCCCAAGGATGGCGCTGCGGCGCTCAAGGAGCACCTCTCCGTCTGCGTGGAGGCGCGATTCGCGCCTTCCTGTCTGCGCGCGGGAGAGCTCCTCGACGCGAGCGAGCCCACCGCCGCCGCGAGGCTCTACCGAAAGGCCTGCGGTGAGGGCCTCGTTCACGCCTGCGTGCGGCTGGCCTTGCTCTCTCACGAGCACCGCGGCGTACCGGTCCTCGAGCCGCAAGAGGTCCAGCGATTGCTCCGCTCGGCCTGTCTTTCGAACGATCTCCCCGGCTGCTCCGCCTACCTCGACCTGCTATGCCCGAAGCCGGCGGCCTGTGCCGCGGAGAGCACGGTCGAAAACGTCGCCGCATGCTACGTCGTCGACCACTACTTCCTGAAGCTGCAGAGGGAGCTGCCTTGGGGACCGGCGGCGCTGGGAATCGATCCCGACCCCGCCCCGTTCCCTCTCTCGCCTCGGCTGCGCCGCTACTACCTCCCGTTCCTCACCCGGCCGCTTGCCGAGACCTGCAGGAAGGTGGTGCAGGGTTGGAAGCCTGCCCCACTCCCGGAGGGGTGGCGCTGAGGGGCGCAGCTTTCCGCGCTTCGAGATCGTCCCCCTGGGGGCCGCCGCCTGTAGTTGCGGTGCCTTGGCCTGCTCACAAGGGCTGACACCAGACCGAAGTGCAGACCAAGCAGGAGCACATGGTGCAGGAGCCGGAGAGCTGCACCTCCATGCTGCGGACCGTCGCCTCGGGAAGGACGCCGCGGTACGGCTTGACCATCTTGTCGCGGTACTCGGCCGCAGCCGCTTCGGGGTCGAGGTTCATGGCCTCGAGACCTTTGACGCCGGAAACGCGGGTCGGCGTGGTCTTCAACCGCACTCTGAGGACCACCGACGGCCACTGGCTGGTCTACGACCTGGGAGGCGGCACCTTCGACACCTCGCCGGCAGCTCGGTGGTGGCCAGCACGTCGAGGGTGACCGGGTCCAAGCAGGCCGGCCAACCAAGCCTGCGGCGGCGCCCATCGCCGGGTAGCGCAGCCTCGCCAGGTGCTGCTGCTGGTTCCCGAATATCGGGCGGTGGAGCAGCAGGTCCCGGACCCGGCCCCTTGCCGTAGTCCTTGAGCGCGCCCGGTCTCTGCTCAACAATCAGCTCGTGGGAATCGCTGACAAGGTGGAGCTGGAGGCCGCGCTGGCGCGGGTGCGCCAGGCGTGGCCGGGGCTGGCACTCGATCTGCGCGCGTTCGCGCAGCGCCTGGAGGCCCTGGGACCCGCGCTGGCCAAGGCGGATGTCGAGGGGCTGGCGCTGGCCCAGGCCTGTCTCGCCGGCGACCTCGCGGCGCAAGGGGAGATGGAGGGGAGCATCAAGGTGGCGGTGGAGGCCGCGCTGCGCCGGCTGGGCGCGAGCAATGAGGAGATCGACGAGGTCCGGCAGCGCCTGCGGATGGAGCTCTTCCTTCCCGGCAAGGCGCGCTCGAAGCTCGACTACTTCTCCGGGCGCGGCTCGCTGGGTGGCTGGCTGCGGGCCGTGGCCGCGCAGGACCACGTCAACCTGCAGCGCAGCCGCCAGCGGCATCAGCCCAAGGACCTCTCCGCCTACTTCTTCGAAGCGGCCAGCGCCCCTGACGCGAGGTGGGTCCGGGAGGAGTGTCGCCAGGCCCTGCGGCTGGCGCTGGAGGAGGCGCTGGCCGTGGTCCCGGAGCGCGAGCGCACCGCGCTGCGGATGAGCGCCCTCGATGGCTCGTCCATCGACGACATCGCCCGCGTCTTCCAGATGCACCGCTCCACCGCGGCGCGCTGGTTGGTGCGGGCCAAGGCCGAGGTCGCGGAGAGGGTCCGCGAGGGCCTGGTGCGCCGACTCGGCGCCTCTGCCGGTGACCTGAGCAGCGTCGTGCGCATCGTCGGCGACGAGGTCCCGGTCACCTTCGAGCGCCTGTTGGCGCCTCGGAAATGAGGTTTTTCGGCCCGTGTGCGCCCTTGGGCTACTATCCGCGGCATGGATGATTCGGCTCCTCCGCGCCAGCTCGGCCGGTTCTACCTTCACACCCGCTTGGCGATAGGGGGCATGGCCGAAGTCTGGCTGGCGCGCCAAGAAGGACCGGCAGGGTTCGCCAAGGAAGTGGTGGTCAAGACCATCCTCCCCCAGCTCGCCGAGGATCACTCCTTCATCCAGATGTTCCTGGACGAGGCGCGGTTGGCGGCGCGGCTCAACCATCCCAACGTGGTGCAGATCTACGAGCTGGGCGAGGAGGCGGGGACCTACTTCCTGGTGATGGAGTACATCCGCGGCCGCAATCTGCGCGCGGTGCAGCGGCGGCTGCGGGACCGCAAGGAGCCCTTCCCTCCCGGCATTCTCGCCCATGTGCTGGTGGGGACCTGCGAGGGGCTGCACTACGCCCACGAGGCAACCGACGAGCTGGGCCGGCCGATGCATCTGGTCCACCGCGACATCTCGCCGGACAACGTCCTGCTCAGCGTCGACGGTCAGGCCAAGGTGGTGGACTTCGGCATCGCCAAGGCCGCCAGCGCCACCGGAACCACGCGGCCGGGAACCCTCAAGGGGAAGTTCGGGTACATGTCACCCGAGCAGGCCCTGGGGCGCGACCTCGACCGCCGCGCCGACGTGTACTCCCTGGGCGTGGTGCTCTACGAGCTGCTGGCCGGGACGCGGCCCTTCCACTCCAATAGCGAGCTGGGGCTGCTCAACGCCATCGTGCACACCACGCCGCCGCCCATCGAGTCCCTGCGGCCCGACCTCCCCGAGGGGCTGGCGAAGGTGGTGATGCGCACCTTGGCCAAGGACCGCGAGCAGCGCTTCTCGTCGGCGCGGGAGGTGGGGCTCGCATTGGATTCCTGGATGCGGCAATGCGCCCCGACCAACGTCGTGGACGTGGCCGCCTTCCTGGAACGCCTCTTCGGCGCCGAGCGCACTTTTTCGCCGGTCATCCCTCCCCGGGTGCCGTCCCGGCCGGGCCCGGCCTCCGTCGGTGGTCGCCCCGCGGCCCCAGTCGCGGCGCCGTCGCCCTCCAGCGCCCCGGCCGCGCTCGAGGCAGGTCCAGGACCCTCGCCCGAGCGGGCCGCCGCCGCTCCCGCTCCCGCTCCCGCGATTCCTCCCCCGCGCCCAAGGAGTCGCTGGCGGCTCGTGGTCTCGTTGGCCGCCATGGCCGGGATGGCCGCGCTGGGGGTCGGGGCCTGGGGAGGATTGCGCCCCGCGGAGCTGGCCCCTGTTCCTCCTCCGCCCCTCGCAGCCTCGCCGGACGCCGCCGCGGTCCTCCCAGACGCGGCGACCAAGGCTCTGGAGGCCAAGCCTCCCGAGATCGCGGCGCCGATGCCCGACGCCGGCGACCCGCCGGACGCAGCTGCTCCTGCGGCCGACAGGATTCACCGTCCGTCCGTTGCCCCGGTCGTCGCCCGGCAGCCCAAGGGCCGGATCGTGTTTCGGGTGAACCCCTGGGCCGAGGTCACGGTCGACGGCCGCAAGCTTGGCGTCACTCCGCTCCCCCCGGCCGAGGTTGCGCCCGGAATGCACCGAGTGCTGCTCGAAAACGGCGACCTCGGCGTGAAGAGGGCGCTCTCGGTGGAGGTGCGTGCAGGCAAGGACGCGCCGGTGCGGTTCAACTTTCTGGAGTGAGGCAGTGGCAAGCCGGACGCAACCCTGCTTGGCCGACCACGTCCTCGCCGAGTTTGCGCAGGGTGTGCTCGACCCGACCGAGCTCGAGCGGGTCACCGGGCACCTCGCGAGCTGCGACGCATGCCGGCGCTGCGCCGCTCTGGCGGCTTCCGCCGCAAGTGAAGAAGCGAACCCGTCTTCGCTGGAGGCGACGCTCCCGGATGCGCCCGATCCGCTCCAGGGGCCGCAGCCCGGAACGCGGCTGGGGCGCTACGTGGTCCTGGAAGGGCTGGGCCAGGGCGGGATGGGGTTGGTCTTCCGGGCCTATGACCCCCATCTGGATCGGCAGGTCGCGCTCAAGGTCCTGAGAAAGGGCGCGGCCAGCGAGAGAGCCGTGGAGGGGCTGCTCGAGGAAGCGCGTGTCGCGGGTCGGCTCAGGCACCCCAACGTGGTGACGGTCCACGACGTGGGAGTCGACCAGGGCCGGGCCTTCGTCGCCATGGAGTTGGTCGAGGGCGGCTCGCTCGCGCGCTGGCTCGGTGCCGAGCGCCGAGCCCCGCGGCAGATCGTCGAGGTCTTCGTCGCTGCCGGGGAGGGGCTGGCCGCGGCCCATCGCGCCGCGCTCGTGCACCGTGACTTCAAGCCGGCCAACGTGTTGATGGGCAGCGACGGTCGGCCCCGGGTCGCGGACTTCGGGCTGGCGACCGAAACGCCGCCGCCGGCCACCGCGGCCGACACGATCAAGACCGGCACCTCGGCGAGCGGCACTCCGGGGTACATGGCCCCGGAGCAGTACTTCCGCAAGGCCGATGCCCGCTCCGACGAATTCGCGTTCTGCGTGTCGCTCTGGGAGGCCCTGACCGGAACCCGGCCCTACCTGGGGGACAACGGCGAAAGCCCGCTCGAGGTGATTCGCGCGGGAAGGCTCGTCGGCACGCTCCCGCGCTCGGTCGCGCGCCGGATCCGGCGGGCGCTGCGGCGTGGGCTGTCCTTCAATCCCGAGGACCGCTTCCTCTCGATGGAGGCGTTGCTCGTCGAGCTGCGAGCTCCCCGTTCCCTGCTCGCCGCCAGGGCCCCGATTCTTCTCGCAGCCGCGGCGCTGGCCGCGACGATTGCCGTGGCGCGCGGGCAGGCCTGGTGGCCGGGGCCGGTCGAGCGGGGTGACCCGCGGCCCGCACCGGGTCCACTCGCCGGTGCGAGCCCCGCTCTGCCCGACGTCGGCGGCCTCGCGGAGACCGCACCTGCTCGAAGCGATTCGGACACCGCGGGGCAGGTCGAGGCAGCGCCGGTCAAGGCACCCGCTGCCGCGCACCGAAAGAAGGGACGCCTCATCCTGCGGATCAACCCCTGGGCGGAGGTATCCGTCGACGGCCGCAGGGTGGGCACGACGCCGCTGGCACCCATCGAGCTGAGGGACGGCAATCATCTCTTGGCGGTGGAGAACCCGGAGCTCGGGGTGCGGCGCACGCTGACCTTCGTGGTGCAGAGGGGGCGGGACGTGACCCTGCGGATCAACCTGCTCGAATAGACGGTCGACGCGACTTCCAGCGCGGGCCTCCGTTCTATCGGTGAAATTCCTCCGGCCAGGCATCCCCAGCGCTAGAATTGGCCAGCAACCGACAATCAGGGACGGCAATGACCTCGATTCTGCTTGCGCTCGTGCTGTGGGCGACTCCGGGGCCCAATCCCTATCTTGGGGAAGCGCGGATGCGCTACCAGAACCTCGAGTACGAGGCCACGCTCGACCTTCTCAAGCAAGCGATGTCCTGGTCGGGAACGGTCGACGAGGAGCTGGCCCAGATCCACCTGCTGCGCGGGCTGTGCAACCTGCAAATGGGCCGCGAGGCCAACGGCAAGGCTGCCTTTCGCGCGGCGCTGCTGGCGGACTCCGCGGTGCAGTTGCCTCCGATGACCAGCCCCAAGATCCGCCAGGTCTTCCAGCTGGAGTCCGAGTCGCTTTCGAGGGCGCGCCCGCCGGCCCCACCCGCGGCTCCGGACCCGCGGCGCCCGGCCGATGCGCCTCTCTCGCCGGTGGCTGGCAGTCCTCGCGCGACCGCCGAGCCGGTGCCCGCGCTCGAGGTCGCGCCGCCCGTGCCGCCAGCCCCGGAGAAGAAGGTGGGGGAGCCCGTGCGCTGGCCCGCGTTTGCGACGCTCGGCGCCGCGGTGCTGGCCGTGGGAATCGGCGCTGGCTTCGGGTACGCGGCGAAGGATTCCGCCGACCAATCCTTTGCCGCCCGCTACGCCAGCGACCAGGGCCGTCTCAACCAGCAGGCCAAGGACCAAGCGAAGGTCGCCAACGGGCTGTATGGCGCCGCGGCCGGCCTCGCGGTCCTGGGCGGGGTGTTCTTCTTCGTCTTCTGAGGGTCTGCGCTCCAGGCCGAGCCGCGGAATGCGACCTGCGGCGACGAGCGACGTTCTTCAGGCAAGGAAGGGAGCCTCATGAACAGCCAGCTGAACGACCCGCTGAGCCGCCAACGGTCTCCCGACTGGGCGCGCCCCCTGCAAGTCCTCGCCCTCCTGCTCTGTGCGGGGGCCGCAGGATGCGTGATTGGGGACGCGAACCCGCTGGGCAAGGCCTGCGACGAGTCGCACCCCTGCCCTTCGCCGCTGGCGTGTGTCGACTTGGTATGCGCAGTCGCCGAGGGCGACGCGGGTGGCCGGGATGCCGGCCCTGCAGCCGATGCCGCGGTCGAGCCGCCGGATTCGTCGACCGACGCGCCGGACTCCGCCACCGAGCCTCCGGCGGGCCTCGACGGAGGGGGTCGCGCAGACGCCGACGCCGTCCCGCCCGATGCGATGGTGTCCGACGCCGCGGTGGCGGCCTGCCCGAGTGGCGCAGTCAGCTCTGGCTGCGTCTGCGGCAGCACCTTCGTCTCCTCCGGCTACTGCTGCGGCGGCATCCCTCGCTCGAGCGACTGCATGCGCGTGCGCCTGGATTGTGGCCTCGCCTCGGGGACCAGCACCTTCGACGGCAAGGTCTTCTCGCCGATGCTCCCGTACCTCACCGCCGGAACGGCCTACGACTCGGATGAAGGCATCACCGGAAACTATCCCATCGCCAACACCGACTACGATGCCCTGTACCAGAACGAAACCTGGGTCCAGACCTCGTCCGCGACCTTCACCATCCCGGTGGTGAACGGCAACTACACGGTGCACCTGCACTTCGTGGACTGGGTCCACACCGGCGTCGGGCAGCGGGTCTTCCACGTCGATCTCCAGGGCGCCCGCATCCTGACCGACTTCGACATCG
>DASXVQ010000185.1:0-32242 GCA_036504155.1 Myxococcales bacterium
GGTGGTCCGCCGCTTGCTCTAGCACCCGGCCGACCACGGACCACCACAGGCCCGGAATGAACCCCCGGAGGCTGGCGAAGGCGCCGGCCGCCGCGGTGGAGGAGCGTCATCCATGCCCGTCTCACGTCGATCGTTGCTCAAGGGGGCGCTGTTCGCCGGGGCCGCCGCGGCCCTTTCTCCCGCGGAGGCCAAGGCCCGCGAGGTCCGCAGGGCCTCCGACCATGCCGTCGGCCTGCTCTACGACGCCACCCGCTGCGTCGGCTGCAAGGGCTGCGTCATCGCCTGCAAGGACGCCAACGAGCTTTCCTGGGACGACCCCAAGGATCTGAGCAGCAACACCAAGAGCGTCGTGCAGAAGAAGTCCTTCCCGGCCGCCACCGCCGGCGCCGAGCCGACCCGCTCCAACGTCAAGCGCCAGTGCATGCACTGCGTCGACCCGCCCTGCGTCTCGGCCTGCATGCTCGGCGCGCTCCACAAGGAGGGCGACGGCAAGCGCGACATGGGCGGCGAGAAGAAGGGCACCGGCATCGTGCTCTACGACAAGGCCCTGTGCGTCGGCTGCCGCTACTGCCAGATCGCCTGCGCGTTCGCCGTCCCCAAGTTCGAGTGGTTCGAGGCGGCGCCGCGCATCGTCAAGTGCGAGCTGTGCCGCCGTCACGCCGACCCGAACGCCACCGGCCCGACCTCGGTCGCCAACCCCGCCTGCGCGCGCACCTGCCCGGCCGAGGCCGTCGTCTACGGCTATCGCGCCGACCTGCTGACCGAGGCCCACAAGCGCATCGCCGACGACCCCGAGGCGTACAACCCGAGGGTCTACGGCGAGAGCGACGGCGGCGGCACCGGCGTCCTCTACCTGGCCGCCAAGGGCGTCACGTTCGGCCAGCTCGGCTTCCCTGAGCTGCCCGAGTACTCGAACGCCTACCTCTCCGAGAAGGTGTCGCACGCGCCGTACCTGAACGGCATCACCCCGCTGGCGCTCTACGCCGCCGCGGCCTTCGTCGTCCGCCGCAACAAGGTCAAGGACGAGGAAGAGCGCGAAGCGCCGGCCGCGAAGGCCGACGAGAGGAGCTCGAAATGAGCCACGACGTCCACGCCCGTCCCGTCGGGGGCCGCGTCTTCACCCGGCCCATGGTCTGCCTGCTCGCGATGTTCGCGCTGGCCTGCGTCGTCATCGCCTACCGCTTCGTCGCCGGCATCGGCGCCGTCAGCAACATGAACGACGGCTACACCTGGGGCATCTGGGAGCCGGTCAACGTGGTGGTCTTCACCGGCCTGGGCGCGGGCGCGTTCTCGGTCGGCGCGCTGTGCTACCTGCTCAACCGCGGCAGCTACCACCCGCTGATCCGCCCCGCGGTGCTGGTCGGGGCCATCGCCTACACCCTGGGCGCCGCCTCCATCGGCGTCGCCGTCGGCCGGCCCTGGAACATCTACTGGCTGGCCTTGCCGAGCATGTGGAACCTCTCCTCGGTGCTGCTCGAGGTCGCGGTCTGCGTGATGACCTACGTCTGCGTCCTGTGGATCGAGATGCTGCCCGCGGTGCTGGAGGCGGCCTCCTCCAGCGGGAACCTGAAGCGGGCGGAGCGCGCCAAGCGCTGGGGCGGCCGGCTGAGCAAGGCCATGCCCTACATCATCGCCCTGGCGCTGCTGCTCCCGACCATGCACCAGAGCTCGCTCGGCGGCCTGATGGTCATCGCCGGCACCAAGCTGCACCCGCTCTGGCACACCCCGCTCTTGCCGCTGCTGGCCCTGATCTCCTGCCTGTCGATGGGCCTGGGCGCGGTGGTGCTGCTGGCGGCGGCGATGCGGCGCGGGTGGAACGCGCGGCAGGACGAGCGAATCCTCGTGGAGATGTCGAAGGTGAACGCGGTGCTCCTGCTCGCCTACGGTGCGATCCGCTTCGGCGACATCGCCGCGAGCGGAAAGCTGCACCTGCTCGCCGTCGCCGACTACCACCTCTTCTTCTTCATCCTGGAGATGGCGCTGTTCCTGGTGCCGGCGGTGCTGTTCCTCACCCCGGCGGTGAAGCAGCACCGGGTGCGGGTCGCGGGCGCGGCGATGGTGGCGTTCGCCGGGGCGCTGTGGCGCGTGGACTCGTTCATCACCTGCTACTCGCCCGGCACCGCCTGGCACTACCGGCCGTCCTTCGGCGAGCTGGCGGTGACCATCGGCATGGCCGCCTTCGGCGTGGCGGTCTTCCTCGCCATGTCCAAGCGCTTCCCGGTGGTCGAGGTGCAGGAGCCCACCACCGCGGTGCCCGCCTCCGTCGCGGCCTTCGTGCTCACCTTCCCTCAAGCCAAGGACGCCGCGGCGCCCGCCGCTGCGACGTCCGCCGGACCCGCGCCCTCTGCCACGGGCACGCACGACGGCTGACGCCGAAGCTCCGGCCACTCGAACCGCGAAGCCGCCCGCCTCCGCTCCCCGGTCCCGCCTCGCACTTTGCGCGAGGCGGGGCGCGGCGAGGACGGGTGCGCCTCGACGAGGCTCCTCATGCCTGCCGCACGAACCTCCATCCTCTTGGCGCCGGTCGGATCGCTCGCCGCGGACGACCTGGCTCCGCTCGCCGGGCCGCTGGCGGGCGTCTTCGGCTGCAAGGTGCAGATCTTCGACGCCGCGATCGACTCGGCCTTCGCCTACGACCCCGGCCGACGCCAGTTCGACGCGTCGAAGCTGCTGCTGAGGATGCTGGCGCTCTTCCCGGACCATCACGGGAAAGTCGTGGGCGTGACCGGGGACGACCTGTTCGCGCCGTGCCTGACCTGGGTCTATGGCCAGGGCCAGGTCGACGGGCCGGCGGCCATCGTCTCGCGGCGCCGGCTGGACGAGGCTTTCTACGGGCGGGCGACGGCCCCCGAGGCCGAGCGCCGCCGGCTGGTGACGGAGATTTGCCACGAGCTGGGGCACACCTTCGGGCTGCTGCACTGCCGGGACGAACGCTGCGCGATGCGCTGGTCGGAGACCGTGGAGGAGATCGAGCAGAAGGGCGCCGCCCTCTGCTTCGGCTGCGCCCGCCGCGCCCGCGGCTTCGCCACGAGGGCGGCGTAGCGCCGCTTGGCACCTCGCAACAGGCCGTGACACCTCGGGAAGCGGCGCCCGAGAGGCGGCGAGCCGGCCCGCCGCCTGCAACGGCGAGGGGGCATGACCTCCCTGCCCTTCCTCCCCGCCCTGCTTCTGCTCGCCGCCCCCGCTGACCTCTCTTGGCGCACGCTCGAGCCCGGCCTGGAGACGGCCGAGGTGCCGCTGGCGACCAAGTCCGACGTCGGCGACTCCACCGTCACCGTCCTGCGCGTCGACCCCGCCCGCTTCGACCTGTCCATCCTGGGCGTGAAGAGCCTCAACCTCGACGACCGCCTCCCGGCCGGCACCTGGCTGAAGGAGCGCGGTCTGGTCGCCGTCACCAACGCCGGCATGTTCGCGCTCTCCGACGGCGTCTCCACGGTCGGCTACGGCCGGTCGGGCACCAAGGTCCTCAACGATCGCTGGAAGCCCGAGTACGGCGCGGCGCTCGTCTTCGGCCCGCGCAAGGCCGGGCTGCCCGCAGTGCAGATCCTCGACCGCGCCTGCGACGACCTGGCCAAGGCTTCCGCCGACTACGAGCACGTGCTGCAGAGCATCCGGATGATCGACTGCCAGGGCCGCAACTCCTGGGGCCCGCGCAAGCAGCGCTACAGCTCGGTCATCGCCGCCGTCGACTCCGCGGGCCGGCTGCTCGTGCTCCACTGCCGCTCGCCGTACGTGATGCACGACTACATCGACCAGCTGCTGAAGCTCCCCGCGCTCGGCCTGAAGCGGGCGCTCTACCTCGAGGGCGGCCCGGAGGCGACCCTCCACGTCGAGTCGGCCGGGACGACCCTCGTCCGCGTCGGCAGCTACGAGACCGGCTTCTGGGAGCGCGACGACAACCGCCAGGAGTGGGGCCTGCCCAACGTCATCGCCGTCCGCCGCAAGGCGACGCCGGCTACTTCGCCGTGACCCGGTAAGGCAGCAGCGCCAGCGGCCCCTGCGGCAGCTCCAAGGCCACCCCCACGCTCGCCGCCGCGTCACCCAGCGATCGGCCGACGCGCGTCAGGGCCTCGCTCTGGTTGGTGCCGAGCTTGAGGTCCATCAAGCCGCCGCCGTCGCGGACGACCTCGACGTCCACCTCCTTCCCGCTGAGCCCGGCGCGCTCCTTGGCCCAGGAGATGGCGTCCTGGAGTCCGCCGATCTCGTCGACCAGGCCCGCCTGGAGCGCCGCGACTCCGCTGAAGATGCGGCCGCGGCCCAGCGCGTCGACCTGGACCTTCTCCATCTTCCGCGCCTCGGCGACCCGGGTGATGAACACGTCGTAGAACTCGTCGATGGCGGTCTGGACCGCCTGCTTCTCGCCCTCGGTCCAGGGCCGCGTGAGCGAGTACAGATCGCTGCGCTCGCCGCGCCGCAGGGTCTCCTGGCGCACGCCCAGCTTCTCGAGCAGGCCGCCCAGGTCGGGCTTGATGGCGAAGACGCCGATGGACCCGGTCAGGGTCGACGGCTCGGCGAAGACGCGCTGCCCGGCCATGGCGACGTAGTAGCCGCCGCTGGCCGCCATGTCGCCCATCGACACCACCACCGGCTTGTACTCGTTGACCTTGGTGACCGCGCGCCAGACGAGGTCGCTCGCCTCGCCGCTGCCGCCGCTCGAGTCCACCCGCAGGACGATCGCCTTGGTCAGCGGGTCGCGCACCGCCGTCTCCAGCTCGCGCAGCGTCGACTCGGCCCCGGCGATGCGCAGCAGGCCGAACGGGTCCTCGCGCGTCTTGCCGTCGGAGATGAGCCCCTCGACGTTGATCACCGCGATCTTCGGGCGCACGCCCCAGCGCCTCGGCCAGGCCCGCTGCGCCGGCACCTCGCTGACGATGTCGAGCGACTTCCCGTGCCCCTTTTCGAGCATCTGCTGCAGCTGGTCGGGGTACACCAGCTCGTCGACCAGGCCGGCCTCCTTGGCCATGCGCGCCGAGAGGATGCCCTGCCCGATGGTCTTGCGCAGGTCCTCCTCCTTCAGGCCGCGCGCGCTGGCGATGGTGGCGACCGTGGAGTCGAAGACCTCGTCGAGCCAGGCGCCGAGCATCTGCTTCTCTTCGGGGCTCATGTTCGTCCGGGTGAAGCTGTCGGGCGCGGTCTTGTACTCGCCGACCCGGGCGACGTCGACCGTCACGCCCAGCTTCTCCAGCGTCCCGGCCAGGAAGGTCTGGGTGCTGGCGTAGCCGTTGACCGCCAGCGTCGACTGCGGGACCGCCCAGATGCGCTCCGCGGCGCTGGCCAGCAGGTACTCGTCGTCGCCGCCGTCCAGCCAGACCGCCCAGACGCGCTTGCCGGCGGTGCGCAGCGACATCAGGGACCGGCGCAGCTCCTCGACGCGGGCGTGCCCGATGCCGGGCAGCTTGCCCACCTTGATCAGCACCCCAGCGATCTCCCCCGAGGTGCGGATGCGCTCGATCAGACCCAGGATCTCGAGGTACGGCTCGCGGGTCGACGGGGCGATGAGCGAGGTGAGCAGGCCCTGCGAGGGGCTCAGCAGCGAAGAGAAGTCGAGCACGACCACGCGGTCGCGGGCGATGGGCAACGCGCGGTAGCGGTCCGCCGAGAGCCGCAGCTGCACCGCCTGGTCCCACTTGCCGCCCACGTCGTCGCCCGCTCCGCCCCACCAGGTGGCCCCCGCGTAGGAGGTGTTGAGGGTCAGCGCGAGCTGGCCCACCACCTCTCCGCCGTTGAGGCCGAAGGCGACGCCGCCGCTCACGATCAGGCCCGCGAGCGGCTCGACCTGCGCGGCGAAGCTGAAGCGCGACTCCGACGCTCCTCCCTGGTCGTCGAAGAGCCAATCGCCGGCCAGCTGGACTCGGTCGGTGAAGGGACGGATGCCCAGGCCGACGTCGAAGCGGCGCGGGATCTGCCGGGGCTCGAAGCCGGGCGGAGGCGTGGTCCCGGGCGGCAGGACCTTGGAGTAGCTCAGGATGGGCCCGTCGAAGTCGCGGATCGCGAAGCCCAGCGAGAGGTATTTCCACGGCCGCAGCGCCAGGCCCGCGTCCCAGGTGGTGAGCGCGTCGAACGCCGCGTCGTCCGAGCTGAAGTCGTTGAAGCTGGCCCCGAGCGAGACGAACTCGCCGCCCGCCGCCAGGGACAGGGTCGTCTTGCGGTACGAAGGCACCCCTTTGGGGCGGATGAACTGCATCGCCAACCCCACGCCGCCGTAGCCGAACAGGCCGGTGCCGATGTGGACGGAATCGACGATCCGGTCCTGCCGCAGGTTGCGCTCGTGGAGGTAGACGAGCTGCGGCTTCGCGAGCAGCGCCAAGCCCGCGGGGTTGACCTCGGGCGCGGTCGCTTCATCCACCAGGGCCGCCCCGGTGGGGGGCAGCGCAACTCCATCGGTCTGGAACCGCTCGAGGACCGCGCCGGCCTGGGCGTGGGCACTGCTCTCGAGCAGCAGGAGGGCGACGGCGAAAGCGGCAATCGACGAAGCGAGCAGGCGCATGGCAGCTCCAGTGCTCCCCGAGCGAGGGGGCGCGGGATTGTAGGTCTGCCCGCCTGGGCTTGCGACCCCCGGATCAGGGAGCCCTACAAGCACGAAGCCCCGGCCGAGCTCGGCCGGGGCTTCGCAAACCGCTGAAATCTGCCGCTGGGAAGCGGGGCTACCAGTCGCCGGTGCCGCCGCCCTCCTCCTGATCCTTCTTCTTCTTGGTGTCCTTCTTCTTCGGCTTGTCGGCGTCCTCGCCGCCCGCACCCGCCTTGACGTTCGAGCCGGAGCCCTCCTCGTCCCAGTCCTCGTCGCCGGAGCGGCTGTCCAGCGGATCGCCGCCGGCCTTCGCCGTTGCGGTGCCCTTGCCGGTGTCGCCCTCGGCCATCAGGAGGTTGCCGAAGCGCTGCACTTCCTTGCCCAGCTCGCCGTACTCCTCGCCCTGGAAGCTGCGGTTCTTCTTGGACAGCTTCTTCTTGGCGGGGAAGTCCACCCAGACGCAGTCGAGGGTCACCCGCGTCTCGGTGGTGCGCACCAGCCCAACGATGGCGCGATCGACCTTGAGCTTGGGGCCCAGCCGGTACAACTCGGGGGCGCCCTCGCCCCGCTCGATCTCGTCGATGACCTTGTCCAGAGAGCCCTCGAGCGCGGAGAACTCCGGCGTGGCGGTCAACTTGGCCTTCACGGTGATCTCGTCGCCGCTGCCCACGTCGACGAGTTGGCCGTAGGTGATCGACCCGGGGCGCTCCACGCGCAGCAGGTGCTTGCCGGGCGGGTTGCGCTCGATGGTGAGCGGCGCGTAGCCCTTGTAGTTGCCGTCCAGGTAGACCTTGCCGCCGGCGGGGTTGGTCTGAACGGTGATGGCCACCAGGGTCTCCTCGGCCAGCTTCCGCTCCACCTCGCGCACCAGCACCATCAGGTTCTTGCCGAAGACCGCGGAGTCGAAGCGGTAGGCCTTCTCCATCGCCAACAACTGCTTGAGCACGTCGCGGGCGCCCTGCTCGTCGCCCTTCATCACCTGCGCCCCGGCGAGGTAGGCCAGGGTCTCGCAGTACTCGCCGCAGCGCTCCAGCGCGGCCGAGGCGTTGTCGATGTCGATGAGCGCGGTGCGCAGCGCCGACTCGGCCTCGTCGAAGCTGCCGGCGGCATAGAGCTTCTTGCCTTCGGTGAGCGCGCCGATCACGCGCTTGCGCGCCTCGAGGGCCTGGGTCGGGGTGGAGTCCCCGAGCACGGTCGCGGCGTCCTTGAGGACGTAGTTGGCGCGCTTGGCGACGGCGGCCTCCAGGTATTCGGTGAACTTCATCGCGGCGCTGCCCGCATTCCGATCGACCGGGATGAGCAGCACGGTGGCGCGCTTGGAAGCCGCCCAGGCCTCGGACGAACCGAGCGCGGTGAGGACGACGAGCGCAGAGAGGGCGAGGCGCGTTCGCATCCCTGGACTGACCTGACCTTTCCGGCACACCGAGAGACGGCGGCCACCACCAAGACTGCGTATCCTAGCGTGACCGCGACCACTTCCGCATCCCATCCACCTTTCGACCGATGGGGCGGCCACGAGGGTTGGACGAGTCCCTCCGGCCGGCTCTTCAGCGCGCGAGGCAATCTCTGGCCGGATGAGGGAGCCGATCCCCGGCGACGACCCGCCGGCGAAGGGCTCGACGGCAGATCAATGATGCGGGTGGCGCCGGCACCGATGCGTGGAAAGCACGCGGGCAGGTGCGCGCGGGCCACGCAGATGCTGGCATCCCAAGCGGTCTGCCGCTGCAAGCCGTTGAACTCACTGGGAGTAGCCGGGGCATGCCCCGTGCTTTCCGATTGGACGAAGCCGAACACTTTCGGGTACTAGCATCCCCACCCTGCCGCCCTCACCCCCGGCTCGAAACCCTTCGACTGGAGTCACCGCATGAGCGTCTCCGCACTGCTCGTCTTCGCCCTGCTCGCCGCCGAACCGCCGGCTTCCCCCGCACCGGAGCCTGCCGGCGCAGCCCCCGCCGCGGCGACCGAGCCCGCCGCAGCCGCTCAGCCGGCCGAGGCGCCCAAGCCTGCCGCCGCCGAAGCGCAGCCCGCCGCGCCGGAGAAGGAGAAGGCCGCGGCGCCGAAGGCGGCCACGGCCAAGCCGCCCGCGCCGAAGGAGCTGGCGGTGGGGATCTCCGGCTACTTCAAGCCGTTCGTGCTCGCCCACACCTGGTTCACCTGGGACAAGTTCGCGCCGAACACCACCAACAAAACGGCGCCGGTGTCCTTCAACTACGCCACCCTGGCGGCCTGCGCGTCGCCGGTCTGCTCCACCTTCCGGTTCCGCCGGGTCGAGCTCGGGTTCTCGGGCTCGGTGTTCGAGGGCAAGCTCCAGTACAAGGTCGCCCTCGAGCCGGTGCGCGCCCTGGAATTCGTCAACTCCAAGATCGCCGTCACCGGCAGCACGACCGGCGAGACGGTGACGGTGAAGCAGCCGCCCGCCTCGACCTCGGTGCTCAACGACGCGACGGCGACCTACATCTTCGAGTACGCGGACCTGACCGCGGGCCAGTTCCGCATCCCGGTCAGCTACGAGGGCTACAACGGCTCGAGCAAGTTGCTCTTCCCCGAGCGCGCGCTCGCCGTGCGCACCTTCGGCGACCGCCGCGACATCGGCATGAAGGTGACGAAGAACTTCAAGTACTTCGGCTACGGCGTGTTCCTGCTCAACGGCCAGGGCCAGAACATCCTCGACACCAACAACCAGAAGGAGATGGCGGTGCGGCTCGAGGCGTATCCGGTCGCGGGCATGCTGGTCGGCCTGGTCATCGACTCGACGGTGGGCTCGGCGAACATGGTCGGCCGCCGGTTCCGCGCCGAGCTGGACCTGCGCTACGAGCGGGGCCCGCTCATTCTCCAGGGCGAGTTCATCCGCGGCCAGGACCACCTCGCGCCGATCAAGAACGTCACCGGCGACGACGGACTCGTCAACTCCTACGGCTACTACGTGGGCGCCGGCTTCACCATCGCCGACGTCATCCAGCCGGTCATCCGCTTCGGGCACTACGACCCCAACATGGGCCACTCGTTCTCGGCCGCGACCATGCCCGCGGGGACCTCGCCGAAGGCAGCGGCGACGGTGGCCTCGAACTGGGGCGGCGCCGACGTCTACGAGATCGGCCTGAACTGGTTCATCTTCAAGAACGAGGCGAAGATCCAGGCGTCCTACAGCATGTTCGACTGGACCGACGTCCGCGCCGAGCACCAGATCATCGTGTCGAACCAGCTGAGCTTCTAGCCAGCGCACCCCGCTCCGAGGCAGCTCGGCGCCGTGACTGACGCGCGGCTCCTCCTGGCCCCGGCGGCCTCGGCTCTCGCGCTCCTGCCGGATTCGGCCCTCGCAGCCCCGCTGGGCTGCGAGGCCGCCGACCGGTGTGCGGACGTTCCTCGCGACCCCTCGGGCGAGCCGGCCTACAACCCCACCGACTCGACCCGGCCGTTCGCCCTGCGCGCTAGGCGGTGATCTTGCCGCCCGTCAGGGCGAGCACCTCGCCCGTCATGTAGCTCGAGTCGTCGGAGGCCAGGAACACGTACGCCGGGGCGATCTGCTCGGGGCTCGCCACGCCGAGCGGGTACTTGGCGCTTCCTTCGAGCAGCTTGGGCGTCTGCGAGCGCAGCATCGGCGTGTCCACCGGGCCCGGCGCCACGGCGTTGACCAGAATCCGCCGGTCGACCAAGTACTTGGCGAGCGAGCGGGTCATCGCGTGGAGCGCTCCCTTGGTCGCGGAGTACGCCGGATCGCTGGCGCTGCCCTCCAGGCCCTGGATGGAGCCGGTGATGACGATGCGCCCGCCGCTCTTCAAGTGCCCGCCGCGGAGAGCCTCGCGGATCACCAGGAAGGCGCCCGTCAGGTTGGTCTGCACGATGCGGTTCCAGTCCGCGAGAGGGAACTCCTCCCAGGCGCCGCGCTGCTCGACCGCGGCGTTGCTCACCAGCACGTCCAACCCGCCGAGCGCGCCGATGGCCTCCTGGTAGATGCGCGAGACCTCCGACTCCACTCCGACGTCCGCCTTCACCAGCGTGCAGTGCCGCTCCTCGGCCGCCACCAGCTCGCGCGTGTGCTGGGCGCCCCGATCGTCGTTCAGGTAGACGATCGCCACGTCGGCCCCCTCGCGCGCGAACGCCTGCGCCACCGCCTGCCCGATGCCGCTGTCGCCGCCGGTGATGAGCGCGCGCCTGCCCTTCAGCCTCCCGGCCATCGCTGCCCTCCTCTCCACTCTCCACAATGTGCGCGGGTGCGGCTCTTTGCGCAGGCGACGCTGCCCAGGGCCGACTGCGTCTCTACTTTGACAGGCTCCTTTTCCACCGGGCCCCGCGCTTCCGAGGCCCCCTTGCAGGGACGCGGTCGCGTTCCGAGCTTTCCGGAGGCGGGCGGCGAGTCTCCGCCCCGCAAAAAAGGAGAGACGCCATGGCAGAGAAGGACAAGGGCGACATGACCGTCCGCGAAGCCGGGAAGATGGGCGGCGAGGTCCGCAAGGAGCAACTTGGCTCCGAGGGATACTCCGAGCTGGGCAAGAAGGGCGGCGAGACGGTCAGCAAGGAGCGCGGCCCCGAGTTCTACTCAGAGATCGGCCACAAGGGCGGCGAGGCTCGCAAGGAGCAGCTGGGCCCCTCGGGCTACTCCGAGCTGGGCAAGATGGGCGGCGAGGCTCGCAAGGAGCAGCTCGGGCCCGAGGGCTACTCCGCGCTCGGCCACAAGGGCGGCCAGCGCGTCAAGGAGCTGATCGAAGAGGGCAAGGACACCGAGAAGAAGTAGTCCGCTCGCCCGCACCAAGAAGCGGCGGAGCGAGGCTCGCTCCGCCGCTCTCGGTGTTGGGAGTGAGTGACCGCCGCGCTGCTACGGCGTGCGCTTGTGCAGCTTGATCGGGCCTTCGTACTGCTGCTGCGAGTCGCTGTTGTTGGCCACGTTCTTGGGCACCTGCACGTCCTTGCCCCACTGGGCGACCTCGTCGCGGATCTGCTCGTAGATGATGTCGTCGAGGTTGTTGCTCTTGAAGTCGCCGGCGACGCCGTGCTTGGCGGCGCTGGCCGCGGCGCTGCCGTACTCGATGAAGATGAACTTGCCGCGGGTCAGCTGCGCAATCTGGCGCCACACCAGCGTGCCGAGCGGCTCGAGCCCGCTGGCGGCGACCGAGTGGATGCGGATGCCCTTCGCCAGCGCGATGCGCGAGGCCTCGCCGTAGGTCGCGTCGCCGTAGTCCATGTGCGGGGAGGCGTCGCCGATGAGGAACATGACCTTGGCCGCGCCGGGGCGCCAGCTCATGGCCACCGCGTCGTTGAGCGCCGCGTTGACGCTCTCGGGCAGGTCGCCGCCGCCGCCGGCCTCCACGTTCTGCAGCACGCGCGAGAACTCGTGGATGTCGGTGGAGAAGGGGATCTCGCGCGTCACGTAGGTGTCGCCGCGGTCCTTGTAGAGCATGGCGCCGTAGCGAAGGCTGAACTCCTGGCGCAGGCCGCGCAGGCGGTCGGTGACGCTGACCAGCGTGCCCTTGATGCGGTCGATCTCGTCGCCCATCGAGCCGGTGGTGTCGATGACGAAGACCACGTCGAGCTGGATGGCGCCCTTGACGCTGCGGTCGGCGTCGAACTTGAGGTCGAGGTCGCTCTTGCCGTCCCAGTTGGACTTGACCGTCATGCCGCCGAAGCTGGCCTCCACCGCGTAGCTCGAGGAGAGGATGCCCTTGCTGGCGATGCGCGGGTAGAAGGCCGCCCGGCCGTCGCCGTAGGTGGTGCCGCTCCAGGTCTTCTGCGCGGTCAGGTCGGTCACCCGCACCTGCGCGGTGGGGATGGGCTGGCCCTTGGCGTCGGCGACCTTCACGAAGTGGCGGTCGCGCACGTCCATCAGGTCGGCGCGGCCGGCGGTGTCGGCCCGGTCGCTCCAGCTGGAGAGGAACTTCACGAACTCGGCGAACTCGGCGTTGTCGTCGGTGGCGCCGGCCTTGAGGGGCGAGGCCATCGGCATCTGCTGCACCGGGCGGTCATAGTCGTCGCGGCGCATCGCCCTCTTCGCCGAGGGCTCGGCCATGCCCTTGGCCTCGTCCTTGGCGTAGGAATCCTCCATCGGCTTCATGGAGGGCGCCGCGCCGCCGGCGCCGCCGGCCAGCGCGACGGACGGGGCGGGAGCGGGAGCGGAGGGCCTGTAGTCGGCCTTGGCGGCAGGGCTGGGCCCGTCCTCTTCGCCCGAGGAGTTGGAGCCGAAGTTCTGGATAGCCTTGCGCTTGGAGGAGAACGAGACCCCGGCGCTGCCGGCGTTGGAGACGTTGGCGTTCGCCTCGTCGCCGCCCAGGGCCTGGGAGCTCGCCGAGAACAGCGCGCGGAGGTTCTGGCCGAACACGGTGATGACCGCGAAGGCCACCACCACGACGAGGCCGAGGACGACGAAGAGTTGGGTCAGACCCTTCTTCTGCTTCTGCTTCGGCGCGCCCTCGGGCTTGGCGGGGTTGGGGTTCGGATTTGCGTTCGCGTTCGGCTGGTTCGTCTCCGTCATGGGACCCTCCGGTTCGGTCGATTGCGCGGTGGCATTCTGTCTCAACGGCCGAGCAATAGGTTGGTTCGGCCCCCTCCTCCCAACGACCGAACCGGGCCCCGGGATCTCGGTCAAGCGACCGATGCGCCGAGGGCCGCCCCTCGCGGAGCGGCCCTCGGACCGAAAGGCACCTGTATTCAGAGCCTTACTTCGGGTCGTACACGTGGCCGACGAAGAGGACGGCCCCGGTCTGCACGTCGCGGATCAGGAAGAGGAAGGGGCGGTCGAAGGTGACGCTCTGGCCCACGGGCATCGACGTGGTCCCCACCACCACCGCGGTCGCCGCCGCCGCCTCGGTCCCCGCCTCGTCCACCTTCACGAAGGTCTGGTGGATCACGTCGGAGATGAGCAGCCCGCCGCCGGCGTGGATGCCGCTGAAGTCGGCGGCGTCGGTGAAGGCGATGCCCATGCCCATCCCGGAGAGCGCCTGGGCGAGGCTGGTCTTCCACTCGAAGCCGAACTTGGGGAGGTTGATGAGCAGGGTCTCGGAGCGGAGCGCCGCGACGATGGCCTTCAGCTTCTCGCCGTCCAGGCCCGCCTCGTAGTCCGCCAGGGTGCCGGCCTTGGGCATCACCAGCGTCATGGCGATCTCGTCGCCGTCGTAGGGCAGCTCGGCCGCGACGAAGTCCGCGGTCTCGCCGTACTTGCCGCCGATGTCGCCGTACATCGTGTCCACGTCGACCGCGGAGCCGTCCGCCTTGTGGAACGCCGCCGGGTGCGTGGCGTTGGCTTCGAACTTGGTCTTCCACGCCGCGTTGAAGTACACGGCGTTGGTGAGCACCAGGCGGGTCGAGCCGTCCACCGAGCCCGGGCTGAGCAGATCCTTGATCCGGTCCTCGGTCTGCTGGGCGACCCAGTCGTTGATGGTCAGCCGGGCGTCCTCGGGCTGGGAGACGAAGTCGACGAGGTTGATGCCCGCCCCGTAGTTGACGGCGAGGGTGTCGAGGTAGGCGGGGACGAAGTCGAAGGTCTGCTCGCCCCAGGCCGCGTTGCTGATCTTGAGGCGGAAGGGCTTGCCGTCCTTGCCCTGCGCGTTCTGGCCGCGGCTGGCGAGGGCGAGGTCGAGCGCGTCGAAGGCCGGGTGGAACTTGTCCTGCGACAGGTCGAAGCGCATCGCCTTGGCGATGGCCGTCTCGGTCTCGCCCTTGGCCCCGGCCCAGGTCATCGCCAGCGCCAGCGAGACGCTGTGCGGCGAGACCATGGCGTTCTCGGCCTTGGCGGTCGTCTTGAACAGGTTCGCGGCGAAGGCGGTGTTCCCGTCGATGAGCGCCTGGGCCTCGGCGGCGGGCACCGTAGGCGACGTGTTGCGCGTCAGCTCCGACTTGGCCTGCTCCTCCCACGGCGTCGGGTCCGGCTTGTTCTGGCCCCCGCAGGAAGCGAGCCCGACCAGCGCGGTGGCGAGGAGGGTCTTCTGGAACATCGAGCGGGTCTTCATGGCATCTCCCGATTTCAAGTTCGGCCGGTGGATTAGCAACCGCTGCGCCGCGCATTGGCTTCAGCAAATACGAACACTTGCACCTTCCGGGGCACCCGCCCTCGCGGCAGTGGCAGGCCCCCGCCACGAAAAGCTGAGGGCTAGCGCGGGTCGGTGACGTGCCCGAGGAAGAGGATGGCGCCCGTCTGGAGGTCCCGGATGAGGAAGAGGAAGGGGCGGTCGGCCTTGAACTCGGTGCCCATGGCCGCCCGCTCGTCGAGGACGACGGCGGTGGCGGCGGCGGCCTCGGTCCCGTCCTCGTCGACCGCCACGAAGGTCTGGTGGATCACGTCGGAGATGGTCAGCTCGCTGGGCTGGTGGATGCCGGAGAAGTCGGCGCCGTCGCTGAAGGCGACCCCCATCCCCAGCGTGGTCAGCGCGTCCTTGAGGCTGGCCTTGCCCCCGAACTTGAACTTCGGCAGCTCGACCCGCAGCGCCGCGGGCGAGAGCGCCGCGGCGATGGCCTGCAGCTTCGCGCCGTCGAGCGAGGCCTCGAAGGCTTCGAGGCTCCCGGCCTTGGGCAGCACCACCACCATGGCGATCTCGCCGCCCTGGTAGGGCAGCTGGGCCGCGGTGAACTCCGCCGTGTCGGCATGGGAGCCGGTCAGCTCGCCGGACAGGGTGGGCACCTGCACCGAGCCCCCGGCGCCGAGCTGGAAGGCGGCGGCGCGGGTCTGCTCCTTCTTGAACTTCGTCTCCCAGCTCGCGTTGAAGTAGACCGCGTTGGTCAAGACCAGCCGGGTGTCGCTGGTGATCACGCCCTCGGAGAGCAGGTCCTTGATCCGGTTCTCGGTCTTCTGCTCGACCCAGCGGTTGATGGTCTGGCGCGACGGCTCGGGCTCGGCCCGGAAGTCGAGCAGGTTGAGGCCGGCGCCGTAGCTGACCGCGAGGGTGTCCAGGTACGCCGCTTCGAAGGAGTAGTCCTTCTGGCCCCACGCCGCGTTGGCGATGGCGAGGCGGAAGGGCTTGCCGTCCTTGCCCGTGGCGCCCTGGCCGCGACCGGAGAGCGCGAGGTCCAGCTGATCGAAAGCCGGGTGCAGCCGGTCCTGCGGCAGGGTGAAGCGGAGCGTGCCGGCCATCGCCGACTCGGTCGCGCCCTTCGCGCCCGCATAGGTCATCGCCAGCGCCAGCGAGATGCTGTGCGGCGAGATCATCGTGTTGCCGCTGCCGCGCACGGCCTTGAAGAGGTCGGCGGCGAACGCGGCGTTGCCCGCCGAAAGCTCCGCGGCGTCGGCCGCCGGCACGCTCGGCGAGAGATTGCGGGTCAGGTCCGACTTCGCCTGCTCGACCTGCACGGCCCCTCCCCCGCAGCCGGCGAGGGCGAGCACGGCGGCAGAGAGCAAGCGGCTGGGGTCGGAGCGCATGAGATCTCCTGGGCTTTCGGGAGCAGGTTCGGCGGGAGTCAGCGCAACAAGCGTGCCGGGCCCCCTCCGCCGTGCTCCTGCCCGGTCATACCCCGTGCAGCCATGACGGCGCAGTCGGGCCGGCGGGCCGTCCCCTCGAAAACCTGAGCCTCGGACCGGGGGACGGGCCCCGACCGCCGCCGGTGCCTAGCTTTCGAGTCATGACTCGCCGATACGTGTGCCTTCACGGGCACTTCTACCAGCCTCCGCGCGAGAACCCCTGGATTGAGGAGGTGGAGGTCCAGGACTCGGCCGCGCCCTTCCACGACTGGAACAGCCGCATCGCCGCCGAGTGCTACGGGCCCAACGGCGCCGCGCGGATCACCGGGCCGGACGGTCGCATCCACGACATCGTCAACAACTACAACCACCTCTCGTTCAACTACGGCCCCACCCTGCTCTCGTGGCTCGAGCGGGCGCACCCCACCATTCACGCGCGCATCCAGGAGGCCGATGCCGTCAGCGTCGGACGGCGCGGTCACGGCAACGCCCTGGCCCAGGGTTACAGCCACGCCATCCTGCCGCTGTGCAACTCGCGGGACCGGCGCACGCAGATCCGCTGGGGCATCGCCGACTTCCGCGCGCGCTATGGCCGCCAGCCCGAAGGCTTCTGGCTGCCCGAGACCGGCGCGGACACCGAGACGCTGCGCGACCTGGCCCGCGAGGGCCTGCGCTACACCATCCTCTCGCCGTTCCAGGCCACCCGCGTGCGCGCCCCCGGAGGCGAGTGGCAGGACGCCACGGGCGCCCGCTTCGACCCCACCCGGCCGTACCGGGTCCCGCTGGGCGAGGGCCTGGAGATGGCGGTCTTCTTCTACGACGCCCCCATCGCCCGCGAGTTCGCCTTCGGTGCGACCTTCTCGCGCGGCGACGACGTGGTGAAGACCCTCGAGCGCGGCTTCGACCCCAACCGCGGCCACGACGAGGTGCTGGTGGTTGCCGTGGACGGCGAAACCTTCGGCCACCACCGCAAGGGCTTCGAGGGCCCGCTGGCCCAGGCCCTCCGCCTGCTCTCGGCCCGCGACGACATCGAGGTCATCAACCTCGGCCAGGCGCTCGAGAAGGTCCCCGTGGAGTGGGAGGCGCAGATCGTCGAGGGCGCGAGCTGGAGCTGTGCCCACGGGCTGGAGCGCTGGAAGAGCGACTGCGGCTGCAGCACCAACGGCCAGCCCGGCTGGAACCAGCGCTGGCGCACCCCGCTGCGCGATGCCCTGGACGGCTTGCGCGGCCACCTCGCGGAGATCTTCGAGCGGGAGGGCTCCCGGTTCCTGTCGGATCCCTGGGCGGCGCGGGATGCGTACGTCGAGCTGGTGTTGGCCCGCGAGCGCCGCGACGTCGACTCCTTCCTCGAGCGCCACGCTTCGCGCCGGCTCGACGGGGCGGAGACGACCACCGCGCTCAAGCTCCTGGAGATGCAGCGCCACGCGATGCTCATGTACACGAGCTGCGGCTGGTTCTTCGCCGAGATCTCGGGCCTGGAGACCGTGCAGATCCTCAAGTACGCGGCGCGGGCCATCCAGCTCGCCCGCGAGACCGCCGAGGTGGACCTCGAGCCCCTGTTCAAGGACGCGCTCTCCCGCGCCCCCTCCAACCTCCCTCGGTTCCGCGACGGCGCGGGGGTCTGGGAGCAGCTGGTGCGCCCCAGCATCGTGTCGATGGAGAGCGTCGCCGCGCACTACGCCATCTCCAGCATCGTCGAGGACGGGACCCGGGCGCTGGCCTGCTTCCCGTTCGAGGTCCGCGCGCGGCGGCACGAGTCGGCCGGCGGGGTCACCTTGTCGTTCGGCCGGCTGGCCCTCGAGAGCGCCCTGGTGCGCGAGCGGCTCGACGCCACCTTCTGCGTGCTCCACTTCGGCGGCTCGGACTTCCGCTGCGGGCTGCGCACCTTCACCGACGCCGCGCTGCAGGCCGAGTCCGAGCGCGCCCTCTTCGACCGCCTGGGCTCGCTGACGCAGATGCTGCGCGAGATCGACCGGCTCTTCCCCGGCCGCGACTACACCCTGCGCGACCTGTTCCTCGACGAGCGGCGCCGCATGGCCGCGGTGCTCCTGCGCGAGTCGATGCGGCGCTACGAGAGCGACTTCGTGAAGGTCTTCGAGTCCAACCGGCGGCTCATGGAGTTCCTCAAGGAGATCGACTCGCCCATCCCCAAGGCCCTGCTCGCCGCGGCCAACGTGGCCCTGACCCGGCGGCTGCAGCAGCTCACCTCGGACTTGGCCGAGGGCGCGGCGGACCGGACCGCCGTCCACGCCGAGCTGTTGGCCGTCTCCCAGCTCGCCGCCCGGCTCGACGTCCACCTCGACCTGGAGAGCGTCCGCCCCACCTTCGACGCCCTGGTCCACGAGCGGCTCGAGCTGCTCCGAGTGCCGGGCCTGCACCGCGACCCCGCCTTCGAGCTGGTGGAGTTCGTCGATCTCGGCGAGCGCCTGGGGCTGCGCCTCGACCTCTGGCACGCCCAGAACTTCGTCTGGCAACTCGTGGCCTCTCCCGACGCACCGATCTTCGAGCGCGACATGCTCGACCGCATCGCCCAGCGGTTGGCTTTCGAGCCCCGCGTCCTCGAGGCGCGAGCCAGGCGCGTGACGCCTCAGGCGCCCGAAAGAACGGAGGCGCCCGAGCAGGTGCTGGGCGCCTCCGCGTCAGGAGATGGAATGCCGGTCTGAGGCCGCGCTACGGAGCGGCCGCGGGCGCCGGAGCCGGAGCCGCAGGGGCAGGCGCCGGCTCGACGGCAGGCGCGGGAGCCGCGGCGGGAGCCGGCGCAGGAGTCGCAGCGGGAGCCGGTTCAGGGGCAGGAGACGGAGTCGGCTCAGGAGCGGGGGCCGGAGCGCTGCTGGCGGCGCCGAAGGCCGTCACGACCACGAACTGACCGGCCTTGGTCTTGGCCGCGGCCACTGCGGCTCCGTCCGAGTTCCACAGTGCGCGGGTTGCCGGCGAGGCGACGATCTCGGAGACGAACCGCTCGACCGAGGAGCTTGCCACGTCCCAGACGAGCATGCGGGCACCCTGCATCGCGCACTCCTTGTCCTCGGTCAGCGCGGTGACGCAGGCGCGCGCGGAGTCGGAGAGCGCCTTCGCCTCGGCCAGGGGCTTGCCGCGGACGTCGCCCAGGACCTTGGCCAGGGACTGCTCGAGGCCCTTCTCATCCTTGACCTCGAGGTCGGCGGCGCGGGTCGGCCAGGGGGTCGGCGCGGCGCCCACCGAGACCGGGGCCGCGAGCAGCGGCCGCTCGGCGCCCTTGAAGCGTGCGGTGACGCCGACGACGTAGATGCCCGGAGCCGAGGGCATCTCCAGCGAGAGCGAGAACGCCTTGTCGGAGCCCGGCTTCAGGTCCTGCCGTTCGACGGTGCCGTCCGGCTTGAGCAGCTCGAGGCGCGCGTCGGTCACAGCGTCGTGCGCCTTGCCGCTCAGCGCCAGCTTGGCGCCCGGCGCGCTCTGCCGCGGGACCCCGTCGAGCGACACGATGCGCGGGACGACGACCGCCGCCCAGACCCGCCGGTTGTGCATCGGGTCCGGCAGATCGCACACGCCGACGTGGAGCGCGCCCCCGAAAGCCCCCAAGTCGTCGAGGATGGCGCTGGGGTCCGCGGCGAGGTCGTTGTAGCCCACCGAGTTGGCGGTCCAGCGCGCGCCCACGTCGGCGATGCCCGCCTCCTGCAGGATGTTGCGGGCCTCGGAGGGGAGCACGCCCTTCGCGTCGGCCCGGCGGTTGACGAGCATCCTCGCGGCAGCCATGGCCGAGCCGTCGACGGTGATCTCGAGCGCGAGCTTCTTCTCGGCGACCGCCGCGCGCAGCTTCTCGACCATCTTGGTCTCGGTCGCGTTCAGCTCCGCCGCGGCGACCGCGTCGTAGGCGGTAGCCGGGACCACTGCGACGTTGACGGGGGCGCAGGCAGAAAGAGCGGCGATGGCCGCGAGCGCAGCGAGGCGGGCGAGCTTGGACATGAATGGCTCCGTCGATGGCGTTTGAGGAGGCCGGACGGTAGCTCTGCGGATCGCAGCCGTCAACGCACGGATCGTCGGCCTGCCCAGGAGCGGGCGTCCAAGGCGCTGAGTCAGCGTGCTGCGTCCTCTTCCGCTTCCTCGTCGGGGTGGGCGACCAGGGTGGCGACCAACTGGGCGTCTAGCAGGCTGGCGAGGTCCGCGGTCTTCTCCTGGAAGCGCGGCAATTCCTTCTTCGCCAGCGGCTCGGAGCGCGGGACCTTGAGCGCCAACGGGTTCATGAAGTACCCCCCGCGCTTGACCGCATAGTGCAGGTGCGGGCCGGTCGACATCCCGGTGTTGCCCGTGAAGGCGATGACCTGCTTCTGCGAGACCCGGTTGCCCACCTTGAGCCCGTCCGCGAAGCGCGACAGGTGCAGGTACCCGGTTTCGTAGCCGTTGCTGTGGCGCAGGAAGACATAGTTGCCGGCGCCGGGGTCGTTGACGCCGATTCGCGTGACCACGCCGTCGCCCACCGCCCAGACCGGGGTGCCGATCTCCGCCGAGAAGTCGACGCCTGCGTGCTGCTGGTGGTAGCCCGACAACGGGTTGCGCCGGCCGCCGTACTGCGAGGTGATGTGCACGAACTTGAGCGGGGTCTTCAGGAACGGCTTCTTCGCGCTCGTGCCCTTCTCGTCGTAGAAGCTGGTCTCGCCGTTCAACGCCGTGTAGCGCATCAGCCGCTTGCTGCCCACCGAGGCGCCCTCGTAGCGGACGCCGTAGATCTCGCCGTATTTCAAGAGCTTGCCGTGGCAGGTCACCTTGTCGACCACCACGCGGATGCGGTCGCCCTTGCGGACGTCGCGGTAGAAGTCGAGGTCCCAGGCGAGCACGTCGGCGATGTCCACGGCCAGCTCCGGGTCCTCCCCGACCTCGCTCATAGCCTCCCAGAGCGAGCTGCGCACCGCGAGGTCCACGCTGACCCGGCGCGTCTCGACGTCGAACTTGCGCTTCGAGGCCACCAGCCCATCGGCGCCGCGCTGGACCAGCCACTCGTCCATCGCGCCGGAGCGGATCTCCAGCGACTGCAGAGCGCCTTCCTTGCGGGAGATGCGGATCTGGTCACCGACCCTGGACTTCTTGAAGTTGTAGACGTCCTTGAGCGCCGCCAGGGAGGCCTTGAGCTCGTCGCCGGACAGGCCGGTGTCCAGCAGCGTGCTGCCCAGGGTCTTGTTCTTGGCGACCCGGACGACCTTGATGTCGAAGACCTCCGGAGGCGGAGGAGGTGGCGGGGGCGGCGGCTCGGGCTTGGCGACCGGCGCCGGGGCGGTGGCGACCGGGGCCGGCGGCTGGGCGGTGCGCGGCTCCTCGCAGGCGACGAGCGCGAGGACCAAAGCCAGCAGAGCTACAGACTTGTTGCCAATCACCAGACCAGGGTAACCGGGGATCTGGGGTCGGTCAAAAACTTGACCGCGAAGAGGCGACTTCAGTTCACCCCGGGGAGTGCGGTAGGTGTTGGGTTGACATGTGCATGGCCGTCTATCTGGCGACCTCTCAGCCGCTTGCCCAGGCGGAGCGCTCGCCCCTGATCGTGGAGCCCGCGGCGGCGGAGACTGCCGAGCGGCTGCACAAGCACCTGAAGCTCCCCCACCTCTACTTCGTGGCCTCGCACGAGGGTTGCGGCTGCGGCTTCATCCCGGACCAGGGCGATGCCCCCGACGAGGAGTGCTCGCTGCGCCAGGCCAGCGCCGACGGCCTGCGGGCGCTGGTGAAGGAGGCCGCGGGCTTGGGCGACGCGGAGCTGCTGGTGACCTTCGACGGCGAGGAGTCCGCCGACACCGACCGCTCACGCACGCTCGAGGACTTTGATGACCTCGTCGTGAAGTGGGGCGACCGTGTGCTGTGGTGCGTGCCGCAGCGCGCTGGGGGCGAGTCGTCTTGATGCGTGTGAAACGTGTGAAACGCCAAGGTCGCCAAGGGGCCAAGGTCGCCAAGGGATTTCTTGTTGGCGCTACGCCTCGTCCGTATCCGCCGCGAAGTCAGACCGCGAGCGAGGAGCCCGCTCGGTATGGCCGTCCAACAGCCGGGCTTGCGGCCCCGCGCAAGGAACCAGACCCGCGGGCGGACGCCCTGGCTCGTACCGTGATCGGAGCCGCCATCGCGGTCCACCGGGAGCTCGGGCCCGGCTACCCGGAGGTCGTCTACCAACGCGCGCTCGCTCTCGAGCTACGAGCGCTCGCGGTGCCCTTTGAACGCGAGAAGCCCTTCTCGGTAAGCTACCGGGGGGTGCCGGTTGGCAACGGTCAGCTCGATTTCCTCGTTGCCGGCATGCTGGTCGTAGAGCTCAAGTCCGTCGAGACCGTCGTCGAGGTCCACCGCGCGCAAGTGGCCGCCTACCTGAAGGCGCTCGGCCTCCAGCTGGGACTCCTCATCAACTTCAACACGCAGGTGCTCAAGCGCGGCATCGAGCGCGTCGTTCGCACGTAGGAACAGGAAGTCCTTGGCGACCTTGGCCCCTTGGCGACCTTGGCGTTTGGACGCCCCGGAGGACCGACTCAGAGATCGACGCGCTTCTCGCTGTGGTCCTTGCCGTCGAAGCGCATCAGCACGCCCTTGCCGTCCATCTTGGTGATGAGGTTGGCGGGACGCTTCCACATCGAGGACAGGTTGCGCAGCGTGTCGCGGGCGTAGTCCATCTTGAGATCCGTGCCGTCGTGCCGGTGCGCGAGCAACAGCTCGGCGCGGTTCTCGAAGTTGCCGTCCACCACCTCGATGATCGGCTGGCCGAAGTTGGTGAGCTGGTGCAGGAGCTTCTCTTTGATGGCCTTGAAGTCGCGGCTCATGATCTCCCAGGCGTTCCGCTTCTCGTTGAAGCCGTAGACGAACAGCTTCTGCTCGATGGCGAAGTCCATGGAGAGGAACTCGTCGATGAAGGTGACGTCGTTGTAGTGCCGACGCACCTCGAAGATCTTCTGGCGGCCCAAGCCCAGCTTCTTGTCCCACGCCTGCCGCTCGCGCAGGTCGTCGCAGTCGTCGTACTCCTTGCCGAAGCGCCCCTTGTTCCAGCGGTCCTCGATGTGCCGGTACATCTCGATGCCCAGCTTGTAGGGGTTGATGGACCCCGGGCGGGTCCCCATGGTCCCGGAGTGGTGGTCGGCGAAGTCGATGACCTCGGAGTCCTTCAGCGCCTTCTGGGTCATGATCGTGGAGTGCCAGTAGCTGGCCCAGCCCTCGTTCATGATCTTGGTCTGGCCCTGGGGCGCGAAGTAGTAGGACTCCTCGCGCACCATCGAGAGCAGGTCGAACTCCCAGCGCTCCAGCGGGGCGTTCTCGAGCAGGAAGAGCAGCACGTCGCGCTCGGGACGCTCGGGGAAGCGCTTGGCCTTGGCCTTCTCGTCCTCGAGCTTCTTGCGCTCCTTGTCCAGGTACTCCTTCGGGTTGACGAAGCCGCGCATGTACTCGCGGTTCACCTTGAAGCCGGTGACCTGGGGCTGCTCCTGCTGCTCCTGCTCCAGCTGGGCGGCGTCCTTGGTGGGCCGGCGCGCCATGTAGTTGGAGTGGTAGTCGATGAGGTTCTCGAGCGAGAGCGCCCGATCGATGAAGTCCTCGATCTGGTCGATGCCGAGCCGGTCGATCCAGCGGCGCACGCGCGTCGCGTGGTTCGCCATCTCGTCCATCATCTTCCGGTTGGTGTTGTTGAACGAGAAGTTGTTCTTGAAGAAGTCGCAGTGCCCGTAGACGTGGGCCATGACGATCTTCTGGTCGACCTCGGCGTTCGACTCGAGCAGGTAGGCGTAGCAAGGGTCGTTGTTGATGACCATCTCGTAGATCTTCGAGAGGCCGTACTCGTACCCCTTGGCCAGCTGCTCGTACTCCATCCCGAACTTCCAGTGCGGGTAGCGGTTCGGGAAGCCGCCGTAGGCGGCGACCATGTTGATCTCGTCGTAGCTGAGGACCTCGAAGATGGTCTCGAAGAAGTCCAGCCCGTAACCGCGGGCGTACCCTTCGATCTCCTGCTTCAAGTCATAGAGGCGTGCAGTCAGGGACACGGTGTGGTTCCTCGTGGGGCTACTTGCCTCTGCCCAGGAACTCTTTGATCGACTGGTAGATGGCGTCCTTGTCGGCGATCTCCGAGAGCGCCACGTTGTCGGCGTCCCCGAAGGACTCCTTCAAGTCCTTGATGAACTGCCCGGAGCCGTACGGGCTCTCGACCTGCCCGTAGCAGAACAGGTTGGACGCCGGCAGCACCTCGTCCTTGAGGATCTCGACGCACAGCCGCGTGTCGTCCGCGGACCAGTTGTCGCCGTCGGAGAAGTGGAACGGGTAGATGTTCCAGGACGAGGGCGGGTAGTCGGCCTTGATGACGTCCCGGCACAGCTTGTAGGCGGACGAGATCATCGTGCCGCCCGACTCGCGGGTGTGGAAGAAGGTCTCGCGGTCCACCTCGCGCGCCACGGCGTCGTGGATGATGTAGCGGACCTCGATGCCCTTGTACTGGGTGCGCAGCCAGGTATCGATCCAGAAGCTCTCGGCCCGGACGATCTCCTTCTGCTCGTCGCCCATCGAGCCCGAGACGTCCATCATGTAGATGATGACCGCGTTGGACTGCGGCAGGTTCTCGATCTTCCAGGTGCGGTAGCGCTTGTCCGCACGCGTGGGGATGATGATCGGCATCTTCGGGTTGTAGGTGCCACTGGCGATCTGCCGCTTGAGCGCCGCCTTGAAGGTGCGGCGGAAGTGGCGCAGCGACTCGGGGCCGGTGGTGTTGATGCCGGTGTAGCGCAGCCGCTGGGTGAAGATCTTCTCCTTGCCCTTGGGCTCGATGCGCGGCAGCGCCAGCTCCTCGCCCAGGATCTCCGCCAGCTCCTCGAGCGAGACGTCCACCTCGAGCTGGTGCTCGCCCTCGCCCTCGCCGGCCTGCCCGGGCCCCGGCTGCACGTTGCCTGGCGCCAGCGTCTGGCCCACCTCGCCCTCGCCCTGGCCCACCCCGCCCTGCTGCTTGTGGCCGAAGCGGAAGTGCGGAATGTCGATGGTCGGCAGGGGGATGGTGATGAGGTCCTTCCCCTTCTTGCCGATCATCTCCCCCTTCTGCAGGTACTTGCGCAGGTTCCCCTTGATGCGCCCGCGCACGATCTGCTTGAAGCGGTTGTGGTCCTGCTTGATCTTCAATGCCATCGGCTGCCTCGGTCCACCTGGTGCGCGAGTTCTCGGGTCACTTGAGGCCGATCACCTTGTCGACGGGGCCCACCATCGCCTTGAGCGCGGCGCGGTCGATCTTGCGCGCCAGCGCCTTGATGTCGTCGGTCGGCCCCTGCAGCGTGATCTTCACCGCCTTGATGGGCGCCAGGCCGTCGCCCGGCTGGCCGGACGGCGTGCCCTTCGTGGCCGCCGAGCCGCCGACGATGACCGCGATCTTCGAGGTGCCCTTCTCCTTGCCCCGGAGCGCCTTGATGAAGTACCCGCCGCCGGCGACCATCCCCGCCTCGAGCGGCGCGGGGCACGGCCAGGCCGAGACCTCGATGCGGATGTCGAAGTACTCGATGTCCTCGTTCTCGAGGACGTGCTCGGCGCTCAGCTTGCCGCGGTCGCCCTCGTTCTTGAACGAGTACGAGTAGGTCAGCGCGAACGAGCGCGGGAAGGCGCCCTCCTTGCCGAAGCCCAGCGCCATGTTGTCGACGACGTTGGCCGGGAAGTTGGTGGCCTGCCAGGTCTCGTCGCTGACCATGGTCCAGCCGATGCTGTTGGAGGCGCGCAGGCCTCGCTGCTCGTACCGCTCCGCGTCGGGCGTGGGCAGGAGGCTCATCAGCTTGGACAGGACGCGGCCGAGCTTGGCGGTCTCGTCCTGCGCCAGCTCCCGGCAGGGGAACTTGGCGCAGGCGTCGGTGGCGAACTCCACCGTCTTGCCGGCAGCGCGGGCGCCGGACGGCAGGGACGTGAAGGCGCCGGCGGCCAACACGCCGCACAGCGCGAGCATCGACGGGCGGTGGAGCGGTCGGGCCATGGGAGCGAGCGCCTCCGGTCGCTGGCCTCGGGCGCGCCGCGGACGCCGGCCCGGGGTCGGGCCGGCGGCTTGGCGCGCGTCGAGGCGGTTCAGTCCTTGGCGTCGCCGCGGGCGAAGATGCTCGCGACGAAGTTGAGGACGTCAGTGGAGCAGATCTCGCAGTAGCCGTAGTTCTTGGTCATCCGGTCCTTGACCACGTCGATCTTCTCCTGCGTGTCCTTGTCGACGACCGAGCTGACCAGGTTCTTCAGCTTGATGGAGTCCTTCTGGTCCTCGAAGAGCTTGAGCTCGAGGGCCTTGTGGAGCCGCTCGTTCGTCCGGTAGTTGAAGGTCTTGCCCTCCACCGCCAGCGCGCCGATGTAGTTCATGATCTCGCGGCGGAAGTCGTCCTTGCGGCTGTCGGGGATGTCGATCTTCTCCTCGATCGCCCTCATCAGCCGCTCGTCGGGCTCCTCGTACTGGCCGGTGTACTTGTTGCGGACCTTCTCCTTCTGCGTGTAGGCCTTGATGTTGTCGATGTAGTTGCCGCACAGCTTGGCGATGGCGTCCTCGTCGGCGCTGATGGCCCGCTGGACCTCGTTCTTGACGATGTCCTCGTACTCGGCCTTCACCACCGTCAGGAGCTCGCGGTACTGCTTGCGGACCTCCTCGCTGGAGATGAGCGAGTGCGTCTTCAGGCCCGCCTCGAGCTCGTTGAGGACCATGAACGGGTTGACGCAGCCCTCGCCCTTGTCGGACACCAGCGCGTTGGAGATCTTGTCCTGCACGTAGCGGGGGCTGATGCCCTCCATGCCCTCGCGCAGCGCCTCCTTGCGCAGCTCCTTGATGTTGTCCTCGGTGAAGTTGGGCAGCGTCTTGCCGTTGTAGAGCTTGAGCTTCTGCAGGACGGTCAGGTTGTGCTTCTTGGGCTCCTCGAGCCGCGTGAGCACCGCCCACATCGCCGCCATCTCCAGGGTGTGCGGGGCGATGTGCTTGCCCTTGATGCGCCGGGAGTTGAAGTCCTTCTCGTAGATCTTCACCTCCTCGGTCAGCTTGGTGATGTAGGGGATGTCGATCTTGACCGTGCGGTCTCGCAGGGCCTCCATGAACTCGTTGTTCTGCAGCTTCTTGTACTCGGGCTCGTTGGTGTGGCCGAGGATGACCTCGTCGATGTCGGTCTGCGGGAACTTCTTGGGCTTGATTTTGTGCTCCTGCGAGGCGCCCAAGAGGTCGTAGAGGAAGGCCACGTCGAGCTTGAGGACCTCGACGAACTCGATGATGCCGCGGTTGGCGATGTTGAACTCGCCGTCGAAGTTGAAGGCGCGCGGGTCCGAGTCCGAGCCGTACTCGGCGATCTTGCGGTAGTTGATGTCGCCGGTCAGCTCGGTGGAGTCCTGGTTCTTCTCGTCCTTGGGCTGGAAGGTGCCGATGCCCACCCGGTCCTTCTCGGCGAGGATCAGCCGGCGCACGCGCACGTGCTCCAGGACCTTGGCGACGTCGCCCTTGAACTCCTGCATCCGCTCGCGCATCACGTAGCGGCAGGCGGGGCACAACTCGCCGCCCATCGGAACCTCATAGGGCGAGCCGGTGGGAGTCAGGTCCCTGATGACCTTCTCGCGCCACTCGATGGGGATGAGGTTGATGGGCTCCTCGTGCATCGGGCAGGGCATCAGCTCGGTCGTCTCGCCACCCTTCTTCGGCACCACCCAGCTGAAGGTGTAGAGCGCGCCCTCGGGGGTCTTGCTGTACTCCTCCAGGCCCTTCTTCATCAGGCGGGCGATGGTGGACTTGGACGAGCCGACCGGGCCGTGCAGCAGGAGCACGCGGCGCTCGGTGCCGTAGCCCTGCGCGGCGCTCTTGAAGACGTTGACCAGCTTCATCAGCGGCACGTCCAGGCCGTAGATGGCGTCCTTGCCGCCGAACTTCTCGTCCGAGAAGAAGTGGTAGCGGACCAGGCGCTTCTTGTTGTCGATGTACTCGGTCTTGCCGTGCGACAGGATCATGTCGTACACGCGCTGGAAGGCGGTGCGGGTGACCCTGGGGTTCTCGCGGACGATCTGCAGGTACTCCTCGAAGCTGCCTTCCCAGTTTTGCTCCTGGAACTGGGAAACGTTCTGCAACGCGGCGATCTTGGCGACCAGCGAGTCTCCGGTCTTTTCACGCATCGGTGTTCCTCTCCCTCGGGCTGTACTCAAGGATTAGACGCCGTCACTGCTTCAGAAGCTTCGCGGGGTGGGGGGCTTCCCCGACCCGAAAATCGTGCCTGGACGGCCAACCTAGGCGGTCGCCAGCAAATTTCCAAAAGCCCCGACCCCTTCCGCTTGCCTCCCCTTCGAACAGGGGTGCGCCGCCGCCCTCGACCCTTACGACCAGGAGCGCCGCCGCTGCATCCATGCGGTGGGAGGCGAATCGCCCTACATCGTGCAGGTAGGCGAATCGACTCAATGAATTATAGGGGTCCGTCTTCTGGAAGGGCAACCTTCCTGCCCCTCCCAGTCGGGCCAGGAAGCCGCGCCGCTGCCGCCACCGCGCCCCCCTTTTGCCGATGGGAGGAGACCGGAATCTGGGCACCCGCTCCACCGCCAGCAACGCCTCTACGCCTGGCCGAGCGAGCCTTCCTTGGCCGCCCGCCGCAGGCATAGGCGAAGCACGACGGCCGAAGCGGGCATGAGGACCGCCGCAAAGGCCGCCAGGGCCCCGAGTTCCGGGCCGAGCTGTTCGATGCCCGCTCCGTGCAGCAGCGCCCCGCGCATCGCCCGCAAGGCATGCGTCGCGGGGACGAGCGAGGCGACGGGGTGCAGGATCTTCGGCAGCACCTCGACCGGGTAGAAGATGCCCGACACCAGGAAGGTCAGGGCATCGACGGCCCAGGCCACCGGGTCTCCCCGCTTGAGCAGGATGACCAAGGAGGCCGAGAGGATCCCGAACGCCATGTAGGCGGCGACCCCGAGGGCGAGCCCCGCGGCGGCCCCGGAGATCGAGGCGCCGGGGAAGCTGGCCCCGAAGACCAGGATGCCCAGGGTCAGCATGACGAGCCCCTGGAACAGGGACACCATCAGCGGGTAGAGCGCGAGCAGCAGCACCGAGCCGAACGGCGGCACGGGCGCCGAGGCCAGCGTCTCCAGCCCTCCCATCAGCTGGAGCTCGCGGACGCGGCGGGTCACCCCGGCCATGCCCGCGCGCAGCGGCACTGCGACGGACACCCCGACCAGCGCGAAGCGGAAGTAGTCCCCGCCGGCCGCCTTGATCATCGGCGAGGCGTTGCCGAAGGCCTCGCCCAGGAAGTACAGGCTCCAGAGCGAGAAGAGCGCGCCGGCGAACGTGAAGAGGAAGTTCCCCCGGTAGGAGGCGTCCACGAGCAGGTCGCGCCGCAGGAAGGCTGCGACGAGCTGGCCCACGCGCCTCACAGCTTGAAGACCTCCTTCGCCTTCGCCTCGACCTGGCTCCACGAGCCGTCGGCCAGGACCTTGCCTGCCTCGACGACCGCCACGCGATCACAGAGGGCCGCCTCGACCAGGTCGTGGGTGATGAGGAGGACGGCCCCGCCCGCCTTGGCGTACTCGATGAGGAGCGCGCGAGTGCGAGCCGCCGCCCCCGGGTCGAGCACGCGCGAGATCTCGTCCAGGATCAAGAGCTTGGGCTCGTGCAGGAGCGCCTTGGCCAGCGAGACCTTCGCCTTCTCTCCTCCCGAGAGCGTCTGCACCCGCTGCGCGGCGAGGCTGACGGCATCCACGCGCTCGAGTGCCTTCATCAGCTGGGCACGGTCGAGCGTCCGCCCGTAGAGCGCCGCGTGAAAGCGCAGGCACTCCAAGGGGTTGAGCCTCGGATGCAGCGCCGGATCGTCCGGCCGCGCGAACCCGACGTGGGCGCGCCAGCGGTGGCCGCGGTCGGTCGGCTCGCCGGCGACCAGCGCCGTGCCGGAATCGGGGAGGACGACCCCGCAGGCGATTCGCGCCAGCGTGGTCTTGCCGGCGCCGTTCGGCCCGACCAGCGCCAGCCGCTCCCCGGCGTTCAGGGTCAGCGACAGCCCGGTGAGCGCAGGCTTCTTCTTCGCCGCGAAGCGCAGCCGCACCAGGTCCCGGAGGGCCCGCTGCAGGCGGTACTCCTTGGTGAGGTCGTGGGCTTCGAGGGCGGCGGGCATCGGGTGTGGGGCGAATTGCTATCAGCTTTCGCCCCAGCGTGCCTGCAAGAGCCGCCTGCAAAAGCCGCCTTGCATTCGAAGGTCCGGCCGCTATCCTCTCGCGCCCATGAGCGCGCCCGAAGCCCAGCCGCAGCCTGCGCCAGAGCCGGCACCCGTCACGGAATCCCCCACCGCAGCGCCCGACGGGCACGGAGGCCCGCGGCTCCCAACTCAGGTGCGCCAGGCACTCGACCGCAAGGACTGGATCGTCCTCGGCCTCCTGCTGGCCGCCTTTGCGGTGGCCCGCGTCCCGCTCTTCCCGTTCGCCGAGAACCTGTACGGCGACAGCGTGGTGCGCAGCGAGCTGGCGGAGCGCTGGGCCAACGAGCCGAAGCTCTACACGTCCTTCCAGGACGGCGTGTACCAGTTCGGCCCGCTGCACTTCTATTACATGGGCCTCCTGATGAAGGCCTGGCCCTCGCGCGAGCACGCCACGCGCCTGGCCTCGCTGCTGATGGGCCTGCTGCTGGTCCTGCCCGTGTACCGGCTGGGCCGGCGGCTCTTCTCGAGGCGCGCGGCGATCGTCGCCGGCCTGGCCATGTCGGTCTGGAGCCTGCACATCCAGGCCTCCACCACCGCGGCGAGCGAGGCGGTCTTCCTCACCCTCTTCTTCTTCGCCCTCGACTACCTCTTCCGGGGCATCGACGAGCAGCGCTTCCAACCCCTGGCCGCCGCCGCGCTCTTCACCAACCTCGTCTGCGCCCTGCGCTACGACGGCTGGATGTACCCGCCGCTGTTCGCGCTCGCCATCGCCGTCAGCGGCAAGGACCGGATCGCCTCGGCCACCCGCGGGGTGCTCTTCGGCGCCCTGGCCGTCGCCTTCCCGCTGTGGTGGATGCAGATGAGCGAGAAGGCCAGCGGCGACGCCCTCTACACCATCCACTACATCGACGAGTTCCACGCCCGCTGGGTCAACGACGGCATCGCCTGGCTGGGCTCGTCGGGCCAGCGCGCGTTCTCCCTCTTCTTCTGGCCCGGGACGCTCATCGCCACCACCTCGCTGCTGGTCGGCCTGCTGGCCCTGGTCGGCATCGTGCGCGCCTTCGTCAAGAAGGAGCACCGGGCGCTGGCGCTGATCGCCCTCTTCCCGGTCGCCTACTACACCTTCCGCGGCGCGGTGCTGCTCAACTTCTCCCCGCTCGCCCGCTTCTTCATGGCCCAGGTGGCGCTCGCCCTCTTCTACGTCGACGACGGCTTCGCGGCGGTCGCCGGCAAGCTCCCGGCGTGGGGCAAGAAGGCGCTCGTCGGCGCGACCGCCGCGCTCGCGCTGGCCACGCCGATCTACCTGGGGGTCGCCACGGCCTGGAAGGCGGGCCCGGTCGCCGACACCCTGCGGCCCATCAGCCCGCTGTCGACCATCCCCACCGACCAGATGGATGCGGCCAGGTTCCTCAAGCAGAAGGTCCAGGCTGGCGAGACGGTGGCCGTCGACGAGGCGCCGCAGTACGTGGACATCAACGTGGCCTTCTTCACCGGCCTGCCCGAGCCCCGCCTGGCGCGGCGCCGGTGGGAGAACTTCGAGAAGCAGCTCCGCGAGCAGCCCAAGCCCCGCTGGCTCTTCGCGGCCAAGGGCGGCGTCTTCGAGACCAAGGACGGCCTGACCGTCGGCGGCGACCAGCTCAGCTGGCGCGGCGAGACCTGGTCCAGGGTCTACGCGCCGTCGGCGAGCCTGTTCGTGTACCAGCGCCTCTGAGCCCGCCCCATTTCAAGGTTGGCGGCAGACGGGGCCCAATCCTTCAGGTGTGAAACGGGCCTCTCGTCCCCTGCTGGCACGAGGGCCTCGGCGCCCGCGTCCCAACCGCCCTGTCCGCCTCGCGATTCCGGTTTGGAGCAGCCCTTCCGTGTCGTGCTCACTACATTGGCCCTCGGAATGCACAGTCGGCCGGCGGACGTTGAGGTCATGTCGGCGAAGGGAACGTGGGCCATGCGCGGAGTCGTCACCAGCAGGGATGTGCTCATGAACCTCCGCACCATCTGGGTGGAGTTCGGGCCGTCGGTCGCCTTCTCCTGCCTCGGCGCGCTGGTTCGCCGCAGGAACACGACCTTCCTCAGCTTGGCGCTCAAGGACTTCGCCCTGACTCCGACCCGCCCCGCGGCTCGGCAACCTCGCGCCTAGCAGCTAGCACCTCGAGACCTGATCGGCATAGGGGCTGACGGGGTTCGTCCCCGTCAGTCCCCTGCCACACCACCGGACGTGCGGGTCCGCATCCGGCGGTTCGGTTGGTTGAGGTTCAACAAGATAGCCTCGGCAGGCCCTGCCTGTCGTAGTAGCGAGTG
>DASXVQ010000186.1:0-14378 GCA_036504155.1 Myxococcales bacterium
GGCAAGCCCGACGCGAACGGCGCCTGAGCGGTCGGCGTACCAAGTGATGTTGGGCCGGGAGGCCCGCCCCGCGTCGGGCCCGCCCCTGGCCCAACCGCCTCGCCGCGACAACCGGCCACTCGGGCCCCCTCGTTTCTGAGGGCCGTCCGCTCTTGGGCCACCCCTGCGCCGGGGCCTTTGCGCCCGCCTTCTCCGCTCCAACCTTCGTGCTCCGTGACCGAACCACGCGAGGGGGAGAACGCAATGGATCCAGTGGCCCCAACGGAGGGGTTGGCCGAGCGGCGCGAGGTGGTCCTCGCGGCCCAACTCGACACCCCGACCCGGAGCCGCCTCGCCGTCACCAAGGAGCTCGGCGCCTCGGGAGCACGGCTGCTCTCGATGGGGCGCTTCCAGCCCGGCGAGGTGGTGGTGCTCTGGATGCTCGTCGCGGGGACCCACTCCAAGGTGCGCGCCGAGGGCAGGGTGGTGCGTGCCGAGCCCTTCAACGTGAGCGGGCCGTGGCGCTGCCTGCTGACGGTCGACTTCGACGAGCCGCTGGACGAGGAGTCCGCGGCGCTGCTGCTCTCCGGCGACCCGGGCGAGTGAGTCAGACAAAGGGGGCGGCCGGTGTGGAACCGGCCGCCCCTGATCCCCGCCCCGCGAAATTGGTTGCCATTGAACGCCAAGTGAACCCGCCTGGGATGTGACGGAGCGCACGATTGGGGAGTCAGGGCGCGGGCCTCCCTGGCTGGATGCCCCCTTGAAATCGCGGACTTGCGCGCTCCTACTACGGCGACAGCGGGCGCGAGAGCTGCGTCGCCGCGCCCTCGAAGGCCTCGCGCAGGCTCCTCCGCCTGCGCCTCGGGCGCAGCTCGGTCGCCGGCGGCCGGGTCCAGAAGCTCAGGGCGGTGACGAACCCCAGAAAGAGGTAGAGCGCCGCCACCAGCGAGAGCACGGCGCCGCCCGGGACGAAGCCGACGTGCGCCCGGGCCACGAAGTCCGCGGCGCTGCGCAGCTCCTCGTGGTGCACCGTGAGCTTCACCAGCCAGGCGATGAGCAGCACGCCGAGCACCGCGCCGTACGCCCGGCGGATGCGCTGCGCCAGCGCCACCCAGAACCGCACCTCCAACCGCGGCGCCTCGAGCATCTGGCCCAGCTCGCGCAGGCTCAGGGGGTCGGGCGGCTCGTCGCGCAGCAGCGGCACGAACAGGCCCGTCTCCAGCAGGCGCACCCGCCGCAGGTACACGTCCCACTTGCGGTACCGGCCCGCCTCGATGAGCAGGAAGTTGAGCACCAGGTAGATGCCCGCCAGGAAGACGGCATGGGAGGCGTTCGCGCTGCCGAGCCCGAAGGAGACCACCGCGGCCGCGGTCGTCAGGGCCCAGTTGGTGGTGTTGTCCAGCCGAGCCCGCCAGGAGTCGCCGCGCGCGACCTCGCCCCGGTAGAGGTGCACCAGCGACGCGACGCTCGGGGCATCGTCTGGCTTGGCGGGCACTGGCATCGCAGGCTTGAACCTGCGCACGCGCCGGTCCGCCGTGCCCGCCCAGGGCGCCGTGGCCAAAGTCATTCGTGGAGGAAAACCGCGTGGCCGGCCTGCAAGCCTCGGCGCTCCTGGGCAGCTTCCTGACGGAGCACGAGGCGTCGATCGTCAAGCGGGCCGTGCGCGACCTCAAGTGGTCGCTGCAGGCCGAGCTGCCCCGCACCGAGCGGGCGCGGACCATCGCCTCGTTCGCCGGCTCGCTGGGCTCGCTGCTGCTCGAGCGCGGGGACGACGCGCCGCGGCTGTGGGCCGAGGAGATCCGCCACCAGGGCGGGGCCCAGCTCGACGCCCGCAAGGACGTCGGCGACCTGGTGCGCGAGCTCCACTCCCTGCACCGGGCCGTCCTCGAGGAGTGGGGCCGGCGCGCCGGGACCATGAGCCACGAGGTCGCCAAGCTCCTCTCCGAGTGCATCGCCGAGGGCAGCGCCGCCGTGGTCTCCGACTACGTGCGCCGGGTGCGCGGCGAGCAGGTCCAGTTCCGCGAGTCGGCGCTCATCCACATGCTGCTCGAGAACCTGGACGAGGGCCTGCTGCTCGTCGAGGCGGACGGCACGCTCTCCTTCGCCACCCGGCCGGCCTTCCAGCTCCTCGGCGGGCGGGTGCACTCGGTCCTCGGGCGCTCGCTCGTCGACCCGGCGATGGAGAAGATGCTCGCCGAGCTGCGCGCCCAGACGCTGGAGGGCGAGCCCATCTCCCCCTCCGACCTGCCCGGCGCCAAGACCCTGCAGACCGCCCAGCCCTCGGGGCCGATGCTGATGGAGGTGCACGTCGACGGGCACGCCAAGGTCCTCGAGCTGGGCGCGCTGCCCATCTTCGAGGAGGGCGGCGAGAAGGCCCGGCTGCGCGGGGCCATCATCACCGCGCGCGACCGCACGGTGGAGGCGCGCCGGACCCAGGAGCTCAAGCAGGCCGAGCGCGAGCTGAGCGAGCTGCACACCCGGCTGCTCCACCGCTCGCGCGCCCAGGCGATGGGAGAGCTCGCCTCCGGCATGGCCCACGCCCTCAACAACCAGCTCAACGCCATGCACCTGCGGCTGCGGCTGCTGCGCGAGAGCCCGGGTCCCGAGCAGATCCTGGAGCTGGAGCGGTCGGTCGAGGACATCGCCAAGCTCGTCGCCTGGCTGCAGCAGTTCTCCGCCCAGCGCAGCGCGGGGCCGGTGGAGGCGGTGAGCCTGGACTCGGTGGTCAAGGACGCCATCGCCCTGGTGCGGCCCGAGGCGCGGCGAGCGGGGGAGGGCGCGGTCCGCGTTTCGGTCAAGACCGAGCACCCGCCCAAGGTCCGCGGCAACCCCTCGGAGCTGCGCGAGATCCTGGTCTCGCTCTTGCTCTACGTGCGCGACCAGCTGGCGGCCGGCGGGCAGATCGACCTGGTCGCCGCCGAGGAGCAGGGCCACATCGTGTGCCGGATCGCGTTCCGCGCGGACGTGGGCATGCCGGCGCGCCCGGAGGAGTGGCTGACCCCGCCGACGGCGGAGACGACCGGCCCGGCGGCGCTCGCGCTGGCGGCGATGACGGCGCGGGACATGCTCAGCCGCTGGGGCGGCGGGCTGGAGACGCGCTCGCTGGAGACCGGCGGCGCCGAGTTCGTGCTCACCTTCTCGCCCGCGCACTTGGAAGCCGAGGCCGCCCCGCAGCCCCCGCCGACCGAGGCCTATCACCGGCACGTCCTGGTCATCGACGACGACGAGGACAACGCGGCGATGCTGGCCGAGGTGCTGGCCACCGAGGGACACCACACCGACACGGCCTCGACGGGAAAGCAGGCGCTGGAGAAGTGGCGCGAGGGGCCGTTCGACGTGGCGCTGGTCGACCTCCTGATGCCCGACGTCTCGGGCACCGAGCTGGCGGTGTCGCTGGCGAAGATTCGCCCCGACGCGCGGCTGGCCCTGGTCACCGGCTGGGAGCTGGACGAGGAGCAGCGCCGGGTGGCGCCGGTGCACGCCGTCTTCCGCAAGCCGGTGGACCTGGCGCTCCTGCTGCAGTTCCTGGCCCCGCCGGAGCCCGAGCACCGCCCGCCGGCGCCTCCCTCCCCGGCGCCGCCGCCCTGATACTCTCCCGTCGCCCATGCGCGACGTGCCCTTCTTCGGAGAGCTGTACCGGCGCACCACCGAGCCGCTGCTGGCGCCGGAGGTGACGCAGGCCGAGGGGCGCTACCTGCGCGAGCAGCTGGGCCTCTCCTCCGGCGCGCGCCTGCTCGACCTGGGCTGCGGCTCGGGCCGGCACCTGTCGGAGCTCGCCTCCACCGGCGCCCGGCTCGCCGGCGTGGACATCGACCTCTCGGCGCTGCGGGCCGCGCGCTGCTTCGCCCAGGCCGTCGCCGGGGACCTGCGCAGCCTGCCGTTCAGGACCGCCTGCTTCGACGCCGCGGTCTGCTGGTACACGACGCTCTTCGTCTTCGACGAGGCGGGCAACCGCCAGGCGCTATCCGAGGTCGCGCGCGTGCTGGCCCCCGGCGGCCGGCTGGTCTTCCAGACGGTCAATCCGGCGCGGCTGGCCGAGCAGCCGACGTGCTCGTTCGAGCAGCGGCTGCCCGACGGCTCGCTCGTCCGTGAGACCTCGACCTTCGATCCCCTGGCGGGCGTCGACGAGGGGACGCGCCTGCTCGAGCTTCCGGACGGGCAGATCCTGCGCGGGCGCTACCGCTTGCGGTACTACCGCCCCGAGGAGCTCGCGCGGTTGTTCGAGTCCTGCGGCCTGCGCATCGTCCAGGTGCACGGCAGCGTCCAGGGGGACGCCTACGGCGCGGAGGCCCGGGACCTCATCGCGTGGAGCGTCCGGGTTTGAACCCATGGCGGCTGAGCGGCGCAGGGGACGCATCCTGGTGGCCAAGCCAGGTCTGGACGGGCACGACCGCGGCGCGAAGATCGTCGCCCGGGCGCTGAGGGACGCGGGCTTCGAGGTCATCTACACCGGCCTGCACCAGACCCCGGAGATGATCGCCAGCGCGGCGGTCCAGGAAGGGGTCGACGCGGTCGGCCTGTCGGTGATGAGCGGGGCGCACCTGACGCTCTTCCCGGCGGTGGTCGAGGCGCTGCGCGCGGCCGGAGCCGGCGACGTGCTGGTCTTCGGGGGCGGAATCATTCCCGAATCCGACGTGCCGGTCCTCGCGCGTGCGGGGGTGGCGAAGATCTTCGGGCCGGGGACGCCGACCGCGGCGGTGGTGGACTGGCTCGAGGCCCACTTGGGGCGGCAGTCGCTGGAGCCGGCGGCTATGCTTGCGGGCAGAGAGGGCCCCGCGCCCGGCGCCCCGTGACCACCGCATGCTCGACCTGCTGCCCCAGCGCGTGACCGTCTACGAGGTGGGCCCCCGCGACGGGCTGCAGAACGAGCGCGCCCAGCTGCCGACCTCGGCCAAGCTGGAGCTCATCGGCGCGCTGGCGGACTCGGGGCTGACGCACATCGAGGCCACGAGCTTCGTCTCGCCGAAGTGGATTCCCCAGCTCGCCGACGCCGACGCGGTCGCGCGCGGGCTGCCGAGGCGGCCGGGGCTGACCTTCAGCGCCCTGGTGCCCAACGAGCGCGGCCTGGAGCGCGCCCGCGAAGCCGGCATGGAGACGGTGGCGGTCTTCCTGTCCAGCTCGGACACCCACGGCAGGAAGAACATCGCCAAGACGATGGAAGAGGCGCTCCTCTCCTACGAGAAGGTCTGCGCCGAGGCGCTGCGGCTGGGCATGAAGATCCGCGGCTACGTCTCCACGGTCTGGGGCTGTCCCTACGAGGGCCCGGTGCCGGTCGAGCGCTCGGTGCGCGCCGCCACCCGGCTGCTGGAGCTGGGCTGCGAGCAGATCTCGCTGGGCGACACCATCGGCGTGGGCACCCCGCGGCAGACCGAGGCGATCCTCGGCGAGATGACCAAGCGCCTCCCCAAGGACCGGCTGGCGATGCACATGCACGACACGCGGGGAACCGCGCTGGCCAACGTGCTCGTCGGGCTGCAGCTGGGGCTGACCACCTTCGACGCCGCGGTGGGCGGCCTGGGCGGCTGTCCCTATGCCCCGGGCGCCGCGGGCAACCTCGCGACCGAGGACCTCGTCTACATGCTGCAGGGGATGGGCGTGGAGACGGGCGTCGACTTGCCGAAGCTGGTGGCCGCGGGCAGGCTGGCGCAGAAGCTCGTCGGGCGAGAGCTGCCGGGCAAGTACCTCAAGGCCGCGCTGGGGGCAGCGGCTCCCTGACCAGGATCGAGAGAGCACATGGCGGAGATCCTCATCGAGCGGCTCGAGCGCGTGGAGATCTGGACCCTCAACCGGCCCGAGGTCAGCAACGCCATCAGCCGCGTCATGGCCGGCGAGCTGGCCGCCAACGTCGAGCGCGTCTCCGAGGACCGGTCGCTGTCGGTGGTGGTCGTCACCGGCGCCGGGGAGCGGGCGTTCTGCGCCGGGGCCGACCTCAAGGAACGGCGCGCGATGAGCGAGGACGACGTGCACGCCTTCCTCGCCGAGCTGCGCAACGGCCTGCGATCCATCGAGCAGAGCGAGCGGGTGTTCGTCGCGGCCATCAACGGCTTCGCGCTGGGCGGCGGGACCGAGCTGGCCCTGGCCTGCGACCTGCGCGTGGCGGCCCCGGGCGCCAAGCTGGGGCTCACCGAGGTCTCGCTGGGCATCATCCCCGGCGGCGGCGGCACGCAGCGGCTGGCGCGGCTCATCGGTCCCGGGCGGGCGAAGGATCTGGTGCTCACCGGGCGGCAGGTCTCGTCGGAGGAGGCCTACGCGCTGGGGCTCATCAACCGCATGGCGGAGCGGCGCACCATCCGCGAAGAGGCCCTGCTCCTGGCGCATGCGGTCGCCAAGAACGCGCCCATCGCGCTCGGCGCGGCCAAGCGCGCCATCGACCGCGGCCTGGACGTCTCGCTGGAGGAAGGGCTGACCCTGGAGCAGCAGGAGTACCAGCGGACGCTCGGGACCAAGGATCGGCTCGAGGGGCTGGCGGCGTTCGCCGAGAAGCGCGCGCCCAAGTACACCGGGGAGTAAGGGCGCCTACCGCCCGCCGAGCGTCGTCCGGATCGCCGCCCGCGCCGAGCCCACCGCGAAGACCACGTCCGCGCTGACCGCGGAGACCGACTGCAGCGTGGATCCCGTGGGGCTGACCTGCTTCTTCCAGGTCGTGCCGCCGTCGCTGGTCACCAGGATGGTCCCGTCGCCCACGATCCAGCCGTTGAGGGGGTCGGCGAAGGCGATGTCCTTGAGCGTGGCGGTGGTCCCGCTCGGCGGCGAGGCCCAGCCCGCGCTGGTCCGCTTCAGGAGCCGGCCGCCGTCGCCGACCGCGAAGGCCGTGGTCGCGTCGACCGCCCAGACGCCCCAGAGGTTGTTCGTGACGCCCGGGATCTTCTCCGACACCCAGGCGCCGCCGCTGGAGACGAGGATCTCGCCGCCGTCGCCGACGATGAAGCCGCGGCTCTCGTCGACCATCCGCACCGCGCGCAGCGAGGTGGCCACCGGGATCGTCACCAGCCCGAAGGCCCCGCTCTTCCACTCCACCACCTTCCCCGAGGTGCCCACGAAGATGCAGTAGGTCGGCGAGACGTAGTGCAGGCCCCGCACGTTGATGCTGGGCGTGGTCTGGCGGACGAAGGTGCTCCCGTCGGTCGTGCGCGCGATGAAGCTCGAGGTGGTGTCGCCGCCGACGAAGCCGTTGCTGGCGTCGAGGAACGAGGCGGCGTGGAGGTCGCGCACCCCGATCACCGAAGGGGAGAGGGCGGTGAGCGTCTCGCCGCCGTCGGTGGTCTTCATCGCGAAGCCGCTGTTGCCGAAGAGGTAGCCCACGGTCGGGGAGACGAAGCGCACGACCCGGATCTCCTGGTCGTCGGTCTTGGTGCTGAGCGTGCCGGTCACTCCGGGCACCGCGAAGTAGGTCGCCCAGGTGTCCGCCGTCTTGAGCACGTTGCCGCCGTCGCCGACGGCCATCCCGGCTCCGGTCGCCGGGTCGAGCGCCATGGCTCGCAGCGGCGGGCGGACGGTCAGCGGGTACTGCCCGTCGCCGAGCCAGGTCGTGCCGCCGTCGGTCGTGTAGCGCAGCGAGGCGATGGAGTTGTCGGAGTCGCCCATCGTCCAGCCCTTGAGCGCGTCCACGAAGTGCACCCCGTAGAGGTCCTTGGTGATGCCGGTGGCGACCTCGCTCCAGGTCTTCCCGCCGTCGACCGTCTTGCGCATGTTCTTGCCCGCGGACGCATAGGCGCCCACCGCGAAGCCGTCGAGCGCGTCGACGAACGAGACCGAGCGCAGCAGCGCCGTGGTCCCGGTGGTGCCCGGGGCCCAGGCGTTGCCGCCGTCCTGGGTGCGGATGGAGACGCCGGTGCCGCCGACGGCGACGACGGTGGTGGCGTTCGAATCCAGGATCGCCAGGTCGCGCAGCGAGGCGGTGGTCGGCGTCGCCAGCTTCTTCCAGGTCAGGCCGCCGTCGGCGGAGCGGATCACGGTGCCGCCGTCGCCCGCGGCGTAGCCCACCGGGCCGGAGAAGCGGACGGTGTAGAGGTCGGCGGTGACGCCGCTGGGAATGGAGAACCAGGTGATGCCGCCGTCGGTGGTCCGCAGGACGGCCCCGCCGAAGCCGCAGGCGACCGCGGTGGCGGCGTCGAAGACGTGCAGGCCGGTGAGGCTGCCGGCGACTCCGGTCGAGGCCTGGCGGAAGGTCGCGCCGCCGTCGAGGGTCCGGGTGGCCAGGCCCGCCTCGCCCACGAACCAGCAGGTCTGGGAGTCGAGGCAGGAGACGCGCAGCATCGTCGCGCCCTGGGGCCTGGGGTTGAAGAAGCCCCAGGTGCGGACCTCGAGGATGCCGGTCTTGGACCAGGCCGAATCGTTCCCGGCGGCGTCGCGCGCGTTGGCCCGGAAGTAGTAGCGGTCGGAGGGCAGGGCGGTGGCCGCGTAATAGAGGAGAGTCGTTGCGGATTTGGACTGCGCCACCTGCCCGAAGTCCTCGGTGCTGGAGAGCTCGAAGGAGTAGGAGACCGCGGTCGCCGCGGCGCCCCAGCTGAAGGTGGGCGTGGTGTTGGTGGTCAGCGAGGGATCCGGCTGGTCGATGGCCGGCGCGCTCGGCGGCGTGAGGTCGATCTCGAACGTGTAGCTCGAGGCGGCGCCGGTGTTGCCCGCCGGGTCGACGGCGCGGACGGCGAACGTGTGGACCCCTTCGCCGATCGAGAAGTCGTCCGGCGTTCCGCACGGAGCGTAGGCGCCGCCGTCGAGCGAGCACTCGAAGGTCGACCCCGTCTCGCTGGCGCCGAAGGTGAAGTGGACGGTGGTCTGGTTGGAGAGCGCGGGCGGTGCCTGCCCGAGGGTGGCGGTCGGCGCCAGGGTGTCGACGGTCCAGTCCGCCTTCGCCGGGGCGCTAGGGCGGCTCGCGGCGTCGATGGCCACCACCTCGAAGTGGTGCGGCCCGTCGGCGAGGGAGGAGTAGCTCTTCGGGCTGGTGCAGGAGAGCGCCGCGCCGCCGTCGATCGCGCAGGTGAAGGTCGCGTTGGCCTTGTTGGAGGTGAAGGAGAAGCTGGCGTCGGTCTGGCGGGTGGGCTGGGCCGGCTTGGCGGTGAGGGTCACGGTCGGCGGGAAGGCGTCGACGGTCCAGGTCTTCGCCGCCGCCGCGCCGGGGTTGCCGTACCGGTCCGTCGCGCGGACCTCGAAGGCGTGCGGCCCGTCGGTGGCGACCGAGAGGTCCTTCGGCGTGGTGCAGGCGGCGAAAGCGTCGGCGTCCAGGCGGCACTCGAACGTCGAAGCGGCCTCGTCGGACTCGAAGGTGAAGGTCGCGCCGGCCACGAAGACGGTGCCGGTGGGGCCGGTGAGGATGGTCGCCGCGGGCCCCTTGGTGTCGACCACGAAGGTCGCGCTGGCCTCGGGGGACTCCCGGTTGCCGGCCTGGTCCGTCGCGCGGACCTTGAAGGTGCGGCTGCCGTCGGCGAGCCCGCTCAGCGCCGCGGGCGAGGTGCAGGGAGCGAAAGCGGCGGCGTCCACCGCGCACTCGAAGGTGCATCCGGTCTCGCTGGCGCTGAAGGTGATCGACCGGTCCGGCTTTCCGGTGTCGGGGATGGAAGAGATCGACGTGGCCGGCGCGGCGTTGTCGACGGTCCAGGACGCGGTCGCGGGTGCGCTGATGTTCCCGCCGCCGTCGGTCCCGACGATGGCGACCGAGTGGCTGCCGTCCGCGAGTCCCGAGTAGGTGACCGGCGAGGTGCAGGCCGCGGGCGGCGCGGCGCCGTCGAGGGCGCAGGTGAAGCTCATGCCCGCCTTGTTCCCGCTGAAGCCCACCGAAGCGCCGCGATCCTTGGTGAACGTGGCGGGTTGCGAGTCGATGGTCACGACCGGCGCGTTGAGGTCCACCTTCCAGCCGAAGCTCACGGGGTTGCCGGGGTTGCCGTACTTGTCGGTGCCGCGCACCAGCAGCGAGTGGTCGCCGGTGGCGACGGTGAAGGTCGCGGGCGAGGTGCAGGCCTTGTAGCCCAGCAGGTCGAGGCTGCACTCGAAGGTGCTCCCGGCCTCGCTGGCGGACATCTCGAAGGTCGCGGTGCCGACCAGCGAGAGCGCCGGCGGAGTGCTGGCGAAGGTGACGACCGGGCCCGTCAGGTCGACCACCACGCTGGCGGAGGCCGGCCGCGCCTCGAGGTTCCCGGCGGCGTCGGTCGCCTGGACGATGACCAGGTGAGTCCCCTCGACGAGCGCGTGGACCGTCCACGGAGAGGTGCAGGGCGCCGGGGCCTGGGAGCCGACCGCGCAATGGAACAGGCAGCCGGCCTCGGAGGCCGAGAAGCGGATCTCGCGATCCGGCTTGCCGTCGTCGGGGATGGCGTCGATGGTCGTGGTGGGCGGCGTGACGTCATGGACGAACTCGGCGAAGGCGGGCTCGGACTCGACATTCCCCGCCACGTCGGTCGCCCGGACCTCGAAGCGGTGCGGGCCTTCGGAGGTCAGGCTCACGGACGCAGGGCTGGTGCAGGCCGCGAAATCTCCCTGGTCGAGCCGGCACTCGAAGGTCGACTCCTCGCTCGCCCGGAAGGCGATCTGGAGCGCCGTGAGCGAGGTGACCGCCGGCGGCTGGGGATCGATGATCGTGTCCGGCAGGGTGAGGTCGACCCAGAAGGAAGCCGAAGCGCTCCCCTGGTTGCCGACGTCGTCGGTGGCGCTCACCTTGATCTGGTGTTGCCCCTCCGCCAGGCCCGAATACGACAGGGGAGAGGTGCAGGGCTGGCCGCCGGCCTGGTCCACCTCACAGGTGAAGGTCGCCGGCTCGTCCGCCGAGAACTCGATGCTGCCGTTCGCCTGGTTGGTGAGGGTGCCGGGGACCCGGGTGAAGCTGACCTTCGGGGCGGTCGTGTCGACGGTGAAGAAGCCGTCCGCCTCGCCGACGTTCCCGGCGAGGTCCACGGCGCGCACGTGGATCGGCTGCTCCCCGTCGCCCTCGTCGCCGTAGACCTTGAAGGTGCAGCGGAACGCGAGGTTGCCGCTGCAGCTCGCCGGGTGTCCCGCGACCTGGACCTCGAGGGTGCGGGTCGCTTCGCTCACGTCGAAGCGGATGGTGAGCTCGTCGCCCGCTCCGGCCCGCGGCGGGTCGACCGTGAGCATCAGAATCTCCGGCGGGGTCTTGTCGACCACTGCCGGGCCTGGGGGCGTGCTGCTGCCGCAGGCGGCGAACATGAGGACTGCGAAAACGGCGACGAGGAGGCGCTTCATAGGCCTTCTTCCGGTGCGCGCGCGGCCTGCGCCACACCCGGGGGAACTCGCGGAATTATCGCAGATTTCAAGGGGTTGGTCCCTTGGGCGAGGGGCAGGCGTCGGCGGACCCGAAGGAACGGTGTTCCGGCGAGGACCGGTTCGCTATAAAAGCCCGCTCGCAGAAACCATGGGCAAAAAGGTGGGGCAATGGATTTCGAGCTTCCCGAAAGTCACCTGGCGCTCAAGAAGACCTTGCGCGGCTTCTGTGAAGAGAAGGTCAAGCCGTTCGCCAAGGACTGGGACCGCGACGAGAGGTTCCCGGCCGAGGTGGTCAAGGAGCTCGGCGCGCTGGGCGTGATGGGCATGCTCGTCGGCGAGGAGTACGGCGGCTCGGCGATGGACAAGCTGGCGCTGGCGGTCGCGGTCGAGGAGATCGCCCGCTACGACGGCTCGCTGGCGCTGACGGTCGCCTCGCACAACGGCCTGGGCTCGAGCCACATCCGCGTCTTCGGCAACGGCGAGCAGCGGCGCAAGTACCTGCCCAAGCTCGCCACCGGGGAGATCCTCGGCGCCTGGGCGCTCACCGAGCCCGGCAGCGGCAGCGACGCGGCGGGGCTGCAGACCACCGCGGTCAGGCAGGGCGACCGCTGGCTCCTCAACGGCACCAAGACCTTCATCACCCAGGGCAGCGTCGGCGGCGTCTGGGTCGTGCTCGCCGCCACCGACTCCACCAAGAAGCAGAAGGGCATCACCGCCTTCATCCTCGAGAAGGGCACGCCCGGCTTCAGCCAGAACCCCATCCACGGCAAGCTCGGCATGCGCTCGTCCGACACCGCGGAGCTCGTCCTCGAGAACGTCGAGCTGCACGACTCGCAGCGCCTGGGCGAGGTGAACCAGGGCTACGTCAACGCGCTGTCCATCCTCGACGGCGGGCGCATCACCATCGGCGCCCTGGCGGTCGGGCTGGCGCGCGGCGCGCTCGAGGAGTCCACGGCCTACTCCCGGGACCGCAAGGCGTTCGGCCAGGCCATCGCGCAGTTCCAGGCCATCAGCTTCATGCTCGCCGACATGGCCACCGAGACGAGCGCCGCCCGGCTGATGGTCCACCAGGCGGCCCGGCTGATGGACACCGGCAAGAAGGCCTCGCAGGAGTCCTCGATGGCCAAGCTCTTCGCCTCGGAGATCGCCATGCGCGCCTGCATCAAGGCCGTGCAGATCCACGGCGGCTACGGCTACACCCGGGACTACCCGGTCGAGAGGTACCTGCGCGACGCCAAGCTCTGCGAGATCGGCGAGGGGACGAGCGAGGTCCAGCGGCTGGTCATCGCCCGGCAGATCCTGAAGGAGTAGGTCCGCCAAGCCCCTTCGGGGTCCCGGGAGTCGTTGGGCGCGGACGACCCCAGCTTTCTTGCATGCTCGCCGATGCCATCCTCCGCAGGGACGTGCGCGCCGCCTCGCGCCTGATGCGGCTCATCGACGATCGCGACCCGTCCGCGATCGACGAGCTGCGCGCCTTGTTCCCTCACACGGGTCGGGCCTGGATCCTGGGGATCACCGGCAGCCCCGGCGCCGGCAAGAGCACCCTCGTCGACCAGCTCGTCACCGCGCTGCGCGCCGAGGGCCGCACCGTCGGCGTCGTCGCCGTGGACCCGACGAGCCCGTTCTCCGGCGGCGCCATCCTCGGCGACCGCGTGCGCATGCAGGGCCACGCCACCGACCCGGGAGTCTTCATCCGCTCGCTGGCCACCCGCGGCAGCCTGGGCGGCCTCTCCCGCGCCACCTCCGACGTCGTCCGCGTCCTCGATGCCATGGGCCAGGACGTGGTCATCGTGGAGACCGTCGGCGTCGGCCAGGACGAGCTGGACGTCGCCCGCCTCGCGCACACGGTCCTGGTGGTCGTGGTGCCGGGGATGGGCGACGACGTGCAAGCGCTCAAGGCCGGCATCCTGGAGATCGCCGACGTCTTCGCGGTGAACAAGGCCGACAAGGAGGGCGCGGACCGCACCGTCCGCGAGCTGCGCGGGATGCTGGAGCTGCGCCCGGTGCCCGGGAGCTCCTTGGATTTCTGGACGCCGCCCATCCTTCCCACCACGGCGACCACGGGGCAGGGGATGGCGGAGCTGGTCCAGGCGCTGACCCGGCACCGCTCGTGGCTGGTGGAGACCGGCGGGCTCGAGGCGCGGGAGGCGGCGCGGGCGAAGAGCGAGTTCCTGGCGCACCTTCGCGAGCGGCTGGTGGAGGCGGGGCTGGCGGCGCTGGGCGGGGTGGGGACGCTGGACGAGATCGCGATCCGGATCGCGCGGCGTCAGCAAGACCCGTATGCTCTGGGCGAAACGCTGGCGAACGAGCTGAAGAGGCCCCGAACGTGACGGACGCGACGCCGCACCTGTCCCCTGTCGACGAGCAGCGCGTGGCCGGCCTCGAGGCCCGCCTGGGAATGGTCCTGGCCGACCACACCACCGCGCTGGCCGCGCTCACCCACGCCAGCTACGTGAACGAGCACCCGGAAGAGAAGCGGGCCGACAACGAGCGCCTGGAGTTCCTGGGCGACGCGGTGGTCGACCTCGCGGTCAGCGACCGGCTGATGCGCCGCTACCCCGAGGCCACCGAGGGCGAGCTCACCCGGCTGCGCGCCGCACTGGTCGACGAGTCGGGGCTGGCCATGGTCGCCAAGTCGATCGGCTTGGGCGAGCTGTTGGCCCTGGGCCGCGGGGAGGAGCAGAGCGGCGGGCGCAAGAAGGACTCGGTGCTCGCCGATGCCCTGGAGGCGGTGATCGGCGTCGTCTTCCTGGCCGGAGGCCTCGAGGCCGCCGGCTCGTTCGTCGACCGCTTCTTCGCCGAGGCCTTCAAGCGGGTGACCGAGTCCGCGGGCCGCGACTTCAAGTCCCAGCTCCAGGTGCTTGCCCAGGACCGCTTCCACGCCTCGCCGCGCTACGCGGTGGTCAGCGAGAGCGGGCCGGATCACCTCAAGACCTTTACCGTGGAGATCGAGTGCGCCGGCGAAAAGCTCGGCCGCGGCGAGGGCAAGAGCAAGAAGGAGGCGGAGCAGGCCGCGGCTCGGGAAGCGCTCGCCAAGCTGCCGCTCGCCGGGGGCTGAAGCCCTGCTGTCACCCCACATCTCTTCGATTGATTTCCACCAACTAGCCGGCGAGTTGGGTAGAGCCCGGCCTCCGTGCCGGGGGCGCGTCGGTCGGTCGTGTCGGTCGTGGTCGACGCCCGGCAACAGC
>DASXVQ010000187.1:0-66739 GCA_036504155.1 Myxococcales bacterium
GCTCGCGGTTTCGCTCCCCGCTTCTTTCAACGCCAATCTCGCGGTCGGCGCCTTGCGGGATCGCTCGGGGTCCCTACGACCAGGTTCCCCAGAGGACTTTCACCTCCTAGTCACGCCCATGCTGGGCACACCAAACCGAAGGCCCGGCGGGGCAAGCGCCGGGCCTCCGATCGGACTTGGCTTTCGCCTCTCGAGAGTCCACGCGAGCGGGGCGGACCGGGACCGCTGCTCGCAACGCCCGTCCTACGGGTTCGCCACGCCGAACGCGTCCAGCGCCAGCTGCAGGTCCGCGTCGTCCACCGCGCCATCGCCGTTGGCGTCCGACGCCTGGTACCAGTGCGAGCCTTGGTTCTGGTCGTCGAAGCGGCTGCCGTGCGCCCAGGCGATGGCCAGCAGGTCGATGCCGTCGACCTCGCCGTTGCCGTTCAGATCCGCCTCGGGCAGGTGCTTGACCCGGCGCAGCTGCTTGTAGTCCGGGTCGAACTTCGCCGTGCCGAGCGGGCCCTTGGTCGTCACGCGCACCGTGGCGCTGGTCGCGCCCACCGCGAACTCCACCGGCACCACGATCTTCTCCTCGCCCGACCACACGGCCACCTCGGCCACGCCGGGCATCGCGCGGTCGCGCTTGACCACGATCTTCGACTCGCCGCCGTCCTTGCCCGTCCCGTCGTGCACGTACACCTCGTAGGTCGGGTAGCCCTTGCCGTAGACCCAGGCGTCGAACACGTCGGTCAGCGGGACGCCGGAGGCCTCCTCCAGCCAGCCGCGGAAGGTCTCGGTGTCGTACGGCTCGAAGGCGTGCGCCTCGCCGATCTTCTTCACCGCCGCCGCGAAGGCGTCCCAGCCGCCGATCCGCTGGGCGATGACGTTCGCGACCAGCGGGCCTTTGTAGTAGGCGAGCATCACGTACAGCATCATGTCCAGGTTCGGGTCCTGGTACGCCGGCCCGGTGAGCGCCTCGTCGCCGTCGACCGGCACGTAGTTCGTGAAGGCGTCGTTGTAGTAGCGGAAGTAGGTCGAATCGAGCGGCCGCCCGTAGAAGCGGGTGTACTCGCGCCCGGTCCAAACCCCGGCGAGGTACTCGGTGAAGCCCTCGCTCAGCCAGGGCGCCTGCCAGTCGGAGGCGCGCAGCTTGTAGGCGAACCACTGGTGGCCGATCTCGTGCGCGAAGGTCTCGGTGATGCCGGGCACCTGCGCCGGGTCCATCGAGAAGTTGTAGTCGGCCATGAAGAGCACGCCGTTGCCGGCCATGCCGCCGAAGCCGAGGTCGTCCGGGGTGCCGACGTACTCGAGCTTGTCGAAGGCGTAGGCCGAGTACTGCTGCGAGTAGTCGTCGAGCACGCGGCGGATGACGTCCTGGTAGGCCCCGCGGTACGGCCCGTCCAGCGCGCGGGTGAAGCTCGCCACCTGGTAGCCGCCCGGGTAGGTCTCGCGCTGCACGTCGAAGGCGCCCAGGACCAGGAACAGGCTCGAGCTGAAGTGGTCGTCGTGGAAGCGCTTCTGCTTCTTGCCGTCCGCCAGGGTCTGCTCGCTCACGAGCGACCCGCCGGCGGTGGCCTCCAGGTTGCCGGGGTAGGTCAGCGTGAGGTCGATGGCGGGCTCGTTGTCGAAGAGCGGCAGGACGGTGACGCCGGTGAAGATGGTGTAGTCGGGGCTGACGATGCAGGTCTTGATGTCGAGCAGGCTCACCACCTCGCACTCCACGGTCCCACCGTAGTCGAACTGGATCTCGACGGTCTCGGCGGGAGCCACCGAGCCCAGCCCGATGGCCAGCTCCGCGACGCCCCAGTCCGGGTGCGGGCTGAAGTCGTACGGCAGCGCCTCCGCGCCGCGCGTGACCGACTTCATCTGCGCGAAGTTCGGCAGGTAGAGGGTCTGGCCGGTCACGGTGTCCGGGGAGGCATTGCGCAGCTTGGCGGTGACCCGGGTCGAGAACGCCGCGGTCGTCGGGTCCAGCTCGAACTCCACCGCCAGGTGGTCGACGGTGAGCACCGCGCTGTCCGGCCCGAACTTCTTCAGGCCCTGCACCGCGGCGCGGCGGCGGTCCTGCAGGCGGCGATCGCCTCGCAGCACGCGCTGCATGGAGCGGTCGGCCTGGGCGCGGATCTGCGAGAGCATCGCCGGGGACGGCTCGTCGGGAGCCGCGGCGAGAGAGGAAGCCGGGACGGAGGCGACCGCGGCCAGGAGGAGGAGCGAGGAGATCGTGCGCATGGTCGTTCTCCCTCTACGGGATGCTCAGGGTCCCGCCGCGGAAGGCCGGGCTCTTGGAGGAGTAGTCGAGGCCGTCGCTGCGCACCGTGCTGCGCTCGGGCAGGAACGCGAGCGCGCTGGCGCCGCTCTTCAGCACCTTGAAGACCAGCGTGCCGACCGCGCGGGGCGCATCGACCTTCTCACCGGCGACGACGCCCTTGCGCGTGACGGCGAAGACGAGCTTTCCGGAAGGCCCGGCCTTGGCGACCACCAGGCCATCGGCGCCCTCGAGCCATCCGGCGCCTTCGACGCGGACGAACTCCAGCGCGGCCGGATCGTAGGTGAGGCCGCCGGCGATGCCGTAGACGTTGTCGTGGCGACCGAGGACCACGTCGATGCGCGCGGCGCCGTCCGCGGTGAGCGGGTTGGCAGCCTGCAGCCCCATCTCGCCATCGGAAAGAGGCGCGTCGACGACGAAGGTCGGGACCTGAGGCTCGACCGGACCGGCGTCGGGACCGGCGAGCGGACCGGCATCCGGCGGCACCACCACCACGACCGTCCCGGCGTCCTTGCCGGGCCTGGGATCGACGTTCACGTCCTGGTTGCAGCCCTGGGCCAAGAGCAGCAGCAGGGCGAAGAGGGATGAGCCAGCGGCGCGAAGCATCGTGCGGCTCCTTTCGAGAGTCGGCGCCTTGTTGAGCAAGCGGTGCGCCATGCGCTGGCCGGGAAGGCAACTCCCCGTCGTTCCGCCGTTTTTCGTCTGGGACCGGTTGCGGGGTCGGCCTCGAGCTGATCGGGAAATCCAAGGCCAGGTGGTAGCCCGCTAGGTTCCTGGCAGGCCGGAGCCGGTAGGATCGGGGGCCATGCGACGCACGCTCCTCGCCACCGCCCTCGTCGTCTCCTTCGCCCAGGCTTGCTCGGAAACGCCTGCCGGCGAGCGGCCCGACGCCGCCACTCCCACTCCCGCCGACGCGGCCCGCCTCCTCGACGCGTCGCTCCCCGCGCCGGACGCAGACGCGCCAGCTCCAGGTCTGGACGCCGCCGCGCCGGACGACGCCGCCTTGGACGCTCCCGACGCGGCAGCTCCGAGCGGACCGGATGCGGCCAGCGAGCCACCAGACGCCGCCATGGTCTGCAACTCGGTCTCCAAGACCGCGGCCCTGGCGCTCGCCGCGGTGCCCGCCTCCGACGAGTACTTCCTCCGGCTCACCGCGTACTCCACCACCGCGACCTCATGGGGCCAGTCGGGCAAGGAGGCGGTGATCCTGGAGGTGCTCAACGGCAGCGCCGTCCTCGACCACCTCGTGCTGCACCAGGGCTCCGCGCCGTTCGGCTACTCGATGCACCTGGGCACCGTCACGCCCGACGACCATCTGTCGGTGCGCGTCTCGGGCTTGTCGGCGGCCATGGCGTCGCCCTTCGCCAAGGTCTGCGACGCTGCGGTCGTCCCGGTGTCGAGCCTGGGCACCGCCATCGCCGAGGGCGCCCGCCGCGCGCCGATCCTCAAATGGCCGGTGAAGAAGCGCTTCGACGACCTGCCGGTGCTGCTCGGCTGGTCCAAGGCGCGCCAGAAGTTCGAGATGGTCTACACGAGCGAGAACGGCGGCACGGTCCAGAACTGCGGGGGTGGCGCCGCGGGCATGCAGGCCGAGTTCGCGCGCTGGGGCCGGGGCTGCGACATCGAGGGCCTCTACGACGCCGGCACCGGCGCCTGGGGAGCCTGCGACGCGTCCGACCCCGGCACGCTGCGCTTCGAGGGCGAGCACCCGGTCCTGTACTTCGGCGACAACCACAACCGGCTCTACTCCAGCCGCGGCGGCTACGGCCAGGCCTGCGGCACCGGCAGCGCGGAGATGACCGACGGCCCCCTCGACGGCTTCAACGTGAACAACCCCGGCAACGAGGCGGCCAAGGACGGCCCGTTCGTCATCACCGTGCGCCACGTGCCGGTGGACCTCGACGCGCTGGGCTACGACCAGAGCGGCGGCCGGCGCGAGGGCCTGCTCGACCGCTACGCGCCGTGGATCTACCGGCTGACCGCGCTGGAGCTCTCGCGCGAGGGGAAGGTCGACGGCACCAAGTGCCTGCCGATGGACCGCTACCTCTACGTGGACGTGCAGGTCGACGACGTGGGCGGCTCCGGCGACAGCTACTGCTCGCTGACGGGCGCCAGCAGCGGCTTCAAGCTGCGCGTGAACACCTCGGACGGAAAGCAGCTGAGCAGCGGCCAGATGACGGCGGACTACGCCGGAGGCGCGATGGCCTGGAAGCGAATGGCCATCCCGCTCGACCAGGCCTACTCGGCGGGCCAGCTGGCGAGCTTCGTCTTCGACGCCTACGACAACGACGGCATCTACCTCATGGCCATCGGCGACGCCTTCATGCCGCGCGCGCTGGGCGACAACGGCGCGAGCCTGGAGGTGGTGCACTCCGGCGCGAGCGTGAAGAACGTCTACGTGGACGACGACTCGTCCGGCTGTGTGGGTGGCAACTCGTCCGGCGGGCCCGCGGACGCCGGCTACCCGTGCGTGGGCGGGGCGTACACGTTCGCGCCCTGAAGGCGACGGCCCGGCACGGAGCCCCAAGCGTCAGCGCGGGGAGGACACGAGCCCCGGCAGTGACCGGGCCCGGTACGGCTTCCCGCCCGGATTCCCGAGGAGTTTCGGGCGGCTGCCTGCCGTTTGTGACGCCGGGCACGCGATCGCCCGCATCATTAGATCGCCGCGCGCGGGTCGCGGAGACCTCCGCACCCGAGATATGGTGCGCTCCCATGAGCGAATCCCCCGCCCCCCAGGCCCCCGCTGCTGCACTTGCCGGACCTGCCGCCCCCGAGACCGCCCCGGCACCCCAGCCCTCCGCCGCCTTCCGCTGGACCATCCTGGTGGCCTGCAGCCTGGCGATGTTCGGCTGCTACTACGTCTTCGACGCGCTCGCCCCGGTGACGCCGGCGCTGCAGAAGGAGCTCGGCTTCACCGACTCGCAGGTCGGCTTCCTGGACACCGCCTACAACATCGCCGCGCTGCTCACGCTCATCGCCGGCGGCGTGCTCATCGACCGGCTGGGCACCCGCCGCTCGGTCATGCTCTTCGCCGCCATCGGCGCCGCCGGCGGCCTGCTCATCGCCGTCGGCCCGACGCTGATGCCCGGCTCCCCCGCCATCGGCATGATGGCCGGACGCTTCGTGCTGGGGGTCGGCTCGGAGCTCTTCATCGTCGCGGCGACCACGGTCGTCGGCCGTTGGTTCAAGGGCAAGGAGGTCTCCTTCGCCATGGCGCTGCAGTTGCTCGTCGCGCGCCAAGGCTCGTACGTCGCCGACAAGAGCCCGGACTGGTTCTCCTTCCTCTTCACCGGCTGGCAGAAGCCGCTGCTCTTCGCGGCCGCGCTGGGCGGCACCTGGTTCGTCTTCGCCGTCCTCTACGCCCAGCTCGAGGGCGTCGCCGCCAAGCGCTACCCGGTGAAGGCCGCGGGCGCGACCGACAAGCTCGTCCTCTCCGACCTGGTGCGCTTCAACATGGGCTACTGGTGGACCGTCGGCCTGTGCGTCTGCTTCTACGCGTCCATCTTCCCCTTCCGCTCCTTCGCCAACCTCTACATGACCCAGGCGCACGGCATCAGCGAGAGCGAGGCTGGCGCGCTCAAGGCCTGGCTGCCGCTCATCTCCATGTTCGGCATGCTGGCCTTCGGCTACCTCGTCGACCGCATCGGCCGGCGGGCGCTCTTGATGGCCATCGGCTCGGCGCTGCTCGTCCCGCCCTTCCTGCTCATGCCCTACACCCATCTCCCGTTGGAGCTCTCGATGGGCCTGCTGGGCCTGGCCTTCGCGCTCGTGCCGGCGGTGCTGTGGCCGTCGGTGACCTACCTCGTCCCCGAGAAGCGGCTGGGCTCGGCCTACGCGCTGATGACCTTCTGCCAGCAGGTGGGCTGGGCGGGGATGAGCTGGGGGATCGGCGTGGCGAACGACACCGCCAAGGCCAGCGCCCAGAACCCCACGGGCTGGCTGCCGGCGATGGGTATGCTGGCAGGCCTGGCGTGCCTGGGCTTCGTCTTCTCGTTCCTGCTGTGGAAGACGGAGCGGGGCACCACGGGCCACGGGCTCGACCAGGTCAAGCCGCAGGGCGCGACGAGCTAGAGGCAGACCGAAGATCACTGCAGGAAGCCGGCGCGGAGGCCGGCCGCTCCTGCACCGCGCAGGAGGCCGAACGACATGGCCAACGTCCAGATCGACTCCTTCAAGCCGCGCCTGCGTCCCTCGGTGCGGGTCCGCCTGCGCTCCGACGGCTCCGCGGGTGTCTGGGACACCGAGACCGGCCGCGCCCTGGAGATCGCCGACGACCAGGCGCCGCTGCTGCTGGCCATCGACGGCGAGCGAACCCTGACCGGCATCGCCGAGGCCCACGCCGAGGCCAAGGGCTACGTGCCCTTCACCGCGCTGCGCGACCTGATGCAGGGCCTGTCCCGCCAGGGCCTGCTCGCCAACCCGCCCGAGGAGGTCGCCGCCGCGGGCCTGGCCGCCACGCGCCGCCGCAACGAGCGCTGGGCCGACTTCAAGATCGCCACCTTCCCGGTCCCGGCGCTCGGCCCGCTCGCCGCCGTCGTGGCCCTGGCCGCGGTGGCCGTCTCCGCCTGGCGGGTCGTCCTGCCCGAGGAGACGCAGAGCGGCTGGGACGTCCTGTGGGCCTACGCCGGCGCGGCGCTCGCGCTGACCCTGCGCGGCTTCTTCCGCGGCGCCGCGACCTTCGGCCTGGGCCAGGGCCCGGTTCGCTTGCGGCTCGCCTCCTGCTTCGGCGTCGTCCACCTCGAGCCCGACGGCGGGTCGGTGGCGCTGCTCGACCGCTACCGGCGCTCGCTGGGGCACTTCGCGGCCATCCTGGGCTCGATGACCGCCGCGGAGCTGGCCTGGTCCGAGCCCGGCCTCGCCGCCGGCGCCCTGGCGGTCCTGCTGGCGGACCTCATCCCCTTCGAGCCGACCTCGCTGGGCAAGCTGCTCTCGGTGATGGCCGGCCGCGTGGACCTGCGCGAGCACGCCCGCGCCTACCTGTCGCGCCGGCTGCTCTCGCGGGCGGCCTCGAGGCAATTCTTCGACGGCGAGGCCTCGCTCATCGTCAGCCTGCTGGCCTCGCTGGCCTGGTTCACGCTGCTCATCCAGGTGCTCTTCCAGCAGGGCCTGGTGGCGGTGCTGCAGATGATGCGCGTCGCGGTGGACTCGCAGACCTCGGGCCTGGAGCGGCTGCTGGCGCTCGTCGGCGGCGGCGTGCTGACGCTGGCGATGCCCGCGGCGCTCCTCGGGCTCGTCTGGGCGCTGGGCCGGGCCATCCTCTCGGTGCGGCCGCCCAAGGCGAGCGCGCCGGGCACCGTGACCACCTCCTCGATGCAGTCCAAGGATCTGGCGGCCATCCCGGTCTTCGCGCACCTCTCCGCCGAGCAGCTCGCCAAGCTGACGACCGCGGTCAAGGAGATCGCCTACCAGCCCGGCGAGAGGATCGTCCGCCAGGGCGACCCCGGGGACCGCTTCTTCGCCATCCGCTGCGGCCAGGCCGCGGTGGAGCACGAGCTGCCCAGCGGCCTGGTCCACGAGGTGGCGCGGCTGGGCGCCGGCGACTGCTTCGGCGAGACCGCGCTGCTCGAGAACGCCCCGCGCACGGCCTCGGTCCGAGCGGTGACGCCGGTCTCGGTGGCGGCGCTCACGCGCGCCGACTTCGAGCAGGTGGTGGCCTCGCTGGGCGGCGCCGACGTCACGCGCCTGCTGCGCGCCGCCGCCGCCCTGCACAAGAGCCGCTTCTTCGAGCGCCTCCCGCCCGACCGCCTCAGCTCGCTGGCGGTGCGGCTCGCCGCGCGCGAGATCAAGGCCGGCACCGAGGTGATCAAGGCCGGCGACCCCGGCCACGAGTGCTTCCTCATCGCCACCGGCTCCTTCGAGGTCCTCGACGAGAAGGGCGCGCGCATCGCCGAGCTGCGGCCCGGCGACCACTTCGGCGAGATCGCCCTGTTGCGCGACATCCCGCGCGTGGCGACGGTCCGCGCGGTGGAGGACGCCACCGTGCTGGTCCTGGAGAAGGAGAACTTCCTCAAGGCCATGACCAGCGATCTCTCGCTGTCCGCGGGCATCGAGTCCCTGGCGGCCGAGCGCGCAGGAGGTGCCGCATGATGAAGGTCCTGCTCGGGCGCGTGCTGCCCATGGGCGCCGCCATCGCCCTGCTGTCGAGTTCGGCCTCTCCGCTGCGGCCGGCCCTCAACGCCTTCACCCACGCCGCCAACGCCCTGGGCGGCGCGCAGAACGTGGACACCAGCGACGTGGTGATGCCCGACGAGGAGAGCGTCAACGCCGCCATCGGCGGGGCGGCCAGCGGCGGCTTCAGCCTCGGCAAGATGTTCCAGAACCTCTTCGGGCCCAGCGAGAGCGACAAGGCCAAGGCGCAGCTCGATCAGATCATCGCCAGCGTGAAGGGCCGCTCCGCCAACGGGCATCAGGGCCTTCCGGTCGAGGGTCTGCCGTCCGGGACCGGTGGCAAGGGCACCGGCACGGCCAAGGCTCCGGCCACCGGCAAGGGTGGCAAGACCGGCGCCGGAAAGACCGCAGGCAAGGGCACGGGCAAGGGCGGCACGGGCAAGAGCCTGGCGGGACCGGCCCAGCCAGCGGCGGACCCGGCAGCGCCGGCGGGCGGCGGCAGCGAGGGGCAGGCGGCGGCGGGTGGCGACGAAGGCGGAGGCGGAGGCGGAGGCGGAGGCGCGACGCCGTAGCGATGCACTGCCCCTCCCCTGCCTCCCCGTCGCGGCAAGATGCAGGGAACGAGGCAAGGTAAACCCGGGCTCCGGTGAGGCGATCGTTGGTTGCCTTCGGCGACGTCCGGCGCGACACGAAGGATGAGTCCTTGAACCTTTCCCACACGTAGGCGGCTCCCATCGGGCGCCTACCAGCGGAGGATGAACATGTCGGACAGCGTCGAGAAGGTCGTCGTCATCGGCTCCGGGCCCGCCGGCTACACCGCGGCCCTCTACGCGGCGCGCGCCGCCCTCAAGCCGCTGGTCCTCGCCGGCAGCCCGCCGAACCTGCCCGGCGGCCAGCTGATGATCACCACCGACATCGAGAACTTCCCGGGCTTCCCCAAGGGCATCGCCGGGCCGGAGCTGATGGAGCTCTTCAAGCAGCAGGCCGAGCGCTTCGGCACGCGCATCCTCGAGGAGAACGCGGTGAGCGTGGACCTCTCCAAGAGGCCCTTCACCGTCAAGCACGACGGCGGCGAGACCAAGGCCGAGACCCTCATCGTCGCCACCGGCGCCAGCGCGCAGTGGACCAACGCCAAGGGCGAGACCACCTACCAGAACCGCGGCGTGTCGGCCTGCGCGACCTGCGACGGCTTCTTCTTCCGCAACCTCGACGTGCTGGTGGTCGGCGGCGGCGACACCGCGATGGAGGAGGCCACCTACCTGACCAACCACGCGCGCAAGGTGACCGTCATCCACCGCCGCGACGCGCTGCGCGCTAGCCAGGTCATGCAGGACCGGGCCAAGAACAACCCGAAGATCAGCTTCCTCTGGGACTCGGTGGTCGAGGAGATCGTCGGCGACGGCAAGAAGATGCAGGGCGCGATGGTCAAGAACGTCAAGACCAGCGCCGTGACCAAGGTCGAGGCCCAGGGCCTGTTCGTGGCCATCGGCCACAAGCCCAACACCGAGGCCTTCGCCGGCCAGCTCGACTTGGACGACAAGGGCTACATCAAGACGGCGCCCGGCACGACGCGCACCAGCATCCCGGGCGTCTTCGCCGCCGGCGACGTGCAGGACTCGGTCTACCGCCAGGCCATCACCGCCGCGGGCACCGGGTGCATGGCGGCCATCGAGGTCGAGCGCTTCCTGGCGCATTGAGCCAGGCGCCTCGCTGACTGGTGCTTCGCGGGGCCCGCTGCTCAAATGGGCCCCGAATGACGCTCGAAGGCCAGCGCTTGGCGCCTCAGATCCCGCAGTGCGTCGAGGCCGGCTGCGACCGGCCGGCCACCGAGGGCGACGAGCGCTGCGAGCTGCACCAGGTTCGGCTCGGCGCTCGGCCCTCCAGGCCGTCAAAGCCGCCGGCGCCTCGCCCGGCGGTTTCTTCGGTCATCGTCGAGTCCGCCCTCGATGCCTCGGTCGCCGTGCCTCCGGCCCGCGTGTCGCGAAACCGCGACTACTGGCTCGGCGTGCGCGGCTGGGCGCTGGGCGCCGCCGCCTTCTTCGGCAGCGTCGTCCTCGTCATCGGCTGGGATCTCCAGTTCAGTCGGCCCGCCAAGACGGTCCTCGTCGCCCTCTGGTTCGCCAGCGGCGCCCTGGCCACCTTCGGCGCGGGAAAGAGCACCTTCGCGACCAAATCGCTTCCCAAGTCGGTCCTGGCCGCACTGCTGGCGGCGGCGACCGGCTTCCCCACCCTGCTCGTGCTCTACGCCTTGGCGCACCTCCTTCTCTCGGAGCACTGACCACCGCCGTGAACCAAAAGATCGGCCCGCCTTCTTCGCCTTCTGGCTCGCGCTCGGCGGCGTAGCCAGCATCGCCGGCGCCTCCTGCGTCGTGAACTCGAGCCCGCCGGGCAAGCGCGTCGCCGGCGTCGTCCTGCTCCTGCTCGCCTGCATCCCCGAGCTGCTCGCCGCGGTGGTGGTCCCCGCCGTCCTGGCCGAGCGAAACGCCTTCTGACGCAGCGCGGCAGGCGCCAGCCTGGGAGCAAGCACTCGGGCGTGCGGGCGGCCGCGACATCGATTAAATAGGTCCTTGGGGCGGGAGGCTGCATCGGCAGTCGCCTCGCAGACAGATGCCTGAGGTCCAGGCACGTCACCGTGGCAGCGCGACGAGCGCCTGCCACGATGCCGGCCTATGGAATCGCTGGAGGAGGCGAACGTGATCGCGAAGACGAACCTGGGGAACGCTCCGGTGGCCGGGCCCACGCAGGCCCGCACGCTCATCGACTGGCTCTTGTGGCACGGCTCGGCCAGCGCCACGCGGATGGCGGCCAAGCAGAAGGTCGCCGGCAGCTGGCGCGAGATCACCTGGGCGGAGATGGTGGCGCGGGTGCGCAAGGTCTCCGACGGCCTCGTCAAGCTCGGGGTGCGCCCGGGCGACCGCGTCTGCATCTACGCCAACACCAGCTACGACTGGTGCGTCGCCGACTTCGCCATCGCCGGGGCCCAGGCGGTGACCGTCCCCATCTACGCCTCCAACACGCCCGAGGAGACCGCGTACATCATCAACAACTCGGAGTCGAAGGTCGTCTTCTACGACCACGACAAGCCCGACGGGAAGTCGCAGGGCCGCTGGACGCGCCTGCAGGCCATCGCCGACAAGATCCCCGCCGTCGAGCGCTTCATCTCCTTCGAGCAGGCCTCCGAGGTGCCGGCGAAGCGGATAGGCATGGGCGAGCTCGAGGCCATGGGCGCGGAGGCGGCGAAGGCCAACCCGAAGGCGTTCGAGGAGCGGGTGGCCCAGCTCAAGGGCGACGACCTGAACGTGATCCTCTACACCTCCGGGACCACCGGGGTGCCCAAGGGCGTGATGCTCACCCACGGCGCCTGGCTGTACCAGTCCGAGGCCATCGAGGACGTCGGCGTGCTCGCCGCCACCGACGTGATGCTCCTGTTCCTGCCGCTGGCGCACTCCTTCGCGCGGGTCTTCCAGCAGACCTGGCTGCGGCTGGGCTTCGCCATCGCCTTCGCCGAGGCGGTGGAGAAGGCGGTGGACAACGCGGCGGAGGTCCAGGCCACGGTGATGCCGGCCGTGCCGCGCGTGTTCGAGAAGGCCTACAGCAAGGTGACCTCCGACGGCGGGGCGGCCCCGGGCATCAAGGGCCGGCTCTTCCACTGGGCCATGGGGCAGTTCGAGGAGTACGCCAACGCGCGGTCCGCCGGGCGCGAGTACTCGAGCGCGCAGTGGTCGCTGGCCAAGCGGCTGGTGTTCGCCAAAATCGCCGCCAAGCTCAAGGACCGCTTCGGCGGGCACATGAAGGTGTTCGTCTCCGGCGGCGCGCCGCTCTCGCGCAAGATCGCCTACTTCTTCGAGCAGGCCGGCCTGCTCATCCTCGAGGGCTACGGCCTGACCGAGACGAGCGCCCCGACGCACGTGAACCGCATCGAGAAGGTCAAGCTGGGGACCGTGGGGCCCGCGTTCAAGGGCACCGAGTGCAGGATCGCCGAGGACGGCGAGATCCTGCTGCGCGGCCCGCAGGTGATGAAGGGCTACTACAAGCTGCCGCAGGAGACCGCGGCGGTGCTCGACCCGGACGGCTGGTTCCACTCCGGGGACATCGGCGAGGTGGACCCCGACGGCTACCTGAAGATCACCGACCGCAAGAAGGACCTCATCAAGACCTCGGGCGGCAAGTACATCGCCCCGCAGGAGCTGGAGAACGCGCTCAAGACCGAGCCGCTCATCAGCCAGGTGGCCATCATCGGAGACCGGCGACGCTTCGTGAGCGCGCTGTTCACGGTCAACGAGGAGAACGTGGCCAAGTTTGCCGCCGAGGCCAAGCTGGGCAACCTGTCCTACGCCGAGCTGTGCAGGCGCCCCGAGGTCCGCGAGCGCATCCAGAACGCGGTGACCGCGCTCAACTCGCACCTGCCGTCCTACTCGACGATCAAGAAGTTCACCATCCTCGACGCCGACTGGACGCAGCAGACCGGAGAGCTAACGCCGAAGATGAGCGTCAAGCGCAAGGTGGTGGCGGAGAAGTTCAAGGCGCAGATCGACGCGCTGTACGACGGGCAGAGCTTCGACTGAACCCGCCCGCCGGCGGTTTCAACCGCCGGCGGGGCTACTGCGCGATGCCGACGCCGTCGTAGTACTTCACGAACGTCTCCAGCGGGATCGTGAAGACCCCGTCGTCCTTGCCGTCGCCCGCGGGCTCGGTGCAGGCCCAGGGGTTGCGCAGCTGGACGAACTTCTTGCCGTCCTTCTCCTCGACGCCCATCAGCGTGTAGGCGTGGTCGCCGACGAGCCCGGTGCCGGCGAAGGGCTTCTCGGTCTTGTCGGGTGAGGTCCAGGCCACCATCGGCAGCTTCTTCTCGGTGGCGGTCTTGATGGCCTTGAAGACCTTGTCCGACGAGTCGATGCGCGGGTCGAGGTGCTTGCCGCTCTTGCCCAGGCAGGCCTCGAAGATCTCGTACGGGTAGCCGGAGCGGATGGCGTCGTAGCCGCCCTTCCACGAGGCGTAGGCCTTCTCCAGCACCGGGAACCACAGCTCGCCGCGCTGCTGGGAGCTGCCGTAGTAGGACTGGCCATAGTTGCTGGGGAAGCTGTTGCTGACGGTCACCGCGTCGTCGACGTAGGCCTTGGCGTTGGCGTCGAAGCGCTTGAAGGTGACGGTGAAGGACCCGTCCGCGTTCTGCTTGATCATCTTCTCCAACGCGTCGGGCTTCATCTGCGCCAGCGAGGCGGCGGTGGCCACCAGGTAGCAGTCGCCCACCTGGCCCTGCTGGGGATCGGTCGGGGAGGCGCCGTTGACGAAGAGCTGCCCGGTCGCCTTGGTCGCCTGGACCTTGGTGCGGTCCTCGAGCAGGGGCGCCGGCTCGAACGGGACCTTGAGCGAGGCGGCGTTCTTCGGCGCCGGGATGACCACGTTGCCGCAGTCGTCCTTGTAGTCGGCGTTGTTGCGGCCGTCGGTGGTGGCGAAGTTGATGACGTCGCCCGGCTGGCCGTGGAGGCGGGTGCCTGCGGGGATGAGCCCGTCGTCGTCGAGCGTGACGAGCTGCTTCTGCCCGGAGCGGGTGTTGGTCAACTGGACCACCTCGCCCGGCTCGCCCGCGGTGGGCGTCTTGCTGACGCTGGTGAAGGCGAAGGCGCCGTCCTTCTCGGTCAGGCGCAGGCCCTGGACGTTGAACTCGGGGCGGCGGGTGTCCTTGCCGCCGGCGTCGACCGTGACGACCTGGCTGGCGCCGCCGACGTTGAGGCGCACCTTGTCGCCGTCCACGCCGCCCTTGATGGTGATCTTGAAGTTGCCGTTCTTGTCGGCCTTGGCGGTGGTGAAGGCGTCCTTGCCCCAGTCGTGCTTGAACGGCGCGACCGAGAGGTCCTCGGCCTTGACGGTGGTGCCCGGGGCGGCCTTGCCCTCGAGGACCAACTTGGTGCCGGTCTTCTTGAACTTCAGGTCGTTGACGTTGATGGGCATGTCATTCCCTCCGGGGCATCAGCGCTTCAGCGCCTTCTCGAGGACGGCGAGCGAATAGGTGTCCGGGCCATAGCGCCCGAGGATCTTGGGGACGGGCTGCGAGCCGTCGATGAGGAACGGCCCCTTCACGCCCGCGGCGAGCACGTAGCCGGCGGCCGGCTTCACGACCGCGATCTCGGCCTGCTCCGGGCCGAGGAGCGTCCGCTCGACCTTGAGGCGGACCTGCTGCTCCGGGAGCTTGGGCGCCGCGCCGATGGGCAGGCGGCGCGTCTGCGCGGGCGTCTCGCCGCCCAGGGCCTCGACGACCTCGGCGACGACGACGAGCTTCGCCTGCGGCAGGACCTCGGAGAGGGGTTCGGGGCGTTCGGCCATGGGGCGGCGATTGTAGCTGGGATGCCGGTTTGAAGTCCGCTCGTTCCGCCGTCCCGACCGTCCCTCCGCACCATCCCGGGCTTGAAGTCCCCTCGCCCGCCGTCCCTTGCTCGATCCGGGCGACTTGAAGTCCCCTCGCCCGCCTTTGGTTCAGTCGGTAATGCGGGCGAGGGGATTTAGGGGTGAGGGCCGATTGGCTTGCTCGTCACTTCGCATTCTTGGACGCCCATGTGCTTTCAGACGGACTTCCTCACCCCTAAATCCCCTCCCCGCGCTCAGGATTGAACCCACTGCGGGGAGGGGACTTCCGAGGTGCGCACCATCGGGACTTCCGAGGTGTGCGGGGACTTCTCAGGAGGAGTGGATGGGCTGCTTAGTGCCTGACCGGCCCGTGCCCGCGCCCGAGGCCCGGCGCGGTCTCCATCGCCTTGGAGACGTACGCCTTGGCCTGCCGCACGGCCTCCGGCAGCGCGACGCCCAGGGCGAGCAGCGCGGTGATGGCCGCGGAGAAGGTGCAGCCGGTCCCGTGATCGTTGCGCGTCTCCAGCCTGGGCGTGGCGAAGCGGTGCAGCTCCCGGCCGTCGAAGAGCACGTCCACGCTCTCCTCCGCGGTGCCCACGTTCTTGATGACGACGGCCTTGGGCCCCAAGGCGTGCAGCGCCCGGACCGCTTCGCGCGCCTCGGCCTCGCTCGCCACCGTCCCGCCCAGCAGCGCCTTCGCCTCGTGCGCGTTCGGGGTGACCAGCGCGGCGAGCGGGAAGAGCTCCTTCACCAGCGCCTGCGCCGCCTCCGGGCCGCACAGCGGCGAGCCGTGCTTGGAGACCATCACCGGGTCGACGACCAGCGAGGCGATCCGGTGGCGCCGCACCGCGAAGGCCACGCGCTCGACGATCTCCGGGGAGCCGAGCGCCCCGGTCTTCGCGGCGTCCACGCCCAGGTCGCTCACCACCGCGTCGATCTGCGCCAGCACCAGGTCGGGCGGCAGCAGGTGCACCGCGGAGACGGTCTCGGTGTTCTGGACCGTCACCAGCGTCAAGGCGCTCATCCCGAAGACCTCGAAGCGCTGGAAGGTCTTCAGGTCCGCCTGGATTCCCGCGCCGCCCCCGGAGTCCGACCCTGCGATGGTGAGCGCCCGCTTCATGTGTTGCCTCCGTCGTTCGACCGAAGGCGCTCTTCTAATCCTTGGCGACCTCGTCGGCCAGAGGAGCCGGGACCACGACCGTCGGCGCCAGCTCCGGATCCGCCTGCGCGGCGCTCGACACCATGGAGGCCTCGGGCTGCGCCGCCTTGGCGATGCGCTGGAACTTGTCGAGCACCCGCTCCGCGAGCGCCTTGGCCGCCTGGTCCGCCGCCTTGCGCTGCAGGGCGCGCCACGCCATGCGCGCGTGGATGGGCAGGTGCATCTGCTCGAAGGCGACGCCCTGGCGCACCGTGAAGAGCACCGTGCCGGTGCGCACGTCGAGCAAAGAGACCGACAGCACGCCGGCGCCCTTGAGCGTCTGCGACGGAGTGAGCAGCCCGCCAAGGATCGTCGGCCAGAGCGCCGCGAAGCCATTGGCGTAGGTCAGGTCCTCGAAGCGCTCCGAGTAGAGCAACAGGTACGGCGCGCGGTAGCGGGCGGCCAGCTCGCGCAGCCCTTCCACGCCGGCACCGGTGGGGATCTCCGTGGCCATCTCGCTGGCCACCGTGACCAGCTTCGAGCCCTCGAGCGACTCCGCCAGCGAGCGGGTCGCCACCAGCCCGGAGTCGAGGTTCTGGGGAGCGCCCGGCTGGAAGGCCTGGCCCAGCGCCGCGACGCCGACCCTCGCCGGCAGCTTCACGTCCAGCGGCGCGTCGAGGATGCGCGCCAGCTCCGACTCGGTCAGCCCCGAAGTCCCGCCGTGCTGCGCGAAGTAGGACCGGTCTAGCGGCACCGGGGCCGGTGCAGGCCCGGCGTCCGAGACCGCGGTCAGCGAGATCCTGCTGGGCTTGGAGACGGCGGCGCAGCCGGTCAGGGCCAAGGCGACGGCCAGTAGCGACAGGCCTCCGTGCCTCTTTCCTCGTGCACTCTTTCCCATGGATTCCTCCGAAGGCGGCGTCCGGCCGCCGCTCATTGGGATCCACGGGCCAGCGCGCCCGCGCTTACACCGCGCTCACAGGCGGTCGGTGCAGGTCTCGCAGTTGGCCTGCCCGGCCTTGCAGTCCTTGTCGGCGCCCGTGCACTTGACGGTGTAGACCTGCTCGCCGGCGTGCCTGCCGGCGATGGTGCAAATCTTGTCCGCGGCCTCGCAGATGACGTCCGCGAGCTTGCACACGGCCTGGCAGTCGGCGTGCGCGCGCGGCACCACCGCGTCGGCCTTGGCCCTCTCGAGCTGATCGACCGCCTCCTTCATCGCCGCCTCGTCCTCGGCGGCGGTCGGGCCGGGAGGAGCGATCTTGTCGGAGACGGGCGCCTTGCTCTGCATCGCGCAGCCGCCCAGCACCAACGCCAGCCCCAAGAGCATCGGACTCAGGAACTTCACGGGCCCCTCCCGGCGTCCTGGCGCTCGGCCAGGGCAGCCTTGGCGGCGTCGATCGCCGACTGGTACGCGTTCACCGCTCCATCATCGTCCTTCACGGCCTCCCGCGCCTCGCCGAGCCGCAGCCAGAGCTGCGCGACGTAGATCGAAGGCGGCCGGTTCCGGGCGTCCTCCAGCCCCTTCTTCGCCGTGAACTCGGCCCCTTCGACGTCGCCCGCGCGGAGCATCAGCTGGGAAGTGCGCGCCATCAGGTCCGCGCGCAGGTGCCAGCTCTCTTCGCAGTCGGGGAGCGGGTTGGCCTGGACGGCCGCCAGCACGGCCACGGCCTGGACGGGCTCGCCCTGCTTCTCCAGCGCGTCGGCCTTCCGGTGCGCCTCGGCGATCTGCGCGGCGACTTCGGCCAAGACGCGGTCCCGCTCGGCCGGCGCCGGGGCGTCGGCGGCGAGCAGCGCAACTGCGAGCGCGAGGGCGAGGCGGCTCACGGCGCGGCCTCCTGCTGCAGTCGGGCCCGGGCGCGCTCGGCGATGGCCTGGGCGCGGTCGGCCGCGATGGGCTGCGGCATCATCTCGGCGATCAGGAGCTCGGCCTTGCGGTGGAAATTCTCCCCGTACTTTCGTTCCATGTTGTCCGCCACCGAGTTGGGACAGTGGGTCACGTCTGGAGCGGCCGCCTTCTTGCTCATGCCCCCGACGAACGTGGCGCCACCGACTGCGACCAGGACGCTCGCCGCGACCGCCAGGCCCCACCGACGAGACGGCTTCTGCTTCGCCACCGCCGGCCCGAAGAGGTCGTCCGCGACTCTCGCCTTGGCGTCCGCGGAGAGGTCGGGCTTCCTGGCAGCCGCGATCTGGGCCGCGGTCGCGAGCGCCTCCTCATCCGGCTTGGCGGCTCCGCCTTTGCCATCCATCGCCTCCGCCAGATCGCGGGCCGCTCGGGCCTCGTCCAGCCCGGCGGGCGCCTCGTCCTTAGGTCCGCCTCGGCGGCTGTCGTCGCTCACGGTCATGCCTCCGCCTTGCGCCCATACGATTCCACGTACAGGGCCCTGAATTGCTTACACGCCCGGAAGAAAGCGACGTCGAACGCGCCGATCGTCGTCCCCAGCTCGGCCGCGCACTCCTCGCGCGTCCGCTCCTCGAGCAGCCTCAGCTTGAGCGCCAGGGCGTAGCGCGGGTGCATCCGGGCGAGCACCGCCTCCACCTGGTCCCTGGCCATGGCCCGGGCCTCCAGGGCCTGGGTCGCGCCCTCGGGGTCGGGCAGCGCCGCCTCGGCGCGCTCGATCTCCGCCACCAGCGCCGCCTGGAAGCGGCCCTCGGTCGCCATCCGCCGCCGCCGGTCGAGCGCCTTGTTCTTGGCGATGGTCGCGAGAAACCCGAACACCTCGCCCTCGGCCAGGCGCTGCGGCTTCTCCAGCACCGTGACGAAGGTCTCCTTGAGCGCGTCCTCGCACGCCGCGCGGGAGCAGAGGATGGGCGCGAGGACCTCGCGGAAGAGCTTGTCGGCGGTCCGCTCGTAGATCTCGCGCAGCGCCGCCTGGTCGCCCTGGGCGGCGCGGCGGGCCAGCTCGGTCAGGGCGGGGTCGCGTTTCATCGGAGGGACGCGAGGATACCCCGGCGGGTCCGGCCGGGTACGAGACCCGTTGCCAGCTGCCCCGCGGGGCGGTAGCACAGGCCGCTGGATGCTTTTCCAGGGAGTTCAGATGAAACGGTTTCTCGTGCCCGCCGCCCTCGCCGCGCTGCTCTGCGCCTGCCCCACCACTCCCGGCGGCGATGGCTCCGACGCCTCCCTCGCCGGCGACGCCTCGCAGGGCCCGCAAGCGCGCACGAAGGACGAGTTCATCGACCAGTACTGCGCGGCGCTGATGCCCTGCTGCTCGAAGGCGGGCCTGCCGGCCGACGCCAAGACGTGCCGCCTGATGCTCGCGTTCGGCGCCTCCGGGTCGACCACGACCTACAGCACGGCCAACGCCTCGACGTGCCTCTCGCAACTGGGCGCGCTCCAGGGCGACCCGTCGCTGTGCACGGGAGGCATGAACACCTTCGAGTGCAGCAACGCGTTCCCCAGCACCTCGGCGACCAAAGCGCCCGGCGAGGCCTGCGCCGACTCGCACGAGTGCGCCCCTTCGCGCGAGGGGGACGCAACCTGCCTGAGGGGGACCTGCGCCGTGCTCATCGCCGGGAAGGCCGGCGACCACCCCTGCGTCGGGACCCAGTACGCGAACGGCGGCAGCAGCATCTCCTGGGGCGCCTCCGACGGCGCCGCGCCCGCCGAAGGCTACCTGTGCGACCGGACCCTGGGCGCGGACTGCGACGCCAAGACCCGGACCTGCATCGCGCTCGCGGATCTGGGCCAGCCCTGCACCCTCAGCTACGGCTGCGTGGACACGGCGTTCTGCAACGGCTCGAGCGACCGGTGCGTGGCGCGCGCCGCGGTGGGCGCGGATTGCCCTTCCGGCGCCGACGAGGAGTGCGTGGCCACCGCGGAGTGCTCCAACACCGGGAAGTGCACCGCCCGCCCAGTGGACCCGGGCTCGCTGGGGACTCCTTGCACGGGCAACGCGGCGTGCGACTCGAACCTGGCGTGCACCGACGGCACCTGCCAGCACGGCGTCCGGCTCGAGCCGATCTGCGGCGAGGCCTCCGCCGACGCCTCGGTGGCGGGCCCCAGGGATGCCGGAGCCGGCTGTGACCCGACCGGGGGCACCTGCTCCAGGCAGTCCGAGTGCTGCACCAAGTACTGCTCGGGCGGGCTGTGCGCGATTCCCCCCGACGCCGGCCCGTGAGCCGCGGCGGGAGCTCGGCGGCAGCACCCAACTCAGGCCGCGCCGACCGCCCCGCTGGTCTACAATCCCCGCCGCCATGCCCAGCGAATTCCAGCTCATCGAGCGCTTCCTCGCCCCCTTCGGCCGCCGCGCCGGCCACGTCGTCGTAGGTCCCGGCGACGACTGCGCCGTGCTGCGCTGCTCCCCCGGCACCGAGCTGTGCGTCACCACCGACGCCCTGGTCGAGGGAGTCCACTTCCACCCGGCCCTCTTCAGCGACGCCGACATCGGCCACAAGGCGCTCGCGGTCAACCTCTCGGACATCGCCGCCATGGGCGCGGTGCCGCGTTGGTTCGTCTGCTCCATCGCCTGCCGGCCCGAGGACGCCCCGCGCATCCCGCGCATCGCCCGCGGCATGGCGGCGCTGGCCGCGCGCGCGGACATCCTCATCGTCGGCGGCAACTTCAGCCGCGCCGACACCCTCTCCATCCACATCACCGCCGGCGGCGAGGTCCCGAAGGGCACCGCCCTGACCCGCTCCGGCGCCAAGGTGGGCGACCTGCTCTTCGTCACCGGCACCTTCGGCGACGCCGCGCTGGCGCTGGCGCTGCGCAGCATCGAGCGCAAGGCCCAGTCGGTGCTCAGCCGCCAGCTTCGGCCCGAGCCGCGGCTGAAGGTCGGGGCGATCGCCCGGCGCTTCGCGAGCGCCGCCATCGACGTCTCCGACGGCCTGCTGCAGGACCTGGGGCACCTCTGCGAGGCGAGCAAGGTCGGGGCGCGCTTCGACGCCCACCTGGTTCCGGTCAGCCGCACCTTCAAGGACGTCGCCGCCAACCTCGACCTCGCGCTCACCGGCGGCGAGGACTACGAGCTGGCGATGTTCGTCCCGCCGAAGAAGGCCGCCGCGTTCGAGAAGGCCTGCCAGGCCGCCGGCGAGAAGGTCCACGCCATCGGGGAGGCGGTGCGCGGCAAGCGCGTGCTGGTCGACAACGCGCCGCACCTGCGCAGCTGGGGCTTCGATCACTTCAAGTAGCGGCCGGGACCGACGAAGGGCAGCGAAGGGCGCCGGGGCGTGTCGCGGTTTCGCCTGCCGTCTTCACTGCGCGGGTGGACGAGGGCGCCCGATCGACGACTGCCGACCGTCCGACCGACCGACGACTACCGACTGCCGACCGACGAGTACCGACCGTCCGACCGACCCTGCGCCCCTCGACGGGCTCGGCGCAGGCTCCGGCCAGCAGCTATCAAACCCGCGTTTCGCCTGGGCAATCCGTTCTGCACGCCAAATTGACTTCGGATCCTCCCCCTATAAGATGAGTCCGTGCTCCAACCGCTCCGCGACGACCTGGCCTCGGCCAGGATGCGCCAGGATGCGTCGGTCTCCCGGCGCGATCCGCGCGACGTCCCGTTGATGTCGCTCCGCAACAAGATCTTCGTGGGCTACCTGGTGCTGGGCGTGGCCCTGTACGGCACCTTCGAGGTGCTGCGCGTCTGGAACCTCGGCCGCCTGGCGGACCTGGGCGTGGTGATGGGCGTCTCGCTCGTCTTCGGCATCCTGCTGCCCAGCTACCTGGCGCGGGTCAAGCGCGTGCAGCTCCTGAACCGCGGCGCCTTGGAGATCAGCCGCGGCGACCTCTCCAAGCCGGTGCAGATGGAGAAGGAGAGCCTGGGCCGCGACGAGATCGACGAGCTCTCGCTGGCCATCGCCCACATGCAGGAGAACCTGCGCGAGCTGGTCGGCCACGTGCAGCGCACCGCCAAGAGCGTCGCCGACAGCGCCAACGACCTGCAGCGCTCGGCCGAGAACGTCAACGCGTCCACCGAGGAAGTCGCCTCCTCGATGGAGAACATCAACAAGGGCGCCGAGGAGCAGACCGGGCTGGTCGAGCGGGCCTCCAAGGTCATCACCGAGATGGCCACGTCCATCCAGCGCGCCAGCCGCAGCGCCGAGGACGCCGCACGCTCCGCCGCCGACACCTCGGGCGCGGCCGAGTTCTCGGGCAACGCGGCGCGACTGGCCGGCGAGAAGGTCAAGAAGGTCTTCGCGCGCATCGAGACCGCCAGCCACGAGGTCTTCGCCTTCGGCGAGAAGACGCAGGAGATCTCCAAGATCGTCGACGCCATCACCAACGTGGCGCAGCAGACGAACCTGCTCGCCCTCAACGCCACCATCGAGGCCGCGCGCGCCGGCGAGTACGGCCGCGGGTTCGCGGTGGTCGCCGAAGAGGTCCGCAAGCTCGCCGAGACCGCCGGCCGCTCCGCCGAGCAGATCTCCAAGATCTCCCGGGAGATCGCCGCGCAGTCCAACGCCGTCGTCGGCGCCATGAAGGAAGGCATCGAGGAGCTGGGCGACGGCCGCGAGGACCTCAACAACATCATCAAGGCCCTGGGCGCCATCACCGACACCGCGCGCAAGGCCGCCGAGCGCGTGAACATCATCTCCGAGCTCTCGCGCGAGCAGCTGCAGGGCTCCGAGGAGATGGTCAAGGCCATCGGCCACATCTCGGGCGTGGCCAGCGGCAACGCGCAGTCGACCGATCAGGTGCACACGGTCATCCAGGAGCAGACCGCCGCGGTCGCCCGGATGACCAGCAGCGCGCAGGAGCTGACCAACCTGTCGCTCGAGCTGCAGACCGTGGTGACGCGGTTCAAGCTGTAAACCTCCCCCCCGCCCCTCCAGCGGAGCTGGAGGGGAGCTCGCTCCTGCTCGACTCGCTGGCCCGCGGAGCTACCGGCACCACTTCCTTGCGTGCTCGGGTCCGTGGCTGCGGGCCTGGCTGAACGGGGACGGGGCTAGGAAGTCCCGGTCGTAGACTATGAGCAGCTTGGCCAGCGGCGGCGGCCCGGGGTGCTCGTCTGAGAAGGCCATGCGCCTGATCTCGGCCAGCACTGCCCGCGGATTCCTCAGGATTTCCTGGTTCCCAAACCTCAGGACGCGGATTCCGGCGCCCTTGAGGAACACGGTGCGGTTGGCGTCGTCGCGCTGGCCTTCCGGCGTGAGGTGCTGGGCGCCGTCCGCTTCGACCGCGAGGCGGCGCTCGGGGCAGTAGAAGTCGAGGATGTACGGGGCGAGCACGTGCTGCCGCCTGAACTTGAGGCCGTCGAGCCGGCGGGCGTGCAGCATGTCCCAGAGCATCCTCTCGGCGGGCGTCGCGGCCCTCCGCAGCTCCCTGGCCTTTCCGCGCAACGCCGCACGCCCAGCCTTCCAAGACCCGCAATCCATGTGTCCCCCCTGTTCCAAGTGAAACCCCGTTGTACCGCGCAGGTCCGACAAGCCAGGGACCGGCGGAACCGTCGGCTTTGAGCAGAAGCAGCGAGCCGAGCACGCGCGCCGTGGTGCCATGAGCTCCGACCGCGTCGTCGAAGGCAACCCACGGCCCCCCCGCCAGCTCCGCTGGAGGGGGTTGGGGGGAGGTTTTCTGCTATCTTCCCGTCGCCCATGAAGTTCCTCTGCGAAGACTGCAGCCGGCTGGTGGAGCTCAAGGAATTCGAGGTGCGCGAGGGCGCGCTCATCCTCGTCTGCCCGGCCTGCAAGCACGAAGGCCGCGTGCCTCCCCCCGCGGTGATGGACCGCAAGCCCGCCCCGGTGCTGGAGCTGGCCAAGCCCAAGCCTCCGCCGACCGGCCCCCTGTGCCCCAAGTGCGGCGCCGCCCGGCCCGAGGAGGCGGAGTCCTGCGCGAAGTGCGGCGTGGTGTTCGCCCTCTTCAAGCCCGAGAACCTGGCCCTGCCCGGCCCGCTCGAAGACCTGTGGAGGGAGATCGAGACGCACTGGACCGAGGCCGAGCGCCACGTCGCGTTCCTGTCCGCGTGCGTGAGCACCGACGTGCTCGCCGAGGCGGTGCGGCGCTACCGGCTGCGCGCCGAGCAACTGCCCGGTGACGCGCTCGCCTCCCGCTTCCGCGACGAGGCGACCGCGCGGCTGCTCGCCACCACCGAGCTGCCCCTGACCTCCCGCGCCGACCCGGGCTCGAAGCCCGGCAACTCCGCCGCCGCCGTCATCCTGATGGTCCTGTGCGCCATCGCCCTCGCCGCGGCCATCCTGTGGTTTTCGCACCCGCAGTTCCCGGCCCCCTGACCGTGCCCGCTGGCGACCCCATCCTCGCCGTCCTCGGCCCCAACGGCCTGCTCGCCAAGGCCGTCCCCGGCTACGAGCACCGGCCGCAGCAGATCGCCATGGCGCGCCTGGTGCGCCGCGCGCTCGACGAGCGGCGCTACGCGCTGATCGAGGCTGGCACCGGCACCGGCAAGACGCTCGCCTACCTGCTGCCCGCGGTGCTCTGCGGCCGCAAGGTGGTCGTCTCCACCGCGACCAAGACGCTGCAGGAGCAGATCGTCGGCAAGGACCTGCCGCTGCTGCGCGAGGTCTCCGGGCTGGAGTTCACCGCCACGGTCATGAAGGGCCGCGCCAACTACCTGTGCCTGTCGCGCATGGACCGCGCCGAGGAGGACCCGCACTTCACGCTCTCCTCGCGCGAGGAGATCAAGGCCTTCAAGCTGGTGCTGCAGTGGTCCAAGACCACCCCCTTCGGCGACAAGTCCGAGCTCGACCTGCCCGAGGCGCTGGGCCTGTGGCACCAGCTCTCCGCCAGCAGCGAGACCTGCTCCGGCCAGAAGTGCCCACGCCACGAGGACTGCTTCGTCACCAAGATGCGCAAGCGGGCGGCGGAGTCGGACCTCATCATCGTCAACCACCACCTCTTCTTCGCCGACCTGTCGCTGCGCACCGCCCAGGGCCCCGGCGGGCGCGGCGCCGAGGTCATCCCCCGCTACGACGCGGTGATCTTCGACGAGGCGCACGCGCTCGAGGATGTGGCCACCGAGTACTTCGGGGTCGGCGCCAGCGACTTCCGGGTGCGCGACCTCGTCGACGACGTCGGCCGGGTGCTCGGCCCCGAGGAGATCGACGCGCTGGGCATGGGCCGCCGGCTCGACCGGCTGGAGCGGATCTCCAAGGACTTCTTCGCGCTGGTGGAGAAGCTCCTGCCCACGCAGGGCGACCCCACCCGGCGGCTGAGCCGGGACCTGACCAAGGGGCTGCAGGCCTCGTGCGACGACGTGCAGGAGGCGCTGCTGTCCATCAAGGCGGTCCTCGCCTCGCAGGACGACGACGTCGAGGTCCAGAACCTCGCCCGGCGCAGCAAGGAGATCGCCGACGACCTCAAGTTCCTCCTCGAGGCCGGCAAGCCGGGCTTCGTGTTCTGGGCGGAGATGCGCGCGCGGGCCCGGTTCCTGCGCGCCGCGCCCATCGACGTGGCCAACGAGCTGAAGGCGCGGCTCTTCGCCAACACCGACACGGTGGTGCTGACCTCGGCCACGCTGGCCGCGCAGGGCAGCCTGGACTTCGTCAAGAAGCGGCTGGGGCTGACCGACCCGGAGACCGGCAAGGACGCCTACGCGGTGGACGCGCTGGTCCTCGACTCGCCCTTCGACTTCCGCTCGCAGGCCGCCCTCTACACGCCCACCCACCTGCCGGAGACCACCGACCCGAAGTTCGTGCAGGCCTGCGCCGACGAGATCTACGAGCTGTGCGCCGTCACCGGCGGGCGGGCCTTCGCGCTCTTCACCAGCCTGCGCAACATGAACGCCGCGCACGCGCTGCTCAAGGACCGGCTGCCGTACCGGGTGCTGCTGCAGGGCGAGCGGCCCAAGCAGGCGCTCATCGAGGAGTTCCGGGGCAAGCCGTCGGTGCTGTTCGCCGCGCAGAGCTTCTGGGAGGGCGTGGACATCCCCGGCGAGGCGCTCTCGCTGGTCATCATCGACAAGCTGCCGTTCGCCTCGCCCGGCGACCCGGTGGTGGCGGCGCGCATCGACCAGCTCAAGGAGCAACAGGCCGACGCGTTCTCGGGCTACCAGCTGCCGCAGGCCGCGCTGGCGCTGCGCCAGGGCTTCGGCCGGCTCATCCGCACGCGCAAGGACCGCGGCATCGTCGCGGTGCTCGACCGGCGGCTGACCACCAAGGCCTACGGCAAGGCGTTCCTGGAGAGCCTGCCGGACTGCGCGCGCACCGCCGACCGCAAGCTCATCGCCGACTGGTGGGCGGGCAAGGTGCAGGCGCGGCGCAAGGGGTAGTGCCCGCCCTCCGTGGCGGGGTCGGTCGGGCGTGCCGGGCGTGTGCCACGATCCGTTCTCTCGCGACTCGTGCCGCCCGACAACTCCCGCCCGACACCTGCCGCCCCGCCACGGAGGACGGAGGCCCCGACCGAGCGTGCGAGGTCGCACTCGGGCTACAATCGCCGTCCCTTCGGCACGAGGTGCCCCATGCGCCGCATCGCCTTCCTCCTCCTCGCCGCCTCCCTCGCCAACTGCGACTGCGCCGGCCAGAAGTCGATGAAGACCCTCGAGCCCGTCATCGAGGTCCACCGGTTCGACGCCGCGGCCACCCCCAGCCTCGGAGACCCCATCGGCGACAGCGACGTGGTCGACTTCGGCGCCGTCAAGGTCGACCGCGCCACCCGCCGCTCCATCGCCATCCTCAACAGCGGCGACATGGTCCTGAAGATGGAGGAGCCGACGCTCGAGAAGGGCACCGCCTTCGCCATCGCCCGCTCCCTGGCGCCCTGCACCGGCAACTCGGCCGACCCCTACGAGATCGAGGTCGGGGACTGCCGCCTGGTCACCCTGGAGATCCGCGCCGACGGCCTGGCCACCTACGAGGACGTGCTGCACCTGAAGAACGACGACCCCAAGCGCAGCGACCTGGCGCTGAAGATCAAGGCCCACGGCGCCAGCGGCGCCCTGCAGGTGTGCATCAGCTCCGCCAGCGGCGCCGACGGCGACGTGCTCGACCGCTGCTCCTCGGCGACGACGCGCTCGCTGCCGCTCGACTTCGGGGCGCTGCCCCTGGGCGGCACCAGCCTGCGCCGCCGCGTCCAGCTGACCAACACCGGCGAGGTGGAGCTGGTCGTCGACAGCATGGAGCCCCGGCCCGAGGACCTGCCGGACCTGGCGGTGGACCCCACCGGCTTCCGCATGGTGCTCGCCCCCGGCGACGTGGCCGAGACCCGCGTCGTCTACCGCCCCACCACCATCGGGCCTCGCCCCGGCACCATCACCGTCAGCGGCGACGACCCGGTCACCGCTCCGGTGTTCCTGGAGGTGACCGCCCAGGGCGACGGCGCCAAGCTGTGCCTGGACCCGGCCTCCCTCGACTTCGGCACCATCGCCGTCGGCAGCGCCTCGGACGCCAAGACGCTGACCCTGAAGAGCTGCGGCACCAAGCCCCTCACGCTCAACGCGGTGGGCCTGGAGGGCGGCGGCGACTTCGTCTTCGCGGGCGCGGCCCCGGCCCCCGGCGAGCTGCCGCCCGGAGCCAAGATCGACGTCGGCCTCCAGTTCAAGCCCCTGAGCGTGGGCGCCAAGAGCGGCAAGCTGCGCGCGCCGAGCAGCGACCCGGCGGCGCCGCTGAAGTTCGCGCAGCTCACCGGCAACGCCGTGCCGCCGTCCATCTGCAAGCTCGAGGCGTCGGCCTCCATCCTCGACTTCGGCGTCCAGGTGCAGGGCTCGCAGACCTACCGCCAACTCATCCTCCACAACGCCGGCAACTCCGACTGCACGGTCAAGGCCGCCGCCATCGACGTGCCCGGCACCTCGGCGCGCTTCTACATCGCGGTCAGCCCGCCGCCGCCGTTCGTGCTGCGGCCCAACAAGACCCAGGCCATCGACGTGGGCTACCAGCCGCTCGACGCCAACCCGCCGGACAGCGGCGTCCTGACCTTCCAGTCCGACGATCCCGCCGCGCCCGCCGGCCTGCTCACGGTGCAGCTCAACGGCGTGCCGACGCCGACCCCGGAGTGCCGCCTGGAGATCACCCCGCCCGGCCCCGGCCGCAAGCTCAACTTCGGCGTGGTGGCCATCGGCGACAAGAAGAAGCTGCCGATGACGCTCAAGAACATCGGCAGCGCCGACTGCACCGTCGGCCGGCCCACGTTCGCGCACACCATGCAGCTGATGTCGCCCGACTCGGCCTTCAGCTTCGGCGCCTTCACCCCGCCGGTGCCCAGCACGCTCAAGCCCGGCGACACGCAGACGCTGGAGGTCGTCTACCAGCCGACCGGCGCGACCGACCCGTTCCCCATCGGCAACACCTACTTCTGGTTCCAGACCAACGAGAACAAGGGCAGCGAGTGCTCGGGCAACACCTCGGCGGGCTGCAAGTCGACCACCGTGAAGGGCACCGGGGTCACGCTGGCCATCGACACCGTGCCCAACAAGCTCGACTTCGGCCTGGTGACGGTGGGCTGCGGCAGCGTGGACAAGGTCGTCACCATCTACAACGTGGGCGACGCCTCGGTGGAGCTGCAGGACTTCTCCATCGACCCCGCGACCGCGCCCTTCACCATCACCCAGAAGCCGGCGACGCCGCTGACCCTGAACCCGGGCGCCCAGGTGACGGTCACGGTGAAGTACCGGCCGACGGCGGCGGCGGCCGACACCGGCACCCTGGTCATCAAGCACAACTTCTCGTCGGGCGAGAGCACGGTCTCACTCAAGGGCACCGGCACCACGCAGGCCCACCAGATCGACACCTTCACGCAGAACACCGAGCCCAAGACCGACGTGCTGTTCGTGGTCGACAACTCCGGGTCGATGTCCGACAAGCAGGCGTTCCTGGGCTCCAACGCGCGCGCCTTCATCCAGCAGGCGAACCTGACCAACAACGACTACCAGGTGGCGGTCATCGCCATGGAGTGGTCGGGCACGGCGGACACCGGCTTCCCCAAGAAGGCCGACAGCGCCTCGGCGTTCCCCGGCTCGAACATCAATCCCGGCGAGTTCTTCGGCAACCCGAAGATCGTCAAGCGCGCGGACGCCGACCCTGCCGGCGAGCTGGAGAAGAACATCAAGATCGGCAACTGCTGCGCCGACGCCAAGGAGTCGGGCCTGGAGGCCGCCAAGGTGGCGCTGACCAACCCGCTCATCGGCGACCCGACCAAGCCCAACAGCACCTTCGTCCGCGAGGACGCCAAGCTGGCGATCATCGCGCTCTCCGACGAGGAGGATCAGGGCGCCTCGCAGAACGTGCAGTACTACATCGACCTCTTCCAGAACCTGAAGGGCGTGCACAACACCTCGATGTTCGCCTTCCACGCCATCGCCGGCGACACCCCCGACGGCTGCAGCGCCACGGTCAGCGGAGTCTCCATCTCCGCGGCCGCGGGCCAGCGCTACAAGGAGGCGACGACGCTCGGCAACGGCATCTTCAAGTCCATCTGCACCACCGACTGGGGCACCATCGCCAAGGACATCGGCCTGGACGCGTTCACCGCGCGCCTGCAGTACACGCTGACCCGCGCCTGCGACGTGGCGACCCTGAAGGTGAAGGTCAACGGCACGCAGCAGTCGGCAGGCGTGGACTACGACTACGACTCGCCCTCGAACTCCATCGTGTTCAAGAACACCTCCTCGCCGCCGCCGGGCGCGACCATCACCGCGGAGTACGACGCGGCCTGCCTCTAGGCCGCCCTCCCCCCAACCCCCTCCCAACTGCGGGCGGGGGAGCCGTCGGTTGCCTTCGATGACGCGGTAGGAGCTCTTCGCGCCGCCACGCGCCTGCTCGCGTGCACGTCGGCGTGCTTAAGGCCTCCGACGTCCCCATGGTCTTGGTGCCCCGCTCAGCGCCGGGCATGGAGGCTTTTCGTGGCTCAACTCGACACCTCGGAGATCGTTCGGCACCTCTACCAGGCATTCAACGACAAGGATCTCGACCGCCTGCTGGGCTACGCCCAACCCGACGCCAAGGTCCTCAACGTCCCGTTCGGCAAGACGCTCGGCTTTCGCGACTATTTTTCGAACTGGATGACGGCATTCCCTGACGGCCAGATCGAGATCGTCAACCTCGTGGCCTCGGGCGACTACGTGGTCGCCGAGTACATCGGGCGCGGGACCAACACCGGCCTGATGCAAGGCCCCGACGGCGAGCTCTCGCCGACCCAGCGGCCCGTCGGGATGCGCTTCTGCGAGATCTACGACCTGCGCGACGGGAAGGTGGCGGGCGGGCGCGTGTACTTCGACGCCGCGACCATGATGCGCCAGCTGGAAGTGCCGATCGCGCCGAGCCAGAGGCCGACGGTGGTGCAGCCCGGATTCCAGCACTGAGCGCCGGAGGACCGACCGACCTTCAGCCCCCGCTCATCAGGTGCAGCACCTGGACTTCGGCGCCGTCGGGCACGGGCGTCCTGTCGAAGTCGTCGCGGGACACCAGCTCACCGTTGATCCTCACGATGATCAGCGGAAAGACGTAGCCGCGCGCCTTGAGCACGTCGCGCACGGTCATGCCCGGGGTGTGCTGGAGCGGATCTCCGTTGACGGTGAGCATCGGCATGAGGACGCCCCTCCCCGGTTCTCCGAGGAGGGGCGTCGATTCCTTCGAGCGAGCTAGAGGTGCTTCTTCACGACCTCGACGACCTCGGGGAAGTCGACCTTGTACTTCTGCAAGGTCTCCATCGTGGGCACGCCGTTGGACGTCCAGCCGCGCCGCTTGTACACGGCGTCGCACAGCTTCTGGTAGCGGTCCTCGCGGTACGTGCGGTGGAGCGCCATCTTCTCCTCGGTGCTCTTGCCCGCCGGGTCCACGCCCATCAGGTCCTTGAGCTGCTTGTCGTAGCGCTCGGCGCGGGACTCGTACTCTTCCTTGGTCACCGGGCCCTGGGAGCGGTACGGCGGCTGGTCGTGCTCGCGCAGGCCCTTGCCCATGCGGATGTCGAAGACGCGCTGGAACGTGTAGACCGACTTCGACTGCTCGATGATCTGTTCCTTGGTGATGGGCTTGCCGGTGATGCCCTCGACCAGGTTGCAGTAGTTCTGGACGTGCTCGGGGACCTTGGCCGGCGCCTCGGTCTTGGCGTTGTCCGCCGGCTCGACGTCGTTCCACGGCAGCTTGCACAGGCCGTTGAGCCCGAACCAGGTGCGGAAGAGCGGGAAGTAGTGCAGCGCCTCCGCCTTGTCCTCGAACGTGGGGATCTGGTTGTTCACCATGTCCATGAAGATGAGCCAGGCCTCGTCGTGCTGCGGGCCCTTGTTGGTGAGCGCGTAGCCGCCCTGCTGCGCCAGGCTCTCCTTGCTCATGTACTGGCTGTACTCCAGGCCCTTGACCTCCATGCCGATGTCGTTGAGGAACTTGAAGTCTCCCCAGCCCTTGTCGGCGAAGATCCGCTTCATCTTGTGGATGCCCTGGCCGGCGACGAGGCCGAAGCCCTCGCCGCGCGCCATCTGGTGCAGCATCTCCAGCTGGCCCTCGGCGTTGCCGAACTTCATCTCCAGGCCGCCGGTGCGCTCCTTGTTAAGGATGCCGCGCTCGTAGCACTCCATGACGAACGCGCTGAGCGTGCCGTAGCTGATGGTGTCGACGCCGTAGACGTCGCAGTACCAGTTGACCTCGAGCATCCAGTCCGGGTCGAAGATGCCGCAGTTGCTGCCCAGGCCCGCGGCGTTCTCGTACTCCGGGCCGTCCACGGTCACGACCTGGCCCTCGTACGGGCCGGTCTTCACCACGTGGCCGTCGGCGCCCTTGGCGCAGGCCATCGAGCAGCCGTACCAGCAGCCGTCGGGGATGTCCTGGGTGAAGCGCTTGTCCCAGACCCAGCTGGCGATCTTCGGGGTGTCGACGTGCTTGCCGTACTGGAAGTTGTGCGTGGGCAGCAGGTCGTAGGCGTCCATCACCTCGACCAGGTGCGCGGTGCCCTGGCGGCGCATGTGGCACTGCTTGTCGTCGAGCGCGCGGATCTCCTTGTGCAGCTTGATGCCGGCGTTGGCGATCTTGTCGATGTCCGCGGGCCGGTTCATGTCGGCCTTGATCTTCGGGCCGCGGATGACCAGCGCCTTGAGCTTCTTGTCGCGGAAGACGGTGCCGGTGCCGCCGCGGCCCGCCTGCTTGAGCCGGGTGGTGCCGCGCCGCACGTCCCAGAAGGAGAAGTTCAGGCAGCCGATGAGGCTGTGGTCGGCGGCCCTGCCGGCGGAGACGACGCTGACGGCGCGGCGGTCCTCGTCGCTGTCGCTCGCCGCGTACTCGTGCGTGAAGACCTCGGCGGCCACGTGGCTGTCCGGGTTCTCCAGCGGCGCCTCCTCGAGGGTGATCTTCCCGTTGACGCCGTCGATGAAGAGCAGGGTCTCCTGCTTGGCCTTGCCGTGGATCTCCAGGGCGTCGAAGCCGGAGGCCTTGAGCAGCGGGCCGAAGTAGCCGCCGACGTTGCAGTCGATGGGGATGTCGGTCAGCGGCGAGAGGGTGACCACCAGGCTCTTGCCGCTGCCCGGGTACTGGGTGAGCCCCGAGAGCGGGCCGGGGCTGATGATCAGCTCGTTCTCCGGGTCGTTCCACTTGGTCGTCGCCTTGACCGAGTCCCAGAGGTACTTGAGCCCGTAGCCGCGCCCGCCGATGAACAGCTCCTTCATCTCCTTGGGGATCGGCTTCTCGGAGATGGTCAGCGCGCCCAGGTCGACGAAGAGCGTGCGGTCGGTGTAGCCGCGCGTGGGCAGGCTGGGCTTGTAGGTGAGCTCGGCGAGAATCTTGTGCGCCGCCTTCTGCTTCTCGACGTCGACGGCCAGGTTCGTCCGCTTGGTGTAGTCGTGGGCCATGGGGGTGGGCTCCGGGGAGCTAGCGGGGAAGGTTGGAGTGGTCGCGCTCTTCGAGCTTGAGCGCGCCGGAGGGGCAGGCCTTCACGCAGGCGCCGCAGGACAGGCACTTGAAGGGCTCGTTCGCCTGCGGGCCGCGGAACATCGCCGACTTGGGGCAGAAGCCGATGCACATGAAGCAGCCCACGCACAGGTCCTTCTTGACCTGCACGATGCCGGCCTTGTTGCGCTGCAGGGCCTTGGTGGGGCAGACCGGGATGCAGTCGCCGCACTGGTCGCAAATGGTGAACTCGAACGTGCCGTCCTTGCGCTGCACCCGGATGGCGGACCAGGCCTCGTCGTTCTTCTTGAAGAGCTGCTGAGAGCAGGCAGGCACGCACTTCATCGCGCCCGTGCACTTCGCGGGGTCGGCTACCAGTGACTTCATGGCGGTCTCGCTGGGAAGCAGGGCCTTCGAAGGCCCTGGGGTCGGTGAAGAGAGGGGATTCTCCCGGCCTTCCCAAACCAAGTCAACCGCCCGAAATGTGGGCGGGTTTTCCCGTCCAGCCCCGGCGACCCCAACTGGAGTTCGGAGCATTTCAAACCAATTCTCCCTTGCCCTCCGCTGCTCTGACCGAGCCCCTGCCCGCCCGCTTGCATTCGCCTGCTCCCCCTACCGGGTAGAATCGCGCCTGGCGGTCACGTCGGGGGATTCGAACTCTTGAAGGCGAACAAGCCCATCGCCTTTCTTGCCGTGGCGCTGGCCGTGGCACTGGCCGCAGCCGGCCTGGTCGGCGCGCTGGCGTTCTGGGCCGCCAACGCCTTCTTCGTGCGGCAGGCCGAGCTCAACGTCGAGAACCTGCTGCTCTCGCACCGGGGCATCCACCTCTACGTCCAGCAGGTGATGCACCCCAAGTTCTACGAGCACCAGCAGAAGGGCGGGGTCCCCGAGGACTTCTACGCGCCCGAGCTCTTGTCCTCGAGCTTCATCGTCCGCGAGCAGCACCAGCTCTACAACCAGGTGCGCCAGCAGGCGGGCCTGGAGCCGACCTACTACAAGATGGCGGCCACCAACCCCCGCAACCCGGTCAACCGCGCCGACGAGCGGGAGGCGGCGCTCATCGCGCTGTTCAACGCGCAGCGCGGCCTGGCGCGGCACTCGGAGATCGTCGAGCTCGACGGGCGCAAGTACCTGTACGTCGCCCTTCCCTTCCTGGAGAACACCCAGGCCTGCCTGCGCTGCCACGGCGTGCGCGCCGACGCCCCGGCGCAGCTGCAGGCGCGCTACCCCGGCGAGGGCGGCTTCGACGAGAGGGTCGGACAGATCCGCGCCGTCGAGTCGGTGCGCGTGCCCATCCAGACCGAGACCCGCTCCGCCTGGGTCGCGGCGGCGGCGCTGCTGGCGGGCCTGTCGGCGCTGGGCGGCCTGGCGCTGACCAACCGCTGGCTCGCGCGCCGGGTGCGCGAACGCACGGCCCACCTCGAGAAGGAGACCGTCGAGCGAGAGCGGGCGGAAGAGGCGCTGCGCGTCACCCAGTTCGCGGTGGACGGCATGGCGGACGCCTGCTTCCGCTTCCGCGCCGACGGCAGGTTCGTCTACGTCAACGAGGCGGCGCTCGCGCAACTGGGCTACGGCCGCGAGGAGCTCCTGGGCGGCATGCGGGTGCCCGACGTCAGCGGCCGCCTCAGGACCGAGGAGTGGCCCGCGATCTGGGAGCGCATCGCCCGGGTCGGCCAGTTCACCACCGAGTCGATCCACCGGCGCAAGGACGGAGCCCTGCTGCCGGTGGAGGTCCGCTGCACCCTCATGCGCTTCGCCGGCGAGGAGTTCGGCTGGGCGGTGGCGCGCGACCTGACCGACCGCAAGAAGCTCGAGGGGCAGCTCCTGCAGGCGCAGAAGATGGAGGCGGTGGGGACGCTGGCCGGCGGCATCGCCCACGACTTCAACAACATCCTCTCCGCGGTGCTGGGCTACGCCGACCTGGCGCTCGACTCGCTGCCCCAGGGCTCCGAGTGCCACGACGACGTCGGGCAGATCGTGGTGGCCAGCGAGCGCGCCCGCGAGCTGGTCCGGCAGATCCTCGCGTTCAGCCGCAAGGACCAGCGCCAGAAGGCCCCGCTGCAGGTGGGGCTCATCGCCAAGGAGGCGCTCAAGCTGCTGCGCGCGAGCCTGCCGGCGACCATCGAGATCCGCGAGAGGCTGGACACCAAGGCCTGGGCCCTGGCCGACCCGACCGGCTTCCACCAGATCGTGATGAACCTGTGCACCAACGCCTTCCACGCCATGAAGGAGAAGGGCGGCGTGCTCGAGCTGGAGGTCGCCGAGGCCGACGTCGCCCCCGAGGGCGGCCCGGCGGGCGTCGCCGCGGGCGGCTACGTGCGGATGCGGGTGAGGGACAGCGGCGTGGGCATGGACGCGGCGACGCGGCAGCGCATCTTCGAGCCGTACTTCTCGACGCGGCAGGACGCCGGCGGGACGGGGCTGGGTCTATCGGTCGTCCACGGCCTGGTCGCGGGCTACGGCGGCGCGGTGACGGTGCAGAGCGAGCCCGGCCAGGGCGCCACCTTCGAGGTCTGGCTTCCCCGCGCGGCCCCGTCGGAGCCCCGCTCGGCGCTGGCCGCGGCCGACCCGCCTCGCGGCACCGAGCGCATCCTCTTCGTGGACGACGAGGAGAGCATGCGCGCCCTCACCACGCGGATGCTGCGCTCCCTGGGCTACGCGGTGACGCTGGTGGAGACGCCCCAGGAGGCGCTGGAGAAGGTCCGCGAGACCCCGGCGGGCTTCGACCTGCTGCTCACCGACCAGACCATGCCCAAGATGACGGGCCTGTCGCTGGCGGCCAGCGCGCGCGCGCTGCGCCCGGCGCTCAAGGTGGTGCTGATGACCGGCTACAGCGAGGCGGTGCAGGGCAAGACCCCGGCCGAGCTGGGGATCGACAAGGTCCTGCTCAAGCCCTTCTCGCTCGACGAGATGGCCAAGGCCCTGCGCGAGACGCTGGGCTCCAAGGCATAGGGCCGCGCTGGCCTGGCTTTGCCCGGCCCGGAGATACGAACAGGGCGGGGAACGGAAAGACCGCGCGACCGCGGCACAGACCCGAACTGCCACAGCCCCATACCCAAGCCGACCCGCCAACCGCCGCGCCAGCCCGTCGCGCTTCCGCTCCCCGCCCTTCGCACCGTTGGATGCTGGACGCCCGCCTGCGTTGCCCCCGGGCCGCGGCGCAGGACAGCCGGCGGAGCCGTGCCTATCTCGAGGTTGCCGGCGGCGGAGGTCGACGATGGCCAAGGACCCGAAGAGCCCACTGCCCTTGCCCGACGAGGACCTCGGTCGAGGCGGCGACGCCAGCAGCGGCACCCCCGCTGGCACGCCTGGAGAGCGAGAGGAGTTGGGCCGCGACACCTCTTCGGCCCCCGCCGCCGCAGGGCCCCGGCTGCCCGAGCCCTCCCTCCCCCCTTCGGCCAAGGGCTGATCCCTCACAGGAGCGCATCGAAGCTCCGGAGCCTCGTGCCCAAGGAGGACGCCCATGGTGCCCAACTACCCCGACCCGCCGCCCTTCACCCTTCCGGACCGCGAGGACGTCACGCAGGAGCCACCCCAGGTCGGGTACAAGGCGGTCCCCGAGCACAACGACCGCGAGTGGATCGGCTTCGAGAACACCGGCGGCGGCAGCATCCCGGCGAGCCACACCTGGACCAGCAACCCGAAGCAGCTCCAGGACGACCTCGGTTCCAAGTGAGCCCGTAGCGGCGGGCTTCCACGCCCGCCAAACACATCCACGCCCGCCGAGCACAGCCGCGCCCGCCAAAACACGTTCACGTTGACCAGGCCCCCTGCCTGGGATTAATCCCGCCTCATGCTCCAGAACGACCGATTCCTCCGCGCCCTGCGCCGCCAGCCCGTCGACCGCACCCCTATTTGGATCATGCGGCAGGCCGGCCGCTACCTTCCCGAGTACCGCGCGATCCGCGAGAAGGTCGACTTCCTCACCCTCTGCAAGACGCCCGAGCTGGCCGCCGAGGTGACCCTCCAGCCGGTCGACCGCCTCGGCGTCGACGCGGGCATCATCTTCTCGGACATCCTCATCCCGGTCGAGGCGCTGGGCATGAAGCTCGAGCTGGGCGACCACGGCCCCAAGCTGCACGACCCCATCCGCACGCCCGCCGACGTCGCGCGCCTGCACGGCTTCGACCCGGAGACCGAGACGCGCTCGCTGATGGACGCCATCCGCCTGGCGGTGAAGAACCTGAACGGCCGCGTCCCGCTCATCGGCTTCTGCGGCGCCCCCTTCACGCTCGCCAGCTACATGATCGAGGGCGGCAGCTCGAAGAACTACCTGACCACCAAGCGCTTCCTCTACGAGCAGCCCAAGGCGGCCCACCAGCTCTTCGGCCTGCTCGCCGACGCGCTGGGGACGTACATGGCCGCGCAGATCCGCGCCGGCTGCAGCGCCGTGCAGATCTTCGACTCCTGGGGCGGCGAGCTCTCGCCGCACGACTACGCGATCTGGGGCATCCCCTACCTGCAGCGCATCGCCGCGGCGGTGAAGAAGGAGGGTGCGCCCCTCATCATGTTCGCCACCGGCTCCTCCGGCCTGCTCGAGGTGCTCAAGGGCGTGGGCGCGGACTGCCTGGGCATCGACTGGCGCATCGAGCTGGACGCCGCGCGGGCGCGCCTGGGGCCGGACGTCGCGGTCCAGGGCAACCTCGACCCCTGCTCGCTCTTCCTGCCGCCGGCCGAGCTCGAGGAGCGGGTCAAGGACATCCTCAAGCGCGCCGGACCCGTCGGCCACGTCTTCAACCTGGGCCACGGCATCCTGCCCCCCACCGCGCCCGAGTCGGCGAAGCTGCTCGTGGACCTCGTCCACCGCCACTCGGAGCGGAAGGATGGCTGAGCTTTCCCACCGGCTCGAGGCCTGGCAGGACGAGCTGACCGCGGCCCTCGAGGCACTCGAGCGCTCGGCATGCTCGCGGCAGGCTCCGGCCCACTTCCGCGAGGACCGCTGGGACCGCCCCGGCGGAGGCGGCGGGCGCTCGCGCGTGCTGGAGGGCGGCGCCGTCTTCGAGCGGGCCGGCGTCAACTTCTCCCACGTCCACGGGAAGCTGCCCGAGGCCCTGGCCGCGACGATGCCCGGCGACGGGACGGACTTCGAGGCCGTCGGCGTCTCGCTGGTGCTCCACCCGCTCAGCCCGATGGTGCCCACCACCCACGCCAACTTCCGGCGGCTGCGCCGGGGATCCGCGAGCTGGATCGGCGGCGGCGCGGACCTCACCCCCTACGTGCTCTTCGAGGAGGACGCCCGGCACTTCCACCGGACCTTCAAGGCCGCGTGCGAACCGGGCTTCTACGAGCGCCACAAGGAGGAGTGCGACCGCTACTTCTTCCTGCCCCACCGCGGGGAGGCCCGCGGGATCGGCGGCCTGTTCTTCGACTACTTGCAGGGCGAGCCCGAGAGGCTCGAGGCGCAGCTCTCCCGCCTGTGGGCCGCCTTCCTGCCTGCCTACCGGCCGATCGTCGAGCGGCGCCGAGGTCTGGCGTACGGCGAGCGCGAGCGGGCCTTCCAGCTCTGGCGCCGCGGCCGCTACGTCGAGTTCAACCTCCTGTACGACCGCGGCACGTCGTTCGGACTCTCGACGGGAGGGCGCGCAGAGAGCATCCTCATGTCGCTCCCGCCTCTCGTTCGCTGGGAGTACGACTACCAAGCCGAGACGGGAAGCCCGGAAGCGCGCCTGCTCGAGGTGCTCCGCAAGCCCCGTAACTGGGCGGAGGATGAATGACCGACGAAACGAAGGCTCCGGATCCTTCCGCCCCGGCTGCGCCCGCGACGTCCGCCACGCCCGCCGCCACCGCGTCGGATGCGCCGGCCCCGGCCACGGCCCCTGAAGTCGCACCGGCTCCGGCCCCGGCGCCGACGGCGGCGGTCGCCCCGATTTCCGCGGTCCCGGTTCCCGCGGCTCCCGCGGCTCCGGCCCCGATTCCCGCGCCCGCGGCGGCTGCCGCGCCCGCTCCCGCTCCGGCCGCGACGGGACCTCTCGCGCTCGTGCTGCTGGACATCGGCATGCCCGACTCGGCGAAGGATGCGGCGGGCTGGCTGACCAAGCTCTACGCGGATCCCCACGTCCTCCAGACCGTGGTCGCCGGGCCCTTCCTCGATCTGCTGGCCTGGTACACCTCCCTCGTCCGCCGCTCGGCGCTCTCCTCGGCGCTGGAGGCGGTGGGCGGCAAGGCGCCGGAGAAGGCCGAGCTGGAGAAGCTGGCCGCGGCGCTGGCCATGGGCCTGGGGGGACAACTGTCGCGGACGGTGCAGCCGTTCGTGGCCTTCCGCCACGCGAGCCCGGGCATCGAAGAGACGCTCAAGCAGGCGCAGTCGGCCGGCTGCCGGCGCGTGGTCGGCCTGTTCGCGCGCACCTTCGCCAGCTCCGCCGGCAGCGACTCGATGCGCGCGGCGCTCTCGATGGCGGCCGAGGACCTCCCCGACCTGGACGTCTCGATGATCGACGGCTTCGAGGACGACGCGGCCATCCGCGCCTCCTTCGCCGCCGAAGCCACGCGGGCGCTCGGCGCCATCCCCGAGAGCGAGCGCGCCGGAGCGCACCTCTTGTTCCTGCTGCAGGGCCAGCCGGTCAAGGAGCGCCGCGACCCGACGCTGCCGCGCGCCCAGCGCTTCGCGCAGGCCGTCAAGGACGCGATGGGCGTCGCCAACCCCTCGACCTTCGCCTACCAGACCGGGGTCGACCCCCGCGCGCCGCTGCTCCCCGACGCCGCCGAGGAGATCGCCCGGCTCGCCGGCGAGAAGCGCCGCGCCCTGGTGCTCGTGCCGCTCTCGCACGCCTGCGAGGGCCTGTCCACGCGCTGGGAGCTGGACCTGGGTCTCGTCAAGCGCGCCCGGGAGCTGGGCATCGCGCACGTCGCCCGGGCCCAGGCGCCGTCGGCCAGCCCCTCCTTCCGGGCGGCTCTCGAAGACGTCGTCAGGCGCCACATCGAGGACATGGGGCGTTATCGCGCGGCATGAGGCCGGTCGTCGTCATCGGAGCGGGCGTGAGCGGGCTGGCCACGGCCCTGGCCCTCGTCCGACGCGGCATCCCGGCGCGCGTGCTCGAGGAGAGCGACCGCGTGGGGGGCTCGCTGCGCACGGGGCGCGCCGAGGGCTACCAGTACGAGCTCGGTCCGTACGCCCTGTTCGACAACGAGCCCAAGCTGCGCGAGCTGATCGAGCAGGTGGGGCTGGCGGCGAAGCTGCAGCACGCCTCCAGCGCCTCCGGGACGCGCCACCTCGTCCTGCACGGCGCGCTCAAGCCGCTGCCGCCCGGGCCCAAGATGCTCACCGGCGGCCCCCTCTCCTTCGGGGCGCGGATGCGCCTGCTGATGGAGGTCGTCTCCTCCCGGCCCGCCTCCGACGACGAGTCGGTGCTGGACTTCGGCCGGCGACACGTCGGCGACGAGGTCACCCGCCTCCTCCTCGAGCCGTTCGTCGGCCTGCTCTACGCCGGCGACCTCGCGCGGCTGTCGGCCAAGAGCTGCTTCCCGGCGCTCTACGAGGTCGAGCGGCGCCACGGCAGCCTGGTGCGCGGGGTGATCAACGAGTACCGGCAGGGCCTGCGCGCCGGGGCCTGGCTGCCGGTGGGCGGCAACGTCATCTCCTTCGACGGCGGGCTGGAGGAGCTGCCGCGGGCCATGGCGGCCAGGCTCGGCGACGGCGTCCGGCTGCGGACCGCGGCGGCGCGCGTCTGGCCGTCGGCCGACGGGGTGCGCATCGAGCTGGCCAGCGGCGAGGAGGTCTCCGCCGCCAGCGCGGTGCTGGCCGTGCCCGCCAGCGTGGGCGCGCAGCTCCTCTCCGGGTGCTCGCCGCAGGCGGAGGCGCTGCTCAAGCAGGTCCCCTACGCGCCCCTGGCGGTGGTGCACCTGGGCTTCCCGGTCGCCGAGGTGTCGGCGAACCTGAGGGCCTTCGGCTTCCTGGTGCCCTCCTCCGAGGGCCTGCCGCTGCGCGGCTGCGTCTTCACGAGCTCGCTGTTCCCCGGGCGCGCGCCCGAGGGGCATTGCCTGCTGAGCGTGGTCCTGGGCGGGGCGCGCATGCCGGACATCGTGGTGCAGCCGGAGGAGGCGCTCGTCCGCATGGCCTCCAGCGCCGTGCGGCGGCTGCTGGGCATCCCCAAGGAGCCCGTCTTCGCCAAGGCGTCCACCTGGCCGCAGGCGCTGCCGCAGTACGAGGTCGGCACCGAGCGGCGGAACGCGGCGCTGCGCTCGGAGCTGTCGCGGCTGGGGCCGGTCTTCTTCGCCGGCAACGCCTGGGACGGCGCGTTCGTGGGCGAGTGCGTGCGGCGGGCGGACGCCATCGCCGAGCAGGTCGCCGCGCAGCTCAAGCGGCACCCCCGGCGGACGATGTCCGGGGTGGAGCTGCCGCGGGCGTGAGCCGGCGGCGGCGAGCGAAAAGGGCCGCCGCGCTCGGGGGCTACCCCGACCAGGGCCAGCCCCTGACCCGAACTCACCGGCGCCGACTCCGCTGGCTACCGTGAGAGGGTTCGAGGCCGGACCGGCCTGCAAGGGGGAGAGGTGAGCCGACTCGTCGTGGTGGTCGCGTTGGCGGCAAGTGCGCTGGGAGGGTGCACCTCGGTGAAGGTCGTCCAGCGCGACGGCTGCTGGGTTCGCCAGACCAAGAAGATCTTCTCCGCCACCGAGGAGCTCGGTCCCTGCGGGCGGCCGGAGCCGAAGTGGTCCGACGACCGCCTCACGCGCGTCACCCAGGAGTGCGTGGCCCAGGCCGACTACCGGTGGCAGAGCCGGGCGAGCGAGGCGTGGAGCCGGGGGTTGCCGCTGCCCGACCGGCCCAGCGACGACACGGTGTTGAAGGACTGCATGGACCAGGTCTCGCGCTCGCAGCTCGCCGAGAACGAGCGCCTGCAGCAGCGGCTCGCCGAGCTGAAGGACGACAAGGCGGCGCTCGGCGACCGCGCCGACCAGGACCGGACGCACCTGCTCGCCGGGTACGAGAAGATGGCCGCTGACCTGGGCCTCGCCGCGAGGCGGCCTTCTCCCCCCGCGATCGCCACCGCCACCGCCAAGAGCGAGGGGCGCACGACCAGCGAAGGTCGCTCGGGCTCAGGCTGGGAAACGGCAGGGGAGCCGCGCGTCGTCTCGACCGAGCCGATCAAGGCCGCACCGGTCCCCGCGCACCCACCCGTCGCCAAGAAGGCGAGCTCTCCGCCGTCGAGCTGCCCGCCGACTTCGGGAGCGGGCGACTCGGCGTCCAACAAGATCACCAAGACCTCGGCCGAGCCGGCCCCCGCCGCCCGTCACTGACGGGGTCGGGCCCTCAGCGAGGCGCCCCTGGCCTCGCGTCCTTGGCGTCCTTCGCGCCTGCCGCCTCCGCGCCGCCGATGATCGCCAGGTAGACCTCGAGCCAGCGCTGGTAACCGCGCATCGCCGGGTCCTTGCGCTGCACGGTCGCCTGGTGCGCCTCGCGCAGCCGCCGGGCCAGGTCGACGATCGGCACCGGGGCCTCGTTCGCCGTCTTGATGTCGCTGGCGAGCCAGAGCACCCGCAGCCCATCGGCATCGACGGTCGCGCCGGTCTTCGTCAGCACGCCGTCGGCGCCTTGGAGCGCCTTGCCGATCCACATCCCCGCCGCGGGCCAGTCGCCGCGGTCGCGGGCTGCGTCGGCGAGCTGGGCGTCGACCAGCGCCAGCGCGCGGGCGTCCTCCTCGCGCTCGGTCTCCTTCAGCTGGGCCTCGAAGAGCGCCCGCCGCTCCTCGAGCGAGCGCTGGGCCTGCTCGGCCTGGCCCAGCATCGCCTGCGACTTCGCCCGGAGCCCGGAGGCGATGAGCTTGTAGGAACGCAGCACCTTCTCGGGCGTGGAGTGAGGCCAGCGGAGGGTCGGCAGGAGCGTCGGGTCGGCGAGGCCCCGGTCGACCTCGGCGAGGTCGTCGAGCGTCTGCTGCGGCGCTCCCGCCCCCATCGCCGCCGCCGCGTGCGCCAGGCGCACCGCGAGCCGGTTGCGCGCCCCGCCGGGCCCGGGCAGCCCCGCGAGCAGCGGCAGCTCCTGGCCGTAGAGCTCGACGGCGCGCGCGAAGCGGCCCGCCGCCAGGCTGTAGAGCGCTGCCCGGTCGAGGGCGATGAGCCGGTACTCGGCGAGCTTGGGCGTCTTCTCGACCAGGGCCAGGGCGGCCTCGGCCACCTTCGCCGCCTGCTCCTCGCGCTCGACGTGCAGGAGCACCCGCGCCCGCGACAGCCGCACCGCCAGGCTGGTGGGGTCGTCGAGGAAGGGCATCTTCTCGCGCTCGTCGAGGTAGCCCAGGGCGATGCGCCAATTGCCCACCTGCTCGTGAAGCATCCCCAGCTGCCCGAGGATCGCCGCCATCTGCCGCGGGCTCTGGCGCGCCCGGTCCAGGGCGACGAGGTAGTGGTTGCTGGCGCGCTGGGCCGCCGCCACGTCGCCGGAGCGCAGGAAGCCCTGGTGCAGCACCTCGCCGTAGATCGCCTGGGCGACGCGGTCCTTCCGCAGCTCCGACCAGGTGCTCTTCAGGGCGGCGAGCGCCTTCTCGATCGCCTTCGCGTGGGCCTCTCCATCGAGCGCGGGCAGCGAGTTCGCGATGAGGAAGGCCTCGGCGACGTTGCGCAGCGCCTGCGAGCCCTTCTTGGCGGGACGCTTGTCCAGCTCGGCCAGGAGCAGCTCCGGGGTCGCGCCGCCCTCCAGGCGCAGGGTCAGCCACTCGACCAGGGACTCATAGGAGCCGGTCTTGTTGACGACCGCGTCGAAGAACTCGAGCGCCTTGTCGGCGCGCCCCTTGGCCAGGCGGCGGTAGGCACGGCCCTCCGTCGCCCGCTGGTACAGCCGCACGGCAGCCCGGCGCTCCACGGATCCGGCGGGCACGTCCTCCAGGTAGAGCAGCGAGAGCCCCTCGATCACCCTCTCGGCGTCCAAGGCCGAGGCGCGCTGCACGGCGTCGAGGACCACGGCCCGCCGGCGGTCCTGGCGCGTCTGCTTCTTGTAGATCTTGGCCAGCGCCTCGCGGACCTCCTTCGAAGGGTCGTCGTTGCGGATGGCGAGCACCGCCCGGCCCAGCTCCAGCGCGAAGCCCAGCTCGGAGTCGGCGTCGACCCCGGCCGCCTGCTCCTTCGCCAGGGCCTGGTCGGCCGCCTCCGCCGGAACCCCGCGGGTCATGGCGCGCACCATCGCCCGCGCGTAGTCGCAGCGGTCCTCCTTCTCCAGCGTGGCGTGGGTGGCGAACTTGCGCAGGGTCGACACCAGGCCCTCGCGGTCGCCGACGGACCGGTAGAAGGCGTCGGCGCGCAGGTAGAAGACGTGGAAGACGGCCTGCGAGGTCTGCTCCTCGGGCTTGACCGCCTCCAGCTCCTGGCGCGCCAGCGCCTTGTCTCCCAGGTCGTCGGCGATCTCGCTGCGGACGAAGTGCCCCAGGGCGAGCGCCGCCTTCTTCTCCTCGGGCTTGGGCGCCAGCTCGGCGAAGTAGCCGCGCGCCTTCTCGACGAAGCGGGAGCCGGCCTGGTCCCGCCCGTTGCGCGCCTGGCGGTGGGCGACCAGGAAGCCCAGCGGCCGCCCCATGCCCGGGTTGGTGGGGTCGGCCAGCTCGTTCAGGCGGCGCGCGTAGAGCTCGGCGGCGGCGAACTGGTCGACCTCGAGGTGGAGGAGCACCAGCCGGACCAGCGCGCGCCGCCGCTGCCGCGTCACCGTCTCGCGGCCCAGGAGGTGCCGGTAGAAGAGCAGCTGCTCCTCGCGGCGGCTGGCGGTGTCTATCTCGTCCCACAGCCGCTGGTTCGGCCACTCCGAGGGCACCATGCCCTCGAGCGGGAGCTTGAACACGTCGAGCCCGTCCCGGCGGGAGCAGGTGGCGACGAGGTCGGCCGCCGCCGGCGCCGGGTACTGGCAGTTGCGGCGCCCGTCGGTGAGCTGCTCGGCGAAGGCGGCCGCGGCCTTGACCGGCGCGTCGGCGGCGTCGCCCTGGAACGGCACGCGGAAGAGCACGCCGTTGTCCGCCGCGTCGATCACCCCGTCGCGGTTGCTGTCGTCGAGGAACTGCGTGAAGTAGAGGAAGCGCCCGTCTCGGGAGAAGACGGGCTGGCCGCACAGGCCCGGCAGGTCGATGGCCATGGGCCACACCTTGTCGGGCTGATCGAGCCGCACCGCCTCCAGCCTCGAGCCGGCGCGGGCGGCGAAGCCGGAGCCCACCCGCTCCGCGTAGCGCTCCATCGGCACGTAGACCAGCCAGCGGCCGTCGGGCGTGATCGCGGGGCTGGCGAGGTTGCGCTCCAGCAGCGGCCGCGAGGCGAGCGGCGTGCCCTTCTCGCCCACCGTGACCTCGAGCAGGTGCAGGTCGCCCTGGATGGAGGCCCGGCTGACGAGCGCGATGCGCGTCGGCGAGATCCACTCCGCCTGGATGGCCCCGCCCGGCTCGTCGAGGCAGCGGCGCTCGCCGCCCTCGGGCAGGTCGCGAAGGCACAGCTGGCCGCTGGCACGGTCGCGGAACGAGACGTAGAGCAGGCGCTTGCCGTCCGCGCTGACCCTCGGCCAGGTGGTCTCGGCGCCCTCGTCGAAGAGCCGCTTCATCGACCCGCTGTTGACGTCGAGCCAGAGCACCTCGTTGGCGATGTTGCGGTTGGAGACGAGGTAGACCCGCTTGCCGTCGGGGGCGAGCTGGCCCAGGAACTGGTCGGAGCTCGAGGCTCCCACGGTGATGCGCTCGGGGGTGCGCAGGCCGTCGGTGGCCTCCTCCTCCTGCGCCCGCGCCGCGCCGGCCGCCAGGAGCAGCGCCAGCGCCGCCGCGGTGGCGGAGGCCGGGCCTGGGCCTGGGCCGCCTTTGACGCTCAGCACTTCTTCTCCCCCCACTTCCCGTCGTCGGCCTGGACCCACCCGCCGCAGACCACGCCCTCGAGGTGGGCCTGGCGCCAGGCGCGGCGCAGCTCGTCCTGGGACGCCTCCGGCTTGCGCTCCCGCATCCAGCGCCACAGCTGCCGGCGCGCCGCGTTGACCCGCTCCGAGAGCACCTGGGCCTGGACGCGGTCGGCGGCGCCGACGCAGGACTCGAAGGTGTCGGCGAGCGTGCCGTCCTGCGCCTCGCCCAGGCAGTGCTGCCGCAGCAGCTCGTCCACCTGGTCCGCGTCGGTCAGCTCCGTCTGATCCACCAGCGCCCGGGACTTGAAGCCCATCGACTCCAGCTGGGCGGGAGTGAGCGGCACCGGCTGGGGCTTCACCGCCTGGCGCGAGAGCTTGCGCTCGAGGTCGGCGAAGGAGCCCGCCGCCTGTTGCTCGAGCGCGGTGGCGCGGTCGACGACGACGATCTCCGGAGCGGAGATGCAGCCGGCGGCGGCTGCGGCGGCGGCGAGGGACGGCAGGAGGAGGGCGAGCCTTGCGAAGGTCATGGCGGCCCCATCCTACCCGGCTCGCGACGCCTGGGCGCCTGCGTCCGCGTGCCCGCCCTAAGCCGGCGCGGCGACCTTCCAGGCCACCCCCTTGAGCTTGCCCGCGGAGCGCTTCTTCGTCTGCTCGAGCTGCTTCTGGAAGCCCTCGAGCAAGCCCAGGACCTTCTCCAGCGCCGCGGTGAGCTCCGCGGCGGCCTCGACTCCCGACTCCACGAGGCAGGGGGCCAGCGCGGTGCCGGAGCCGGGCATCGCGGCGACCTGATCCATGGCCTTGCGCAGGAGGCCCAGGGCCTTGTCCGACTTCACCGAGCCGGGCGCCGGGGCGGGGCGCGCCGCCTTCTGCTTGCCGGCCTCCTGCCCCAGGCGGACGACCGACCAGCTCTCCTTCTCGGCCCGGTCCAGGAGCTCGCGCTGCTTGTCGGCAGGCAGCCCGATGACCTCCTCGTAGTGGCTCACCCGGAGGAATCGCCACGCCCGGAGGTCGTTGAGGGCCTTCGCCATCAGGGCGACCTCGATGGCGTTGCGCAGCCGTGTCATGCGACATCCGAGTTTGACCGGCGGACCCCGGTGAGTTGTTCCACTTCTACTTTTACTTTGCGTACGGCTTCCCGGCGAGGCCTCGGGCCCGCTCCCGGGTGCACTCGGCCCCGCCCACCGCACCCTCGGGCATCCTTCTTCCCGTGGGCTCCCTCTCGCTGCCGTACCGGGGAACTGGCTTCGTTCTTCCTACGCGCTGCCGTTGACAGAGGGTTGCTTCCGCGGCGAAGTTCGCGTGTGGCGGCGTCCCGCCCTCGGCCGACCCGGCCGGAGCCCCGGTTGGTTACCGCCCTCCACCAACTCACACGACTTAGGAGCATGCGACGATGGCGTCCCTGACTCGATCCTCCCGCCCTTGCCGCGCTGGCTCCGCCCGGGTGTGGGCGACGCTGGTTGCGGCACTGCTCTCGGGCTGTGATGCCGGCTGCGTCATGACGCGCCCCTCGGCGTGCGCAGGAGACCGCGACTGCGCCTATCTGGCGAACGGCGTGTGCGTGGCGGGTGATTGCCGGCGCGCCTGCGACCGTGACGAAGCGTGCGTGGCGAACGAGGTCTGCGCGCAGGGCCTGTGCACGGCCAACACCGCGGCCGTGTGCGATGGCAACGAGGCCTGCACGACGCCGCCGGCCTGCAGGGTGGCACAGGGTGCCACCTGCGTGGGCGGGGCCTGCCGCTATGCGGGAACGCTCGACGATACGCCCTGTCACTTTCAGGCCGCGCCACCGGCGCCCGCCGACGGCGTCTGTCGCAGCGGTCAATGTCAGGCGGTGGCCGGCCATCGCTGCGCCACGAACGCCGACTGCGGGGAGCAGGTATGCATCGGCGCGGCGTGCGTCGCCCCATCCGCCTTCGGGGGGCCGTGCGATCTCCTGCCCGTGGACGAGAGCGACTGCGCCGCGGGCCTGAGATGTGTCGCCGGGGAGTGCCTGAAGGACCTCGGCGCGCCGTGCAGTGAGAACTCCGAGTGCGCCGATCACTGCGTGGCCGCGGTCTGCACGGTGGCCTCCGGCGTGGGCGGCCCCTGCGATGCCGGCGACGACAGTGACTGTGCCGGGCTCGTCTGCAACGCCAACGCGGTGTGCGAGGCCGCGGCCGCTTGCGCGGACAACGACGCGTGCGCGGCCCTCGGCCTGACCTGCATTGCCGGCTTCTGCCAGCACCTGAGCAGCACCGGCGGCGCCTGCGACGACGCCGCCGACTGTGCCGCGGCGCTCACGTGCCAAGCTGGCGTCTGCGCGCGCGCGCCCGGGGGTAGCTGTAGTCACGGGGGTGAGTGCGCGACCGGGTTCTGCGTCGACGGAGTGTGCTGTCACACGGCCTGCGCCGGCAACTGCGACCGCTGCGACACGAGCGGCGACGGCACCTGCGTGGCCGACGACAGCCGCTGTGGTGGGTCGTGCGGCAGCTGCAGCACCACGACGGGCAACTGCCAGGCGGATGCAGCGCGGTGCACGGGCGACTGCGCCACCTGCGCCGGCGCCGGCACCGCCTTCGACTGCGCGGCCGACGCCACGCAGTGCGGCGCTGACTGCACCTGCGGCGGCTCCGGCGTGAGCTTCAGCTGCGACTGCGCCGTGGCGGACTGTGCCGACGGCGCAATCACGAGTCAGTGCCGGTGCGGCGGCGCGCTCGAAGCGGACGGCTACTGCTGCGCCGGCGTCCACCAGGGCCTCGCATGCGGCGCCGGGACCGTCTTCTACGTCGATGCGGCCGGGGGCAACGACGCCAGCGACGGCCGCTCGCCCAGTTCGGCGTGGCAGACGCTGACCAGGGTCAACGCCGCCTCACTGACCGCCGGCACGCAGATCCTGCTCAAGCGAAACAGCACCTTCTATGGCTCCCTCAGCCTCGACGCCTCAGGCGCGCCTAGCAGTCCCATCGCAGTGGGAACGTATGGCACCGGGGCGCCGCCGCTCATCACCGGGTTCACGACGGTCAGCGCCTGGATCGACCTGGGTGGCAATCGCTGGGAGAGCGCGGCTGCGGTCTCGACGCTCGCCACCTGCAACGTGGTCGCGGTCAATGGCGTCAACACCCCCATGGGCCGGTATCCCAACGACGACACCGCCAGCGGCTGGCTGACCGTCACGTCACATGCCGGCAGCACCTCGATGACCAGCACCGGTTTGAGTGGCACGCCCGACTGGACCGGCGCCGAAGCCGTGATTCGCGCGGGCGACTTCATCATGAACCGGGCAACGATCACCTCGCAGTCGGGTGGGACCCTGACGCTCAGTCCGCCCAACGGCGACGAGCCCATCGACGGCTTTGGGTTCTTCATTCAAGACGACGCCAGGACGCTCGATCGCCAGGACGAATGGTACTTCAGTCCGTCGACCAAGAAGATCACGATCTACAGCACGACCCAACCGACCGACGTCAGGGTCGCCGCCATCGAGAACCTGCTCACGATCAACGGCAGTCACATCACCATCGACGGCATCGACTTCTCCGGCGCCAACACCAACGCCATCCACACCACCTCGACCACGCTGACTGATACCAATATCCGCAACTGCCACGTCGCCTTCTCCGGCAGGACGGGGATCAAAGTCAGGAGCGACTACCTGACCGTCACCAACAACGTCGTGATCGCTTCGAACAACCGCGCCATCGACCTCAATTACTCGCAACATGTCCTCGTAAACCGCAACACCATCCGGGACAGCGGCGTCTTGCCGGGCATGGCGGAGAAGCACGGCTGGGAGGGCATCTGGGCGGCCCTGTATGTGGGCAACATCGTCGGACTGAACTGCGAGTACAACACCATCGTGAACGCCGGGCAGAATGCGATCTCGTTTGGCGGCCCCAATTCCGATGCGGCGGTGATCAACAACAACCTCCTCGACACCTTCTGCTCCGTCCTCGACGATTGCGGCGGCATCTATGGCGGCACGAGATCGACGATCGAGCGCAACGTCGTGATCAACGGCATCGGCGCTTGGCGGGGCACGGCGAGCACCGGTCCGGGGGGCCCGGCCATGGGGATATACCTGGACGATAATTCCCAATACAACCAGGTGCTGAACAACTCGGTGGGCAACGTCGCGATGTACGGAATATATCTCCACAATGCCAGCCACAACATCGTGAGCGGGAACACCGTTTACAACGCCGCGACTCAGATCCATGTCAGGGATGACAACATCACCGGAACGATCGACAACAATGCCATCACGGGCAACCTCTTCGTGGCGCGGGCCAGCAGCCAGCTCGCCGCCGAGTACGGCTGGCCTGCGGCCCCCTACTACTCGATCGGCACCCTGGACAACAACTACTACGCCCGGCCAGCCGGCGTCGACGATGATGCCATCCGGCTCTGGTTCATCGACAGCGCCGCCAATTACACCCTGGCCTACTGGCAGACGTTCTCCGGCCAAGACCTCAATTCGCACACCAGCGCGGTAACCATCGCGAACGAGAATGACCTCAGGTTCGAGTACAACGCGTCGGCTTCCGCCGTCACGATCAGCCTCGCCCATCCGATGATCGACGTCATGGGCAACAAGTATCCGAGCTCCATCGTCCTGCAGCCGTATGCGTCGGCGGTGCTGATGGTCGACCCGAACCCATGAGGAGGACCCGCGCCGGGACCACGGCACGGGGGCGGGATCCGACGGCCAGGCGCCGTCCGTCCCGCGAAGCCCCGTCATCGTCTCCGGCGATCGAACGTGCTCACGCGACGCAGGATCCGGTGAAGGCGCCCCGAGCTCGATCCTGCCGTTCTTGCCGCACTGTGTCCGTTCGGGTGTGGGCGACGCTGCGGATCCGGGAAGGTCTTCGCTCGGGGCCTGATTGAGAGCGCTTCATGCCACTCGGCCCCGCCCACCGCACCCTCGGGCATCCTCCTTCCCGTGGGCTCCCTCTCGCTGCCCTACCGGGGAACTGGCTTCGTTCTTCCTGCGCGCATGTGGCGACTGCCCTTCTCCATCGCCTCCGGTGCCTCCCGATGCGGCGACGAGCCAGCCTGTTCTCGGGAAGGGCTTTCGGACGGGCCGCATCAGGGCGATCATCTCCGGCGACTCGCGGGCACACCCCGAGCCGAGCCCAAGGAGCGACCCATGAAGATGCGTGCGATGGCGTGGCAATCCCCGGGGCCAGGACAAGCGCCCGCTCTCGTCGAGCTCGAGGCTCCCGAACCCGGGCCCGGCGAGGTCCGCGTGCGCGTCGCCTGGTCCGCGGCCAACCCCGCGGACCTCAAGGTGACCAATGGCGAGTTCGTCGGGCGCTTCCTGCACGCCCGGGTATCTCCCCTGGTCGCGGGCTATGACTTCTCCGGCGCGATCGAGAAGTGCGGCGCCGGCGTGACCGACCTCGCGTCCGGGGACGAGGTCTTCGGCTTCCTCCCGTACGCCGGCTCGACCCGCCAGGGCGCCTTCGCCGAGTTCGTCACCACCGGCCGCGCAGCCGTGGCCAAGAAGCCCGCGGGCGTCAGCCACGAGACGGCGGCAGCAGCGGCGACCCCCGGCCTCACCGCGCTGCAGTGCCTTCGGGACCTGGGCCGCCTTCCTCAGGGAGGCCGCGTCATGATCGTCGGTGCAGCCGGCGGGGTCGGCAGCCTGGCCGTGGGAGTGGCCCGGAAGCTCGGCGCGAAGGTGGTGGCGGTCTGCTCCGGCTACTCCGCGGACTTCGTGCGCAGCCTCGGCGCAGACGAGATCGTCGACCGCCGCACGCAAGACCCGCTCTCCGTCCCGGGCCCCTTCGACGTCGTGCTCGACGCGGCCTCCGCGCACAGCTTCCTCGCCTGCCGGCACCAGCTCGGCCCGGCGGGCGCCTACGTGGCCACCCTGCCCTCGCCTGGAGTCTTCGTCGGCAAGTTGGCGGCGCTCTTCTCGTCCAAGCGCTGCGAGTTCATCTCCGTCAAGAGCGTCGGGAAGGACCTCGAGTTGCTCGCGAGCTGGATCGCCGAAGGGATGATGGTCCCCGTCGACGCGCGCTTCCCGGTGCGCGAGGTCCGCGCCGCCCTGGACAAGCTCGCCAAGGGCACCGTCAAGGGCCGTGTCGCCGTGCAGGTCGAAGGCGGCTTCTGAGCTCGCACGCCGCCCGCATTTCTACCCAGCTACCTTGCCCAAGAGGCTCGGCTGCGGCCGAGCGGAGAGCAACCAGATCATGGAGACCACCACCTCCGGAGCGCCGCCCGAGTTCCTCCTGTTTTGCGGCGGCCTGCTGGGAATCCTCGCGCTGGGGCTCGCCGCGCTCGGCGTCTCGAAGCTGCTGCGCGCCAGCGCGTTGGCGGGCGCGTTGGAGGGGAAGATCGGGACGGCGAGGCCGGGGCTCGTGAGGCTGTCCGGCCGCGCGGTGATGCCCCCGGGCGAGCCCATCCAGTCGCCGCTCTCGGGCGCCACCTGCGTCTGGTACGACTTCTCGGTCTCGAAGCGCCAGAGGAACCTGAGCCACGGTCACACCGACCGCCAGACCGTGCGCCGAGGCCGCAGCGAGGCGCCGTTCCTGATCGAGGACGAGACCGGCCGGGCGCTCGTCGACCCGAAGGACGCCGAGGTCATCACCGGGCGGGACGGCTTCGCCTTCTCCGGGCCCGTCGCCGCGAACCAGACCCGGGTCACCGAGGACCTGATCCTCGAGGGCAACACCGTCCTGGTCCTCGGGGCGATCAAGGAAGGGGGCGCGAGCGACCGGGTCGCGGAGGTCCTGCGCCGCTGGAAGAAGGACGGCGCGGCGATGCTGGCCCGCTTCGACGCGAACGGCGACGGCCGCATCGACGAAGCCGAGATGGCCAAGGTGCGCGCCGAGGCGAAGCGCGAGGCGCAGGGGCCGGCGGAGCCGCGGGTGGTCGCCAAGCCCGCCTCGGGGCCCTACCTCATCTCGACCCTCTCGACCGCGGCGCTCGGAGACAGGCTCCGAGGGTCGGCCTGGTGGTCCTTTGCCTCCGCGGTGGTGTTCGGCGGCCTGGCGACCTGGCTCTTGCGGATGGGGTGAGCGCGCGCCGCTCCCCGCTCCTCAGCCGAGGTTGCGCCGCACGACGTCGGCGACGGTCATCCCGTGCCGCGACTGCAGCTGGCCGTTGATCATCTGGATCTGCTTGCGCGGCGAGTAGAACACCTCGCTCCAGCCGTAGCCGGCGCAGGCCTGGTCGGCGAGGTGGGCGCCCTTGGCGTCCTGGCCCCACCACTGCCGGTACTCCTTCTCCAGGTCCGGCCGCAGGTGCAGCTCGGGGACGTCGAAGTGGGCCGAGTAGTAGTAGTCCGGCGGCAGCGCGTTGAGCAGGGTCTCGAAGACGTGCACGCGGATGTGCGTGTCCCGGGTGCACTTGAGCCGGGCGACGCGCGTCAGGCCGCGGATGGTCGCCAGCGGCGAGACGACCTCGACCTCGCGGACGTGGTCGAAGCGCTCCTTGATCCGCTCGACCACCTCGCGCATCACCAGCCCGCTGGAGATGCTGTCGGCGATGAAGGCCATCGAGATCTTTTCCTTCTCGGCCTGGTCCAGGTCCTTGTCCTTGAAGACGGTCAGCTCGACCTTGCGGTTGTAGACCGGCACCGAGCTGTCGAAGACGTGGTGCGCGTCGAGCACGATCTCGTCGCAGAGGTAGCCGTGGTCGGCGTGGAGGGCCTCCGCCACCTGGTACTTGAGCCCCTCGCGGGCGATGGGGAAGACGGCGATGTTGTTCTGGCTGCAGCGGGCGATGGCCGGGCTCAGGGGCGGCGCGCCGACGATATCCTTGAGCGCGTGGCCGATGAGCTCGGTGCGCTCGGAGCCCAGGCACAGCTGGCCCGGCAGGCGCATCCTCCCGGACAGCCGGACGGTCTCCTCGCGGGGCAGGCCGACGATGTCCAGCAGGTGCGAGTCGACCGGGCAGTCGCGCACGTACATGAAATGGGCGGTCGCCTGGCTGTGGTACAGCACGACGTCCAGGGCCGGGCAGTCCGGGACGTGGATCTTGCCGGTGCGGTAGAGCCCGCCTCCCTGCCGGTTGCTGAAGGGGAGCGGCTGCTCCAGCTCGACCTCGCCCTTCACCTCGACGGCGTTGGCTTCGGTGAACGAGAACGGGAATCGGAAGGACGCCATGCGAAGCCTCGTGGGGCGGGAGTACCCGGCCTCCGTGCCGGGGTCGGTCGGTCGTGTCGGTCGGGCGAGTCAGTCCCCGCCACGGAGGGCGGGCGCTACCCGGGTTCGGCTAGTCCTCGGACTGCATCGCCTGCCTGTCCACGAGCTTGCCGTGGCTGATCACGTGCGTCGGCGGCTTGTGGTACCAGAACGCCTCGTGCACGTTCTTGGCGTCGAGCACCACCAGGTGCGCCGGCGCGCCGACCTTCACCTCGAAGTCCTTGAGGTTGATGGCCTTGGCGGGATTCACGGTGATCATGTCGTAGATGGTTTCCATCTCCGGGAACGTGGTCATCCACAACAGGTGCACGTTCAGGAAGCCGACCTCGAGCATGGCGCACTGGCCGAACGGGTAGTACGCGTCGCAGCAGTCGTCCTGGCCCAGGCAGACGAGGTTGCCCAGCGCGAGCAGCTCCTTGACCTTGGCGTGCAGCGGTCCGGTGTGCGGGTCGCTGACGACGCCCATCCCCGCCTTCTTGAGCAGCGCGGCGACTTTGCGGAAGTAGGGCTCGGGGTAGAGCGCCATGGCGCGGGCGTGGTGCGCCAGCGCGCGGCCGGGGCGCCCAGTCTCGATCATCTTGACCGCCAGCATCTCCAGCGTGCGCAGGCCCGCGTCGCCCGCGTCGTCCACGAGCATGGAGACGTCCTTGTCGTACTTCTGGGCGATCTTCACCATCTCGTCGATGTGCGTGTGCTCGTCGGCCTCGGTGAACTCGATCCACGGGATGCCGCCGACGACGTCGGCGCCCAGGTCCATCGCCTCCTTGATCAGCCCCACGGTGCCCGGCTCGCGGACCACGCCGTCCTGCGGGAAGGCGCAGACCTGCACGTCGACGATGCCCTTGAACTCGTCGCGGGCCTTGAGCAGCGCCTTGAGCCCGATGAGCTTGGCCTTGGAGTCGACGTCGGCGAACGCGCGGATGTGCGTGTTGCCGTTGAGCGCCGCCTTCTTCAGGCACTTGCGCGCGTTCTGGTAGACCCAGCCCTCCTCGTAGCGGTCCTTGATCTTCGCGGCGAGCTCGATGGCGGTCATCGCCGCGCCCATGCCCTCGCCGTGGTAGCTGGTGAGCGCCGAGGAATCCATCATCGTCAGCGTGTAGACCTTGCACAGGTGCAGGTGCGTGTTGACGAAGGACTCGGTGACCAGCCTGCCGCCGGCGTCGATGACCTGCGCGCCCTTGGCGTCGGGCTTGCCGATCTCCTTGATGACGCCCTTCTCGATGGCGAGGTCGACCTTCTCCTGGCGGCTCCTCAACTGCGCGTTCTTGATGACGATGTCGTAGGCCATCGGGGTCTCCGTTTGGGTGGCGTCGGTCGCTTCGAAGGCGTCCCTCGGACAGGGGAAGGGAGGGTGGTCGAGAGGGCGGCCATGTTAGCATTCCCCCCTCCCGGGCGGCCTCCCGGTGCGGAGCTCAAAGCATGACAAGCCCAACAACTGGACCTTCGAAGCCCATCGACGGGGTCGGCGCCAGCGTGCGCCGCCTCGACGGACCCGCCAAGGCGGCCGGAGCCGCGCGCTACGTCGCCGACCTGCAGTTCGCCGACGCGCTGTGCGCCAAGATCCTGCATTCCCCTCACGCCCACGCCGAGATCGTCTCGCTCGACGCCGAGGCGGCGCGAAGGGCCCCGGGGGTCCACGCCGTCCTCACCGGGCGCGAGGCCCAGTTCACCACCGGCTTCTGCATCCGCGACACCGCGCCGCTCGCCGTCGATCGCGTGCGCTGGTACGGGCAGCCGGTGGCGATGGTCCTCGCCGAGACCGAGGCGCAGGCCCTGGACGCGCTCGACCTCATCCGCGTCGAGTACCAGCCGCTCGAGCCGGTGATGGATCAGGTCGCCGCCGCCGCCGGCGGGCCGCGCATCCACCAGGACCCGGCCTCCTTCGAGCACGCCCACGAGTTCTTCCCGCAGAAGGACTCCAACGTCTTCCACCTCTACTCGCTGACCAAGGGCGACGCCGAGAAGGCGCTGGCCGGCTGCACGACGGTGCATGACCAGGAGTACGAGTACGACCTCATCAGCCACGTGCAGCTCGAGACGCACGGCACGGTCGCGCTCTGGGACCAGGCCAACGCGCTGACGGTCTACTCCAGCTCGCAGTCGCCGTTCTGCGTCCGCGCCACCCTCGCCCAGGCCTTCGGCCTGCCGCTCAACAAGATCCGCGTCATCATCCCCGCGGTCGGCGGCGGCTTCGGCGGCAAGAGCGACTACACCATCGAGCCCCTGGTCGCGGCGGCGGCGCGGCTGGCGAAGGGCCGCCACGTCCGCCTCATCCTCGACCGCGAGGAAGCCTTCCTCTGCTCGCTCCTGGGCCGCGGCTTCAAGATGCGGCTGACCACCGGCCTGGACGCCTCGGGCAAGCTGCAGGCCTTCCACGCCCGGCTGTTCCAGCGCTCCGGCGGCTTCGGCGAGTGCGCCATCAACGTGGTCGTGGGCGGCGGGCACAACTGCACCGGCCCCTTCGCGGTCGACAACGTCAAGGTCGAGGCGCGCGCGGTCTACACCAACACCCCGCCGGTCGGGGCCTTCCGCGGCTACGGCCACCCCGAAGGCCAGTTCATGACCGTCAGCCAGATGGACGAGATGGCGCGGCGCCTCGGCAAGGACCCGCTGGACTTCATGGCCGGCGCGCTGTTCGAGCCCGGCCAGAAGAACGCGCTGGGCCAGACCGTGGAGCGCGGCTGGGGCGATCTGCGCGGCTGCGTGAACAGGGTCATCAAGCGCCTGCGCGAGCTCAAGCCGGTGCTCGAGAAGGAAGCGGCTTCGCGCAGCCCCGCCGGCCGGTACAAGGCAGGCATCGGGCTCGCGCCGTTCATGAAGTCGCCGGTCATGGCCACCAACGCCGCCTCCAGCGCCTGCTGCCGGTTCAACGAGGACGGCAGCGTGCAGGTGCTCTACTCCGGCACCGAGATCGGGCAGGGCAGCGGCACGGTGATGGGGCAGTTCGCCGCCGAGGTGCTGCGCATCCCGATCGAGAAGATCGAGACCTGCACCGAGCCCGACACGCGCTTCACCCCCTACGAGTGGCAGACCGTCGGCTCCACCAGCACCTGGAAGGTGGGCAACGCGGTCGTCGCGGCCTGCAAGAACGCCCTGGTGATGGTGAAGCAGAACGCCTGCCTCGCCTTGGGCCTCGACCCTTCGCGCGCCGAGGAGATCGAGCACGACGGCGCCTTCCTCTGGCACCGCGACGCCAAGGAGAAGCGGGTCGCGCTCAAGGACGTCTGCTACGGCTTCTCCGAGGCCAACGGCAGGACGCACGGCGGCCCGGCCTTCGGCTACGGCTACTACATGCCGTCCTTGACCAACTGCGACCCGGTCACCGGCCAGGGCGACCACGCCGCGGAGTGGACCTTCGGCTGCCAGGGCGTGGCGCTGATCCTCGACACCGCCACCGGCGAGATGGAGATGCGGCGCCTGATCACGGTCATGGACATCGGCAAGGTGGTGAACCCGGTGCTGGCCCGAGGCCAGGTCGCCGGCGCGGTGGTGCAGGCGCTGGGCGCGGCGGTGAGCGAGCGGTTCATCTTCGCGGCCGACGGCAAGATGCGGAACCCCACGCTCACCGACTACAAGATCCCCACGCCGCAGGACGTGGCCGACGACGTGCTCGACATCGAGTTCCTCGAGAACCCCTACGAGCACGGCCCGTACGGCGCCCGCTGCATGGCCGAGCACGCCACCGTCGGCATCGCGCCCGCGGCGGCCAACGCGCTGCGCGACGCGGCCGGCATCCGCCTCACCAGCCTGCCCCTGACCCCGGAGAAGGTCGTCGAAGCCCTCTCGGCGATGAAGAGAGGCCGGTCATGAGCGGCGCCAAGGCACCGGCAGCAGGGTTCGCCTACGGCTTCTCCGCCGGCTTCGGCTACCAGCGGCCCAAGACGTCCGCCGAGGTGTGCAAGCTCCTCGCGAGCGAGCCCGAGGCGAAGCTCCTCGCCGGCGGCACCGACCTGCTGGTCGAGATGCGCAACCGCGAGATCCGCGCCGGCCTCCTGGTCGACCTCAAGGGGCTGCGCGAGCTGCGACGCATCGAGCGCACCGGCGACGTCCTGCAGATCGGCGCGCTGGCGACGGTCAGCGACCTCCTGGCCGACGCCGAGGTCCACCAGCACCTGCCGGTCCTCGTCGACGCCTCGCGGGTCTTCGCCTGCCAGGAGATCCGCCACCGCGCCACCGTCGGCGGCAACATCGCCCACGCCTCGCCCGGCGCCGAATTCGGCACTCCGCTGGTCGTGCTCGACGCCTCGGCGGTCATCGAGGGCGTCTCCGGCCAGCGCGTGGTGCCCATCGAGCAGTTCTTCGTCGGGCCCGGGAAGTCCTGCCTGGACCGCGCCAAGGGCGAGTTCCTCTCCGCGCTGCGCATCCCCATCCCCAAGGTCCCGACCGCGATGCAGTACCGCCGCTACTCGCGCGTGAAGGGCATGGACCTGGCCTGCGCCGCGCTCTCGGTGCTGGTGAAGGAGCCCGGAAGCGTCGCCAAGCGCGAGGTCCGCCTGGCGCTCGGCGCGGTCGCCCCGGTGCCTGCCTTGCGCAAGGAAGCCGGCGCGCTCCTCTCGGGCAAGGCCTGGATCCCCGAGCTGGTGCAGCAGGCCAAGGAAGCGATGCTCCAAGGCATCGAGCCGCGCCGCTCCAGCATCCGCAGCACGCCCGAGTACAAGAAGCACATCCTCGGCGTCTACCTCGAGGACGCCCTGCGCGCTTTCGACCGCGCCACCGAGGCCCGCTCATGAAGCCCACCCCTGTCGAAGTCGCCCTGCGCGTGAACGGACGCGAGCACCGGGCCACGGTCCCGGCCGCCACGACGCTGCTGAGCCTCTTGCGCGACGAGCTGCACCTGACCGGCACCAAGGAAGGCTGCGGCGCCGGCGAGTGCGGCGCCTGCACCGTGGTGATGGACGGCAAGCCGGTGCGCTCGTGCCTGATCCTCGCGGCCGAGTGCGACGGCGCGAGCATCACCACCATCGAGAGCCTGACGTCCTCCGGGAAGCTGCACGCCATCCAGGAGGCGTTCATCGAGACCGGCGCCGTGCAGTGCGGGTTCTGCTCGCCGGGCTTCATCCTCGCGGCGTGGACGCTGCTCCAGGAGAAGGCGGAGCCGACGCGCGCGGAGATCGAGGACGCCTTCAGCGGGCACTTGTGCCGCTGCACCGGCTACGAGGCGATCTTCCAGGCGGTGCGCCTGGCGGCGCAGTGGAAGAAGGAAGGGCGCGGGAACTGGGCGCAGCCCTGAGCGGGTGAGGAGGGCCAGTGGAGGCAGGCCTCCGCGCCTGCCCTTCTTCATTCCTCATCCTTCATCGATGAAGATAGGCCGGCGCCAGTAGTGCCCGGCCTCCGCGCCGGGTTCCGTGCTCGGTCTCTTCTTCATTCCTCATCCTTCATCGATGAAGAAAGGCCGATCGGAAGTAGTGCCCGGCCTCCGCGCCGGGTTCCGTGCTCGGTCTCTTCTTCATTCCTCATCCTTCATCGGTGATGAAGGGCCGATCCGAAGTAGTGCCCGGCCTCCGCGCCGGGTTCCGTGCTCGGTCTCTTTCCTCGACTTCCTCAAGACTGAACTGAGGAAGCCGGCACTGAGGCCGGCCACTACCGGACGCCGCAGTTTGCAGGGATGGAAGATCAAAGCAGGAAGCCGGCACTGAGGCCGGCCACTACTTCCGGTCGGCCTTGTCGAGGATCTTCACGGCTTCGATGGCCGCCTTGATCGCATCCTCGACGCCCACCTTGGCGACGATCGGCTTGTCGTCATAGGTCAGCCCGATGATCGCCAGGATCTCGCCGGCGCGGACGCGCTTGATGGACGAGACGACGAAGAGCGCCGCCGACTCCATCGCGGTGGAGAGGACGTTGGAGCGGTACCAGGCCTTCCACTTGGACTTGTTCTCGTCCTCGAGCGGCAGGTCGGGGGAGTCCTCGATGAAGAAGGCGTCCTTGCAGTGCGAGATGCCGACGTGGTGCTTGAGGCCCAGCTTGCGGCAGCCCTCGCGCAGGGCGCAGGTGACGTCCAGGTCGGCCACCGCCGGGTAGCTCAGCGGCACGTACTGGCGGCTCGTCCCGTCCTCGCGGACCGCGGCGGTGCTGATGGTCAGGTCGCCCAGGCCGACTTCCTTCTGGAGCGAGCCCGCGGTGCCGATGCGGATGAACGTGTCGGCGCCGCACTTGATGAGCTCCTCGACGGCGATGGCGGTCGAGGGGCAGCCGATGCCGGTGGAGGTGACGGAGAGCTTGATGCCGCCGACCGTGCCGGTGAAGGTCCGGTACTCGCGGTTGAAAGCCACCTCGTGCGCCTCGTCGAAGAACGAGGCGATGAGCGGCACGCGGCCCGGATCGCCGGGCAGGAGCACGTAGCGGCCCACGTCGCCGGGCTTGAGGTGCACGTGGTACTGGAAGTTGGGATCGATGTCGGCCAAGGCGGTCACTCCTGTCGGACGGGCCCCCCGATTGTGGCTCCATCCCCGCGGCGAAGGAAGTTTCTGGTCCGGTGGGGCGACGCTGAGGCGGCCCTACTCCGCGTCCTTCTTCGACATCCCCGACATGACCTTGTCGAGCAGCGGCCCGACCGGGATGCCGCGGATTTCGTCGAGCTTGAACACGCTGGCCGCGCCGCCGAAGGTGACGTCCAGGCTCGCAAAGCCCTGCCGGAACGTCATGCGCACGTGATCGGGGTAGCCCAGCGACAGCCCGGTGCGGATCTGGTTGAGGCTGCCGTCGGCGCGGTACGGGTCCTGGAAGTCGAGCAGGTCCAGCAGGTGGCGGCGGCCGATGCGCAGGATCTCCGCGCGCCCTTCCACCTTGCGCTCGCGCGTAGAGACGGAGACCGCGAGGTTGCCGTCGAAGGGCTCGCCGTACGAGGACTCGACGTTGCTGGCGCGGACGCGGGCGACCACGGTCGGGTCCTTGCCCAGGATCAGGGCGCACTGGCCGGTGACCAGCCCCTTGCGGACCCCCAGCTCGAGCTGGCTGAGCAGGATGACGCCCTTGGAGATCTCCAGGTTGCCGGCGATCGGCGCCATCACGCCCGCGGAGCTTGTCAGCTTGGCGATGGAGAGGAAGCTGCGGCGGCTGTGGAAGGGGTGCTGGTCGGCGAAGCGCAGCTGCGCGAAGGCGTCGGCGTTGGCCTGCGTCCGCAGCGAGAGCCCGTTGGTCCCCATCACGAAGTCCACCTGCGCGGGGATCTCGGCGTCGAGCGACTCGATGGTCACCCCCGCCTTCGCCAGCCGCAGGTTCGCCTCGGAGAACTTGGCTTGGGCGTCGGCGTGGAAGACGCGCAGGTCGTTGGAGTCGATGCGCACGTCCAGCCCCAGCTTGCCCTTGGCCTCCAGAACCTCGCGGTCGGTCCACGCCTTGGCCAGGTCCTGGTCCAGCTCGCCGTGCAGCGAGAGCGCGCGCCGGTAGCCGCCCAGCTCGGCGGTGCCGTCCAACTTGAGCGAGGTGCCCGCGGCGCGGTTCTCCAGGTGGATGAGCGAGGCGCGGATGGTGCCCTCGCGGTCGCGCTGGGCCTTCACGGTCAGGGACAGATCGCCGACCGGGTAGCTGGGCAGCGACTGCTGCTTGACCGTGGCGACGGTCAGCTTCTGGCCGAGGTCTACCTCACCCGCCGTGAAGTCGGCGCTCGACACCTCGAGGGAGTCGTGCACGCCGCCCAGGTCGAGCTCGTGGCGCCCGAAGGCGAGGTGCAGGGAATTGGCCTGCAGCTCGCCGCGCACGGTGTGGTGGCCGGCCTCCTGCGACTCGAGCGAGCCCTGCAGGCTGACGGCGGGCACCGCGACCGCCTGGTCGCCGCCCTTCCAGGAGAAGCCGTTGACCTCGAGCGCGTAGCGGCTCTTGCCGACGAGCGTGGAGAGCGGCTTGGGCGCGAGCCTCACCGTGCCGTCGGGGTCGATCCGCTCCACGACGCCCGCGACCGTGCCGCGCGAGTTGACGGAGGCGTCCAGGTTCGTCAGGTCGATGCCGGCCAGGCCGCCCTTCAGGAGCGGCGCGAGCACCGGGAGCTTCGCCAGGCTCAGCGCGGCCTCGTAGGTGAGCGCCTTGGCGGCGCGATCGAAGCTCGCCGTGAGGTCCGCCGCGAGGTCCGGGCCGGATTCTCCGCCGCCCTTGAGCTTCAGCTTCACCGAGGGGGCGTCGGCGTCGATCGCCGCGGAGAGCGTCAGCTTGCCGTCGCCGTGGGCCTTCTCGCCGAGGACGAGCGCGCGCACCGAAAGATCCAGGTCGGCGCTGTGGCGGGTGAAGCCTCCGTCGGTGCGCAGGCCCACCTCGAGACGGTCCGCTCGGCCCGCGCCCGCGGGCAGAGTCACGGCGAGCTTGTCGACCTGCAGGTCGGTGCGCTGGGCGAGCGTTGGCGTCTTGGTGAAGAGCTTCTCGAGCTTGCCGCTGGTGCGAAGGCTGAACGCCATCTTCTCCCACGGCAGCTGGTATTCGGCCGCCTCGGGCGCCAGCGTCTTGGCGGCGGCGAGGGTGCTCGCGTTGGCGGTGAGCGTGAACTCGGCGGTCTCCACCACCTTCCGGGTCACGTCGAGCAGGAGGTGGACGGCCCCGAGATCGATGCCGACCTGGGCGAGCCCGCGCGTGCGCAGCGGGCGCTCGAGATCGAGGAAGGCCTCCTTGAGCCCCACGTGCAGCTTCAGCGGAGCGTCGGTGATGGAGCGGCCCGGACCGGTGAGGCTCAGCTTCTCGATGGGGAGATCGAGCTCGAGGGCGTAGGGCGCGCCCCCGACGAGCTGCGTGCGGGCCCGCAGCCCCAGGCCCGAGGTCCGCACGTTCCACGGCGCCGCTTGGACCGCCAGGCTCGTCGAGCCGAAGTCGAGCTCGACCTTCCCGCGAGCCTCGAGCGGCGCCGCGGGGTCGAGGTGGAGCGCCTCGACCTTCAGGCCCAGCCACGCCCCGACGGCGTTGACCGAGGCCCCGATTCCGTTCGCCAGGCGTCCCAGCTTCAGGTCCAGCTTCCCATTCCAGGCGCCGTCCGCCTCGTGCGAGGCATCGAGGGCCAGCGCGACGGCGCCGGCTTCGACCTTCTTCGCTCCCAGGTCGAGCTGGACCTTCTCCAGCGAGAGCGCGGCGTGGCCCCCGAGCCCGCCGCCGTCCTTCGGCTTCGCCTCGAGGGTGAGCTTCGCCGCGGGAGACTGCACCGCGCCGTCGGTCAGCGCCACGCGCAGCCCCTGGACCGAGGCCTCCACGCCGGCGGAGCCGTCCTTCAGCAGGCTGGGCATGCCCGCGAGCAGCAGGTCCTTCACCCGGAACGACAGGTTCCCGGCTCCGAGCTCGACCGGGACGGAGACGAGCCCCTTGGGGACGTGGCGCAGCGCGACGGCGAGGTCGATCTCGCCCTTGGCCTCCTTCAGCAGGGGCGCCCCGTCCTTGTCGGGCAGCGCGAGGCTCGCCTGCGCGGCGATGGAGCCATCGGCGGCGTCGAGCCGTGCCAGCGTCACCTCGGTCCGGCCGGCCTTCGGATCGAAGGTGGCAGCCGCCTCGATGCCCAGCAGGCGATCGACCGTGAGGTCCGAAATCAGGGTCTGCTCGACGACCCGCAGGTCGAGCGAGACCTTCGCACTCGAGGAGTTGGCCGCAGCCTTCAGCGCCAGCTTGAGGCGGGCCCCGCCCTTGCTGGCCCGCTCCAGCGCGAGGTCGAGCGGGACCGCCGACGTGCCGAGATCGGCGGCGAGCCGCCAGCCGCCGGCGGGCTCCCGGTCGGTGGCGAACTGCAGCCCCAGCCCGCGCAGCGAGAGGCGTTCCTTCTCCTGCCCGTCGTCGGCGAGGACCAGCGTCAGGCCCACGTCCTTCAGATCGATGCGCGCCACGGGCAGGGGCTCGGCGAGCAGGTCGGCGAGCTGACGGGACAGCGGCGTCGGCGGGGAAGGAGGGGGCGGAGGCGCCTTGGGATCCGGCGGCGAGGACAGCGCGTCCAGGGTGCTCCCGCGCCGCGCGTCTACGACAAGGGCGACCGCGGCCCGCTCCAGCGTCAGCCCGGTGAGCAGAGGGCCGTCCTCGCCCTTGAGCGAGCGGTAGGTCCAGTGCGCCTCCAGCGCCCCGACCCGGACGAACTCCGGCGCCAGCGGCCGGAACTTCTCGGGCGAGAGGACGACGAGGTCCTCGATGCGGACGCCGGTCAGGCTGAGATTGGCCGCGCGGTAGTCGAAGTCCAGCCCCGCGGCGGAACGCACCGCTTCCTGGACGTGCCGCTTGAGCCAGGGCGCGTCGAGGCTGCGGACGACGATCACCACCGCGCCGACGAGGAGGGCCACCAGCACGGCGAGGGCGACGAGGGCGCGGCGCAGCCAACGCCACCACCGGCGCGGCTTCTTCGGCGGCGAGGTGGGCGCTTCGTCCGTCATGTCAGGCCGGTGAAGTCGGGCGACCCCAGCGTCCCGCTCGTGCTGGCCCGGTCGCGAAAGAACCGTGGTCTCGGGCGGTTATAGCCCAACGTCGCGAGAATCTCCTCCGGCGCCGGGCCGTTCGCCGAGCAGGTAGACTGGCGCGCCCCCATGGTCCCCTCCGCGCCATCCTCGACGCCGACCGCGGCTGCCCGTGCCCGTGCCCGCGGCTGGGGCCTGGGTGCGCTGACCGTGCTCGCCGCGCTCTACCTCTCCGGCGTCGCCTGCTGGGTCTTCCCCGCGCTGGGCCAGGAACGCGAGGCGGGCTGGGCGGCGCTCGTCTGGGCCGCCGCGGTCGTCGCCGCCATCCGCGCCGGGGACGACCTGGAGCGAATGCCCCTCGTCGGCAGGCTGCTCTCGTCGCTGCGCCGGTTGGACGGCCGACGCATGGCCTGCGTCGCGGCGCTCTTCGTCCTGGCCTGGGGCGCGCTCGGCGCCCGCCGCTTCGACGCCTTCGCGCAGCGCGCCTACGACCTCTCCATCTTCGACCAGGCGATCTGGTCCACCGCGAACGGCTCCTTCCTCTTCTCCTCGCTCAAGGGCGGCATCGTGCTCTTGGGCGATCACGCCTCGCCCATCCTCGCCTCGCTCTCGCCGCTGTACCGCGTGCTGCCCGACGCCCGCCTCCTCTACTTCCTGCAAGCGGCGGCCTTCGCCCTGGCGGCGCTGGCCGTGCACCGGCTGGCGCGCGCGCAGCTGGGCCCGGGCGCCCTGGCGGCGCTCTTCCCGCTCGCCTTCCTGCTCCAGGGCCCGCTGCAGGGCCTGCTCGTCAACGAGTTCCACCCCGAGGTCTTCGCGGTGCCGCTGCTGCTCGCGGCGCTGGTGGCGCTCGTCGAGCGGCGCGCGCTGCCCCTCTTCGCCTTCGCGGCGCTAGCGCTCACCTGCAAGGAGACCACGGCGCTCGCCGTCGCCGGGCTGGGGCTCTTCGCCCTCTCGCGGCGCTGGTGGAGCGCGGGCATCGCCCTGGTCGCGGCCGGCGTCGCCACCTTCGCCTTCGACGTCCTCTACGTCATCCCCCACTACCTCGGGCACGGCACGCCGTACGTCGGCCGCTATGCGCACCTGGGCGGCTCGATGTCCGAGGTGCTCCTCTCCCCGGCTCTGCGGCCGCTGGAGTTCCTCAAGAGCCTCTTCGTGCCGACCTTGAAGCTCGAGGGCCTGGCCCGGCTGCTCGTGCCGTTCGGGCTGACGGGGCTGGCCGGCCCGGGCGCTCTCCTGGGGGCGCTGCCCAACTACCTGGCCAACGCCCTCTCGAGCGCGGCGACGATGTGGAACGTCAAGGCGCAGTACCACTGCGAGGAGATGGCGTTCGTGGCCGCGGCGAGCGTGCTGGGCGCGGCGAAGCTGCTGCGCAGGTGGCCCGCCCGGCGCCGCCTCCTCGCCGGCCTCGTCGCGGTCTGCGCCCTCGCCCAGATCGGCAGGCCGTGGGGATCGTTGTGGGCCTCGACGCCGCTGACCGAGCGCCACCGCGTGTGGACGGAGCAGCTCTCGAGGATTCCGGCCGATCTCGCCGTCTCCGCCGACACGCAGACCGCCACGCACCTCGCCCACCGGTTCCAGCTCTTCCACTTCCCGGACCGCCTGGCCGAGGCCGACTGCGTCGCGGTGGACGGCCAGGTCGTCGACCACGCCTGGCACGCCTCGGTGGAGCAGACCCGCGCCGCCATCGACTCGCTCCCCGCGCTCGGCTTCGTGACCCGGTTCTCCCAGGACGGGCTCCTCGTGGCGTGCCGGAGGTAGCGCGCGTTGCGCTACCCTCGGGGGCACCACAGTCCGTGCCCACAGGAGCTCCCAGTGCCCCGCCCGCCGCCGCGCCGCATGGTGCAGGAAGCCGAAGAAGACGAGTCGACGCAGGTGACGCCCCGGAAACAGGCCGCCGGCGCTTCGGAACCGCTCCGGGGCTTCGCCTGGTTCCTGGCCGCCGCGACGATCCTGGTGGCCTCCGGCAGCGGGCTCCTCACTGCGTTCGAGGCCATCGGCCACGGCTCCGGGCACGAGTACACCCAGAGCATCGAGACCGGCCGCTCAAAGATGTCGTACGTCGTGCCGACCGAGGGCAACCCGGTCGCCACCGTTGGCGTCGCCTTCCGCCTACTCTTCGTCCTGGGGTGCATCGCCGCGGTGGCGTTTGCCGCCTCGGCGTTCGGCAAGCAGGGCGGCTTCGACGCCAGGGCGGCGCTGGCGTATGCCGCGGCCGGGCTCGCGACGCTGCGGCTGTTCGTCGCGGGGATCGACTACATCCTCGTCGAGCAGGCGGTGGAGCTGGCGCGCAACGACGCGCGCAAGTCGGCCGGATACTCGTACATGGACTCCGCCGCGGGCCTGAGCGCGGCGGAGGACTTCGGGACCTCGGCGATGCTCATCGTCGGCATGGCGGTCGTCATCTACTGGGCCATCACCGCGGTCGTGTTCTGGCCGACGAAGGCGGACCACGACGCGCCCGTCGATCGGATGCCGTAGCCCCGGGGCCGGCGCAGCCGAATCGGAATCGGAGCCCCAGGGTACCGGCTGATCGAAGCGATCCCGGTCGACCTGTTCCCGCAGACCTTCCACCTGGAGACCGTGGCTCGACTCGAACGGGGATGAGGTCCGGGGCCTGGGCTGCGCATAGGGAGACGGGTCCTCGGGAGATTGAACCAAGGCTGCTTCGCGTTCTCCGCCGTCCGCCCCACACTATGCCCGGGTCTTGGAAAGGGCTCTCCGACATAACGGGTAGTGCGCTACCCCGTATCTCGATACGGGGTAGCGCAGTACCCATTATTCCAGCAGGCCTCTTCAGGACCCCATGCCCTCCCCGCCGCATTGGGTCCTTCCCCTCGAGGGCCCAGTCGCCGTGTTGCTGCGGGTCGGGGGAATCCGAGCATCCCGGTGTGAGCTAGCGTGCGCAGCGAAGCGAAGGTCAGAAGCTGTTGCCAAGCCCGAAGA
>DASXVQ010000188.1:0-52257 GCA_036504155.1 Myxococcales bacterium
TCAGCGCTCGGTCTTGGCCCGCGAGAAGTTGCCGATGGTCAGCCACGGCGCGGCCCGGCACAGCTGCCGCAGCATCCCGCGCACGCCCATCGCCTCCCCGCCCGCCCCCAGCCCGCGGGCCAGCTTCACGTAGTCGTCCGCGTCGATGCACAGCGAGCGCGCCTGCACCTGGTCCACCCGGTGCCGCACGATGAGCTTCTGGAGCCGCTCGACCTCGCCCGCGCGATCGGTCACCCCCGGCAGGATCAGCAGGTTGAGCGCGACGTAGGCCTTCCTCTTCCGGGCCAGGCGCAGCGACCTCTCGACGTCGGCGAAGGTGTAGCCCACCGGCCGGTAGTAGGCGGCGTACAGCTCGGGGTGGGCCGAGTTGAGGCTGACGCGCACCGCGTCCAGGCCGGCGTCGAGGAGCTCCGCGAGCGCCTCGGTGCGGCTGGCGTTGGTGTTGATGTTGATCGACCCGCGCGCCGTCCGCTCGCGCATCAGGCGCACGGCCTCGGCCAGGACCTTGCCGCGGGTGAGCGGCTCGCCCTCGCAGCCCTGCCCGAAGCTGACCATCACCCGCCCGCGGGCGTGCGCGAGGTGGTGCGTGCCGACCTCGGCCAGCTCCTGGGCCGACGGCGGCGCCGGGATGCGCTCCATGGAGGAGACCGGTCCGCCCGCGCGCGTCTGGCTGATGCATCCGCGGCAGCGGGCGTTGCAGCCGGTGGAGCCCGGCAGGCCGCCCTCGTCGCGCTCGTAGAAGACGTTCTGGGCCGTGAAGCAGCGGTACTCGAGCGCGCAGCGGCGCAGCTGGAGGAGCACGCGGTTGGTCGGCGCCCGCGCCAGGGCGCGGTCGACGGCCTTCTCGAGCTCGGCGGTCGAGAAGCGGCTCGGGTCCCAGTGGCTGCGGCGATCGGTGTGCAGCGCCCAGACGACCGGGCCGGCCTCACCCCAGCCGGCGGCGGCGTAGGCCCACTGCGGCAGCGGCGGCCCCTTCTCGCGGCGGGCCGCCGGCAGGAAGGTACGCGTCCAGCCCGGCGGCAGCACGGCGGCGACGGCGTCCGGAGCGAACGAGCGGCCGCCGTCGGGGTCGCGGAAGCGATCGAGCACCTCCACGCGGCCCGTCTCCGGGTCGAGCCCCAGGGGCCGGCGCCCGGGGAGGTGCACCAGCTTGGCGTGCTCGGGCAGGGCGACCGGGGCCTCGGAGGGGATCAGGAGATCGTCCCCGGACCGGCCCAGCGACAGGAGCTTCGGGTGCTCCAGGATGGTCCCGGAGGGGGTGGCGAAGAGGAGGTTGGGAAGTGGCATGGGCCGAAAATTTCGGGTCCTGAGAGGTGCGCGCTAAGATACCAGCGGTCCGACGAGAGGGCGCGTCTTGAGCGATGCGGCGAAGATCCGGCCGGCCAGGCGAGGCGACCAACAAGCCATCGCAGAGTTGCTTCGGCAGCTCGGGTATGCCGATGCCGGCGATTCGCACACCCAGCTCTGGGTGCTCAACCACCCCGAGATCTTCGTGTTCGTCGCCACCGACCACCTCGACAAGGCCATCGGCTTCATCAGCGTCTCGCTCCACCCCCAGCTGAGGCTGCGCGGGCGCATCGCCACCATCGACGAGCTGGTGGTGGCGGAGGCCTGGCGCAAGAAGGGCGTCGGCAGCCGGCTGCTCGCCACTGCCGTCTCGCGCGCCAAGGAGCTGCAGGCCAAGCGCATCGAGCTGCTCACCGCGCCCGACCGGGCCGCCGCGGGGCGCGAGTTCTTCAAGAAGAACGGCTTCGGCGAGGCCGACACCGCGGTCATGCGGCTGGCCGAGCTGGAGAAGAAGTAGGCCCCAGGTTCCTGGCCGCTTCCCTACCCGCCATCTCTTCGAAGGATCTCCTCCCGGCGAAACGGGTAGAGTCCGGCCTGTGTGCCGGGGCGCATCGGGCGGTCGGGTCGGCAGTCGTCAGCGAACGACAACTGCCGCTCCGGCGCGGAGGCCGGCAGCTACCGTCACTTCTTCTCGAACGGCTTCATCTTCAGGCGCTCGACGGGGCGGCCCTCCACCAGGTGCGAGGCGACGATCTCCTCCACGTCGGCCTGGGTGACCTTGCCGTACCAGACGCCGTCCGGGTAGACGACGACCGAGGGCCCCTGGGCGCAGGCGTCCAGGCAGCCGGAGGCGTTGGCGCGCACCTTCCCGGCCAGGCCGCGCTCCTTGACGGCCTTCTTGATGGCGGCCAGCACCTCCTCCGAGCCGCGGGCCTTGCAGCAGCCGCGCGGATCGCTCGCCGGGCGCTCGTTGGTGCAGACGAAGACGTGTCGCTGGTAAGGAGGAGGCATGCCGTTGGATTAACGCACCGCCCGCCCGCGGTCCACCCCGGCTCGGCGCGCAGGCCGGCCTCTCCGCCTGGAGCATCAGGTCCGAGCCGTGCGCTCCCAGGCCGCCCCCTGGGCATGCCTCACCCAGCGCCAGAAGCCGACCGCCAGCGCCGCGTTCATGGAGACGAGGTAGCGCGCGGCGCTCGCGGCCCTGCGCAGCGGTCCGGTGAGCCGGCCGCTCATCCCGAGCAGCGCCAGGGCGTAGAACGACAGCTGGCCCAGGAGCAGCACCGCGTAGAGCGGGCCGCGCGGCGCGAGGAGCACGTTGGAGACCAGCGCCAGCGCCATCAGGAACGGCGCCAGCCAGCGCAGCACCTTGTGCGAGAGGAAGGCGTAGGCGGCGAACGGCGCGCGCCAGGGGAGCAGGAGACCGGCGTGCCGCTGCAGCGCCTGGAAGTTGCCGGCGGAGATCCGCGCGCGGCGGTCGAACTCCTTGGAGTAGTCCTCGGTCGTCTCCTCGTAGGCCACGGCCTCCGGCTCGTACACCACGCGGTAGCCGCGCTCGAGCAGCCCCACCGGGAGGACGAAGTCGTCGACGACCGTGTCCGCGGGCAGCCGCTCGAACAGCCCGCGGCGGATGGCGTACAGCCCGCCGTTGGCTCCCAGCACGGCGCCGTGCGCGCCCTCCCAGTGCTTGAGCAGCGTCTCGTACGACCAGTAGAGGCTCTCCTCGTACTCCCTGCGCCTGCGGTTGTAGAGCTTGAGCCGGCCCACCACCGCGCCGACGTCGGGGTCGAGGAAGCGCCGCACCAGGGCGCGGATCGCCCGCTTGTCGATCATCGTGTTGGCGTCGGTCAGGACCACGATCTCGCCGGCCGCCGAGGGGATGCAGCGGTTGAGCACCGCGACCTTGCCCCCGCGCGGGGCGGCCGACAGCCGCACCCGGGGGTCGGGGCAGCCGGCGACGTACTGGTCGGTCCCGTCGGTGGAGCCGTCGCTGCCGACCACGACCTCGAGCAGCCCCTCGGGGTAGTCGAAGGAGAGGCTGTTCTCGAGCTTGCCGGCGATGACCTCGGACTCGTCGTGGGCGGGCACGAGCAGCGTCACCATCGGGGTGTAGGCCTCTCCGCGGCGGTTGCGGCGGTCGAGCCCCTGGACGAGGTAGCGGCGCAATCCGCTCGCCTGCCGGCCGGCATCCCAGAGCAGCAGCGTGAGCGGATAGAGGAAGTAGGTGTGCGCCAAGAGCAACACCGTGACCCAGAAGACGGCCGCCATCCCCTGCCCTCCTTCCGTTGCCCTTCCCGTCCATCAGGAGGGCAGCAAGAACGGAACCAGGGACGACGCGCCGCGGCGCGGGCCGCGGCTGGGAAGCGGCGTTCCCAGCCGGGCGCCTTCGGGCGACCTACTTGTTCGCCGGCTTCTCGGCGGCCGCCTTCTCTTCGGCGGCCTTCTCCTCGGCGGCCCTCGCGGCGGCCTTCTCCTCCGCCTTCTTGCCGGCGGCGACGACCTCGGCGATCTCCGCCTTGAGCTTCTCGGCGACCCTGTGCTCCGGGTTGAGCGCGAGCAGCTTCTCGAGCTCGGCGGTGGCCGCGGGGTACTCCTTGTTGGCGAAGTAGACCTTGGCCAGGAACAGGTAGGCGCGCAGCAGCTTGGGGTCCTTCTTCAACGCGGTCTCGGCGGCGGCCTTGGCCTTGTCGCGGTCGCCGGGGGTGACCTTCTGCTGGGCGTAGCGGCCGGCGACGGCCAGGTCGGCGAAGGCGCGCACGTCGTCGTGCAGGACGTTCCGCTCGTCGGGGTTCCTCCGGTAGAACTCGGCCAGCTTCTCCGTCGCGTCCTGGCCCTTGGACGCGTAGTAGAGCGCCGACGCGCGGAAGACGGCGGTCCCGTCGCCCGCGGCGCCCAGCCTCTCGACCAGCGCCTTGGAGCTCTTGAGCAGCTCGCCCGACTTCTCGTCGTGCTTGGAGGCCTCCTGCTGCAGCGGCTCGTAGACGGCCTTGATCTTGATCATCTCCTCGCGCAGCCCGTTGGCCTTGGCGCGCCAGTCGGCCGGCTCCTTCTTCTCCTCCAGCTTGGACAGGTCCTTGGACAGCTGCTGGTATTGCGCCAGGAGCCTGCGGGTCTCGTCGCGCAGGTCCTGGTTCACCAGCACGTGCGCCACCATGAGGTTGGCCCGTGCGGGGACGAACTCGGGGGCCTTGGCCAACATCTGGTCCCACTGCTGGATGGCCTGCTCGAGCGAGCCCGGGTCGTCCTTCTTGAGCAGCTCCCAGGCCTTGCCGTCCGCCGCCACCAGCGCCGGGTCGGCGGGCGGCGTGCGCATCTTGAGGAACACGATGACCGCCACGGTCACGGCGATCAGCACGACGAGCACGCCCAGGATCACCGGGACCTTGCGCTGGCGCTTCTTGAGCGACAGCTGCAGCTCCATCGTCGACGAGCCCACCAGCGGCTGGGCCGGCGCGCGCGCAGGGGGCGGCATGGCGGGGACGGGCGCCGGGGCGGGACGGGCGCGGCCCTTCGTGCGCGGGGCCTCGGCCTCGCCGCCCTTGGCGGACATCCACGCCGGAGCGGGGGCGACCGGCTGCTGCGGCGGCAGCGGGGCGATGTTCGGGTCGGTCGACTGGAGCTCCGAGCCGTCCTCACCTTGATCCGGCAGGCCGGACACGGTCTCCGCCTCCGGCTCGTACGCCGGCTCGGGTTCGGGCTTCGGCTTCGGCTTGGGCGCGGGCTTGGCCTGGGGCTTGGCCTCGCTGCGAGGCGGCGCCTTCGGCGCGGGCATCTCCAGGGCCGGCGAGCGGTCGGTCTGGGCCGGCTCCGCGCTTCCGAACGCGCCGAACATCATCGTGCTGGAGGCCGGCGGGATCACCGCAGGGGGCGGCGCGGCGGGCTTGTCGACCTCGGGGATGGCCGGCGCGGCGCCGAACATCATGGTGTTGCTGCCCAGGGCGCGTCCCTGCGCCGGCGCAGGCGCGGGCGCAGGCGTCGGGGCGGAAGCCTTTCCTGCGAAGGGCGAGGTCCCGAACATCATCGTCGAAGCCGACGACGCTGCGTCGGCCATCGAAGCGGACGCGGGCGCAGGCGCGGGTGCGGGGCTCGCCGGCGCCTTTCCGGCGAAAGGCGAGGTCCCGAACATCATCGTCGAGGCCGACCCCGCGACGGCGTCCGCCGCGGCTGCCGCAGGCGCGGCCGAGGAAGGCTTGCCGTCGAAGGGCGACTTGCCGAACAGCATCGTCGCGCCCTGGTCCGGCGGGGCCTCCTCGCCCGCCTGGCCGTGCGCGGCGGTGCCCCCGAACATCTGCGTGTGCTGCGGCGCCGCCGGGGCCGCCGCAGCGACGCCGCCGAACATCATCGTCGCGTGGGGGCTGGCCGCGGCCGCCGGCGCCGGAGCGGGAGCGGGAGACGGAGCCGGAACGAGAGCCGGCGCCGGGGCTCCCGCGCCGCCGAACATCATGGTGGCGTGCGGGCCGGCGGAGGGCGCCGGAGGCCGGGAAGGTGCCGGCGCGGGCGCCGGAGTGGACGCGACGCCGCCGAACATCATCGTCGAGTTCGGGTTGGCGGCAGGAGCCGGTGCCGGGGCGCCCTGCGCGCCGAACATCATGGTGGAGCGTCGATCGTCCGCCGCGGGCGCAGCGGTCGACGCGTGCGGGGTCGGCATCCGCGGCATCGGCCTGGGCGGAGCGGTGGGCTTGGGCGCCGGCGCAGCGGCGACCGCCCCGGGCGCGGGCTTGGCGGTGAAGACCAGACCGCAGCGGGTGCACTGGACGGGCGCGCCGCCCGGGGGGATGAGCTTGTCGTCGAGGACGTAGACCGTACTGCACCGCTCGCACGAAATCTGCACGGGAAGCCCTGCCTTTTCGGAAAAAACGGAGCCTCAATCTACACCTAGCGCCTGGGAGGCTCTAGTGCGGCGCGCAGCGTCGCGAGCTTCGCCGGGCCCACGCCTTTGACCTTGCCGAGGTCGTCGATCGACTGGAAGCCGCCCTGCTGCCGGCGCGCTTCGACGATGCGCTCGGCGAGCCGGGCGCCGACCCCGGGGAGCGAGGCGAAGTCTTCGGCGGTCAGGCTGTTGAGGCCGGGGGGCAGGCCGAGCGCCCGCTGGACGCCCAGAGGCGCACGCCCCGCCGGCCCGGCACTCGGCTCGAGGGAGCAGGTGACCCGCTCCGGCCGGCGCGGGTCCGACACCGGCCGATCGCACGGCAGCGGCGGTCGATTTGCCTCGAGCGAGCCCCAGAGCGCCCACCCGATCGTCAAGGCCAGCAGCCCCGCCAGCGCCCTCGGCCGCGCCCCCCGCCCACCGTCCGTCCCCATTCGCCCCCTCCCCGCCCGCCGCCCGATTCGTGAAAGCCTCGGGCCAGCCATGCGAGGCCCACGCCAGAGCGACTCCGGATCCCGGCCTCGCAAGGTCCCGACATCACGCCACTTTTCCAGCGTGTCTCAAAGATGAGTTCTTCTGTTGCCCTGCGGACGTGCCGTGGTAGAACACGCCCGCCGCGGGCAGGCAGGAGAGCGCCGGCGGCCGTCCAGCACGTCCAAGGAGCGCATCGAGCCATGAACGCCAAGATCCGGTCCGGCAAGCGGGCCCTCGCAGTCCTCACCAGCGGCGGCGACGCGCCGGGAATGAACGCGGCGGTGCGCGCGGTCGCCCGCGCCGGGCTGGAGATGGGCATGGACGTCTGGGGCATCGAGCGCGGCTACGCCGGCATGCTCGAGGGCCAGTTCCTGCGGCTCGACCAGGGCTCGGTGGGCAACATCCTGCAGCGCGGCGGCACCGTGCTGCGCACCGCGCGCAGCGAGGAGTTCATGACCAAGGCCGGCCGCGCGCGCGGGGCCCGCGAGCTGTCCCACCGCGACATCGACACGCTGGTCACGGTCGGCGGCGACGGCACCTTCCGCGGCGCGGCGCTCCTCGCCGAGGAGCAGCGCATCAAGGTCATCGGCATCCCCGGCACCATCGACAACGACGTCGCCCTCACCGACTCCACCATCGGCTACGACACCGCGGTCAACACCGCCCTCGACGCCATCGACCGCATCCGCGACACCGCCGCCGCGCACGAGCGCTTCTTCATCATCGAGGTCATGGGCCGCAACAGCGGGCACATCGCCATCGAGGTCGGCCTGGCCTGCGGCGCCGAGGCCATCCTCATCCGGAGATCAAGAAGGACGTCGGCGCCATCGCCCACAAGCTCGAGCGCGGCAAGGCGCGCGGCAAGACCTCCTCGATCCTCATCGCCGCCGAGGGCAAGAAGGCCGGCGAGGTCTACGCGCTCGCGCGCGAGCTGGGCAAGAAGCTGGGCGTCGAGCTGCGCGTCGTCGTGCTCGGGCACATCCAGCGCGGCGGCAGCCCCACCGCCCGCGACCGCGTCCTGGCCACGCGCCTGGGCGCCGCCGCGGCGAAGGCGGCCTTCGAGGGCCGCAGCGGCATCATGATCGGCGAGCGCGAGGGGCGCGTCGTCGAGGCGCCGCTGGCCGAGGTCACCCGCTCCAAGAAGAAGGCCGACCTCGATCTCTACGAGCTGGCCGATGTGCTTTCGAGATAGTCCATAGTCCATAGTCGATAGTCGACAGTCGATGGGCGAGCGTCGCTGGAGCTGACCATGCGCGCGGGATTCCTCCAGTTCTCTCCGGTCTGGGGCGAGAAGGACGAGAACCTCGCGAACATCGAGCTCTCCTTGTCGGGCCTGACCTCCGATCTGGTGGTGCTGCCGGAGCTCTGCACCACCGGCTACCAGCTCACCCGCGAGGAGGCGCTCTTCCTGGGCGAGCCGTTCCCCGGCGGGCCGACCTGCGACGCGCTCGTGCGGATCGCCCGGAAGCTCGATTCCTTCCTCGTGGCCGGCGTCGCCGAGCGCGACGGAGCCCGGGTCTTCAACTCGGCGGTCCTCGTCGGCCCGGAGGGCCACGTCGCGACCTACCGCAAGGCGCACCTGTTCGCCCACGAGACGCTGGCCTTCGACCGCGCCGACTCGCCGTTCGCCGTCCACGAGGTCCGCGGCGCCCGCGTCGGGATGATGATCTGCTTCGACTGGGCCTTCCCCGAGGTGGCCCGCTCCCTGGCGCTGGCCGGTGCGGACCTCATCGCCCACCCGTCGAACCTGGTGCTGCCCTTCTGCCAGCGGGCCATGCCCGTCCGCTGCCTGGAGAACGGCGTCTTCGCCGTCACCGCGAACCGCGTCGGAACCGAGGACCGGCTCGCGGGGCGACCTTCCCTCTCCTTCACCGGGGGCAGTCTCATCGCCGGGCCGCGCGGCGAGATCCTGGCGCAGGCCGGCGTGTCGGACGCCGCCTTCACGTTCCTGGAGCTCGACCCGGCCCGGGCCCGCGACAAGCGGATCACGCCCCTCAACGACCTGCTGGCCGACAGGCGCTGCGACCTCTACCGCCGCTAGCCCTGATTCCTGCTACAATTTTCCTCCCTTTCAGTCAGGCCGGCACTTCAAAGTCCGCGACGGAGCCCTCCCATGCTTCGCACCTTCACCACGATCGCCCTCCTGTGCGCCGGGTTGGCCCTCACCGGCTGTCCCGTCGAGACGCCCAAGCCCGCGGGCAAGGACGCCGGGGGCGTCCACGTCAAGGAGATCTGCGACAACGGCAAGGACGACGACGGCGACAAGAAGGTCGACTGCGCCGACCCGGACTGCGCGACCGACCCCATCTGCACCGGCGCCTCGGAGACCTGCGACAACGGCGTCGACGACGACGGCAACGGCCAGACCGACTGCGACGACACCGCCTGCACCGGCGACCCCAGCTGCGCCACCGCCCTGGAGATCTGCGACAACGACCTCGACGACGACTCCAACGGCCTGACGGACTGCCAGGACACCGCCTGCGCGGCCAGCCCCTCGTGCGGCACCACCAAGAAGGAGACGCTCTGCGGCGACCACGTCGACAACGACTACGACGGGTTCACCGACTGCGGCGACTCCGACTGCTTCGCCGACGCGGCCTGCTCCGGCAACCGCGAGACGAACTGCAACGACAACCTCGACAACGATGGCGACCAGCTCATCGACTGCGTCGACTCCGACTGCAACACCGACCCGGCCTGCGGCGGCGCCGGCGAGACCATCTGCGACGACGGCATCGACAACGACCTGGACACCAAGGTCGACTGCGACGACCCGGACTGCCGGACCAACCCGCGCTGCATCCCCCCCGAGATCTGCCACAACAACCTGGACGACGACGGCAACGGCAAGACCGACTGCGCCGACGACACCTGCAAGACCGACCCGGGCTGCGCCACCCCCGTCGAGGATTGCAGCAACGGCAAGGACGACGACGGCGACCAGAAGATCGACTGCTACGACCCCGACTGCGCGTCCGACCTGGCCTGCCAGGCGTCCAAGGAGACGAACTGCACCAACAAGATCGACGACGACGGCGACCAGCTCACCGACTGCCAGGACCCGGACTGCGTCACCGACCGCAGCTGCACCAAGGAGGCGGACTGCGGCAACAACGTCGACGACGAGGGCGACGGCCTGACCGACTGCGCCGACCTCGACTGCGCCGGCCAGTCCTGCGGCACCGGCTGCGTCTGCCAGAACCAGATGAAGAAGGAGACCTACTGCGGCGACCGCGTGGACAACGACGGCAAGGACGGCACCGACTGCGCCGACCCCGACTGCTCGGGCCAGACCTGCGGCACCGGCTGCACCTGCTCCAACTCCCTGGCCACCGAGACCAACTGCATCGACGGCAAGGACAACGACTACGACGGCAAGGTCGACTGCGCCGACCCGGACTGCCACGCGGCCGCCGGCTGCGGCGCCGAGGTGGCCTGCTTCGACTCCGTCGACAACGACGGCGACGGCAAGACCGACTGCGCCGACACCGACTGCGATCTGAAGGCCTGCCCCTCCCCCGCCACCTACTGCGTCTGCAGCGGCGGGAAGAAGACCGAGATCAACTGCACGGACCTCAAGGACAACGACGGCGACGGCTTGACCGACTGCGCCGACTCGGACTGCGCCGGCGACCTCAACTGCGGCACGCCCACCAACGAGAGCAACTGCTCGAACGGCGTCGACGACGACAAGGACGGCCTGACCGACTGCGGCGACGGCGACTGCGGCGGCAAGAGCTGCGGCACCGGCTGCACCTGCAACGGCACGCTGCGCAAGAAGACCGAGACCGGCTGCAACGACGGCCTCGACAACGACGGCGACGGCGCCAAGGACTGCGCCGACTCCGACTGCGCCAGCGCCTCCAACTGCGTCGGGCCCTCGACCGAGACCAACTGCACCAACGGCGTCGACGACGACCTCGACGGCAAGGCCGACTGCCTCGACTCCGACTGCGACGCCGTCTCCTGCGGCACCGGCTGCGTCTGCTCGGGCCTGGCCAAGAAGGAGACCAACTGCACCGACGCCACCGACAACGACGGCGACGGCAAGGCCGACTGCGCCGACGCCGACTGCGCCTCGGCCGCCAACTGCGCCACCACCGCCCAGAACGACGGCATGCCCTGCACCGCCAGCTCGCAGTGCAAGAGCGGCACCTGCTACGACGAGACCAACTCCGGCGAGCCCAAGGGCGAGTGCTCGGGCACCTGCACCACCCCCGGCGCCACCTGCCCCGGCGGCGGCATCTGCATCGGCAACGGCACCAACAACTACTGCTACCTCACCTGCACCTGCACCGGCACGCTGTGCTCCAACAACGGCGGCTGCCGCGCCGGCTACGCCTGCGGCACCCTCAGCGTCAACTCCAGCGTGACCGGCTCGGCGCGGCAATCCGTCTGCCTGCCCCAGTGCTCGGCCAACAGCCAGTGCACCAACGGCACCTGCAACCTCCTGCGCGGCCTGTGCGTGCCCACCGGCAGCGGCAAGAAGACCGGCGACACGTGCACCGCCGACGCCGACTGCGAGTCGCGCTACTGCCTGACCGAGGACGTCGACCAGTTCCCCAAGGGCTACTGCCTCGGCTTCTGCAACACGACCGACAAGATCTGCGGGCCCAGCCGCAACGGCACCGGTTACTGCTCGACCTCGGGGATCACCGACGGCATCGGCATCTGCTACGACAACTGCACCAGCACCACGCAGTGCCGCTACCAGTACGCCTGCTACACGGAGACCTCCGGCGGCGCGGGGGTGCTGTGCGCCCCCGACTGCACCGTGAACGGCGACCCCTGCACCTCGTCGATGGAGTGCTGCAAGCTGGTCTCGTACTGCACCGGCACCCCCAAGACCTGCCAGTAGGGGTCCCCGCCAGCGTGGGGCCTGCCCGTTCGGGTGAAACAGCGTTGCGGGCGGACCCCTCGCCTCATTACGTTTTCCCACACGCCTCGCCGGCCGGCGGCCGCGCGAGCGGAAAAAACCTCTTTACCCACAAGCACTTGAAGCACCTACTTACGGAGGCCTCCCCATGGGTCAGAACGACATCCGCGCCGCGCTCGAGTCCATCCCCCTGCCCGTGACCGTGGTCACCGTGGGCCGCGGAGGGGTCGAGAACGGGCTGACGGTCTCCTGGCTCTCCCTGGCCTCGTTCGAGCCGGCGATGGTCCTGTTCTCCATCGACAAGCGGCACTACAGCGAGGAGCTCATCCGCAGCACCAAGACCTTCGTGGTCAACGTGCTGGGCGAGGACCAGAAGAAGCTGGCCGGCCACTTCGCCCAGCAGGCCATCGCCGGCGAGGACAAGTTCGCGGGCCTCAAGACCAGCGAGACGCCGAGCGGCGGCAAGATCCTCGACGACGCGCTCAGCTGGCTGGACTGCGAGGTGGAGGCCATCCACCCGGCCGGCGATCACCTGATCGTGGTGGGCAAGGTGCTGGACGCCTCGGTGAAGAAGGAAGGGGCGGCGCTGACGACCGCCTCGGGCATCCACTACCGCAAGTCCAAGCCGTAGCAGCCTGCATCCAAACGCGGGGGTTCGGGCGGTTCGTGGAGGGTGGCGCGTGCTTCGCGTGGCGATCGTAGGCGCCGGACCCGCGGGCTTCTTCGCGGCGTCCGAGCTGCTCAAGTTCAAGGGGACGGCGGTCGACATGTTCGACCGCCTGCCCACGCCCTTCGGCCTGGTGCGCCACGGTGTCGCTCCCGACCACCCCGGCATCAAGTCGGTCGCGGAGCGCTATGCCGAGTCCGCGCTCGCCGCCGGGGCCCGCTTCCGGCTGCTGGGCAACGTGGAGGTCGGCCGCGACCTGACGCTGGCCGAGCTCCGGCGCCGCTACCACGCGGTCATCCTGGCCTACGGCGCCTCGCGCAGCCGCAGCCTCGGCATCCCGGGCGAAGACCTGCCGGGAGTCCACCCCGCCTCCGAGTTCGTCGGCTGGTACAACGGCCACCCCGACCAGGCCGCGGCCCGGTTCGATCTCGCCGCCGAGCGCGCGGTGGTCGTCGGCGTGGGCAACGTGGCGCTGGACGTCGCCCGCATCCTGCTCAAGCCCCTGGAGGAGCTCTCCCGGACGGACATGAGCGACGTCGCCCTCGACGCCCTGGCGCACCGCCAGGTCCGCGAGGTGGTCCTGGTGGGCCGCCAGGGCTGCGCCCAGGCCGCCTTCACCCCTCCCGAGCTCTCGGAGATGGCGCAGATCGAAGGCGCGGACCTGGTGATCGCCCCGGCGGACCGCGAGCTGGACCCCGATACCGCCGCCCGGCTGGCGCGGGGCACGCTCGACAACCCCACCGAGCGCAAGCTCGACGCCGTCGCCAAGGCGCGCGCAGAGGCCCGCGAGGGGTTCAAGGTCGCGCGGGTGCGCTTCTGGACCGCGCCGGTGGCCATCCTCGGGAAGTCTCGCGTCGAGGCCGTCCGCGTGAGCCGCAACGGGCTCGTCCCCGGGCCGGACGGCCTGCCGCGCCTGACGCCGACCGGGCCGACCGAGGACATCCCCTGCGGGCTCGTCTTCCTCTCCATCGGCTACGGCGTGCAGCCGATGGCCGGCGTGCCCTTCGACGCGGTGCGCGGCTGCGTTCCCCACGAGCGCGGACAGGTCCTGGAGGGCCAGGCGGCCGTGCCGGGGCTGTTCGTGACCGGGTGGGCCAAGCGCGGGCCGCGCGGGGTCATCGGCTCCAACAAGCCCGACGCCCAGGAGACGGTCCGGACCCTGATCGCGGCCCACAGGGCGGGCCAGCTCCGGGCGCCCGAGGTGGAGCAGGACGTCGAGGCGGCGCTCTCGGCGGCGGGGGTGCGCTTCGTCTCCTACCCCGACTGGAAGCTGCTCGACGGCCTCGAGGTGGAGGCCGGCCGGCCGGCGGGGCGACCTCGCCGCAAGTTCGCCGACGCCCGGTCGATGCTCGAGGCGCTCGCCAGGACGCGGCCCGACACGCCGCTGGACGGCACCCAGGGCTGAATGGGCAATCGGCCGTAGGCTGTAGGCTGTCGGCAGGCCGGATGGCCTCGGGGATCGATCACCCCACCATCCGACCCCGACGAAGGGACCGCCTTGGAAGAGCGCACCGACCTATGGCTGCAGAACCTGCTCGACGAGCGCGACGGCGCGGCGCTCTACGAGGGCCTGGCGAAGCTCGAGAAGCACCCGGGGCGGGCCAAGAGCTTCAGCGAGCTGGCGCTCTCGGAGCGCCGGCATGCCGAGCTGTGGGCGCGCAAGCTCGCGGAGAAGGGCGTGGCGCTGCCGCCCGACCGGCCCAGCCCGCGCGTCAGGCTCACGCTCTGGCTGGCCAAGCGCCTGGGCGTGGCCGCGGTGCTCACCCAGATCGTGGAGACCGAGACCGTCGACGCCGACAAGTACGCCCGCCAGGGCCCGGACGCCGCCTCGATGAGCCGGGAGGAGCGCGAGCACAGCGTCCTGCTCACCGAGATGAAGGGCGAGGCCGGCAGCGCCGGCGAGGGCGCCGCCGGGGCCATCGCCAGCCGGGAGCGCTGGCACAAGGGCGGGCGCGCGGGCTCGCTGCGCGCCGCCGTCTTCGGGATGAACGACGGGCTGGTCTCCAACCTCTCGCTCGTCCTCGGGGTCGCCGCCGCCGGGGCGGGCGACCAGGCGCTGGTCGTCACCGGGCTCGCCGGGCTCCTGGCCGGCGCGTGCTCCATGGCCGCCGGCGAGTACACCTCGGTCGCCAGCCAGCGCGATCTGCTGCAGCGGCAGATCGAGCTCGAGCGGCGCGAGCTGGCGGAGGCGCCGCAGGAGGAGGCCGCGGAGCTGGCGCTCATCTTCGAGCGCAAGGGCCTGTCCGCCGAGCAGGTGGGGCGCACCACCAGCGAGCTGCTCAAGAACCCTCAGGCCGCGCTGGACACGCTGGTGCGAGAGGAGCTGGGGCTCGACCCCGCCGACCTGGGCTCGCCCCTGGGCGCGGCGCTCTCGTCGTTCGCCACCTTCGCCGTCGGCGCCGCGGTGCCCATCCTCCCCTTCCTCTTCGCCAAGGGATGGTTCGCCGTGGGCCTCGCCAGCGCCTTCGCCGCCGCCATGCTCGTCGCCGTCGGCGCGTTCCTGGGCGTGCTCTCGGGCACCGGCGCCTTCAAGTCGGCAGCGCGGATGCTCGGCCTGGCCGCGCTCGCCGCCGCGGTCACCTTCGGGCTGGGGCGGCTGGTCGGCTCGTCGCTGGGATAGGGCCCGGCGGGCACGTCCCCATCGGTCGCGCCCGCCGCCCTTCCCTGCCTTAGCCGCGCCGCCGGCGCCGCAGCGGCAGCAGCGCCGCCAGGGCCATGAGCGCCAGGGGCGCCGACGCGGTGCTGGCGCAGCCGCAGCCGCCGCCGCCGCCGTTGCCGCTGCCGGAATCCGGGCTGGAGGCGTCCAGCCCTCCGGCGTCGACGGGGTCGAGGATGCACTCGCCGGTCTTGCACGACCCGCCGGTGCACCTCTTGCCGTCGGGCGCGAGCCCGGGGTTGATGCACTTGCCGTCCATGGAACGGCAGGTGCCGCCGGTGTGGCACTCGTCCTGCGCGGGGCACTCCTTGGGATCGCCCAGGCAGGCGCCCAGGCGGCAGGTGGCGTCGACGATGCAGGGGTCATCCACCTCGCAGGCGGCGCCCTCGGCCTTGGGCTTGGACGCGCAGTTGCCGCTGGCGGGAACGCACTGGTACTCGTTGCAGGGGTCGGCGCTGGTGGTCTGGCAGACGACCGGCGAGCCGGTGCAGACGCCGGCGAGGCACTTCTGGTTGCGGAAGCACTTGTCGCCGTTGTCGCAGGTCGTGCCGTCCGCCTTCTGCGGCGCCACGCACTCGCCGGCGGCCGAGCAGGTTCCGGCCTCGTGGCACCCGTCGGGCGCGGGGCAGGTGGTCGCCGCCGGGTCCACCGCGCCCCGGCACTGGCCGGTCTTGCAGGAGTCGTCCTTGGTGCAGGCGTTCTGGTCGTCGCAGCTGGCGCCGTCGGGGCGCATCGCCGACGTGGGGCAGGTGCCGGTGCTCTTGTCGCAGGCCACCTGCGTGTAGCAGTCGCCCTGAGAGGCGCACTTGACCGGCGTGCCGATGCAGGCGCCTCCCAGGCAGGCGTCGCCGGTGGTGCACTTGTCGGCGTCGTCGCAGGCCGTCATGTCCGTCTTCTGCACGAACTGGCCGCACTTCTTGTTGGCGCAGGTGGCGGGCAGGTGGCACTGGTCGGGCGCGGCGCACTCGGTGATGGCGGTCCCGACGCAGGCGCCGGCGACGCAGTGATCGCCGACGGTGCATTGGTCCTTGTCGTCGCAGGCGGTGTTCTCGGGCTTGGCGACGTTGCTGCAGACGCCGGTCTTGGGGTCGCACACCGAGGTCTCGTGGCAGCTGTCGGCGACCGGGCAGGCCTTGGGCACGCCGACGCAGAGTCCCTGGGCGCAGGCGTCGTTTTCAGTGCACAGGTCGCCGTCGCTGCAGGCGAAGGTATGCAGGAAGCAGGTGCCGTCCACCTGGGCCCCCATCACCCGCGAGCAGGCGTCGCAGATGCCGGTGTTGCACGCCGTGTCGCAGCAGACGCCGTCCACGCAGTTGCCGCTGACGCACTCCGCGGTGGACAGGCAGGTGAAGCCGTCGGCCAGCTTGCCGCTGACGGCGATGCCCACGTCGAAGGTCACGTCCGGGGAGACGCGGGTGATGTTGGTCACGCTGATCTGCGAGGAGGTGAGGTCGTAGCCGACGCTGGAGGGAGTGCTGGCGGGCGTGAAGGCGTTGTTCGCCGGGGTGGCCGACGGATACAGGTCGTTGGGGCCGCCCTTGTCCGCCGGGCCGGCCATCAGCGAGTCGTCGCCGTCGGCCTCCTCCAGCCCGACGCGGTAGTGGCTGGACGAGTCCACCAGCGAGTTGTCCGGCATCAGCTCGTCGATGTGGTAGATGGCCAGGCCTTCGGCCGGCAGGTACTGGTCGTAGCCCGCCTTGGCGCGGTTCTCGACCAGGAAGTACTGGTTGGCCGGCATGCCGCTGGGCAGCAGGACCGCGTCGGTGGTGGTGGCGGCGGGACGCAGCCGCAGGCCGGAGGCGGTGGCGGTGATGCGCGTCGGGTTGACCCAGTTCAGGAAGGTGCGCGACCAGGCGTCGGGGAGCACCGGCACCGTGGCGTCGTCGCCCGGCCCGCCCCACGAGCCCTCGGCCATGAGGCTGAAGCCGCCCAGGCCGGCCGACACGTACGTCGTGTCGTAGAGGTCGGGCAGGCCCAGCGCGTGGCCGGTCTCGTGGCAGATGATGCCGATGGGGGTGATCTTGGCGGGGGTGCCCATGATCTCCGGCTCGGTGTGGTAGCCGAAGATCTTCTGCCCGCCCTTGGTCACCACCGGCACCGACCAGCGCATCTGGTGCGAGTGGATGGCGTACTCGCTGTTGCTCTCCTCGAAGCCGCGGCCGATGTGGATGAGGTCGATGGACTCGATGTTGCCGTTGTTGTCGGCGTAGGGCGCGAAGTCGAAGCCCTGGCCGTCCAGGAAGGCGACGACCTCGGTGAGCATCTCCGCCACCGGGACGATGTCGGGGATGCCGGTCGGGTAGCGCTTGGAGTTGTAGGCGTAGTAGGCGTCGTTGTGGGCGAGCTGGATCCAGCCGGGGTAGACGTCGGCGCTCATGGTCAGCTTGCCGCCCGAGGCGGCCAGGTAGAAGTCCTTCACCGAGGGGGCGCCGCCGTTGAAGACCGCGTCGAAGTCGCCGTACTGGTACGTCTCCGTGATGTTCGTCGACAGGCACTCGACCGAGCAGTCGAACTTCACCAGCACGGCGAGGTTCTTCATCGTTCCGGTGGTGCGCGAGTAGGTCGTCTTCCCCAGCGGCTGCTGCGCCAGCCGGCGGCGGTCGTTCGCCCGGGCGAGGTCCGTCTTGCCCGGCTTGAGGTGTTTTCGCAGCTTGAGCAGCGCGGGGTTGGACTTGCCGGGGCGAGCCTTGAGCGGGCTGAGCCGGCCGTCCTTGCCCGCCCGCGCGTAGTGCCAGGCCCCGTCCGCCCGGTCGTAGGTGAGCGCGTAGCCGTCGAGGTCCTCGGCCCAGGAGAGGAACTCGTCGCCGAAGACGCGCGCGGTGAACGTGGTGCCGTCGGCGTTGGCGAGCTGCACCGGCCGCGGCGGCATCGGCATCGCCGCGGCGGGCGCCGGCAGCAGCAAGAGCGCTGTGAGCAGCGCCGAGACCACGGCGGCGGGGCGGGCGAGATGGATCATGGCGTCTTTCCTGGCGAATCTTCTTCGAGAGGGTCGCTGCCCTCGCCGCGGCCGGCCGCCGGGCTCGAGGGAGCGCCATGCTAGCGAGCGTGCGCGTCTCCTGTCGAGGAGGCGTCGCTCGCTCAGGGCTTGGCGGCGCTCCCCACGGCCTGGGCGACGTCGTGGGGCAGGTTGCCCTGCACCGAGCGCAGGTAGGCGAAGGGCGTGCGGAAGAGGAAGTTCGAGACCCGCGAGGTGTAGGCGTCGGCGTAGTTCTCGACTTGGCGGGCGAGGTGGCTCTTGTCGTTGCCGGCGCGCAGCAGCGAGCCCCAGCGCGAGTTGCCCACCTCGTCGGAGGCCTGGGCCAGCGGGGCTATCTCCTCGTCCAGCTTCTCCAGGCGGTCGCGGTGCTTCCCCAGCGAGCGCTCGATCTCCTGGATGGGCAGCCCGGAGCGGGGGCCGTAGTTGCCGCGGATGCGCTGCAGCTCCAGGCGCAGGCGCGCCTGCTCCAGCTCCACCCGCTCCTTCTCGGCCATCAGGTCGCGCAGGCGGGCCTGGCTCGGCTCGAAGGCCTCCAGCGCGGTGAGCTCCTTCTCCAGCTCGCGCAGCACCAGCGCGGTCCGCCAGCGCAGCGCGCTCTTGGACACGTGCACGTCGCCCCACATGTGGTCGCCGACGTAGAGGATCTCGTCGCCGGAGACGCCCAGGTACTTCTCCACCATGCCCGCGTCGCCCCCGGCGAAGAGCGCCCCGTCGCGCAGCCCCAGCGCCGGCTTGAGCAGCCCGTCCTGGCTGACCACCTCGAAGAGCGGGCCGCGCGAGAGGAAGAAGTCGGGCTTGCGGGCGTTGATGAGCGAGACGTCGAACAGGTCGCGCCAGGTCTGGCCCGCGGGCAGGTAGCGGTCGAACGTGTAGCTCATCATCGGCTGGGTGTAGGCCCACTCCGAGTTGGTGATGAGCATCAGCTTCTTGCCGCTGGCCTTCTGGTCCAGCAGCGCCAGCGGGGTCTCCGGGTCGAGCTCCACGAACTTCTCCGGGGCGGCGATGATCTCCGCCTTGAGCAGCCCCTCGGCGTGGGCGGCGTCGATGGAGTCGTGCACCTTGCGGTAGAGCGCGCCGTAGCCCAGCACCTCGGGCAGCTTGCGCTCGTCGAGCTGGTCGACCAGCTGCATGTACATGCAGCCCTCGGACAGCGAGAAGAGGGTGTTGAGGAAGACGTAGCGCCGGTCGGAGAGGTCCACCTGCACGCGGGCGTAGACCCGGCGCTGCTCCTCGAACGGCAGCGGCCGGGTGCCGTGGAAGGCGCGCTTGACGTACCCGAAGCGGTTGGCCTTCACCACGTTGCCCAGCTCGGTGTCGACGATGAGCCCGCGGGTGACCAGCTGCGGGTCGAAGATGTGGTCCTGCACCGGCCAGGCCTGGGCCAGCAGCCGGCGCTTGAGGTGCTCGTAGGCCAAGAGCTCCCAGGACTCCACGCGGTAGTGCACCAGCGTGTAGTCCATGTCGTAGCCGATGGCCCGGATGGCCCGCAGGTTCAGGGTCCGGTTGCAGAACACCTCCCGCGAGCGCGGCGGTGGGGCGTAGAGGGCATCCAGGGGCGGCGACGTCATGGGCAGGCTCTCCTCGTGGCGGCAGGGGCGGGACGCTAGCCCGCTGGCCTGCGCGCGTCCACGCGCACGCGCCGGGCGCGCGCCGGCGCGGAGGGCCCCGGACAGCCGCGGAGGACTCGGAGCGCGGCAGGCCCCGCCCGGGCCGCCGGCTTGACCAGGAACCGCCGGTGGTTACCTCTTCAGGGCATGAGCGACCCGATCGTGTTCCGCTGCTCCAGGTGTGGCGCGTTCAACCGCCTCGCCCCGCCCTCCCCCGGCCAACAGCCCGTCTGTGGCAAGTGCAAGGCGGACCTCGACACCTCCGGAGCGCCGGCCGAGACCGACGCCGCCTCGCTGGAGCGCGCCATCGCCTCGTCCCCGGTGCCGGTGCTGGTCGACTTCTGGGCGCCCTGGTGCGGGCCCTGCAGGACGTTCGGCCCCACCCTGGACGCCTACGCCCGCGAGCAGGCGGGGAGGCTGGTGGTGCTGCGCGCCGACACGCAGGCCAACCCCCAGGCTGGGGCGGTCCACGGCATCCAGTCGATCCCCACGGTGGCGCTCTTCCGCGACGGCCGGGAGGTCGAGCGCGCCAGCGGCGCGATGCCCTTGCCGGCCCTGCGCCAGTTCGTCGAAGGGGCCCGCACCCGGGTCGGGTAGGCCGCCCGCCGGAGCGCGAGCCGCCGCTCCGCACAGGGGTTGCGCCGGCGCGCGGATGACGGCATACCTTCGCGCCGCATGATCAAGGTCACCTTCCTCGGGACGTCGGCCGCCGCGCCGACGGTGTCGCGCAACGTCTCGTCCATCGCGCTCAAGCGCGAGGGCGAGCTGATGCTCTTCGACTGCGGCGAGGGCACCCAGCGCCAGATGATGCGCTTCGGGACCGGCTTCGACGTCAAGGACGTCTACTTCACCCACCTGCACGCCGACCACTTCCTGGGGATCATCGGGTTCGTGCGCACGCTGTGGATGGCCGACCGCCAGGAGCCGATGCGCCTGTTCGGGCCCCCGCGCTCCGAGGTCGTCCTCTCCCAGGCGCTCAACGTGGGCCTGGAGCGGCCGCCCCAGTTCCCCATCGAGATCCACGAGCTCGAGGACGGCGACGTGGTGAAGGGCGACGGCTACGAGCTGCACGCCTTCGGGGTGGACCACCGCATCAACGCCCTGGGCTATGCGCTGGTGGAGGCCGAGCGGCCGGGCCTGTTCGATCCCAAGGCCGCCGCGGCGCTGGGCGTCCCCGTGGGGCCGCTCTTCGGCCGCCTCCAGCACGGGCTCGCGGTGACCGTCCCCGAGATGCCCGCCGACGCGCTGCTGCAGCTGGCCCGCGACGACCTGGCCGCCTACGACCAGCTCGCCGCCGCGAAGGGCGGGCGCCTCGTCCAGCCCTCCGAGGTCCTCGGCCCGTCGAGGCCCGGCCTGAAGGTGGTGCTCTCCGGGGACACCCGCCCGTGCCGCAACACGGTGAAGGCCTCGGTCAAGGCCGACCTGCTCATCCACGAGGCGACCTTCGGGGACGACGACCAGGCTCGCGCGCGCGAGACCGACCACTCCACGGCGCGCGAGGCCGGCAGGGTCGCCCGCGAGGCCGACGTGCGCCGCCTGGTGCTCACCCACTGCTCGAGCCGCTACGACGCCGACGTCTCCGAGCTGATCCGCCAGGCCCGCGAGGAGTTCCCGCGGGTGGAGTTCGCCAAGGACGGCTGGTCGGTGGAGATAGGCTACGCCGACGCCGAGAAGCCGGACCCGGCGGCCCGGCCCGCCCCGAAGAAGTAGCGCGCGGTGCCGCTAGCCGGCGTACCGCCGCTTCACCAGGAAGGCGATGGTGTCCTTGGCGCAGGCGTCGCAGTAGCCGTAGCGCTCGCGCATGGCGTCGAGCGCGCTCTCGACCTGCGCGACGTCCTTGGCGTTGAGCGCCTTGCGGTCCCCGTTGAGCCAGGCGAGCGTGTTCTCGGCGTTCTTGCGCAGGGTCTTCTTGCGCTCGTCGAAGTAGCGGTCGCGGATGCGGCGGAACAGGTCCGGGAAGGCCTTGGGGTAGCTCACCGCGTCGTTGGGGTGGTCGAGCTTGAAGGCGCCGACGGAGCTGATGAGCCCGCGCCGGAACTCGCCGCGGTCCTGGTCCTGCGGCATCACGATGGCTTCCATCTCCGTCATGATCGGCTCGCTGGGCCGCTCGTTGTCGCCGGTGACGCGGTTCTTGAGCTTCTCGCCCTTGACCCAGTGCGAGACGTGCTGGACGTAGCGCTCGAACATGTCCAGGTACTGGGCCTCGCTGACCAGCCCCATGCTGTCGCGGATCTCCTCGTCGATGAGGTCCAGCCAGGCCACCTCCACCAGCTTCACGAACTCCTCGTGGTCGTGGTAGCCGTCGACCACCTCCTGCTGCAGGTACTCGTAGACGCTCTTGTCCTTGCACAGCGCCTTGAGCTCGGCCAGCACCGCCAGCGGGGTGAGGCAGGCGCGCTCCGGGTCCTGCGCGGCGTTGAAGAGCACCGTCTTGATCTCGCGGGCCGAGGCCCCCGCCCCGCCCTCGTAGCGCGGGTAGTTGTCGGACTCGTGCCAGAGCTCGCCGACGTGGTTCTTCAGCTCGTTGCCCTGCTGCATCGAGAGCCGGTCGGGCGTCTCGCCGTGGTCGTACAGCTCCAGCTTCTCCAGCGGCGCCAGGTCGTCGGCGATCTCCCGCAGCACCCCCGAGTAGCGGTCGGCGATGGGCTTCTTCAGGCGGGTGAGCACCGCCCACATCGCCGCCACCCGCGTGGCGTGCGGCGCCACGTGCCGGCCGACGGTGCGCGGGCTGACGCGCTGGTCGTAGATGTCCTGCTCCACGCGCCAGGTGCGCAGGTAGGGCACGCGGACCAGCTCGATGCGGCCCTTGAAGCTGGCGAAGTCGGGCAGCTCCTTGAACGCGGTGACGTGCTTGTCGTTGGAGGAGGCCAGCAGCACCTGGTCCAGGTGCAGCGTCGCGTTCTCCATCGGCACCAGGGCCGTCTCGCTGGTCCCCAACAGGTACTTGAAGGCCTCCAGCGGCCGCTTGAGCAGGTCGGCGTACTCGACCAGCCCGCGGTTGGCGGCGACCAGCGGCCCGAAGGGCTCGTACAGCGCCAGGTTCTGCAGCGCCGGCGGCAGGGCCGACACCGACCGGTCGGCGGTGACCTGGCGCATGCCGGCGTCCACCGACATCTGCGGCTCCACCGTCACCACCGCCTGCTGGTAGCGGCGGTCGACGTAGAAGCGCTCCACCTGCACGTGCCGCAGCACCTTGAGGTAGTCGCCGTGGTAGGAGGCCAGCAGCGCGTCGAAGACCTGGCGGCACTTCTGGCACAGGTTGCCCTCGAGGACGTAGTGCGAGAGCCCGAAGTCCCCGAGGCCCTTCTCCTTGAGGTGCGTCTCCAGCAGCGCCTTGCGCTCGGAACGCGGGACGAGGAAGACCGGGTGGTCCTTGAGCTCGCAGGACAGCCGCGCGTCGAGCGCGTCGCCCTCCAGGTGCGCGTAGCTGAGCAGGTCCTTGGAGTCGCCCTTCTCGCGGAAGCCCAGCGCGCCGCCGTGGAGCGTCTTCTCGCTGGGGAAGATCCAGTTGAAGCGGTAGAGCGCGCCCTGGGGCAGGCGGCTGTAGGTCTCCATGCCGCGCATGACCGCGGCGACGAGGGAGCTCTTGGCGCTGCCGTTGGGCCCGTGCAGGAGGATGAGCTTGTTGACGCGGCCCAGCCGCACGAAGTTGCCCAGGGCCTTGTAGAGGGCGTTCTGGACCTCGTCCTGGCCGGCCACCCGGCCCTCGCCGTCGGTGTCGAGGTCGAAGAGCTTGAAGCGGCGCACCGGGCCCGCCGCGGTCTCGCGGGTCTCGGAGCCGAAGTGGTCGAAGACGTCGCGCACGTACTGCGCCGAGTTGCGGGCGTAGGTGGCGGGCTCGGCGAGCAGCAGCTCCAGGTACTCGTCGAAGGACAGGATGGTGCGGTCGTTGTCGAAGGCGGCCTTCACCTGCCCGCCGACGGTGGACAGGTAGCGTCCGGCTTGGTGCGCTCGGCTGGGGCTGCGCTCTGCATCGGCCAAGGAGAGCCTCGCTTCTTCGGGTGGGGTGGTGCGCGGAGATCGCCCGTTGCCGGGCAGTGAGAGCAAACCAGACCGCGTGGCGGACAGGCAACAGGCGACCGGGCGAGCCGGGGTCCGGGGCGGGGGCGGCCTTGGACGGCGCGGGGCGATGGGCTAGAGTGCGGCGCTTCACAAGCAGTTCTAGAGACGGCGGACGTCCAGACCATGGCCCCGAAGAGCCCGATCATCGGTATCGACCTCGGCACCACCAATTCCTGCGCGGCGTACGTGCAGGAGGACGGCAAGGTCAAGCTCATCCCGTACAAGGGCGGCGACTACACCATCCCCTCGGTGTTCGCCATCGACGACAAGGGCAACGAGCTCATCGGCCACGAGGCCAAGCGCCAGTGGCAGCTCAACCCCAAGAACACCATCTACGCCGCCAAGCGCCTGATCGGCCGCTCGCCCAAGGACCACGTCGTCGACTCGATGAAGGCGGTGGTCGCCTACAACGTCAAGGCGGGCGACAACAACGACGTGGTGATGGACTGCGCCAAGCAGACCATGCGGCCCGTCGACGTCTCCGCGAAGATCCTCAACAAGATCCGCACCGTCGCCTCCGACTACCTGCGCGTGCCCATCCACCGCGCGGTGGTCACGGTCCCGGCCTACTTCACCGACCGGCAGCGCCAGGCCGTCAAGGACGCGGGCAAGCTCATCAAACTCGAGGTGCTGCGCATCATCAACGAGCCCACCGCGGCGTCGCTCGCCTACGGGGTGGGTCGGAACCTGAAGGAGACGGTGCTCATCTACGACCTCGGCGGCGGCACGTTCGACGTGTCGATCATCGAGATCCGCGACCGCGTGTTCGAGGTCAAGGCCACCGGCGGCGACGTCTTCCTGGGCGGCCTCGACTTCGACAACGCGATGATCCACTTCGTGCTGGACGACTTCCAGGCCCAGCACGGCATCGACCTGTCCAGCGACCCGGTGGCGATGCAGCGCATCAAGGACCTCGCCGAGCGCACCAAGATCGACCTCTCCGCGCGCGCCGAGGTGCCCTTCTCCATCCCGTTCATCACGATGACCCCCCAGGGCATGCCCCTGAACATCGAGATGAGCTTCACCCGGAAGATCCTGGAGAAGCTCACCAGCAAGCTCATCGACCGCTCGCTCAAGATCGTCGCCCAGGTGCTGGTCGACTCCGGGCTGTCCTCCTCGGAGATCGAGGAGGTCATGCTGGTCGGTGGCCAGACGCGCATGCCGCTGGTGCAGGAGCGGCTGGGCAAGTTCTTCGGCAAGATCCCGAGCAAGGGCGTCAACCCCGACGAGGCCGTGGCCATCGGCGCCGCCCTCTACGCCCACTCGCTGGAGGACGACTCCAACCTGAAGGTCCAGCTGCTCGACGTCATCCCCATGGCCATCGGCCTGGAGAAGGCCGGCGGCGACTTCCACGTGGTCTTCCCGCGCAACGCCGCCATCCCCAACGCCAAGCAGATCCTCGCGACCACGTCCTTCGACCGCCAGGAATCGCTGGCGATGCGCATCTTCCAGGGCGATGCCGCGAAGGCCTCCGACAACGAGCTTCTGGGCGAGTTCACCTTCTCCGGCATCCGGCCCGACCGCGCCGGCGCCGCCCAGGTCGAGATCACCTTCGACGTCAGCGTCGAGGGCATCCTGACCATGAGCGCGCGCGACCCGGCGAGCGGCCGCGAGATGAAGACCACGGTCCGCGTGACGCAGAGCTGAGGTCCGGGCTCCAGGCTCCGGACCCCAGGCTCCAAGCTCTTCTTAGACGCCCGACCTGCTGGCCCTGCGCCCTAGTACCGGGTGCCTCAAGTTCGTTCCGGGTTACGCCGCCCTGAAAAAGCCGGCGACTGAAGTCGCGCCTGACGTTTCGAGGTCCGCCTTCGCGGACGAGGTGGCGACGGATGTCCTGGGCGACGACAGGGGCGCCCGGGTTCAGGTCTTCGCACTTCTAAAGCTCAGGTTCCCGACTTCGCGACCCGAGGCCACTGCAGCCCGCGAAGGCGGGCATCGCAATGTCAGGCGCGACTTCAGTCGCCGGCTCTTACGGGACGGCACATCCCGGAACGAACTTGGGGCAACTCGTACTAGTCCTTGCTGTTTCGTCCGCGCTGCGGCCCCGACGGCTTGGCCGGCTGGGGCGGGGGCTGAGGCACCGGGACCGGAGCCACCTGCGGACGATTCTGCGGAGCGGGGGGCACTGGACGCACGCTCGGCTGCGCGGGCGGTGGGGGACGCGAGAAGCTCGGCGGCGGAACGGCGCGGGTCTCGGGCCGATAGCCAGGATTGCCGGCGGGCGGACGCCCTACCACCGGAGAGTTCGGAGGGGCCTGGATCGAGTTCGGCGGCTGGAAGCGCGAGCCAGCCGGTGCGGGCGGTGCGCTGGGGCGCGGCGGAGCCACCGCCGGGCCGGGACGCGAACCGGGCCACGGATCGCGGCCGACGGTCGGCGGACGCTGGCCCGCAGGCGGCGCGGGCCGCTCGGCGCGGTTGGGGACATAGGCCCGGCCACCGCCGCCGCCGGACGGAGCGCCGACCGTGGGGCCGTGGACCGTGGGGCGCGGACGGTAGATGACGACCGTTCCCGTGCTCGAGGCGCTGGGGTCGGCGGGCTTGGTCCCCTCGACGACCGGGATCGGCTCGGCGTGGTGCGTGTTGGGGATCTCTCTCCAGGAGGGCACGCCGCCGCGGCCGCTGCCGTGCCCCGCGGGGATCGGCTCGGCCTCGTGGAAGGCCGACTCGCCGCGGCGGTGGTCGCAGTAGTCGTGCTGGTGGTGGCGGCGGTGGCCGAAGTCGCCAATTCTCACGAAGAGCCAGGGGCTGTAGCCGTAGCCCCATCCCGTGGGCCAGTAGTCCCAGACGTAGCCGGCCGGCCCGATGGGCGACCAGCCGATGTAGTCGCCCGAGACGCGCATCGTGACCCAGCCCGGCGACCACTCGTAGCCCGGCAGCCACGCCCACCCGCCAGAGATGTAGGCCCAGCGGCCGTAGTGGTAGACCGCCCAGCCGTAGGGCGAATCGGTCTCGTAGGTCCAACCCTCGGTCGTGTAGACCCACCAGCCGTCGGAGTACGGCCGGTAGTCGGCGGCGTTGGGGTACCAGACCCAGCTGTAGGTCGGGTCCTCTTCCCAGCGGCCGTACTTCGACAGCTCGTACCAGAACGTGTCGAACAGCCGCTGCTCGTCGGAGACGTAGCGCGGCTGCTCGCCTGCCACTTCGACCTCGGCATACCCGGCGGGCTGCTCCACCCGGGCCTCGTCGGCCGGATAGGTCGAGTAGGTCCCCTCGCCTTCTGCGGGCTCGTCGTACTGGGCGAGGGCGGCGGACGGGACGGCGAGGACCAGGGCACAGACCAGGGCGCGCATGTAGGCCTCCAGGGACACCAGCAGCGCTTCCAACGACATAAATCGTAGTCGATTACCCCACCCCATAGCGCCCGGTTAAGGCTCTCTCCCCCGCCCGGGCGAGCGCTCGCAGTCCAACCAGCTGTTTTTGCAGGCGATTGACTGGCCCTAGGATTTGCGTGCGGCGACCGCGGGGGCCTGGGGCAGGCCCTTGCTCACTCGCATGGAGCAGAACTTGGGGCCGCACATCGAGCAGAACGGCTCGTTGCGCAGGTTCTCGGGCAGGACCTCTTCGCGCATCTGCTGCGCCCGCTCGGGGTCGAGCGAGAGCGAGTACTGCTTCTTCCAGTCGAAGGCGAAGCGGGCCCGGGAGATCGCGTCGTCGCGGTCGCGGGCGCCCGGCCGGTGGCGGGCGAGGTCGGCCGCGTGCGCGGCGATCTTGTAGGCGATGAGCCCCTGGCGCACGTCCTCCAGGTTCGGCAGGCCCAGGTGCTCGCGGGGCGTGACGTAGCAGAGCATCGCCGCGCCGGCGGTGGCGGCCGCGGTGGCGCCGATGGCGCTGGTGATGTGGTCGTAGCCGGGGGCGATGTCGGTGACCACCGGCCCCAGGACGTAGAACGGCGCGCCGTCGCACAGCTCGATCTGGCGCTGGATGTTCATGGGGATCTGGTCGTACGGGATGTGCCCCGGGCCCTCGACCATCGTCTGCACGTCCTGCTTCCAGGCGCGGCGGGTCAGCTCGCCCAGCGTCGAGAGCTCGGCGAACTGCGCGGCGTCGGAGGCGTCGGCGAGGCACCCCGGGCGCAGCCCGTCGCCCAGCGAGAAGGAGACGTCGTAGCGCCGGAAGATCTCGCAGATCCGGTCGAAGTGCGTGTAGAGCGGGTTCTGCGCGTCGTGGTGCAGCATCCACTTGGCCAGCAGCGCCCCGCCGCGGCTGACGATGCCGGTGACGCGCTTCTGGGCGAGGGGCACGTGCTCCTTGAGCAGCCCGGCGTGGATGGTCATGTAGTCCACGCCCTGCTCGGCCTGCTCCTCGATGACCTTCAAGAGCAGCTCGGCCGTCAGGTCCTCCACGTTCTCCACGCGGGCGATGGCCTCGTAGAGCGGCACGGTGCCGATGGGGACCTTGGAGGCGCGGATGATGGCCTCGCGGATGGCCGGGATGTTCCCGCCGGAGGAGAGGTCCATCACCGTGTCGGCGCCGAAGCGCAGCGCCACCGCCAGCTTGCACAGCTCGCCCTCGATGTCGGAGTTGACCGAGGAGTTGCCGATGTTCGCGTTGACCTTGCAGCGGGTGGCGACGCCGATGCCGATGGGCTCGAGCTCGGGGTGCTTGACGTTGGCGGGGATGATCAGCCGGCCCGCGGCGACCTCGTCGCGCACCAGCTCCGGGGCGAGCGCCTCCTGCCCGGCGACGTGGCGCATCTCCTCGGTGACGACGCCTTGGCGGGCGTAGCGCAGCTGCGTGACCACCTTGTCCCCTCGCCGCCGACCGATCCATTCCGCGCGCATCCGTCGCTCCTGTCGATTCCCGTGGCTTTCGAGCGGCCACCCGGCCGCCCGGAAAGGGTGCGGAAGCTACCGCGCCCGCCGAGGGAGTCAAGGCGCCTCGAGGGCCCCCGCCCGGGAAGCCTTGGCCTCGACGCGGCGTTGCCTCCCCGAGCGCGCTCGGATAGCGTGCGCACCCTTTCTCGGGGGCGAAGAGTCGCAGATGGCCGACCCAGCACTTCAACGACAGATCAAGCGCCGCCGCACCTTCGCGATCATCTCGCACCCCGACGCGGGCAAGACGACGCTGACGGAGAAGCTGCTGCTGTACGGCGGCGCCATCCACCTGGCGGGCAGCGTGAAGGCCAAGAAGGCCTCCAAGTTCGCCACCAGCGACTGGATGGAGCTCGAGAAGCAGCGCGGCATCTCGGTGACCAGCTCGGTGCTGCAGTTCGAGTACTCGGGCTACGCGGTCAACCTGCTGGACACCCCTGGCCACCAGGACTTCAGCGAGGACACCTACCGCACGCTCGCCGCCACCGACGCGGCGGTGATGCTCATCGACGGCGCCAAGGGCGTCGAGACGCAGACCAAGAAGCTCTTCAAGGTCTGCCGCCAGCGCGGCATCCCCATCTTCACCTTCGTCAACAAGATGGACCGCGACATCCGCCCGCCGCTGGAGCTGCTGGACGAGCTGGAGGCGGTGCTGGGCATCCGCAGCTGCCCGGTGAACTGGCCGGTGGGCTCGGGCTCCGGCTTCCGCGGCGTCTTCGACCGGCGCAAGAACCACTTCCTGCTCTTCGAGAGCGCCAAGCACGGCACCGAGGTCGCCCCGATGGAGGTGGCCGGCGCCGACGACCCGCGGGTCCAGGAGCTCATCGGCGAGAGCGCGCACGCCCAGCTGAAGGAGGAGCTCTCGCTGCTGGACATCGCCGGGGACCCCTTCGACCTGCCGCGGGTGCTCCGGGGCGAGCTGTCGCCGGTGTACTTCGGCTCGGCGATGACCAACTTCGGCGTGCGGCCGTTCCTGGAGAGCTTCCTGACCATCGCCCCGCCGCCCTCGGGGTTCGAGACCAGCAAGGGCCGCGTCGAGCCCGACGACCCGCGCTTCTCGGCGTTCGTCTTCAAGATCCAGGCGAACATGGACCCGGCGCACCGGGACCGCATCGCCTTCCTGCGCATCTGCTCGGGCAAGTACACCAAGGGGCTATCGGCCAGGCACATCCGGCTCGACCGCGAGCTGCGGCTGGCGAACCCGCAGCAGTTCATGGCGCAGGCGCGCACGATGGTCGAGGAGGCCTACGCCGGCGACATCATCGGCCTGTTCGACCCCGGGCACTTCCGCATCGGGGACACGATGGTGGCCGGCGGCGAGGCCTTCGAGTTCGGCGGCATCCCGCACTTCTCGCCCGAGCACTTCGCCTGCGTGCGCATCAAGGACGCGATGAAGCGCAAGCAGCTCAAGAAGGGCCTGGACGAGCTGGCGCAGGAGGGCGCCATCCAGGTCTTCCGCCAGCGCGGCTTCGGCGACCGCGACCCCTACGTCGGCGCGGTCGGCCAGCTGCAGTTCGACGTCCTCAAGTTCCGGCTGGAGCACGAGTACAGCGTGGAGCCGTTGCTCGACACCCTGCCCTACGCGCACGCGCGCTGGGTGGAAGGCGAGGGCTTCGACCCCAAGGCGCTGGAGCGCAACGACGCGCTGCTGTGCGTCGAGGACCGCGACGGCCGCTCGGTGGTGCTCTTCCGCAGCGACTGGGCGTTGGCGTGGACCCGGCAGAACTTCCCCAAGCTCGTGCTGCGGGACACCGCGCCGGCGAGCATCGAGGGGATTCACCTCTAGAAACCTCCCCCCCGCCCCTCCAGCGGAGCTGGAGGGGGGCTCGCGACCGCCCTACCGGCCCTGGTAGGAGCTAGCGACACCACGGCGCCCGCGCCGGCTTCAAGCCTCGCCTTCAGCGCGAAGGTGGCGGTGCCAAGAGCTCCTACCGGATCGCCGCAGGCAACCCACGGCTCCCCCTCCAGCTCCGCTGGAGGGGGTTGGGGGGCGGTTTTTACTCCGCGAACATCTGCGACCCGTAAGTCTCGAAGCTCGCCTCCGCCATCTGCCAGCAGTTCGACGGCGAGCCCTGCTTGCGGCACAGGTGCTCGACGAACTCGCTGGGCGTCGCGATCTCCTCCCAGACCGACGGCAGGAAGGTCGAGCGGCGGCCCTTGTAGGCAATGATGAGGCCGGGCTTCTTCTCGCCCAGGTGCTTGAGCAGCGCATCGCCGGTGACGCCCATGAGCGGCCGCGGCGCGTCGAGCACCGAGATGTCGATGTGGATCTTCGGCAGCTCCTCGACGCTCACCGGCTGGAAGCGGTTGTCGCGCAGCGCCGCGCTGATGGCGTTGTCGACGACGTCCTCGGCCAGCGGCCGGTGCGCCACCAGCGTCCCGATGCAGCCGCGCAGCTGGCCGTTCTCGCGCAGGGTCACGAAGGCGCCGCGCTCGGTCAGCAGGCGCGGGTAGCGGCTGGCGATCTCCGGCGGGACGGAGATGGCCTTGCCGTCGCGGACCTTGGTCTCCGCCGACTGCCGCGCCAGCGCGAGCAGCGCCACCTGCTCCTCCTTGCCCAGCTCGAAGCGGTCTTCCCACGCCATCGCGCCGTAGCCCACCACCCGCGACTTGTCGCCGATGAGCGGCGTCTCTCCGGAGTTGGTGTAGCCGAGGACCCGCGGGGTCAGCGCCAGCTTCGCGCCCAGCTCCAGCATCGTCATCAGCACCTGGTCGGCGTCGGTCTCGCAGCGCGCCACCAGGTCGTCGGCGTTGGCCCGCCCGAGCGCGTCCAGGCAGGGCTTGTCGAGGCGGAGCGCCTCCTCGTACGGGTGGAAGTGCGACAGGTCGACGCTGAAGACGAAGATGGTCTTGGGGTCGGCGAGCTTGGCCAGCTCGGCGGCGAGCGACCTGGCCTCCGGCCGGCTGAGGCGCCCGACGACCAGCGGGACGATCTCAAAGGGCTTGCCGCCGTTGACCTGAGACAGGAACGGCAGCTCGATCTCGATCACATGCGTGCCGTGCGCCGCGGGCGCGTCGGGGAAGCCCGGCTTGCCCAGCAGCTGCGCGGCGACCGGGGACACCTTCACCTCCAGCCCCGGCACCTGGTAGTGCGTCGCCTTGTCGGGCGAGGCCCCGGCGTAGTGCGCCTGGTTGCTGTGGTTGCCGGCGACGATGACCGCGCGCTCGAAGCCCGGCGTGAGCTGCTTGAACGCGTTGGCGGCCATCTGCGAGGAGAACTCGAGGCCGGCGTGCGGCACGAGCACCATCCTCACTGGCTCGGTCGAGACCTTCGGCGCCGCGGCGAGCACCTTGGCGATCTTCCCGGAGAGCTCCTTGGCGTCGTCCGGATAGAAGCGCCCGGCGGCGGCGGCGGGGCGCACCACCTTCTTCGCGTCCGACTTGGCGGCGGCGGCCTCGGCGGTCCCGACCTGCTTCTGGCAGGCCAGGGACAGCGTGGCGGCGGCAGCGGCGATGAGGAGGGTCCGGGTCATGGCGATGCCTCCCGTTGCGGAAGTGCGGGAGTCTCCCCGGTTGCGAGCCGGGGCGCAACGCGGTCTCCGGCGCCTTCTTCGGCTCCGCCGCGAGCGTCACCGTGGGAGTTGTCTGCCCTCGCCCCGAGCGTGAGGACCTGCGATAGTTCCGCCCATCGCCTGGACCGGCGAGGAGGGAACCCATGCACTCCATCGCCGTCGCCGCGCTCGTCGCGCTCGGGCCGCTCGTGGCCCCGGTCGACGGGGCGATCGTCACGCCCCCCAAGCACAAGTACCTGACGCTCCCCGAGATCCTGCAGCGGATGGAAGCCTCGCCCGTGCACTACGTGCTGCACACGCTCGACAAGCTCGAGGACGTTCCCCAGGACTCCCTCAAGGACCAGATCTGGCCGCAGATCGTCGAGCCGGTGGACCTGCCGAAGGTCGGACGCGGCGCTTCGGGAAGGTTCGACGTCTCTGCCTGGCCGGCCAAGCCCGAGGCGCTGGAGGCGAACGAGGCCGCCGAGGAGCTGTTCAAGAACAAGGACCTGGAGGGCGCCGCCAAGAAGTACCGCGAGGCCATCGCCGCGGACCCGGACTTCTACATCGCCTACGCCAACCTCGGGGACTGCCTGCTCTTCGGCGCCCGCGACCCCAAGGCCGCGCTGGTGCAGTACGAGAAGGCCCTCAAGCTCAACCCCGACGACTACCGGCTCCATTTCTACCGGGGCAACACGCTGCTGGCGCTGGGCCGCAAGGGCGAGGCGGTCGAGGAGTTCGTCACCTCGCTGGTCCTCAAGCCGCGCAATCCCATCCTGATCTCGAAGCTGCGAAGCGAAGGATCGAAGCTGGGCATCCGCGTCCAGGGCGAGCTGCTCGATCCCTGGGGCTTCGCGCGACGCGAGGGCGAGGCGGTGGCCGCCTACTCCGACCCGAAGAAGCCGGGGTGGCTCGGCTGGGCGAGCTGCAAGGCGTTCTGGATCGGAGAGCCTTCGCACCGCAAGGAGATGACCGGCAGCACCGACGAGGGCTGGTCGACCACCGAGGACCTGGAGTGCATGGTCGCACTCATCAGCGCCCACCTGGTGACGGTCGAGAAGGACCTGGGCAAGGCCGACCCGGCGGTGCAGCAGCTGGAGAGCGTGCTCAAGGACGGCCTCGCCAGCGCCTTCGTCGTCTACGAGCTGGGCTCGCGGCTCGACCCGCAGATCACCCTGAAGATCGAGCGCAGCTTCCACCCCACCCTGCGCAAGTACATCCGCAAGTACGTGCTGGGGTTGGGCGGCGGCGGCGGCCAGAAGTAGGTGCCGGAGCGCTCCCAACCTCCGAGCCGGTGGCCGGCAGTCGCCGCCCTGCTCGCGCTCGCCTGCCTGATGGCCGCAGCCCCGCTCTTCTGCTCGGCCGGGGCCCTGCTGGACCGTTTATTCGGCCTGGGCCACGGGCGTCGTCAGTCGTCGCGCGAGCGCCGGTCGACGCCACGCAGGACGATGAGCAACGCCGCGCCAATGAGGAAGCCCAGCATCGCCGAGCTCCCTCCCGCGACGCTGCTGCAGCCGGTCGCTGGCTCGACCCAGGGCGTGGGCTCGCCCGCGTCCGCGACCTGTGGCACCTGAGCGTCTTCGCGGGCGGCCTGCTCGGCGTCGGGCGATGCGGCGAGTCCAGCGTCCGCCGGCGCCTGCGCGTCCGAACCTGAGATCTCTGCGTCGCGACCGGGAGCCGCGGCGTCGGCACCGGGGGCCGCGGCGTCGGCACCGGGTGCGGCTGCGTCGAGCCCCGGCGCCTGCCCGGCGTCCGCCGAAGCCGAAGGCGTCACGTCGGCGAGCGTCTCGCCGATGGTGAAGCCGTCGTGGAAGACGATGCCGTCCTGGGTGATGGTGTCGTTCCGGTAGAGCCCCTGCTTCAGGTACTGCGTCATCCCCGAGAACTGGGTCGCCGCTCCGCGCTTGGCGATCGCCAGCTCGCCGTCGTACCAGAGCTCGATGAACCCCTCGTTCTCGTCCGGGGACCACTTCACGTGGAAGACGAAGTCGTGCCAGACGCCGCGGACCAGCGGGGCGTGCCACACGGTCTGGAGGTTCACGTCGAGCGAGATGTCCTCGCCGTAGACGTCGAACTCCACCGGCGGCGAGCCGCTGTCGCCGCTGTGGTGCCACTGGGTGAAGACCTGCCAGGTGCTGTTGTTCGGGTAGCTCGGGTCGAACATCGTCTGCCAGCGGTAGTAGCGCTCGGTCCCGCGCGGTTCGTAGCTCAGGTAGACGAGCTCGTTGCGGTTGCCGCTGGCGCCGATCGGGTTGTCGCCCTGCCGCACCTCGACCCGGATCGCCTTCGCGCCCTGCGCCACCGGCGAGGAGACCACCTTCAGGCGGTCCGAGCTGACGATCTGCGCCTTGGACCACTGGCTGAGGTCGCCCGTCTCGAAGTCGCCGCGCCACAGCACGCTCGCCTGCACGGCCGCTGGAAGCCAGACCAACGCCGCTGCCGCTGCCACCGCCATCGCCGTCCGTCGCACCATCCGCTGCACCTCGCCGTGGGTTGGGGAGGCGAGGCCCACAGCAATCGTCGGGCCAGCGTGTTGCACAGCGGACGATGTCCACAGACACGAGGACCCGTGGACACGGCTGTCACCAGAAGGCCCTTCTTGCCCTCCAGGCGACCGGGCATGCACCAGCAGCGGGCGCACCGCTCGACCGCGACAATCTGCCCCGGCCCGGGCGTTGCAGAGGGCGCCGGTCCTGGTCGTCCGCCGAGTTGCGGTGCGCTCGGCTCGGCCAGGCGAAGCTCCCTCTCACCCCGGGTCGTCGATGCCGTTCGCTGCGCTGTCCGCCGCACTCGCCCTCGCCTTGGGCGCCTCGCCTTCGGTCTACGTCCAGCACGCCACCGCGAAGATCCGCCCCGCGGATTCACCGGGCTCCGCGACGACCGCGGTCATCAAGGCCGCGCGCAACGAGTTCGAGGCCTTCCAGGTCGCCGTCCACGGCGGCTCGGCGGGGCTCACCGGCGTGCAGGCCAGTGCGCCGGTGCTCGTCGGCCCGGGCGGGGCGGCGATCCCCGCGGCCAACGTGCGGCTCTACCGCGAGGCGCTCATCACCACCCGCTACGCCTCGACCCAGGACGTCTCCACCGGCGCCTGGCCCGACGCGCTCGTCCCCGACGTCGACGAGACCGCCAACGAGAAGCGCAACGCCTTCCCCTTCGACGTCCCCGCCAACGAGACGCGCGCGGTCTGGGTCGAGGTCCTGGTGCCGCCGGACGCGCCCGCCGGCGGCTACTCGGGCTCGCTGACGGTCAGCGGCGGCGGCGGCTTCTCGGCGACGGTCCCGGTGGCGCTCACGGTCTGGCCCTTCACCCTGCCCTCCACCGCCAGCCTCGCCTCCACCTTCGGCCAGGGCTGGGACGGGTTGTGCCAGGGCTACTGGGGCGGCTACTCCGCCTCCCAGTGCGGCGACTCCGGGGTCGAGCGCACGCACCAGCAGCTGGCGGCGTTCATGCTCGACCACCGGCTGTCGGTGGACCTCGTCTACACCGGGCCCGCGAGGTCCGGCTCCGCCTACGACTGGTCGAGCTGGGACGCCAAGTACGGCCCGTACTTCGACGGCACCGCGCCGACGCGGCTGGCGGGCGCGAAGCAGACGCTCATCCGCTACGTGTGGGACTCGCAGCAGGCCAGCTACTCCGCCTGGGCCTCGCACTTCAAGGCCCAGGGCTGGTTCGATCGCACCTTCGACTACACCTGCGACGAGCCGCCCGCGACCTGCGCCTGGGCCGACATCAACACCCGCGCGAACCTCATCTACGGCGCCGACCCCGAGTTCCGCACGCTGGTCACCACCACGGTGCAGCAGGCGCAGCAGCAGGGGGTGCTCGGCTCCATCGACATCCTGGCGCCGGTGATCAACGAGATGCACGACAAGAGCGGCACCTTCGGCGGCGACCAGCGCTCGAAGTACGACGCCTTCCTCACCACTCCCGGCAAGAAGCTGCTCTGGTACCAGAGCTGTATGTCCGAGGGCTGCTCGTCCGGCTCGGGCTCCAAGGGCTACGACTCCTACTCCACCGGCTGGGCGACCCTGATGATCGATGCGCCGGCCCTGCGCAACCGCGCCCAGGAGTGGCTCAGCTTCCTCTACGGCATCGAGGGCGAGCTGTACTGGGAGACGACCTTCGCCTTCAACGACGGCAACGACCCCTGGACCAATCAGTGGTACTTCGGCGGCAACGGCGACGGGACGCTCTTCTACCCGGGCAAGACCTCGAAGATCGGCGGGACGACCCCGGTCCCGGTCGCCAGCATCCGGCTGAAGATGCTGCGCGAGGGCATGGAGGACTACGAGTACCTCAAGCTCGTCTCCGACCTGGGCGACGCCGCGTTCGCCCGCAGCCAGGCGCAGAAGGTGGCCACCACGCCGTACTCCATCGCGTCCGACCCGGCGGCGCTCTACTCGGCGCGCGAGGCGCTGGCGCAGCGAATCGTCGAGCTGACCGTCGCGCCGGCCGGGGCCGACGCAGGTTCGGCTCCGGTCGACGCCTCCCGGCCTGCTGGTCCCGATGCCGCCGCGCCGGGGCCGGATGCCGCCGCACCGGGGCCGGATGCCGCCGCGCCGGGGCCGGATGCCGCCGCGCCGGGGCCGGATGCTGCTGGCGCGGGAGCGGACGCCGCCGCGCGGGCCGCCGATACGGGAGAAGCGGCTCGGGATGCCGCCTCGCCGGGACCCGATGCCGAAGCAACCCATATGATCGATGCGGGCCGCCCGACGGACGTTCGGGATTCCGGCGCCGCCTCGCCCAGGCCCGACGCCGCTTTCGTCGAGCCCCCCATCGCCAGCTCCTGCCAAACGGTCGCCGGGGCTCCCTTCGCCTCGCTCGCCATCCTGGCCGCCTCGCTGCTCCGGCGCCGGCGCCTCACTTCCGCGACGGGAACCGGCACAGCTTCGTGACCTCCAGTTCCAGCAGCGGAGCGGCGTCGCCGTCGCCGCCGGCGCTGACCCGAAGCGCGCCCGTCACCCCGTATTCGCGCCCGTCGATGGGGATGGGGCAACGCAGCGCCTCGCGCCTGCCGATGCACGCCAGCTTCTGGTTCGGAGCGAGATATCCATGGAGGAAGATCTGCCTGCGGGTCTCGTCGTCATTGGGCGTGGCGAGCGCGAGCACGGGCGTGGCGAAGCAGGTCTCGGGGATGGATGCCGTGCAGGGATAGGTCGCCGGAAGCCACGCCCTGCCTCGCACCGCCACCGGCCCTGGAACCGGCTTGGCCAGGACGGACGCGAGCGGGGCAAACCGGGCCGTGGACTCGCAAATCTGGACCTGACCCTTCTCGTCGAGGCCTGAGTCGATGAGCGTCCACTCCACCGCCGCCGGGGCGGGGGCCGGGGCTGGGGTGGCGGCCGCATCGGGCATCCCCCCGGCGTCGGGCTGGGCGGGGGTCGGCGAAACGGGCTCGGCTCGGCCACCGGCATCGGTGCTGGTCGGCGGCAGCGCCGCGTCGAGTCCGACCGCCTGCGGGGCGGCGGTCGGCATGGGCTTCGTCTGGGCGCAGGCCAGCCCGAGCACGCAGAGGAGCATCCCAGCCAGCGCCACGGGTCCCTGTCGCTTCATCCGTTGCCTCCTACTCGGGCGCCGCCGCTTCGGACGGTCCCGCCGCCCCGGCTATTCCAGCACGGCCCAGGCGGTTGCCCCTTCCCGGTCGCCTGCCAACGCTTACAGGTGAGGCGAGAAGACCATGGAAAACAGAGAAACCCTCGACTGCCGCAGGTTCCCCACTTCGAGCGGCTGCACGCTGAGAATCACCGGCACCCGCGACGAGGTCCTCCGCGCCGGGCTCGCACATGCCCAAGCGGTCCACGGCGAGCGGGACACGCCCCAGATGCGAATGGAGCTCGAGCGGGCGATGGAGCCGGAAGGCCCGATCGCGGCGCAGCCCGGCCGCAAGTTGGCCGACTGCCGGACCATCCCCGGCGAGATCACCTGCACGCTGGCCATCAGCGGACAGGAAGACGAGGTCGTCCGGATGGCGGTCGACCATGCGGTCGCCGACCACAAGCACGAGCTCAACCAGGAATTGGTCCGCAGCATCCGCGACAGCCTGAAGGACGAGTCGCGCTACGCCTCGGAAGGCGCCGGGGCTCCCGCCTAGGCTGCCGCCGGCACCTCGAAGCGGACCGTCGTGCCCTTCCCGGGCGCGCTCTCGACGGCGATGGTTCCGCCGTGCGCCTCGACGATTCGCTTGGCGAGCGCCAAGCCGAGCCCCACCCCGCCCGCCTTCCGGGAGCGGCTGCGCTCGGTGCGGAAGAACGGCCGGAAGAGGTTGGGCAGGTCCTTCTCCTCGATGCCGATGCCCTCGTCGCGGATCTCGACCACCACCTTGCCTTCCGCGGCGGTGGCGTTGAGCGCGACGGGCTTGTCGATCTCCGAGTACTTGGCGGCGTTGTCGAGCAGGTTGTCGACGACCCGGCGCAGCATCGACGGGTCGGCCTGCACGTCGGGAAGCCCGGTCCCGAGCAGGACCTCGAGCTTGCGCTCGGGACGCGCGCTCCTGAAGCGCTCGGCCGAGGCTTCGAGGATCGTCTGCGACGGCACCCGCTCCAGCCGCAGCGGGGGCGCGCCGCCCTTGCCCTGCATCAGGTCCAGCCGGGCGACGCTGAGCACGTCTTCCACCAGCCGCTCCAGCTCGCCGAGATCGGTGGCGATGTCCCCGAGATAGGCGCGCGCCTTCTCGGCGTCGCCCTCCGAGGCCAGCTCCAGCGCCACGCGGATGCGCGCCAGCGGCGTGCGCAGCTCGTGCGAGACGTTGGCGAGCAGCTCCTTCTCGCCCTGCACCAGCTTCTGGAGCCGGTCCGCCATCTCGTCGAAGGCCGTGGCCAGCTCGCCGACCTCGTCCTTGCGCTTCAGGCCGGTGCGCGTCGAGAGATCGCCGGAGCCCAGCCGCCGGGCGGCAGCGGTCAGGGCGTCCAGGGGCTTGGTGATGGTCCGGGCCAAAGGGAACGACCCGGCGGCGAGAGCCAGCGCCACCACGACCAGCATCATGGCCATCCGGGACAGCTGGTGGGCGAACGGCAACCCGCGCAGGACGAGGTAGGCGACCGGCTTGCCTCCTTCGCGGATGGGCATGGCGAAGAGGTGCTCGCGCGGCGCGTGGATGGGCTCGGTGTGGAGCCGGGCGGCGTCCTGCGGCTTGAGCGCGGGGATCGGCGGGTCGATGTTGGTCGCGACGAGCGTGCCGTCCAGACGGTAGATGGTCGCCTCGACGCCCAGCAGCTCGTTCTCGCGCTTGAGGTCGCGCTCGATGATCTCGGGATGGTCGAGGTCCGCCGCGCGCGCGCTCAAGTAGGTCGCGAGCCGCTCGGGGTAGTTGCGCCACTTGGGCGCGCGGCCGAAGGCCCAGCCGACCAGGCCCACCGAGACCGCGATGACCAGCAGCATCAGGACGCCGTGGACGTAGACCTTCCAGAACGTGCGGCCGTGGCGCATCACTCGCCTTCCTTGGCCAGCAGGTAGCCCGCGCCGCGCACCGTCTTGAGCAGCTTGGGGTGGCGCGGGTCGTCGCCCAGCTTGGCGCGCAGCCGCGAGACGTGGACGTCGATGGATCGGTCGAAGGACTCGTCGGCGCTGCCCTTGGCCACCTCCATCAGCTGCTCGCGGGAGAGGACGCGGCCCGCGCGCTCGGCCAGGGTCTTGAGCAGGTCGAACTCGTAGCTCGTCAGGGAGAGCTCGCGGCCTTCCAGCGTGGCGCGCCGGCCGCCCGGGTCGACCTTGAGCGAGCCGATCTCGATGGCCTTGGTGGACGGTCCCGCCTTGCCCTTGGCCCGCCGCAGCAGGGCGTTGATGCGGGCCAAGAGCTCGCGCGGCGAATAGGGCTTGGGCAGGTAGTCGTCGGCGCCCAGCTCTAGGCCCATCACCCGGTCGGCCTCCTCGCCGCGGGCGGTGAGCATGACGATGGGCACGTCGCTGCGCTCGCGCAGGGAGCGGCAGACCTGCAGGCCGTCCATCCCGGGGAGCATCACGTCGAGCAGCACCACGTCGTAGCGGTGCTTGAGCGCTTCATCCAGGCCCTTGGCCCCGTCACCGACGGTGGTGACGAGCACCTGGTGGCCCTGCAGATAGTCGGCGGTGAGGCGGGCGAGGCGCTCGTCGTCCTCGATGAGCAGCGCGGTGACGGTGGGCTCGGAGGTCATGGCAGGGCACATCCTACCGCTCCTCCCCAAACCCCTCTCCGCTGTCGGAGAGGGGGGCTCGGGGAGCAAGGTCACTCGGCGCCCGGGTGCCGGCCGCCCTCGTGCATCTTCTCGACGCGGTCGGCCAGCTTCTGGCGCTGCTCGGGGGTGAGGATCTTCTGGGCCTCGATGACCCCGTCGGAGACCTTGTAGGCCAGCTGGCGCATCTCCTCGGTGCGCTGGTCGATCTTGGCGCGGACCTCGGCCGCGTTGAGGTTGGTCGACAGCCACAGCTGCTTGATCTCCTCGTGGTGCGCCGTGCGCTCCGCCATCAGCTTGGTGATGTCGGGCAAGAGCCGGTCCTTGATGGCCAGGACCTGCTGCTTCTGCTGCGGGGTGGCGTCGACGTCGTTGAGGGCGTCGGTGATGCGCCAGGTGATGAAGCTGTCGACCTTCTTCGGGTCGCGGAACATCCCGCGGTGCATCATGCCCGGGCCCCAGGCGGCGCCCATGAGCAGGCCGACGGCGACGATTCCCAGCGTGGCGATGAGCAGGTTGCGCTTCATGGTGTTTCCTCCGTTTGAAGGGCCGGTTCCTCCCGGCCTCGACGATGGAAGGATGCGGCCCGCCTCTTTCCACCGAATTGCGTCCAGGTGAAGTTCTGTGAACGGGCTTTCGGGAGCGGCAGCCCTCCCTGGCCGTCCGGGAAACCCCGCGCGGTGCCTAGCTTTTCTCGGGGGTTTCGCCATGAGTCTTCCGGCCGTCCTGGGCCTCGCCAGCGCGTTTCCCGGCAAGGCGTTCACGCAGGAGTTCGTGCTCTCGGAGCTCTCTCGCCTCTGGGCCGGCCGCTCGGTCGACTGGGGCAGGCTCGATCGGTTCCACAAGGCCACCAAGGTCAAGCGCCGGTACTTCGCGCTGCCGCTCTCGCGCCGGCGCGCGATGGCGTCCTTCGCCGACCGCAACCGGAACTGGCAGGAAGAGGCCAGCGCGCTCGCCGAGCGGGCGCTGGTGGAGGCGCTCTCGCGGGCCAAGGTCTCGCCGCAGGACCTCGACCACCTCTTCCTGACGACCTCCACCGGGGTCGCCCTGCCAGGCATCGACGCGCGGGTCGCAAACCGGCTGAAGCTGAACCTGGGGATCACCCGCTGGCCGCTGACCGGCTTCGGCTGCCTGGGAGGCGGCGCGGCGTTCGTCCGGGCGGCCAGGATACTGGGCGGCGAGCGCGGCGGGCTGGCCGCGGTCGTCGCCGTGGAGCTCTTCTCGTCGACGATCCAGCTCGAGGACCTCTCCGACGCCAACCTCATCGCCACCGGGCTCTTCGGCGACGGCGCCGCGGCGGCGGTCCTGGGCGCGGTGGAGTGGCGCAGCGGCCCGCGCATCGCCGCCACGCGCTCGGTGCTGATCCCCGACACCGAGTGGGCGATGGGCTGGGACGTGCGCGACTCCGGCTTCGGCGTGGTGCTCTCGCAGAAGGTCCCCAAGCTCGTCGAGGAGAACCTGCCCGGAGCGATCCACTCGCTGCTCGCCTCGCAGGGCCTCTACCGCGACGACGTGAAGCACTGGGTGGTGCACCCCGGCGGCCCGAAGATCCTCGAGTTGCTGCAGGAGAAGCTCAAGCTCAAGCCCGAGGCGCTCAAGCACAGCTGGAAGTCGCTGGAGGAGGCCGGGAACCTGTCCTCGGCCTCGGTGCTCGACGTCTTCGGCCGGCTGATGGAGGCCAAGGAGGCGAAGATGGGCGACATCGGGATGCTCATCGCCATGGGGCCCGGGTTCGGGGTGGAGATGGCGCTGCTGAAGTTCTGAGCTTCATGAGGTGCCAGCCCGCCGAGGCGCATCCGTTGCGCGCAGCCCGCCGCTTACCTTCTCGGTGGGGCCACTGCCATGGCGAGCGTGCGTGCGGTCGGTGCGGTGCTCTTGGCTCTTGTTGTGGGGGCGTGCGGGAGCGGCGGCGGGGGCAGGGACGCCACGGTGTTTCCGCTCGAGGTGCCCGACGCGGCCCTCCCCGATGCGGCGGCGCCCGAAGATGCCGGTTCTCCCGACGTGGGCGTCCCGGATATCGGGTCTCCTGACGTGGGCGTCCCGGATGCGGCGCCGGCTCAGTTCCCTGGCCCGGACTGCCGCTTCTGGCTCGCGCGGATCGGCTCGCCGCCGGATCTCACGTTTCCCACAGCCCGCGGGCTCAACGAGCACGACGCGGTTCTGATGCAGGGTCGCAACCAGGCCGAGAACCGCAACGAAGGGTTCATCCGCCGGGTCGACGACACCACGATCCGCCTGGAGATGCCGCCGACGATCCGCTCCCGGAACGTCCACGGCTTCAACGACCTGGAGCAAGTGGTGGGCGACTACGCCCCCGCCGACGTCACCGCCCCGTCGGTGGCTTTCGTCTGGACCGAGAGAATCACCTACGATCTGCGCCCGCCAGACCTGTCCGCACTCGAGACCGCGTCGGGGTGCAGCACCCCGTCCACGCCGGTCAACGGCGCCGCCCGGGCCATCAACAACCGAGGAATCGCCGTGGGGGAGGCCTGGGGAATGGGCGGCTGCGGCGGCTACCCGGTGCGCTGGCAGTCCTCCGTCCCCACGCTGCTTGCCACCTTCCAGGGCTCGGCCGAGGGCATCACCGAAGGTGGCGTGATCTGGGGCAGCGACGTCATCTGGAAAGGCGGCGGCTACGAGGTCGTCACGTCCCCGGACGGGAAGACCGTTGTCGCCGCAGTCAACGAGCGCGGCCAGGTCGTCGTCGCCATCACTCCCCCGCAGGACCCGATGCGCGCCTTCGGCCCGACCCTCGCCGAGATCCGGGATCCGGACGGCACGAGTCGCCGGCTCCAGCCCCTGCCGAGCCTTCCCGGCGTTGAGGTCTCGGACTTCAACGACCTCGGGATCGCGGTGGGCTCGAGCTGGAAGGGCAGCGGCTGGATGGAGACCGAGCGCTACGACGCGCGGGCGGTGTACTGGCTGCGCGAGCCGGCCATCGACCTGAACCTGCTGCTCGAAGGAGCCGCCCCGACGGTGCTGAGGGAGGCCTGGTTCCTCAACGGCCGGGGCCGCATCGTGGCGTTGGGAGCCGACGGGGTCTTCTACCTGCTCACCCCGCGTGGCAACTGCTTCCCGCGCTGAAAGCGAAGGCCCCGGTCTCCGAAGAGGAGCCGGGGCCTCGGTGCTCGCCGAGCATTGGCGTCCTATGTCCTACCGCAGCATGAAGCTGCCCAATGCGGTCAGGATGTTCGAGGTACCGATCGGGCTGGGCGGCGGGAAGACCATCAGTTGGAGTCCGTAGCCGCCGTTCGGCAGCGACCGGTACTTCTGCGGAACGATGCTCGGCAGGTCGAACGGAGTGAAGGAGCCCTGGGGGCAGGAGCCCCGCACGGTCCACCTCAACCCGTCGTTCGTCAGCCAGAGCTCCGCTTCGCCCGCGGACGAGCAGTCCCATCGGATGCGCAGGCCAGCGCGCGAGACTTCGGGCGGGGGCGTGGAGGACGTGCCCGCCGGCTCGAGGATCTCCGGATCGGCGGGAATGCGGACCACTGGCGGGTCTCCAAGCGGCGACACCGTGTGCGAGTAGCCCTCGGAGTCGTTGAAGCCCACCGCCACCCACCGCTCCAGCGAGCCGAGAGGCCCATTCTTGGCCGGCACCGAGATGTGCAACGGCGAGGCTCGGTCTCCCAAGCGCTCGAGCACGATCTGGCCGGCAGCCGTATAGATCACGTCCGTCCAGAGGCCGGTGTAGTTCGCGGGCAGGCCCTGCAACTGCAGGTCGACGTAGTCCGGGAAGGTGTCGTCCATCACGACGTCGGCCTTCGCCACTCCCGCGGCGTCGAAGGTGATGCCGCTGACCATGCCGATTCGCGGCGTGACCAGCTTCGGCCAGCAGATGTCGTAGTCCCAGCAGGTATTTCGGGCGACGACGGTCAGCGGGCCGGGCTTGGTGCCGCGGACTTCGAGCGAGTAGCTCCCGCACTCGCCGGTCCAACCCGTGTAGGGAACGATTCCTTCGCCGGCCACGTTGATGTCCACCCGTCCGTCGCCACAGGGAGAGATCGTGCCCTCGACGCGACCGAGCAGAGGAGGCGGTTCCGGCGGCTCGTGGGGACGGTCGGGGCGGTAGTCCACCTGCGATTGCACGACCCCGAGATGGGTCTCGATCCTCTCGGAGTTGGTGGTGGCGCTGCCGCCGTCGGAGCCCCAGGTCGTCTGCGACTCGATGGTCACCACCGTCACGTCCTGCGGCCCGCGCAGGTCGGGATCGATGAACTGCACCACGCCATCGGGTCCGACCTGCTTGGCGAAGCGCGTCCCGTCCCCGAGCAGCACGAAGGTGGGGACGGCGGCGCCGGCGTCGTCGAAGGGCGTCGCCACCCGGACCGTGAGCGAGCCCGAGATGGGCAGCGCTCCGTCGAAGTCGAGCACGACGGCGGCGTCGGCGGCGTCCTTCGACGCAGCGGAGCAGCCGAGCACCGCGCCCATCGCCAAGAGCAGGAGGTAACGAGAGCGCGGGGATGGCATGACGGAGAGTGTATACCCGGGTAGTATCCGGGCAGTCGGCCGGAACGAGAGGGGTACATTCCTTGAAGACCATCCTTGGCGTCGTCGTCGCGGCCTTCGTCCTCGGGGCCTGCAGCCACGAGCCCAGCAGCGTCTGCAGCGAGAACGCGGGCTACTGCCGCCACGAGACAGACGGCGGATGCGAGTTCCGCCGGCCGCTGTGCTGCTCCGGTAGCGCTCCGCAGTGCGGGAACGACGCGACGCTCGTGCCGATGGACAGCACGGGCTGCACCGTGGTCGACGGGTTCACCCTCGGCCTGGGCTGCGCGTAGGGCTACTCCGCCATCACGACCACCAAGTACTCGCCCGGCTTCGGCACGCCCGAAGAGACGTAGGTGTCCAGCGAGAGGAAGTACGTCCCGGCCTGCAGGGTCTGCGTGACGAGTTTGTCGTTGCGCGCGATGCAGGAGGCGGCGTCCGCGGCCGCGCCCAAGAGGTGGATGTCCACGTCGCAGCCGTTGAGCGAGATCACGAAGGCCCGCAGGTTGGTCGCCTGGGTGAGCACGAGCTTGTAGAGGAACTCGTTGCCGGACTCGTCCGCCGTGGAGCAGCCCGTGTACTGGTCGATGCGCGAGAAGCCGCCCTTCGAGGTGTCGCGCACGTCGGTGAACGGCAAGGACTCGATGACGAAGGGATCGGCCAGGTCGCCCTTCCCTGCCAGCGTCGCCGCCGTGGCGTCCGGGGCGGGCTTGCCGTCCAGCGCGTCCTTGGCGCGGGAGAGCGCGGTGAGCGTGATGAGATTCCGCATGTTGTGGCCGTAGTCGAGCCCGGCCGCGGTCAACAGGCAGCCGCGCGCCGAGCCGGACGGCACGTAGACGTTCAGGTGGAGCCCGTCCGACCCGATGCCGTGCGCGGGCAGGTTCAGGAGCTCGCGCTGCAGGTCCACGAACGGAACCTGGCGGGCCTGGGCGACTCCGCGCATCACCGCGGCGTAGCGCGGGACCCAGGCGTCCGCGGCCGCATCGTCGTCGCGCGGCGGCGCGTCGGTGAAGATGGGCACGGTGCCCTCGGCGATGAGCTGGTCGGCGATGTCGAAGAGGTTCTGGCCGTAGCGGTCGACGTCCCGCGACTGGATGTCGTTGGTCCCGAACAGGATGCTGGCGTAGCGCGGCTGGATGGCCGCCGTCTCCTGCGCCAACGGGTTGGGCGAACCCGACAGCGCCGCCCAGGCGCTCCAGCCCACGGTCGCGGCGAGGCTGGCGCGGTTGAACGGCGTGGTCCCGGCGGCGTCGCCGGCCTTGAAGAAGTCCAGCGCGGGTTGAAGCTCTGTGCGCCCGTCCAGGTCCACGTTCGAGCCGGCGAAGCAGTGCAGGTGGTTGGTGTTCACGGTGTTGCTGGCGCCGACCTTGGCGAAGACGTTCTCGGTCCGCGGGGCGATGGCCGCGATTCTGCGGAGGTTCTGAGCGACGGACTCGGTGATCGGGGACTGGGTGCGGTCGCCGGGATAGAGCGCGGGGAGCAGCGGCGCCGCGGCATCGGGGCCTGCGGGAAGGGAGGCGTCCTCGGGGAGCTGGGCGGCGTCGGGCGCGGGCTCGGTCGAGGCGTCCGCGGGGATTGAGACCTGCCCGTCCTCGCCGCCCTGCCCTGCATCCTCGGCCAGCAACTCTGCGTCGCCCGGCTGACTGGCGTCTTGGAGCTCGTCGCCGCCGTCCCATGCCTCGCGCGCGTTGATCTCGCCGCAGGCGGAAAGCCAGAGAATCGCGGGGAGGATCAAGAGGATGCGGGGTTGGGACAAGGCGGACTCCCGGTGTTCGTTGGCGGGATTCTACGACACGACCGACCACCCGACCGACCGTCCCCGGCACGGAGGCCGGGCTCTACCCTTGTTCGCCCTCGATCGCCCCGCTAGGATTCGCGCCCTTCCGCGGTTCAATTCGCACGAGGAGACGCACCATGGCCGACCACGTCTACGTCGCCGACATCGGCAAGTTCGAAGGCAAGGAAGTCCTGCTCAAGGGCTGGCTGCACAACCGCAGCTCCAAGGGCAAGCTGCACTTCCTCCAGGTCCGCGACGGCACCGGCACCATCCAGTGCGTGGTCTTCAAGGGCGACGTCGACGAGGCCACCTTCGTCGAGGCCGATCACCTGCCGCAGGAGACCTCCATCGAGGTCACCGGCACCGTCCGCGCCGACAAGCGCAGCCCCATCGGCTTCGAGCTGGGCGTCAAGGCCTTGAAGGTCGTCAACAAGCCCGTCGCCGAGTTCCCGCTGGGCCACAAGGAGCACGGCGTCGCCTTCCTGCAGGAGAACCGCCACCTCTGGCTGCGCTCCAGCCGCCAGGTCGTGGTGATGCAGGTGCGCCACACGATCATCAAGGCCATCCGCGACTACTTCGACAGCCACGGCTTCACCCTCTTCGACGCGCCCATCCTGACCCCGGCGGCCTGCGAGGGCACGAGCACCCTCTTCGGCATCGACTACTTCGACCAGGGCAAGGCCTTCCTGACGCAGTCCGGGCAGCTCTACGGCGAGGCCGGGGCGATGGCGCTGGGCAAGGTCTACGTCTTCGGGCCGACCTTCCGCGCCGAGAAGAGCAAGACCCGCCGCCACCTGACCGAGTTCTGGATGGTCGAGCCCGAGGTGGCCTTCATGGACCTGGGCGGCGACATGGACCTGATGGAGGACTTCGTCTGCTTCATCGTGCAGCGCGTCCTGGAGAAGCACGAGAAGGAGATCGCCACCGTCCTCGAGCGCGACGTCAACGTCCTCAAGCGCGTGCAGAAGCCCTTCCCGCGCATCACCTACACCGAGGGCATCGAGCGCATCCACAAGGCCGGCCACGAGATCAAGTGGGGCGACGACATCGGCGGCGACGAGGAGACCATCCTCGCCAACCAGTTCGACCGCCCGGTGCTGATGCACCACTTCCCCGCGGAGATGAAGGCCTTCTACTTCAAGAAGGACCCGACCGATCCCAAGCTGGCGCTGGGCTGCGACATGCTGGCCCCCGAGGGCTACGGGGAGATCATCGGCGGCGGGCAGCGCGAGGACGACTACGAGACCCTGAAGAAGGCCATCGAGACCAACAACCTGCCGATGGCGGCCTTCGAGTGGTACCTCGACCTGCGCCGCTACGGCTCGGTCCCGCACGCCGGCTTCGGCCTTGGAGTCGAGCGCACGGTCGCCTGGGTCTGCGGCCTGCACCACGTGCGCGAGACCATCCCCTTCGCGCGCATGATGGAGCGGCTGTCGCCCTAGCCTCCCGGAGGACAGCCCACGTCCCCCGACACGCCGCGAAGGTGAAACCGATCCATTCGCGCCGTATGATGGGGCGGTTGTCGTCCTAGGGGGTCCTGCGCCGGCGGGGCCCCCGCTTGTCGAGGAGCTCCGTATGACTGGGATTCGACGCGCTGTTGGCCCCGCGGCCCTGCTGGGCCTGGCGCTCTCGGTTTCGCTGAGCGGCTGCAACTGCAACGACACGCCGGTCGGGCTCGTGGACGGCAACAACGTGGCCCCGGACGCCACCGCGCCCATCGGCTACGACGACGCCGGCAACCCCATCTACCCGGACGCCTCGACCCCGGTCGGCTACGACGACGCCGGCAAGCCCATCTACCCCGACGCCTCGGCGCCGGTGGGCTACGACGACGCCGGCAATCCCATCTACCCGGACGCCTCGACCCCGGTGGCCTTCGACGACGCCGGCAACCCGATCTACCCGGACGCCTCGCTCGTCTGCCTGGATCCCGGCGTCGCCTGCGTGCCCGGGGCCCAGCCGCTGTGCTGCTCCGGCCTGTGCGTGACCACCGACGCCGGCGTCTCGGTCTGCAAGGCCCCCACCCTCTGCTCCGGCGACGGCGCGCCCTGCGTCAACCCCACCGAGTGCTGCTCCATGTTCTGCAGCGGCGGCACCTGCGGCCGGCAGCTGTGCAAGCAGGCAGGCAGCGCCTGCGGCGCCCCGGGCGAGTGCTGCTCCGGCCTGTGCAACGCCGGCACCTGCGCCGCCCTGCCCACCAGCTGCACCACCCTTGGAGAGGCCTGCACCAACGGCTACGAGTGCTGCTCCAAGAACTGCCAGGGCGGGCTCTGCCTGCGCGCCTCCAGCTGCAGCGCCGCCGGCGACATCTGCTACACCGCGCTCGACTGCTGCAACGGCCAGTGCGACCTCCCGGCCGCCGGCGGCCCCGGCGTCTGCGCGGCGGGCGTGACCGTCCCCGGCGCCACCAACTGCGGCATCGGCGGCGAGCCCTGCGCCGGCTCGGGCAACTGCTGCAGCCACCTCTGCCTTGACCTTGGCAGCGGCCAGCCCACCTGCGTGCTCGGCTCAGGCTGCCGCGAGCGCGGCGAGATCTGCGTCGAGGACTCCGAGTGCTGCGGCTCGAGCAGCAGCGGCGTCTTCTGCTCCAAGGCTTTCGCCTCCGACCTCGTCGGCCGCTGCTCCAACAAGCAGGCATGCCAGCCGGTGGGCAACTGCTGCGGCCTGGGCGCCAACTGCGAGCAGGCCTGCTGCGACGGCAAGAAGGCCGTCTGCAAGATCGACGCGCAGGGCCTGTCGCGGTGCTTCGGCGGCGGCAGCGTCTGCCCCAACGGCTACGACGGCCTCGACCCCGCCTGCTGCATCGCCCCCGGCGACTCGTGCGTCTTCCGCGACCAATGCTGCAACCTCTTGCCCTGCGTGCCGATCAACGGGACCTACGTCTGCCAGCAGCCCCAGTGCATCGCCGCCGGCGAGGCCTGCGTGCCCGGCGGGACCCTCGCCGAGGCCTGCTGCAACGAGCTGCCCTGCCTGTCCGACGGCGCCGGCGGCTTCGTCTGCCGCTACGGCCCGCCGCCCGGCCCCGACGCCGGCACCCCGCTGCCCGGCCCCGACGCCTCCACTCCGGTCACCTACGACGGCGGCCCCGGCTGTCTTGCCATCGGCGCGACCTGCACCTCCAACGCCCAATGCTGCTCGAACACCTGCACCGCCGGCGAGCTCGGCAGCACCTGCACCCCGCCCATCCAGGGCTACGATGACGCGGGGCAGCCCGTCTTCTACCCGTGGGACGGCGGCGTCGTCCCCCGCCCCGACGCCGGCCCGGTGTGCAAGGCCGACGGCCTGGGCTGCTCCGCCGCCGCCGAGTGCTGCTCGGGCGGCTGCAAGGCCGGCGAGATCACCGGCACCTGCGGCACCTGCAAGTCCGACGGGAACACCTGCGCCACCGGCGCGGACTGCTGCTCCGGCAACTGCACCGGCGGCAAGTGCACCACCTGCAAGGCCAACGGCACGGCCTGCACCGCCGGCACCGACTGCTGCTCGGGCACCTGCAGCGGCGGCACTTGCACCACCTGCAAGCCCAACGGCACCACCTGCACCGCCAACGCCGAGTGCTGCTCGACGGCGTGCCTGGCCGGCGAGATCTCCAGCACCTGCGGCACCCCGGTGGTCTGCATGGGGATGGGCGGCACCTGCACCGGCCTCGCCGACTGCTGCTCCGGCCTGACCTGCCAGATCGCCGCGGGCCAGCCCACCGGCACCTGCCAGACGGGCTCGACCTGCTCCAGCGCCGGCCAGTCGTGCTCGATGACCAAGGCCTGCTGCCTGCCGGGCCAGCTGCGCTGCGAGAGCTCCTCGACCAGCGTCCCGTGCACCGCGGCCGACACCTCCTGCGTCTGCCGCATAATCATCAACTAATCCGGCGCCTTGCACCTTCTCCCGGCCTGGCCCCCGTAACGGCACGGGGGCCAGGTCGTCCTTGGGGAGGAGGTTTTCCCATGCGCCCCAACTGCTCTCGTGCGTCCTTCGCCGTGCTCGTCGGCCTCACCCTCTCCCTCTCCGGCTGCGACTGTGGAGGTCCGGCCAGCGGGAGCAAGGACACCGGGGGCGCCACCGCTGACACCGGACTCGGCGGCGGCGGCGGCGACGGCGCCGTCCCGGCCTGCCTGAACCTGGGCGAGTCCTGCACCTCCGGCGTGGCCCCGCTGTGCTGCGACGGACGCCTGTGCGTGCAGCAGGGCGACGGCGGCGCGGTCTGCAGCGCGGAGCAACTGTGCGGCTCCTCGGGCACGACCTGCACCACGGCCACCGACTGCTGCTCGCTCAACTGCAGCGGCGGCCAGTGCGTGGGCGCCACCTGCAAGACCATCGGCACCGCCTGCGGAGGCGCCGGCGAGTGCTGCTCGGGCGTGTGCACCTCCGGCTCGTGCGCGGCCATCCCCAACGCCACCTGCAAGAGCCTGGGCGAGACCTGCGCCAGGGCCGTTCCGCCCGCCCCCACCGACGCCGGCGCGCCCCTGCTCGACGACGCGGGGCTGCCCATCGTCCCCGACACCGGGACCCCGGCCCCGGCCGAGGATTGCTGCTCGGGCAACTGCGCGGGCGGCCGCTGCGTGCGCGCCTCGGCCTGCTCGACCGCGGGCGACATCTGCTACGAGGCGCTCGACTGCTGCAACGGCACCTGCAACATCGCTGCGACCGGCGGCCCGGGCACCTGCGCGGCCGGCCTGACGGTGCCGGGCGGCACCGGCTGCACCATCGGCGGCGAGCTGTGCGACGACTCGGGCGGCTGCTGCAGCCACATGTGCCTGGACCTGGGCAGCGGCGTGCAGACCTGCGTGCTGGGCGGCGGCTGCCGCGAGCGCGGCGAGATCTGCCAGCAGACCGAGGAGTGCTGCGGCAACGACACCAGCAACGTCGTCTGCCAGAAGGCCTCGGCCGGCGACCTCGTCGGGCGCTGCGCGAACTCCAACGCGTGCCAGCCCATCGGCAACTGCTGCGGCGCGTCGGGCGCCAACTGCCGGCAGGACTGCTGCAACGGCAAGAAGACGGTCTGCAAGGACGACCAGCAGGGCCTGTCGCGCTGCTTCGGCGGCTGCCCCAACGACGTCTGCCCGGCCGGCTGCCCGGACGGCCTCGATGGCACCAATCCCAAGTGCTGCATCGCCGCCGGCAGCGAGTGCCAGTTCCGCGACCAGTGCTGCGACCTGACCCCCTGCCTGCCCGACAACACCGGCAAGACGGTCTGCAAGGCGCAGACGTGCGTCGCCGCCGGCGCCACCTGCACCCCCGGCAGCTCGACCTGCTGCAACGGCCTGTCCTGCGAGCCCAACGGCGAGATCGGCTACAGCTGCCGCGTGCCGGGCGTGCTCGTCGACGGCGGCGTCCCCGTCCTGCTCGACGACGCCGGCCACCCGCTGCCCAACGACGGCGGCACGGTCCCCACCGGCGACGCCGGCCCCTCCTGCAAGGGCAACGGGACGACCTGCGCCGCCGCCTCCGACTGCTGCTCGAACTCGTGCATCGCCGGAGAGCTCAGCAGCACCTGCCAGAGCTGCAAGCCCGACACCCAGAGCTGCACTGCCGGCAGCGACTGCTGCTCCGGCCTCTGCCAGGCAGGCACCTGCGTGCCGCCGACCACCTGCGTGTCCCAGGGCGGCGTCTGCAGCGGCACCGCCGAGTGCTGCGCGGGCACGGTCTGCGACATCTCCGCGGGCCAGCCCACCGGCCTGTGCAACCCCGGCGCGACCTGCTCCAGCGCGGGCCAGACTTGCTCGGCGACGCAGCCCTGCTGCAACGCCGGGACGGTGCTGCGCTGCGAGAACACGACGACCAACACGGCGTGCGCGGCGACCGACGTCAACTGCGCGTGCCGCCTGATCGTCAACTAGGACCTCGGCGGTAGCCATCGCAGCCAGAAGCATCCGAGCGGGAGCCTGGTTCGACCCGGGCTCCCGCTCTTCGTTTGGTGGGTGGAGCGGAGAGACGACGATCGGCATAGGGGCTGACGGGGTTCGTCCCCGTCAGTCCCCTGCCACACCACCGGACGTGCGGGTCCGCATCCGGCGGTTCGGTTGGTTGAGGTTCAACAAGATAGCCTCGGCAGGCCCTGCCTGTCGTAGTAGCGAGT
>DASXVQ010000189.1:0-33921 GCA_036504155.1 Myxococcales bacterium
GTCGCCGGCCGCTCGACCTGCACCGTCTGCTCCGGCAACGGCGGCACCGCGCAGCTCGCCGAGAGCCTGTGCGGCGACAACTCCGACAACGACTGTGACGGCCTGGTCGACTGCCAGGACCCGGACTGCGGCGGCCTGCGCTGCAGCGCGACCGGCATGCTTTGCACGGCCGCCACCAAGCGCTGCGAGTGCGCCGGCGGCAGCTTCGAGGCGGTCGCCGACTGCGCCGACCTCGAGGACAACGACTGCGACGGCAAGGTCGACTGCGCCGACAGCGACTGCGTGATCGGCACGCCCTGCCGCATCGCCTCGCAGCCCTCCTTCGGCACGAAGTGCGCGGCCGGCGGGGTCTGCCTCTGCTCCGGCAACGGCGGCACGCCGGAAGCCAGCGAGACCACCTGCTCGGACGGCAAGGACAACGACTGCGACGGCAAGGTCGACTGCGCCGACTCCAACTGCCAGCCCTCCGCGCCCGGGGCCAGCGACGGCAAGTACTGCAGCGCCGCCGCGCTGGGCAGGAAGTGCGATGCCACCGGCGCCTGCGTCTGTCCGCTGGGCCAGACCACCGAGTCCACCTGCGACGACAACCTGGACAACGACTGCGACGGCTTGGCCGACTGCCAGGACCCGGACTGCTTGAACTTGGTCTGCTCGTCCACCGGCAAGAAGTGCAACTCCTCCAAGGCCTGCGTGTGCCCCAGTGGCCTGACCAGCGAGGACAACTGCATGAACAGCGTCGACGACGACTGCGACGGCCTCGTCGACTGCGCCGACCCGAACTGCGCCAACAAGCAGTGCAACGCGGTGAGCACCAACTTCCAGTGCATCGGCTCTCCGGCCATCTGCAAGGACACCACCGCCAGCTACTCGCTGGTGCTGACCGCCCTGCCCACCCGCATCCCCGCGGACGGGCTGGCCACCTCGCTCGTCACCGCGACGCTGCGCGACACCAACGGCAACGCCCAGGCCGGCAAGACGGTGGCCTTCGCCGTCACCACCGGCCCCGGCGGCATCGCCGCCGCGCCCCCCGTGCCCATCACCGATGCCGGCGGCAAGACCAACGCCACCTACGTCTCGGGCACCGGCGCCGGCCCGGCCACGGTCACCGCCAGCTACAACACCGGCACCAGCACGGTCACCGGCAGCATCGACATCGACACCCCGCGGCTGGGCCAGGTGAAGTTCGTCGGCCAGCAGTACCAGACCATGGGCGTCAAGTACTCGAGCTACCAGGAGAACAACCAGCTGACCTTCCAGGTGCTCGACGCCGCCAACTCGCCGTACCCGCCCGGCCTCTCGGTCACCTTCAAGCACGGCCCGGTGGGCGGCTCGACGCTGGTGGGCGAGACCACGGCCACCTGCACGACCACCGAGTGCACCACCACCGCCAAGACCCTCACCGGCGGCTACGTCTCGGTGAACCTGGTCTCGGGCACGGTCGCCAGCGTCGTCTCGGTCACCGCCAGCGCCACCGCCGGCGGCGGCACGGGCAACGCCACCGCGGGCAACATCGCCATCGTCGGCGCCAAGGCCAGCGGCAGCCACCTGTCCATCAGTTGCTCGCCCCGCAACATCCCGGGCTTCGCCAGCCACGACTGCACCAACTCGCTGGTCAACGCCAGCATCACCTGCTCGGCGGCGTTCGCCGACCGCTTCAACAACGTGCTCGGCGTGCCCACCCTGGCGACCCTGTCCACCGAGGCCGGCGCCGCCGGCCCGCCCACCACCACCAACCTGCAGGGCATCGCCAGCAACTTCGTGGCGGTGCAGGGCTTCCGCCTGCCGGTCGACGTGGACCCGGACTCGGCGCAGGGCGAGTGGTACAAGGCCTACGACTCGGGTTGCGGCGGCGTGAAGACCCACAACCCGCGCGACGGCCTGTCCTCGGTCATCGTCTCCGCCAGCGGCGAGGAGGGTTTCGTCGACGGCAGCAACGGCTGCGCGGCCAACGGTGTCTACGACGGGCCGGGCTCGGTCTGCCCGGGCGGCGACGGCAAGGGCGAGTACTTCATCGACATCGGCGAGCCGTTCATCGACGCCAACGACAACGGCAAGCGCGACGCCAACGAGTACTACGTCGACGTCAACAACAACGGGGCCTGGGACCCTCCGAACGGCAAGTGGGACGGCACCACGGTGATCTGGGCCGAGACCCGCGTGCTCTACTCGGGCCTGGCCGCGGTCTACGCCGAGGCGGGCTGGGAGGAGCTGTCGCGGTGGTACCCGTCCTCCGACTGGCCGCCGACGAGCGGGGCCTCGCTGACGCCGTACATCACCCTGGCGCCGCCGACGACGTCGCGGATGGTCCCCTACTACTTCGCCGACCAGAACTTCAACATCCTGGTCCCGCAGACCGCGTTCAACGTCTACATGATCACCTCCAGCAGCACCTCCGTCCGGTCCGTCACCAGCCAGTACGTGCCCGATGGGCTCGGCGTGTCGCTGACCCAGCAGTTCTGCAGCACGTCGACGGGCGGAAGCTGCTCCAACGCCTGCAACGCGGCCCCCTGCTACGTGGTGACCACGGTGTCCAACTTCGCCTACGGCAACTACGGCGACGTGGAGGTCACGCGTGGCAACAAGACCGAGAGCTGGATCGTGCGTGCCAGCGCCTCGCTCGGCGGCGTTTCGACCTTCCTGGACCTTCCGGGCGGATCGGCCTGCGTCGCTGCCGGCAACAACTGCAACAGCGGCCCCGACTGCTGCAGCGGCAACTGTGTCACGCAGCCCATCAATGACGCGGGCGTGCCGCCGAAGCTCTGCCAGTAGCCGAGAACCCGGGCCGGGGGCGCTCCGAAGCCCCCGGCTCCCAGCGAATTGGGATTGAAAAGGTCGGGCGGCAGGCCGCGAGGCATGCCGCCCGACGTGTCTTCGGGGCTCTCGGGAACGTCTACGGCCGCAGCGCCCGGATGGCCGCCGCGTAGTCCTTGGCCTTGAACACCGCGTTGCCGGCGACCAGCACGTTGGCGCCGGCGGCGACGACCTGCGGCGCGGTGGCCGGGGCGACTCCGCCGTCGACCTCGATGTCCACCTTCAGGCCACGGGCGTCGACCATGGCCTTGAGCCGGCGGATCTTGTCCACCGCCGAGGTGATGAAGCTCTGGCCGCCGAAGCCGGGGTTGACGCTCATCACCAGCACCATGCCCACCTCGCCCAGCACCTCCTCGATCGTTGAGAGCGGCGTCGAGGGGTTGAGCGCCACCGCGGGCATGGCGCCGGCCGAGCGGATCTGCTGGAGAGTCCGATGCAGGTGCGGGCAGGCCTCGGCGTGGACCGACAGGCGCGCCGCGCCGGCCCGGGCGAAGGCGTCGATGTAGCGCTCAGGCTCGACGATCATCAGGTGCACGTCCAGCGGCAGCTGGGTCGCGCGCCGGGCCGCTTCGACGACCAGCGGGCCGATGGTGAGGTTGGGCACGAAGCGGCCGTCCATGACGTCGACGTGGACGAGGTCGGCGCCGGCGGCCTCGACCGCGCGGATCTCCTCGGCGAGGCGGCCGAAGTCGGCCGAGAGGATGGACGGGGCGACGAGCACGGTCATGGGCGGCTCCGAAAAGGGTCCCTCGGCTCCAGCATCGCTTCGCGCGGCCTGCGCTGGCGATGATGCACGATCACTCGGGCAGGATCAGCCGCGCCGCGTAGAAGCCGTCGGCGTGGTGGCGGTGGGGCAGGGTGGCCAGGGCGCCGTCGGGGCCGGTGACCTTCTCCCAGGGCACGCCCGGCGCCTCGAGCTTCGCCATCCGCAACGGCCCCGACGCCAGCCGCGCCGCCTGCTGCGTGCCCTCTTCGGGCTCGGGCGAGCAGACGGCGTAGACGAAGGCGCCGCCGGGTCGCAGGTACTTGATGAGGTTGTCGGCCAGCGCGCGCTGCAGCTCGGCCAGGCGGGCGAGGTCGGCCTCGACCCGCCGGTAGCGCAGCTCGGGGTGGCGGCGCAGCGTGCCGAGCCCCGAGCAGGGCGCGTCGAGCAGGACCAGGTCGAAGGAGCGCTCGGGCAGGGGCATCGGGCGCGAGGCGTCGGCGGCGCGCATGCGCAGGATTCCGCCGACGCCCAGGCGTGCGGCCTCCTCCTCGAGCTTGCGCAGCTTGCGCTCGTGGACGTCGACCGCGAAGATCTCGCCCTCGCCCTGGAGCTGCTCGGCGAGGTGGCAGGCCTTGGCGCCGGGCGCCGCGCAGGCGTCGAGGATGCGCATGCCGGGTCGGGCCTGGGCGGCGAGGGAGACCAGCTGGGCCGCCTCGTCCTGGACCTGGAACAGGCCCTTCTGGAACGGCTCGAGCGCGGCGAGCGGGCCGGGGTTCTCGAGCCAGAGTCCCAGCGGAGAGTAGGGAGTGGGCCGGGAGGTGACGCCCGCGGCGGCGAGCGCGGCCTGGGCCTCGTCGCGGGTGTTGCGGGTCAGGTTGACGCGCACGCACACCGGGGCGGGTTCGTTGTCGGCGCGGCAGAGCTCCGCGGTGTCCTGCTCGCCCAGCCGGGCGACCCAGCGGCGGATGAGCCAGGCCGGGTGCGAGGACTCGACGGAGAGCTTTTCGATGGGGTCGGCCGGGAGCGGGATCTGCCGCTCGTCGGCGATCTTGCGCAGCACGGCGTTGATGAAGCCCGAGGCGCGCGCGAGCCCCTGCTTCTTGGCCAGCTCGACCGTGGCGTCGACGGCGGCGTGGCCGGGCACTCGGTCGAGGAAGAGCAGCTGGTAGGCGCCGATGCGCAGGGCGACCAGGACGCCGGTCTCCAGCTTGCGCAACGGGCGCTTCGAGTGCCGGGCCAGCGCGGCGTCGAGGGACAGCATGCGGCGCGCGACACCGTAGGAGATCTCGGTGGCCAGCCCGGCGTCCTGGCGGGAGATGGCTCCCGCAGAGCGCAAGGCGGCGTCCAGCGCGACGTTCAGATACGCGTCCGCGCGCTCGACCTGGAGGAGGACTTTGTAGGCGATGGACCGTGCGGTCATTTCACGATGGCAGGCCTTGGGACGGCCCGCTCTTCATTCAAAGGTTGGCTGCGCTTCACGAATGGGACTTCAGTCCAGCCGAGCCATCAGATCGATCAGCTCGTTGTCGCTCATCTGCCCGGCGGGCGTGGCGGAGAGGGCGAGCGACTGCAGCGCCTCCTCCAGCAGCTCGCGCTGGCCCATCTCGGTGGCCGCTCCGCGCTCGACGTTGAGCCACTGCTCGCGGGCCCAGGTCGCCAGGGCGGACGGGGTGATCTTGCCGCCCAGGCGCGCGGAGATGCGCTCGCGGACCACCGAGCGGGTGATGCCGCCGCCCGTGGTCTTGGTGAGCTGCGCGCCCGGCGGAGGGGCGATGCCCGGGGTCGGCCGGCCGATGGTCTTGGTGGGCTTCGGAGGCGCCGCGTCGGCGGCCTCCTTGAGCAGCCGCGACGGGTCGGCGCCGGGGATGGACGAGCGGCCGATGGTCTTGGCGGTGGGGGTGCGCGCCGGCGGGCCGGCCACCTTGGGCGGCGCGGTCAGCGGGGCGCGCTCGGCGGCGGCGGCCTTGGACTGGCTCTTCTTCAGTCCGCCGTACTTGCCGGCGGCGAGCCGCTCGAGGCCCTCGAGGTAGCTGAGCAGTCCCTTGCCCATCACCTGGGCTTCGCAGACGTCCTTGATCACCGACTTGCGGCGCCAGGTCTCGCGCCGGCGGATGTCCTCGAGGTGGACCTCGATGGTCGGGCGGCCCACGATGCGCAGGCACTCGCGCAGGCAGTAGCTGGTGTGGGTGAGCGCCGCGGGGTTGACGAGGACGGCGTCCGCCCAGTGCCGCTCGGCCTGGATGGCGTCGATCAGCGCACCCTCGTGGTTCGACTGGACGATCTTCACCGTCACGTTCAGCTCGCGCGCGAACGCTTCCAGGCGCGCGTTGAGGGCGGCGTAGGTGGTGGTGTCGGCCTTGGCCTCGCCGAGGAGGTTCAGGTTGGGGCCGTGCACGATCAGGATGTTCATGGTCACCTCGGGTGAGCGTTCGCCATCATACTCTCGCGCCGCGCGAGCCCAAGGGCTTTGTCAGCAGTTGCCGCTGCCGCCGGGGCGCGTCGGCCGCGGTCGTGGATCGCGCTCGGAAAGATCGGCGAAACGCCGACCGACGACTTTCGACCCGGCGCGCGGAGGTCGGCAGCCAGCTGCCGACGTCACCCGAGCTTCGTGCCCTTCGCCAGCGGCCGTCCCGACAGGAACTGCGCCGCGCTCATGGCGCGCTTGCCCTCGGGCAGGATCTCGGTGAGCACCAGCGAGCCTTCACCGCAGGCGATCTCGATGCCGTCCGCGGAGGCGGCGATGGTTTCGCCCGGGGTCCCCTTGCCCGCGGCGACGTGGGCCTTGAGCACCTTGAGCAGCTTGCCGTTCAGGTGCGTGTAGGCGCCGGGCCAGGGGGTGAAGCCGCGCAGCCGCGCCTCGAGCACCTTCGCGGGCTGTGTGAAGTCCAGCGCGCCTTCTTCCTTCTTCAGCATCGGCGCCAGCGTGGCGCTCGCGTGGTCCTGCGGCACCGGCGGCCGCTGGCCTTGCAGGTAGGCAGGCAGCTCGACGAGCAGTGCCTCGGCGCCGAGCTTCGCGAGCTTGTCGTGCATCGAGCCGCCGGTGTCCGTGGACTCGATGGGGATCTCCCGTCGGGCGAAGACCGGCCCGGTGTCGAGCCCGGCCTCCATCACCATCAGGCACACGCCTGTCGTCTCGTCGCCGGCCGCCACCGAGCGCTGGATGGGCGCCGCCCCGCGCCAGCGAGGGAGCAGCGAGCCGTGCACGTTCACGCAGCCGTGCTTGGGCACTGCCAGCAGCTCCGGCGGGAGGATCTTCCCGTACGCCGCGACCACCACCACGTCCGGAGCGAGCGGCGCCAGCTCTTCGTGGAAGCGCGTCGCCTTGAGCTTCTCGGGCTGCTTCACCGGGAGCCCGTGCGCCAGCGCCCACTGCTTGACCGGCGGGGCGGACATCTCCTGGCCTCGGCCCTTCGGCTTGTCGGGCTGGGTGACGACGAGGACCACCTCTCCGAGCCTGGTGCAGGCCTCGAGCGCGGGCACGGCGAAGTCGGGCGTGCCCATGAAGACGATGCGCGGACGGTCGGCCACGGGCGTGCCTGCCTTTCTCGAGAGGCGACGGAAGGAGCCTTCAGATAGTGCGGCGCGTCGTGGGCTGGCAAGGGTCAGGACGTGCCAATGGCGTTTACATACTTGGACGTGGACGCGGATGCTCCACTGTGTCCTGGCCTCGGACAACTGTGGCCTCTCGTTCACCAAGCAGGCGAGCCAAGCCCGCGAATCCTGGTCGCTTCACGGGGTGGCACATGCCGTGCGTTAGGGACGAGCGCAACGAACCCGGATGGAGGACGACGATGGCCGACCTGAAGACGATCTACCGGGCTGCGAGGTACAACGAGCCGCTGCGCGACGAGCTCAACCCCGTGCAGAGCGCGTTCTTCGAGGTGTGCCAGGGACCGGCGAACGCGCCGCTCGCTTGGGGCGCCATCCTCGCCGCCATCGGCGCGCTGTTCTTTGTCGGCATCGTCCGCCTGTCGGTCCCTTCCTCCATCAAGGTCGTCGCGGATCCCGCGGGCGCCGAGGTGGTGGTGGACGGCGTCAGCCGCGGCCAGACCCCGGTGGTCCTCAAGGACCTGCCGCGCGGCCGCCACAACGTCGAGGTCCGCAAGGACGGCTACCAGGTCAAGGTCCTCACCGCCGACATCGGCGCCTTCTCCCAGCGCTTCTACTTGGCCAATCTGGTCCCCGTGCCCGCCAAGTCCGCGGTCACCCAGCAAGAGGCGGCCAAGCCGCAGAGCCTGGCCGAGATTTTCATGGTCAAGGGCGAGGAGAAGCTGGTCGCCAAGCCGGGCAAGAAGGTCGAGACGAAGAAGGCCGCCGCCTCGCGCAAGAGCTCGCGCAGCATCCGCCTGGCTTCCCGGAACTGAAGAAGAGAAGAAGAAGTCGAGAGCGATGGCCGTTGAGTTCGTAGCGGCAGGCCCCCGGGCCTGCCGTTCGCTCATTCAGGGACGGACGCGGACCAGCACCAGGTCGCACAAATTGGTGCCCGAGTCGAAGGCGGGCAGGGCGATCCCCAGCGACGAGCAGGCGGCGGCCGAGTCGAAACGGTCGATGGCCCCGTCCAGGTCGATCCCCTGGGCGCGAGCGCGGCTGGCGGTCTGTCCGTCCACGAGCGCCCCGGCATGGTCGGTCGGTCCGTCGCGGCCGTCGCTTCCGGCGCACAGCGCCTGGAAGGGTTTGCCGGCGAGGGCGCGGGCCAGCAGGAGCGCGAGGTGCTGCATCCGGCCTCCCGCCTGCGCCGCTGGCGGCAGCTTCACGGTGACCTCGCCGGAGAGCGCGATCAGCTTCGACGTCTTCAGAGACAGGACCCGGGCGACGATCCGGTCGGCGAGCGCCTCGACCGGGCCGGTGAACGGAGAGGGCTCGAGCTCATACGGCTCGCCCGACAGGCCCGCGGCCGTCCGGGCGAGATCGATGGGACAAGCCAGGAGTTCGTGGTCGATTCCCGCCAGCCGCGGGTCGCCGGGCTTGGGCGTCTCGGGACGCTTGGCGCGGGCGCCGGCTTCCAGGTGGGCGCGGACGCGTTCGGGCAGGAGAACCTGGCCGGCGATGGTCAGGCACTCCGAGTAGGTCGTGGGATCTCCGACCGTGGGCCCGGAGGCGACGGAGGCCAGATCCCCGCTGGTGACGTCGCACAGGACGAGGGAGAGCCGCCTCTTGGCCTTGGTGGCGGCGGCGAGCTGCCCGCCCTTGAGCGCCGACAGGTGCTTGCGGACCGCGTTGGTCTGCTCGATGGCCGTCCCGCCGGCGAGCAGCGCCCGCGTCGCGGCGATCTTGTCCGCGAGCGAGAGGCCCGGCGCCGGCACGGCGGCGATGGCCGAGCCTCCGCCGCTGACCAGGAACAGGACCGTCTCGTCCGGCTGCGCGGCCCGCGCCTCGTCGAGCAGCGCCCGCCCGGCCGCCTCGCTGTCTCCGCTCGGGACGGGGTGGCTGCCGCGGACCAGCCGCAGTCCCTCGGGAATCGGCGCGTCGGCGGAGGCGGCCACCACGCCACCCGAGACGGGCAGGACGCTCGCGACGCCGCGCGCCATGCCCGCCGCCGCCTTGCCCAGGGCCAAGACGCGCACGGGCCCGGACAGGCCGGCGCGCGCCAGCGCCTCGGCGGCCAGCCGTTCGCCGGACAACCGCGAGAGCGTCGAACGGTAGAGCGCGGAAAGGTCGATCATCGGCGCGGTTGTCAGCTCTCGGCAGATGCGCTGTCAAGACTCGAGGCGAGCTTGGGGACGCCCTTCCCTTTCGGGAACGTCAGGCTAAGATGTGCCCACTGTCTTGCCGCCCCCAACCGGGGGCTTCGTAGCGAATCGGGCGCCCTGGCGGGTGCCGGGCTCCGCCCTCGATGGGCGGGGCACAGCGAGGAGGCCATTCCCATGACGGAGAGTGCGAGCGCCGCGCCAGCCCGCGTCAAGGTGGGGCGTCGGAACTTCCTGGTCGACCGAGGCTTCCAGCTCAAGTACACGCTCTACATGGTGGTCGTCGGGGCGGCCATCTCGCTGCTCTTCGGCGCCATGATGTACCAGGCGCACGTCGAGGCCACCCAGCTCATCGACATGCCCGACCCGCTGCGCGAGGCCGTCAAGAGCCAGGACTCGACGCTGTTGTGGCTGGTGATGGCCATCGCCGTGGTGATGGCCGTGGCGCTGGGCCTGTTCGGCATCCTGGTCACGCACCGCGTCGCCGGCCCCATGTACGTCTTCAGCCACTACCTGAACGTGCTGGGCGAGGGCCGCTACCCGATGCTGCGCCCGCTGCGCAAGAACGACGAGCTCAAGAGCTTCTACGAGACCTTCCACGGCGCCGTCGCCCTGCTCAAGGAGCGGGACCGGACCCGGGGCGAGGAACTCAAGAAGATCGCGGCCCTGATGGACGAGGCCGCCGGCAAGGCGCCGGACACGGCCGCCTCGCTCAAGCCTGCTGCCGAGACCCTGCGCGCCATGGCCGACAAGATGCTCGACGCCGCCGCCAGCTCGGACCCGGCCACCCCGGGCCAGAAGGCCGAAGCGGCCTCCCGAGCCGCCTGAAGAGAAGGGGCAGTGCCTCGCTGAACCGTAGGCGATCGACCATGCGCATTTCCCTGTTCTCGCTCGTCGGGCTCCTGGCGCTCACCGCACCGGTGGGCGCGCTCGCCCAGACCAAGGCGGGGCTCTCCCCGGCCGACTTCGACAAGCTCGTCAACGCCCTGCGCGGCGAAGAGATGAAGGGGCTCAAGGTTCGCCTCCAGGCCGCGCTCATCCTCGGGCGCTCCGGCGGCGAGGACGCCCTCCAGCCGCTCGCCGACTGCCTGTCCGACGACCCGGACTTCCCGGTCCGCGCCGCCTGCGCCATGTCGCTGGGCAACATGGGCGACATCCACGCCATCGAGCCGCTCGTCTCTCGCCTCGAAGACTCCGAAGAGCTGGTCCGCTCCGAGTGCCGCAAGGCCCTGTTCCGCTACACCGTCCCGGAGGCCATCCCCTACCTGCAGGTGGCGCGCGAGCGCGGCAGCGCCCGGGTGCGGCTGGTGCTGGTCGAGGTGGTGGCGCAGATCAAGGACCCGCAGGCGGGCGCACTGCTGGCCGAGCTCATCGGCGACGCGGACGAGAAGGTGCGCATCCAGGCCGCGGCGGTGCTGACGACGATGGACCAGGGGGTGGTCGGCGAGCTGCTCAAGAAGGCGCTCGATCACCCGAACTACCGGGTCAAGGCCAACGCCGCCAAGCTCCTGGGCCAGCGCAAGGAGAAGGACGCCGTGCCGCGGCTCGTCGAGCTGGCCTCCTCGCCTCTCGAGGCGGTGGAAGTCCAGGTCGCCGCGCGCGGAGCGCTGCGCGAGCTGCGCAGCGAGCTGGACCTGCCCAAGCTGGCGGCCACCGCCCGCGACGCCGCCCTCGAGCGCAAGGAGCGCGCCCGCGCCCTCATCCTCCTGTCCACCGTGGACAACGCCGACTCCTTCCAGGCCTGTCTGGACGTGCTCGGCGACCAGGAGCCGTTCATGCGCGGGCTGGCGGCCCAGGCGCTGGCGGAGATGGGCAACCCGCGTGCGCTGCCGGCGCTGCGCGAAGCCGCAGTCAAGGCGGGCAACGACCGCGTCGGCCGGCTGATCCAGGTGTCCATCCGCAAGCTGGAGCGCGGCAGCGGGAACTAGGCTCTCTCGGCTTTTGATTCGAATTCGGGGGCAGGCCACTCGGCCTGCCCCTTCTTCTTGGTCCTTCCACCCGAGCGGACAGCGGCGGCCGGTCTGCGTGCCAGGCCTCCGTGCCGGCTTCCTGCTTCGGACTTCTGACGTCTCAGGCCTGAACTGAGGAGGCCGGCGCCGAGGCCTGCCACTCCTCGAAACGGGATCGAAGACACGACGGCCCCCGAGGTTTCCCTCGGGGGCCGCCGCGCATCATCGGTCTGGTCTATCGATGCCTCGGCAGCTCGCCTACGGGCTGCAGGTCCCGCCGACGGAGCCGGCGAACGGGTGCGAGTCCGCGGGCGGGGCGGTCGGGTTGTCGAGGACGCACTGCCCGTCGCCGATCGTCACGGCGATGTCCGCCAGGTCGATCATCCCGGTGGCCTTCAGCTCGAGCGTGCCGGACTGGACCTTCACCTCGGACGGGGTGTCGCGGAAGAACAGCACCGGCGAGGTCCCGGTCAGCTTGACGGAGCTGATGGCCTTGAGGGCGGCGCCCTTCAGGTCCGGCAGCTGGTTGGCGAGGACCCGCAGGTCGTGGTCCAGGAGCAGCTCGAGGCCAGGGGCGAAGGTCAGCTGCGCGCCGTCGGCCTTCTTCACGTAGGTCACGCTCACCCGGCGGCCGAGCGAGGCGTTGAGGTCGAGCTTGGCGATGTCGGTGACCGTGCCCGTGCTGCTCTTGAACTGGACCTTGGACGTGGCGTCGCCCAGGCCGATGTTGTTGACGGTCACCGTCTCGTCGGCGCTGGCGGCGTCGAACTTGAGGCTGAAGCTGGAGCCGTCCAGGTGCATCAGCAGCGCGCCGACGATCGGCTCGGGGGCGGGCGGGCAGACGTCCGGCGGAGGCGGGCAGGGCTGCGGGTCCTGGCCGAACAGGTTCTGCGCGGCGACCAGGAGGTCGACGGCCTTGGCGTCGACGTCGGCGGAGAGGACCTTCTTGTCGCCGTCCAGGGTGATGGCCCAGAGGCTCGGCGCGGCGGCGACCCGGAACTCGGAGTGCTTGGCGTCGGCGGCGGCGTAGACGTCGACGGCGATGGCCTCGAGCACCGCGGCCTTCACGGACACCGACTTCTCCGCGATCTTCTGCAGCTCGACCGAGAAGGCGCCTTCCAGCTTGGTGGGGAAGCCCGCGGGGAGCGCTTCGCCGGTGGCGGTGGAGAAGGCCTCGTAGCTCTTCTTGGCGTCAACGAGCTTGACCTCGCCCTTCACGTAGTCGGCCTTGAGCGAGAAGTTGAAGGGGTTGTTCTGGGGGCTCTTGCCGACGAGCACCGCCAGGTCGAACTCCTTCTCGGCGAAGCTCTGCACTCTCACGCAGACCGGGACCGCGTCCCAGACCTTGGCGCAGTCGGCGCTGGCGGGGTCGCCGCACAGGTCGACGGTCTTCAGGCAGAAGACCACGGCGGTGTCGGTCGACTGGGCGGCGTCGACGTGGTCGGCGTTGAAGAGGTGATCCTTGAGCCACTGGGCGGCGTCGCGCTCGGGCTGGGCGGTGTCCATCGGCGTCGGCGTGCAGGTCCCGGGGGTCGTGCTGCCGTCGGGGTTGATCGTGTCCGGGGCGCAGGTCTCGTTCATCTGCTGCGCCGTGTCGGTCTGGCCGACGAACGTCGCGGACTGCGCCACCGACTCCGCCAGGGCGTCGGTCTGCTCGGTGATCGTCAGCGCCGCCTTCGACGAGTCGATCTTGATCGGCTGCTTCTCGGCGGGTCCCGGGCAACCGGCCAGGCTCAGCGCCATCGCACCGCACAGCGTCATTCGCTTCAGGTTCATGGAGGTCCCCATTGGCTGGAAAGAAACGTCGCGCCCCTATGAGCAAGAGGCAGGCCGGGGGATTGGATAACGGGCAGCCGAGGAAAAACAAGGGGTTGAGGGCTTGGTGCGCCGCCGGCCGTGCGCGCGGCCCTGACATCGGTGCCGCGCACGGGCCCCTGCCGGCGCCGGTCCGCGCTTGCCGTCGGCGCGGCTTCGGGCGAGGCTTCGCCGCATGGACGCCTGCCCCTGTGGAAAGCCGATTCCCGAGAGCCAGTGCTGCGGCCGCTACCTCGCCGGCGAGGCGGCGCCGACCGCCGAGGCGCTGATGCGCTCGCGCTACACCGCCTACGTGCACTGCGACGTCGACTACCTGATGGCGACGAACAGCGCCAAGACGCGCGGCAAGCTCAACCGCGAGGCCATCGAGCTGTGGGCGAAGGAGTCGAAGTGGCTGGGGCTCACGGTCCTGGACGTGGTCGACGGCGGGGAAGGCGACGAGGAGGGCGAGGTCGAGTTCGCGGCGCGCTTCGAGGCCGACGGCAAGGAGCACACCCACCGCGAGCGATCGATCTTCGAGCGTGAGGACGGCGCCTGGGTCTTCGTCGGTGGAGCGCCGCCCAAGGGCAAGCCCGAGCGCCGCGAGGAGCGGCCCAGCCCCAACGCGCAGTGCCCGTGCGGCAGCGGGAAGAAGTACAAGCGGTGCTGCGGGAGGTCGTAGGCCGCTTCGATGTCCCGGTGGGTGGCTTCCGCGGATCGCGTCCGCGGAGCCCTGCCGGTCGCGGACGAGTCCGGGTGTGAAGGGAGCGGGCAGGAAGCCCTCACTTCTTGTTGGAAAGGAGGAGGGTGGAAGCGGGTCGCTCGATGCGGCGCCGCGCCACTCGCCAACCAATGTCAGGTCGCGTGGCGTTCCTCGGCTTGTTCGTCTACGGCTTGATGGGGGCCGCCCTCTACCAGTCGTATGGGCACTACCACCCGTACTACGTGCCCTACGTGTTCCTGGGGATCGTCGCGCTCGTCGCCCTGGCCGCGCTTCGTCCGGAGGTCGGGGGTCCGGCGCCCGCGGGTCGCGTCGAGGCCCTGCTGATCCTGCTCGCCCTCGCGTTCTGCTGCGCGCTCGCCTACGACCCGAGGCTCCGATTCGCGACCGGCCCGCGGTGGGCGGTGAACGCTCTCCTCTGGCTGCTGGCCGCGGTCCCCGTGTTGGTCGCGGCGGGGGGAGTGTGGCTGCTCCGCCTCGGGACCGCCGGCCTGGAGCGGCGCGACGTGGCGCTCGTTTTCGGCGCGGCTGCCACCGTCCTGTGGGCGGGCCAGTTCCTCGTGCCTCTCGCCTCGCCCGCGCCGCAAATCGACGTCTACCTGCACAGCTCGATGGCCGCGAGAGATCTGCTGACGGGCGTCAACCCCTGGACCCATGGCTATCCCGACCTGTATGGCGGGGCCAACGGCGCGGCCTCCATCTCCTTCCCCTACTGGCCCGGGAGCCTGCTCCCCTTGGCGGTCTCTCAGGCCCTGTCCGGCGACATCCGCTTCGCGCTGGTGCTTGCTCAGGGGCTGTCTGCCGCGGCGCTCTTCATCCTGGGCGGGCGCTGGGGGCTGTCCCGGACGGCCCGCGTCCTGTTCCCACTGATCTGGCTTTCCTTTCCGGTGCAGTACTTCGTGGTCGAGCAGTCCTGGGTGGACACCTTCCTGGTGACCTGCGTGCTGGCCCTGAGCGCCGCCGTCCAGTCGCGCCGGCTCGTCCTCGCGGCGCTGCTGGCGGGCCTGGCCACGAGCGTCAAGCAGTACGGGGCGCTCATCCCGCTCGCGACGGCCTTGTGGATCTGGCGGCGTCAGTCACTTCGGGAGGCCGTGCGGTTCGCGGCATGGGCGGCGGCCGCCTTCCTCGTGGTGATGGTGCCCCTCGTGGCTTGGAACCCCCACGCCTTCTTCGACTCCACCCTGGCGAAGGTGGGCGGCATCCCATTCCGCTTGGACTCCTTCACGCTGGCGGCGTACCTCCAGAACGAGTGGGAGCTCTCCTTCTCCGTGAGGGCCCTGACGATCGTCAGCGGGGGCGGGGCGCTCGCCGGCCTCGGACTCCTGGCGGTCCGCCGCCTCTCGGGCAAGGGCGTGTTCCAAATCGACCTCGCGCTGCTGGCTTCGTTCTCTGCGCTCTTCCTCCTGGGCAGGCACGCCTACTGCAACTACCTGCAGTTCCTCAGCGTCCTGGTGCTGCTCTGCGCCGCCCATGCCTCCGCGCCTGCCCCCGCGCCCGCTCCGGGAAGCGAGCCGACGCCGAGTCCCAGTCCCGTCCAGGCCACCTGACGACTGCCCGATCGCCTGACCGCGGTGCGCCTCTCCGCGCTCGTTGGGCGCTTCGCTGGGCGGCCTCGCCAGCGGCGCCGGCGCTGTGTACGCTCCCCTGGCCCTTCTCCCCGGGGCGCAAGGCGCCGCGAGCGCCCAGGACGGCCTTGGACGAACATGCCTTCGAACCCCAGCGCTGAGTCCTCTCTGCTGACCTGGCGCAACGGCGTCTTCCTGGCGTACCTGGCGGTGGTCATGCTCGCCGTCGCGCAGTACTCGCTGCTCGGCGAGGAATTCGGGCTGTGGGCCTTCACCAAGCCGCTTCGGCTCCTCTTCGACCAGAAGGACATCGAGGTCTACTTCCGGTCCAGCGACTGGGTGGCCGGTGGCGGGACGCTCTACCGGGAGGTGTTCTCGGAGTACCCGGTCGCAGCGAACCTCGTCTTCGGCGCGGTCCGGGGCCTGTCGCTGCTCCTGCCGCTGACCGGACACGCCCTGACCGACTTCACAGTCTTCTGGGTCGCCGCGGGGCTGGCTGCCGTGGCGGCGGGCGCGCTCCTCGCACGCCGGCATGGGGCCGCGGGGGCGGGTTGGGCGTGGGTGCTGCCCGCCGTCGTCTACTTCGCCGCCTACCGGTTCGACGTCTACCCCGCTCTCGCGGCGGCGCTCTCGTTCGCCCTGCTCAAGAAGGAGCGCCTCGGTCCGGCGGCGTGGCTACTGGGAGTCTGCATCGCCCTGAAGGGCTACGCGCTGCTCTCGTTACCCGCGGTCCTGTTCTACGTGCACTCCAGGGCCGGCACGGCGGCGGCCCTCCGGTTCCTGCTGTGGAGCCTGACCCCGCAGGTGGCCACGACCCTCCTGGCGATCCCCTTCAGCGGCGTCGAGGGCGTGCTCTCGGCGTACGTGTTCCACGCGCAGCGCGGCTTGAGCGGCCAGAGCGCGTGGGACGCCCTGGGCCTGGGCCGACTCGTCCAGTGGGAGCCGCGGCTGCCGGCCCTCGTCGCCGTGTTGTCGTCGGTCGCCGGGGCGTTGATGCGGCCCAGGACGCTGGGGCGGCTGGTGGACGCGTGCCTGGTCGCGGTCGTCGGCTTCACCGTGTCGCTGGTCTTCTACTCGCCGCAGTTCTGCCTGTGGTTCTTGGCCCTCGGGAGCTTCTCCGAGCGGCGGGTCGTCCTGGCCCTGACCAGCGTCCTGTGCCTGGCGAACTACCTCTATTTCCCCGTCGCCTACGACTACGACCGCCTGGTCCCGGGCGTTCTGGCACCCGCAGTGCTCGGCGTCACCCTCCTGCGGCTGGCCCTCATCGTCGTCTGCGCCGTCGGCGGGCGAGCCTCGGGCGAGTCGCGACCGGCGCCGAACGCCGCCGCGTCGACCTGAGCCCCTGGCCCGCGTGCGAGGCGGGCCGTCGGGCTCACCGCCGCCCTGGCCGGGGCGCTTCGTCCCGAAGACCTTCACGTGGAGGGGACAAAAAGCAGTGAGCTCGCGACCGGAGTCGAGGGCTCACCACTTGCGGCTCGAGACTCTTTCCCTACTTCCCTGCCAGCCCCGCGTAGAAGTCGTTCCCCTTGTCGTCCACGAGGATGAAGGCCGGGAAGTCCACGACCTCGATCTTGTAGACCGCCTCCATGCCGAGCTCGGGGTACTCCAGGACCTCCACCTTCTTGATGTTCTCCTGCGCCAGCAGCGCCGCCGGGCCGCCGATGGAGCCCAGGTAGAAGCCGCCGTGCTTCTTGCAGGCCTCGGTCACGGCCTTGCTGCGGTTGCCCTTGGCGATCATCACCAGCGAGCCGCCGTTGGACTGGAACAGGTCCACGTAGGAGTCCATGCGACCGGCGGTGGTGGGTCCGAACGAGCCCGAGGGCATGCCCTTGGGCGTCTTGGCCGGGCCGGCGTAGTAGATGGGGTGGTCCTTGAGGTACTGCGGCAGGCCCTGCCCCTTGTCGAGGCGCTCCTTGATCTTGGCGTGGGCGATGTCGCGGCCGACGATGATGGTGCCGGTGAGCGAGAGCTGGGTGGTGACCGGGTGCTTGGTCAGCTCGGCCAGGATCTCCTTCATCGGCCTGTTCAGGTCGACCTTCACGATCCCGTGGTCGTGCTTCTTGCGGAACTTGTCCGGGATGAGCCGGCCGGGGTTCGGCTCGAGCTGCTCGACCCACAGGCCGTCGCGGTTGATCTTCGCCTTGATGTTGCGGTCGGCCGAGCAGGACACCGCCATGCCGATGGGGCAGCTGGCGCCGTGGCGCGGCAGGCGCACCACGCGCACGTCGAGGCAGAAGTACTTGCCGCCGAACTGGGCGCCGTAGCCGCTGCGGTAGGCGGCCTGCAGCAGCTTGCCCTCCATCTCCGTGTCGCGGAACGCCTGGCCCAGCTTGTTGCCTTCGGTCGGCAGGTGATCGAGGTAGCCGGTGGAGGCGAGCTTCACGGTCTTGAGCGTGGCGTCGGCCGAGGTCCCGCCGATGACGAACGCCAGGTGGTACGGCGGGCAGGCCGCGGTGCCCAGCGTCTTCATCTTCTCGACCAGGTACTTCTCGAGCGAGCCCGGGTTGACCAGCGCCTTGGTCTCCTGGAAGAGCGCGGTCTTGTTGGCGCTGCCGCCGCCCTTGGCCAGGAAGAGGAACCTGTACTCCATGCCGTCGGTGGCGAAGACGTCGATCTGGGCCGGCAGGTTGTTGCCGGTGTTGACCTCGTCGTACATGTTCAGCGGCGCGTTCTGCGAGTAGCGCAGGTTCTCCTCGGTGTAGGTCTTGAAGACCCCGCGCGAGAGCGACTCCTCGTCGCCGCCGCCGGTCCAGACCTGCTGGCCCTTCTTGGCGATGACCGTCGCGGTGCCCGTGTCCTGGCAGAACGGCAGGATGCCCTTGGCCGCCACCTCGGCATTGAAGAGCATCGCCAGCGCCACGCCGCGGTCGTTGTTGCTCGCCTCGGGGTCGGACAGGATGGCCGCCACCTTTTCGAGGTGCGCCGGGCGCAGCATGAAGCTGACGTCGCGCATCGCCTCGCGGGCGAGCAGGGTGAGCGCCTCCGGCGCGACCTTGAGGACCTCCTTGCCGTCGAAGCGCTCGACCGTCACGTGCTCCTTGGTGACCAGCCGGTAGCGGGTGGGGTCCTCCCCGAGCGGGAAGGGGTCCTGGTACTGGAAGTCCGCCATGGTGCCCTCCTGGAGGTGGAACAAGCCTCGAAAATTAGGGCGAAGCGTACACCTGCGCCGCCGGCGATGACCACCCGGGGCGCGCGCTTTCCCGAGGTGGGAAAACCAGGCGCGCGTCGGGCTTCGTCCCTCCTCGGGTGCGGCGCTGGGAACGCAGCTTGCTCGTCCTGCTCGCATGACCCCCAACAGGCTCCTCGTGTCCCTGGTCGCCGCGCTGGCCGCTGGCTACGCCGCCTTCTCTTCGGGCTGCGGAGGCTCCAGCCCTTCGACCATCGACGCGGCGATCGTCGCGGCCGATGCGGCGCCCGAGCCCCCGGACGCGGCGACGCCCGAGCCTCCCGACGCAGCAGCACCTGGCCCGGACGCCGCGCCGCAACTCCTCTGGCAGACGGTGACCGCCAGCGCGCTGCCCTGCCCGGTGCGCGCGGACGGTCTGGCTTGTGCCCCTGCGGACCCGCCGACGACCTTCGCGTCGACCACCACGTTCCGCGAGCCGTTCACCGTCATGCGGACGGGCACGCGCGTCGAGGTGACCCTCTGGGGGAGCAACGGAGACATGGTCGTGGGCTCCGCGTGGATCGGCCGAGACCTCGGCAGCGGGACCGTGGACTCGAACACCCAGCTCCTCTTCGGGGGCAAGCCCAACGTGACCATCCCCGCCGGGACGACGATGACCAGCGACCCGCTCGACTTCGCCGTGACCAGCGGCGAGCGCTATGCAGTGTCGTTCGCGGCGTCGGGCTCGGTCCCGCGGGCGCAGTCCGACATCGGCTTCGAGGGGATGCAGGCCCCGGGCGATCACGCCGGTGCTGCCTCGCTCAACGGCACACGCGACCCGGCGTTTCGAGGCGTGAAGTGGGTGGCGGTGCTCGGCCCGCAGCAGAGGGCCGTCTCGGTCCTGGGCGACAGCATCGCCGCCGGAGAGGCCTCTTATGGGGTGGACAAGCGCTTCATCGATCTGGCGCAGCTGGCGCTGGGCTACCCGGTGGTGGACTCGGCTGAGGGCGCCGACGGCGTCGTGACCGCCTCCACCCGCATCGACCGGGACGTCCTGGCACTCCCGGGCGTCACCGACTGTCTGGTGGAGCTCGGCACCAACGACCTGTGGCAGGCCAACCCCGAGAAGATGGGGCTGGACGCCGGCACGCAGTACGTCATCGACAGCCTGACGAGCGTCTACACCAAGCTCGGCGGGGCGGGGCTGAAGGTCTGGGGCGCCACCATCCTGCCGAAGGGCCCCGGAGTCCTGACCGCCAACGGCGAGGCGGCGCGGGTCAAGGTGAACCAGTTCATCCAGTCGACGAACCTGGTCTCGGGCGTGGTGGACTTCGCGGCGGCGATCGCCGACCCGACCGACCCGTCCAAGCCGGCAGCAGGGATGCTCGCCCAGGACGGAATCCATCCCTTGAACCAGGGCCACCGGGCGATGGCGGACGCGATGGTGAAGGCCTTCGGCGGCAGCGTTGCAGACGCCGGGACGCCTGATGCCGGCGCGCGGGACGCCGGCCACTGACCCGGCATGCCGGTGCTCCGAACTAGCTTCCCCGGCCCACCAGGTGCCGGCTCGTCGCCCTGAGCCGCCGCACCAGCGTGTGGGAGACCGAGCGGTAGAGCTTGAGCGCCATCCGGTCGCTGGAGGCCATCAGCCGCGAGAACCGCTCACGGGTGATGACGAACGCTTCCACCGTCCCGTCGGCGATGACCCGCGCCGAGGTGAACGAGTCGTCGATGAGCGCCATCTCGCCCACCGGCGAGCCCGGGCCCAGCCGCGCCACCGCCTCCTGGGCGGTGCCCTGGACGCGGACCACCGTCGCGTTGCCTCGGCGAAGCACCAGCAGCGCCTCCCCGGGCTGGTCCTGCTCGACCATCACCTCGCCGTCGGAGTAGGTGCGCGTCTCGCAGGAGTCGTAGACCGCCTTCATCTCGTCGAGCGACAGGTCGCGGAACAGCGGGGTGGCCTTGAGGAACTCGAAGCCGTCCATCAACGAGACGACCCCGCGCCCGGCCAGGTCCTTGCGCCCGCCCTTGGCCAGATCCTGCTCGAGCAGCTGCTGGGCCTCGTCGTAGCCGGGATCGCCCTGGCGAACCTGCTGCAGCGACTGCACGGCACGCGCGGGCTTGCCCGCCTTGGACCACAGCCGCCCGGCCAGCAGCGGCTCCTCGGCCTTCTCGTAGCAGGCCGCGGCCTTCTCCAACTCGCCGCAGGCCTCCCAGCTCTCGCCCGCTTCGCGCACGTGCCCGCCGCGCTGCAGGAGCGCCGCGGCCTGCGCGTGGTCGCCCAGGCGCAGGTACACGTCCGCCGCCGTCAGGGGCTCGTCGGCGCGCTCGTACATCGCCGCCGCCGATTGCAGGTCGCCCAGGTTCTCGAAGACCTTGGCGGCCATGGGGAAGTCGCAGGCGCAGACGAACATCTCCGCCGCGCAGCGCTCGGCCTCGTCGTCGCCGGCGATGGCGGAGAGCACGGGGTAGCCGATGGACTTCTGGCAGGCGCCGTACAGGTGCGCCGCGGCGTCGGGGTCGCCTTTGCGCAGGTGGCTCGCCACCACCGCCACCACCCGCTTCTCGTCCAGCAGCGCCGAGCCGGCGCCGACATCCAGCTCGTCGGAGTCGTGCGTCGTCGTGGAGGCGCGCTCGCGCAGAGCGGCGGCCTCCTCGGTGCGCCCGGCCCGCTCGTAGAGCTGCTCCGCCTTGCGCAGGTTGCCCAGCGCCGCGTACAGCGCGGCCGCCTCCTCGAAGGCCCCGGCCTGCTCGTAGAGCGCGGCGGCGCGGTCGTTGTCCCCGGCCTTGACCAGCGCGGACCCGGCCAGGGCCAGCTCGTGGATCTCCTCGTAGATCTGCGCGGCCTTGCGGTGCTGCCCCACCGACTCGAGCAGCCGCGCCGCGGTGGCGCTGCGCCCGGTGAGCTTGAGCAGGTGCGCCGCCCGGTCGATCTGTCCGGCCTTCTCGTAGGCCTTGATGGCGTGGTCCAGCTCCCCCGAGCGCTCCCAGACGGCGGCGGCGTCGGCGAAGCGCCCGGCCTTCTCCAGCGCCGCGGCCTGGTCGGTCTCGCGCTCGCCGAAGCGCAGCGTCTGCGTCGCCGGGCGGTCGGCGACCATGCCGAAGCGCACGGTGCCCTCGGGCATCGGCCGCTTGGCCGGCTGCGGCGGGGCCGGCTTCAGCGGCATGCCGAAGCGGACCGTGCCCTCGGGCACCGGGCGGCCGGCGGCCGGGGGATCCTTGAGGGGCATGCCGAAGCGCACGGTGCCCTCGGGGACGGGGCCGGGCCTGGGGGCGGCGGGAGGGGCCTCCTTGAGCGGCATGCCGAAGCGGACCGTGCCCTCGGGCACCGGGCCCTTCTTCTCGCCGCCGAAGCGCAGCGTCGCGCGCGGAGCCGCGGCGACCTTCTCCGGCGCCTCGTCGGCCGGGTCGGACTGGCCGGGCTTGTGGGGGCCCTTGGGCTCGTCGCTCATTGGCTGCGCTCCGTGGCCGGGCGGCGCTCGTCGGAGACGACGCGGCCGTCGGCGAGCTGGACCACCCGGCGCGCGCGGCCGGTCACCCGCGCGTCGTGGGTCGAGAAGAGGAAGGTGACCCCGCGGCCGCGGTTGAGCTCGGCCATCAGGTCGATGATCTGGTCGCTGGTGCCGCTGTCCAGGTTGGCGGTCGGCTCGTCGGCCAGCACCAGCGAAGGCTCGGTCACCAGGGCGCGGGCGATGGCCACCCGCTGCCGCTGGCCGCCCGACAGCTCGTCGGGCCGGTGCGCCAGGTGCGGGGTCAGGCCCACCGCCTCGGCCACCTGGCGCACCCGGCGGTCGAGCGCGGCGTCGCGCTTGCCGCGGATGAGGCAGGGGAACTCGATGTTCTCGTAGACGTCGAGCACGGGGATCAGGTTGAAGGACTGGAAGATGAAGCCGATGCGCCGGTTGCGTACCTCGGCCAGGTCGTCGAAGTCCCGCTCGCCGATGGGGGAGCCGTCCAGGCAGAGGGTGCCCGAGGTGGGCCGGTCCAGGCAGCCGATGAGGTTGAGCAGGGTGCTCTTGCCCGAGCCCGAGGGGCCCATCACCACGGTAAACTCGCCGGCCTCGACGTCGAGGTCGACCCCGCGCAGGGCCGGCACGACGGTGCGGCCCAGCGCGTAGTCCTTAGTGATGGCGCGCAGCGAGACGAGCGGCAAGGCCGTCCTCCGGAGCGGGAAGATACGCGAAGGGCCGCCCCGTTGGCCACGCGGCCTCGCCGGCCGAAGGGACGGCCGCCCCGCCGCCAGGGACGGGGACGGCTGTCCACGACAATCGGTGCAGGCCCGCGAGCCCGGCCGCGGGACGACGGCCGCGGGAGGAAGCTTGGGGTGCAGCCTAAAGGCCGATATCCTCTCGGCCGATGTTGCGTCTCGGTTCCCAGCTGGGTCGGTACCGCCTGATCAAGATGCTCGGGCACGGCGGCATGGGATACGTGTACGAGGCCGAGCACCTCGACCTCGGCAAGCACGTCGCCATCAAGACCCTGCACCCGCAGATCGCCCAGGGCCCCGAGGGCCGCGCCCGCTTCCTGCAGGAGGGTCGCGCGGCGGCGATGCTGCGCCACCCGCACATCTGCGAGGTCTTCGACTTCGGCCAGGACGAGGACAACCTCTTCCTGGTGATGGAGCTGCTCGACGGTCAGAACCTGGACCGCTTCCTCGACAACCAGGGCCTGTGCACCGCCACCGAGACCGCGGATTTGATGCTGCCGGTCATGGCCGCGGTGGCCACGATGCACGACAAGGGCATCCTGCACCGCGACCTGAAGCCGGCGAACATCTTCCTGGCCACCGGTCCCTACGGCGACGTGGCGGCCAAGGTGCTCGACTTCGGCATCGCCAAGCTCACCGAGGGCCTGCCGGCCGCGCAGACCACCGCGGGGATGCTCGGCACGGCGCACTACGTCAGCCCGGAGCAGGTGCGCGGCAAGCCGCTCGACGCACGCAGCGACCAGTACTCGCTGGGCGTCATCCTCTACGAGATGCTGTCCGGGGCGAAGCCGTTCGACGGGGCGAACATCCCGGCGATCATGCAGGAGATCGTCAACGGCCCGCTCAAGCCGCTGCACCACCTGGTGCCGGACGTGCCGGCGGCCATCGAGGCGGCGGTGCTCAAGGCCCTCAACCGCGAGGCCGCCAAGCGCCACACCTCGGTCTTCGAGTTCGGCGCTGCCATCATCAACTTCGCCAGCGAGCGCACGCAGGCGGTCTGGGGCCAGGTCTTCGATCGCTCCCACGCCCCGGCCGCGGCTCCCCAGCCGCGCCGCAAGACCGGCCTGCCGCCCGCCGCCGACTCCGCGGGGGCGCCGCGGCGCAAGACCGGGGCCCAGCCCGCGGTCGACCCGCCCAAGCGCAAGCAGGACGAGCCCACCGGCCCGCTGCACGTGATGGAGACGGTGCCGGAGACGGCGGAGGACGCGCTGCGGCGCGCCGGCGCCTCGCTCATCTCCACCTCCGAAAAGGACGCCGCCGAGCGCGCCCGCCGGCGCATCCGCGAGTCCGCCACGGTCGTCATGCTCTGCCAGGGGCAGGGGCCGAACGCGGAGGCCAAGCAGCCGCTCTCGAGCGTGCTGCAGACGGTCGCCGGCCAGCTCGAGGCGGTGGTGTTCGTCAGCGACCCCACCAAGAACATCTGGCAGGACCCCATGGAGGAGATCGGCGCGGAGCTGGCGCCCGGGCAGCCCTGGAACGGCGCCTACCTCTTCTTCGAGAAGGGCCGCTTCCTCGCCGCCATCAAGAAGGACCTGTTCAACCCCGCCAGCGACTCCAAGAAGGTGCGCGAGTGGCTGCGCGAGCGGCAGGAAGCGCAGCGGGTACCCCGCAAGCCGGGGGCCTACTAGCGGTCGGCGGCCGCCGCACCCCGCCGACGCCAGCACGCGCGCCGGGGTCCCGCTCAGCTCCACCACGATGTAGGGCTCGGTCAGCGCGTCGCAGAAGCCGCGCTCGCGGTCGCGCGGTGCGGTCCACTCGATGCCCTTCGCCCGCGGACCCAGCTCAGTAGAACGCGCGGACCTCGAGCAGCGCGCGGAAGCGGAAGGGCAGGGAGCCGTACTCGCTCTCGGAGGCGCCCAGGGGCAGGTACGCGAACAGCCCCAGGCTCAGCCACTCCCGCGCGCTCCACGACAGGCTGGGGGCGAGCAGGAGGCTCGGGTCCTCCAGGCCGACGACCGTGGTCACGGTGGCCGTGAAGTCGTCGGCGATGCGGGGCTTCTGGTAGACGAGGAAGAGGTAGTGCCGTCGCAGGGGCCGGAAGTCGAGGCGCAGCGGCGAGCCCTGGTCGCCGCTGCCGCCGCCGCCGCCGCCGAGCAGCGCCGAGGGGTCCAAGGCGATCCCCTGGGCCTGCGCGCCCTGCCAGATCGTGGGGGCGAGCCCGAGCAGCCGCTGGCGGTCCTCCCACTGCTTGGCGTCGAGCCCGGGGCCGTTGAAGTAGTACTCGGCCGAGAGCATCGACTCGTCCTTGAAGCTGTAGCGGGTGCCGGCGATGAACTGGGCGTAGAAGGCGGCGGGGTCGGACAGGCCGGCCTTCGCGACCACCGGCTGACCCGAGGCCTGGCAGTCGAGGAGCGGCTGGAACGAGAAGCCCCGGGGAAGGCACCGGGGGTCGACGATGGGCGTGTCGCGCCCGCGCTGCAGGACGCCCTCGAAGTGGAACTCGTAGTCGGTGAAGAAGTAGCGGCTGAAGGACGCCGCGAAGCGGTGGCTGTGGGGCAGGGTGTCGGCGTAGCGGTTCGACCAGAACCACATCAGGTTGACGTCGGCCTCCTTGATCAGCGCGTAGGCGCGGGCGCCGAGGATCTGCTCCGGCTCGTGGCCGCCCGGCTCGAACAGGAACCGGCTGGGGAGCCCGGCGCTGGTGCGCACGACCTTGGGGGCCCACAGGGCGCTGAGGGTGAAGTACTGGAACGGCGCCTCGATCCGCGCCATCCAGGCCCCGGCGCGCTGCAGGGTCGGATCGGTCGGGTCCTTGGGCGGGTTGAGCAGGTCGGCCGGGTTCCAGGCGAAGCCGCTGCCCCAGACCACGCGCTTGCGGCCGACCAGGCCGTTGAGGTGCTCGTGGAATCCCAGGTTCAGGTAGAACTCGGAGAGCTCGGCGCGGTTGGAGTGGGAGGAGGGCACCTTCATCAGGCCGCCGGCCTCGCTCCGGGCGCCGACGAAGAACGAGAGGTCGGTGAAGACGTCCCAGCCGTCGGCCAGCCGGATGCGCAGCTGGGCGTTGGCCTCGGTGAGCGAGGTGACCAGCGGCAGGCCCGCGAGCTGGGCGAGCCCCGGGGCCGTGGGGTCGCTCGCGGACCAGCCCGCCTGGAGCGCGACGCGCTCGGAGAGGTAGCCGTTGACGCTGACCTTCGCCGGCCCGGCATCGGCCTGGGCGAGGAGGAGGGCGGCGAGCAGGGCGGCGGCCGGCATGCGCGGATTATCCAGGCTCCAGGCCTGCGGTTCCAGGAACCACCGCTCCGCGGGTGCCGGGCCTGCCGTTGGCTCGTGGCCCCCGGGCGGGGCCGGGACGAGAACGCCCAGTTCGACTAGGCTTCAAGGCCCTTCAACGACAAGGTGCCCCCATGAACCGCCGCTGGATCGTGCCGACGTTCGCCGCGCTCGCCTTCCTCGCCGTCGCCTGCTTCCCCAAGACCGGCGCTGCGCCGGGGCCGCTGGCCTCGCAGGCGATGGAGATCGCCAAGGCGCGCTACGCCGATGCGCCGCCGACCGCCGAGGACCTGGAGAAGGGCCGCCAGCTCTTCCTGAAGGGCTGCCGCGACTGCCACGGCTACCCGGACCTCGCGGCGTTCCCGGAGGAGAAGTGGCCGAAGGTCGCCAAGGCCATGGCCGGCAAGGCGGGCTTCAACGCGGGCGACTCCGAGCTGCTCACCCGGTTCGTCATGGTGGCCCGCGAGGCCGCGATCGCTCCGGCTCCCGCTGCGGCGCCTGCGCCCGCCCCGGCTCCCGCCGCGGCCCCGGCCACCGAGGCTGCTCCGGCGCCGGCGCCCGCTCCGGCGCAGTGACGCGAGGCGCGTAGCGACCGTGTCCAGCCTGCTGCGCATCGCGGCCCGCAACGTCCTGCGCAATCGCCGCCGCTCGGCCATCACCGCGGCGGCGATCGTGCTGGGCATCGGCGCGCTGGTGGCGGTACGCGGGTTCACCAACGGCTTCTACGCGACCCTCATCTCCAACCAGGCCGAGGGGAAGCTGGGCGCGCTGCAGGTGCACCACAAGCGCTACCTCTCGAGCCAGGAGCAAGCGCCGCTGGAGCTGGACCTGCCCGGGGACGAGCCGTTCCTGGCGAAGATCGCGAGCGTCCCCGGAGTCGTCGCGGTCACCCCGCGCATCACCTTCACCTCGGCGGTGAACCTGGGTGACGAGACGACCTTCTCGCAGCTGACCGCGGTCGACCCGTCGCGCGAGCTGAAGGCGCTGCGCAAGGCGGGCGAGGCCGTGGCGGAAGGCCGGCCGATCCAAGGCCCCGGCGAGTGCTTGCTGGGCACCGAGTTGGCGAAGACGCTCCACGCCAAGGTCGGCGACACCATCACGTTCCTGGCGAACGACCGGGACGGCGTGCTCAACGGCGCAGAGGCGAAGCTGGTCGGCCTGCTCGCCTTCAAGACCCCCGGCGACCGCAAGGTGGCCCAGCTGTCGCTCTCGACCGCGGACGAGCTGTTGCGGATGAACGGGAGGATCACCGAGGTCGCGGTGGCCGTCGACGCCGACCTGGAGAGCGCCGAGCTGGGCCGGATCCGCGAGCGGATCCAGGAGGCGCTGGGCGGCGAGGTGGCGGTGGCGACGTGGGCGGAGATCGCCACCTTCCTCTCCGACATGCTCGTCTTCCAGCGCATCCTCTACGCCATCGTCAGCTTCGTCTTCGTCGTCATCGTCCTCACCGGAATCGCCAACACGATGCTCATGTCGGTGCTGGAGCGGGTCCGCGAGATCGGCACGATGATGGCCCTGGGCGTGAGGCGCCGGCAGATCGTCGCGCTGTTCCTGGCCGAGTCGGGCTTCCTGGGTCTCCTGGGCGGCGTCTCCGGGGCGCTGGTCGGCAGCCTGATCGTCCTGGCCATGAACCAGGTGGGCCTGGACATGCCGCCGGTGGGCTCCGACGTGCCCAACCTCGTTCGCCCCACCATCGGCCTCGCCTACAACCTCTTCGCCATCGCCCTCTCGACCGCGGGCGCGGTCCTCGCGGCCATCTACCCGGCCTGGCGCGCCTCGAAGCTGCGGCCGGTGGAGGCGCTGACCCATGTCTGAGAGGGCCCAGCCGTGATCGTCCTCTCGCTCGCGGCGCGCAACCTCTGGCGCAACCGGCGGCGCACCCTCATCGCGCTCGCCGCGCTGGTCATCGGCTCGTTCATGGTGGTGTTGCTCGAGGGCTTCCGCAACGGGGTGACCGACCTGATCACCGAGGGCATGGTCAAGGCGCAGGTCGGCGCCTTCCAGGTCCACAAGCGGGGCTACGTCGAGAAGTCGGGCGCCTCGCCGCTCTCCTTCGCCATGGCCGACACGCCCGAGCTGCGCCGCAGGGTGCTCTCGGTGCCGGGCGTCGAGGCGCTGGCGCCGCGCGTCTCCACCTTCGGGATGGCCACCTCCAAGGACCGCAGCTCGCTGGTCGCTGTCCTGGCCGCCGACCCCGTCGTCGAGGACCAGGCGTTCCCGCTGGCCCGGCGCTTCATCGCCGGCACCAACCTCGCCGACTCCAAGCTGCCCAACGGCGCGGTCCTCGGCGGCATCCTCATGACCAACCTCGGGCTCGCCCAGGGCGACAGCTTCACCCTCTCGGCCCAGACGCCCGAGGGCCAGAGCAACGCCCTGGACCTGCAGCTCGAGGGCTGGGTCCCGATGCTCGACCCGTTCTCGGCCAAGCGCCTGCTCGCGATGCCGCTGGCCTACGCCCAGCGCCTGCTGCGGATGGAGGGGCGCGTCACTGAGTACGCGGTGCAGGTGAAGGACCTGCGGCGCATCGACGAGACCGCCGCCGCGGTCCGCCAGGCGCTGGGAGCCGAGTACGAGGTGCACACCTGGCTCGAGCTGCAGCCGATGTTCCGCGACCTCATCCGCAGGCAGCGATACGTGCTCTCCATGGTCACCCTGGTGCTGCTGGCCATCGTGCTCACCGGCATCGTCAACGTCATGGCCATGAGCGTCTACGAGCGCATCCGGGAGATCGGCACCGAGCTGGCGCTGGGGATGCGGCGCCGGCAGATCCTGATGCTGTTCCTGCTCGAGGGCGGCCTCCTGGGGCTGTGGGGCGGCCTGGGCGGGACGCTGCTCGGCTGGGCCACCGTCGCCGTCGCCAGCCGGGTGGGCATTCCCTTCAAGGCGCCGGGCTCGTCCGGCACGCTGCCCATGCACCCGTCCATGACGCCGCTCTTCGCGGGGATGGTGGTGCTGGTGGCGGTGGTGGGCGCGGTCGGCGCTGCGCTGTACGCCGCGCGTCGGGCCTCGCGTCTTCGTCCCGCCGAGGCGCTGCGCGCTCTCTGATCTCGCTCCAGGAGTCCACGATGAAGACCCTCCTCGCGCTCGGCTGCCTCGCCCTGGCCGCCGCGCCGCAGGCGCCCTCGGACCCGAAGCAGATCCTCGAGAAGTACGACGAGGTGATGGGCCCGGCGTTCTTCGACTCGGTCTCCACGATGACGGCCCACCGCAGCGACGGCACCGAGCGCACCTACCAGATGCGCCTGCTCAAGAGCGGTGACGAGAAGTTCCGCGTCTGGTTCGACGCGCCATCGAACGCCCGCGGCCAGGAGATCCTGCGCGTGGAGGACAACTTCTGGGTCTACATGCCCAACCTCAAGCGGGCCGTGCGCCTGGCGGCGCGCGAGAGCTTCATGGGCGGCGACTTCAACAACGCCGACGTGCTGCGGGTGAACTACAGCAAGGACTTCGACGCCACGCTGGCCTCCGAGACTGACGACCGCTGGCTGCTCTCGCTCAAGAGCCGCAACCCCAGCTCCGCCTATGACCGCATCGACCTGACCATCCACAAGGGCGACTACTTGCCGATCGCGGGGCACTTCTTCGCGGCCAGCGGCAAGGAGCTGCGCAGCGCCGAGTTCAAGGACCCGAAGGACTTCGGCGGGCACCGCCGGCCGAGCCTGGTGACCATGAAGAACTCCATCGAGGAGGGCCGCTGGTCGCGGATGGAGCTCAAGGAGTTCAAGGTCCTCCAGAGCATCCCGGCGACGAAGTTCGTCCTCACCGAGCTGGGGAAGTAGGCCGAAGCCTGGCACCGGCCCGGCCTTGGCCGGATTCAGCGCAGGCCGTTCTTCTCGAGAGCGTCCACGGCCTTGCCGACCGGGCCGAAGATGGCGTCGGCGATCTTCTGGGCCTTGTCCTTCTCCAGCGAGTCCTGCACCAAACCCTCGAGCGCCAAGGTGCTCGGCCCGTGCAGCACGGCCTGCGCGTGCTTGAGCCCGGAGCGGGCCAGCGCGTCGTTGACCATGGCCACGCGGGAGCGCACCACCTTCGGGTCGAGCTTGGCCAGGCAGACCACCCGGGGGAAGTAGAGCGACTGCTCGTAGTCCTCGAGCGAGCCGAACAGCCCGGTCAGGAAGATGCGGTCGCCCGCCAGCTGCACCGCGAGGTTCGGGCTGTCCTTGAAGGCCGAGCGCAGCGCCGAGGTGTCGTCGGCCGGGCCGTCCTTGGCCACCTCCACCTGGTAGACGACGTGCGTGCCGTCGCCGTGGAAGACGGTCAGGTCCGAGTGCCCGGCGGCCAGGCCGACCAGCAGCAGCTCCCCCGAGTTGAGCGCCCGCACGTCCAGCACCTCGGGCGCCGCCACCGCGACGGCCTTCAGGTGCGAGACCGGGAGGACCTTCTGCGCCCGGACGCCAAGCACCAGGCGGGTCGAATCGGCAGCTGGCGCGGCCGTCCCTGCGTCGGGCTGCGCGGAGGCTGCGGTGGGAGCCGTCGCAGGGCCGTCCGCGGAGGCGGCGAGCAGGAAGAGCGACAGAGTGCTCGCGAGCAGCATGGAGACATCATGCGCCAGAAGCCGCCCGGCGAGGCAAGGGCCATCGTCCGGGCGAGGCTCTCATCAATCAAGGCGACGAGTTGAGCAGCGCGATCAGCTCCTCGAAGCCCCCGGGCTTGGCGAAGACCGCGTCGATGCCCGGCAGCCCGCCGATCTCCTTGGTCGAGGCGCGCCCGGTGAAGACCGCCGCGAAGCGGATGGACGGGTAGGCGGTCCTCCACCGGGCGACGAGCGCCGTCCCCTGCGGCTCGTCGGCCCCGAGGAAGAAGTCGGTCACCAGGTGGGTGACGGCCCTCTTCGCGAGGATCTCGGCCGCCTCCTTGCCGGAGAGCGCCACGTGCACCTCGTCGAAGGAGCGCTTGAGCACCCGACGGAAGAGCGTGGTGATGTCCGGCTCGTCATCGACGAGCAGCACGACGCGGTTCATGACCCCCTCCCGAGCCCAGCCTTCCCTCCGAGGAGCGGCGCGGCGAACGACCGGAGACACCGCCTCGCCGCGCGCGGGGCGCGGTCCAGCCCCGCTCGCAGCTGCCGGCGAGCCGCCGAGCGGAGCGTCCCGATCGAGCGGCTCGACAGGCCGCGCACGCGCCGGTCGCGGGTGCGCAGGTCGTGGTGAAGCTGCAGCAACAGTCCCAGCGGCCGGCCCAGCCCGGTCAGCCTCGCCGGGGACGCCCCGGCGGCGAGCGCCGACATCGCCAGGTAGGCCTCGAACTGCCGGCCCGCGGAGAGCTCGGCGACCTTCCGGTACCGCGCGCTCGTCCACGTTCCGCCGGCCAGCTCCAGCCGCTGTCCGGTGAGCATGGCGACGCCGGCCTGGAAGGTGGCGGACAGGGCCGCCACGGCGCCGCGGTCCCCCACCGCCCGCGAGAGGGAGGCGGCGCGGGCGGCGGTGGCGCACAAGAGCTGCGCCAGGGCGTTGAGCTGCAGCCGCGGGTCGCGCCGGGCGAGCGCATCGGCCTGGTCGGCGTCCTGCAGATCGTCGGTCAGGCTCGCCGCGGCGTAGAACATCTGCGCCAGCGAGCCCGCCTCCAGCGCCGCCTCGGGTGGGGCGCCCAGCGCGTCGGCGAGCAGGTGGACGAAGGCGCCCGGGTGCGCGTCGGCGGCCCGCGCCAGCGCCTCCTGGAGGAGCCCGACGCTCGGGCGGTCGAGGTCGCCCGAGGCGATCAGGCCCTCGAGGAACCGCCGCGTGTGCAGCTCGACGCCCGCGCGCAAAGTGCGATCGGGGGACGCCATGCCTCAGCCCCCCGCCTTGCAGGCGACCAGCACCGAGCCCGGCAGCTGCAGCTCGAAGGCGGCACCGTGGTCGGAGGCGCCCAACACGAGCCGGCCGCCCAACAGCTCCACCAGCCGCCGCGACAGGTACAGCCCGAAGCCGTGGCCCCCGGACTTCTGGGAGGTCACCAGCGCCTGCAGCAGTTGCGGCCGCAGCGGTTCGGGGATGCCCGGGCCGTCGTCCTCGAGCCACAGCTGGACGCCCTCGCCGGCGGAGAGCAGCTTGCCGCGGATGACGAGCGAGCGGGCGCCGGCCTCGCGGGAGTTGCGGGCCAGGTTCTCCAGCGCCAAGCGCAGGTGCTCGGGGTCGCCCTTGACCACGAAGCGCGGCACCTCGCCCTCCACCCGGACCGCGAACGGCGGCGCCGCCGCGCCGGCCGGAGACGCGGGAGAGAGCGCACCGACGAGCGAGCAGAGGGTCTCGGAGAGCTCGAAGGTCAGCCTCGAGCTCTCCGAGCGGGCGCGCAGGGTCTCCAGGAGCCGGGTGAGCAGCTCCACGCTGCGCCGGGCGCCGCGCTCGGCCTCGACGAGCGCCTCCCGCGCCTCGGGGTCGAGCCCCCCCGTCTCCCGCACGAAGCGGATGTTGCTGAGCACCGGGGTCATGGCGTTGCTCAGGTGGTGCGCGAAGGCCCCGGCCTCCGCCAGCGTCGCCGAGAAGGCGATGTCCACGCTGCTGGAGGCGACCCGGTCGGCCAGCTCGAAGGCGGACTCCAGCCCCGCCTTCTCCTGCACCAGCCGGCGCTGCCCGCGCGTCGTCAAGCTGGCGTAGACGTGCATCATGGCGCCGAAGGCCACGAGCACGACCAGGGCGAAGTCGCGCCACGCGATGAGCGCGATGGCCAGCGGCAGCGCGGTCACGGCGCCGACCATGGGCCAGTTGAAGGAGAAGCGCCGGCCGTAGTCGGCCGCCATCTGGCCGAAGAGCAGGCCGAAGACGTAGCGGGTCGGCGAGGTGGTCGCGAGCATCACCAGCGGGACGAAGGCGCAGTAGGCCGCGACGCCGGCGAGCGCCAGAGCGTCCCTGGCCGTCCGCCGGTCCCACAGCCGGTGGGAGGCGAGGTCGAGGCACACGCCGAGGACGAACAGGGCGACGAGCTCGCTGGCGTGGTGGAAGCCGGTGAAGCTCCTCACCGAGTCCACTCCCGACATCGCGAAGAGCACGGCGAGCACGAAGGCGGCGAAGGCCAGCACCGCGGACGGACGGACCTCGCGCCGGAGGCGCTCCGGATCATAGCAGCGCGAGAAGCCGGCCCAGAGCTCGGCAAGCCCTCGCATCGGTGTCGCTCGGGTGCGCACGCTGCTTCGCCGCTACGGAACGAGCACCTTCGGATCCCCGGCCAGCTTTGCGCTCGCGCTAATCGCCTTCTTCAGCTTCGCGTCGAGCGCCTTCTTCAGCTTCGGGTCGCCCCGCCTCGTGACCTTGACGGCGACTTCGCCGCCGGCGAGCACGGCGTGGAGCGCCTCGACCAGCTTGGCGACCTGCGGGTGCGCGGCGGGCTTCCCACGGACGGTGACGAGCAGACCGTTCTCGGCGAGGGCCTGGAGCCAGTCGTGCGTCTCGTTCGCGACCTGGACCGAGTGGACGTTCTTCGCAGGCATTTTTCTACCCCCTCGTGAAACGGTAGAAGGACGACGATTCATCATACAGTGAAACGGGTCTCACAGCACAATCAGTAAATCTCGAAAGCTCTTAGGGCGTGCGTCGCCAAAGGCGCTTTCGACGGCCCGGGATTGGTCGTGAGGCTTCATCCGCCAGACGCGCTGGAACGCAACCCCGAGCAGCCGACCGTAGCTGCGGCGGCCGGGATGACGATGCAGCCCGGAGCGGCATGACGCCGAGGGCGCGCTCGAGCTCGGCCCCGGGCCGGCCCGAGTCAGCCGCCGGCCCAGCGGTCCACCAGCCGCCCGGCGGCGCCAGGCAGCACCCCCGCGGCCCAGGCCAGGTCGACCGAGGTGAACCTCCCGCGGATGGCGGCGCAGTGGACCAGGGCGGTCAGGAAGCGCTCGCGGCTGCAGCCGAGGTCCGCGTACCGCCAGGCGGCGCCCGAGTCGCGCAGGCAGCGCTGGATGCTCACCGGCGAGCGCAGCAGGGGCCGCAGGGCCTCGCGCACCTGGCCCCAGACGCCCGGCTCGGAGAGCCTGCGGCAGGCCTGCGCGACCCGCGCGCGCTTCTGGTCATGCTCGGTCTTCACCGCGCCGGCGATGCCCTTCCAGAGCCCGGCGTCGAAGGGGACCCCGGGCTCGGCGGCCCAGCGCGGCCGGTCGACGGCGAGGATCTCCTCGTAGAGCGCCGCGGCCAGCACGGTGGCGACGCCCACCTGGCGGCCGTGCAGGTCGTGCTCGAGGCCGTCGACGTGGG
>DASXVQ010000190.1:0-163887 GCA_036504155.1 Myxococcales bacterium
TCCGTGGGGTCGGCGGACAAGAAGACGGGCATCCCTCACGTCGAGAGCAAGCGCGCGGTGGAGGAGCACATCGCGAGGATCGGGGCCCGCGCGGCGATCCTGCGGCCGGTCTACTTCATGGAGAACGCCATCGCCTTCGGCGCCGAGCAGCTCAGGCAGGGCGTCTACGCCACGCCGCTGACGCCCGGACGCCGGCTGGCGCAGATCGCGGTCGCGGACATCGCCGCGGTCGCGGTGCTGGCGCTGGAGAACCCGGCGCGCTTCGAGGGCAAGGCGCGCGACCTGGCCGGCGACCAGGTCTCCGGGCAGGACGCCGTGGAGATCCTCTCGCGCGTGACGGGCCGCAAGTTCACGTACTTCCAGGTGCCGATGCAGGTCGTCCGCGAGAGCATGGGCGAGGACTTCGCACGCATGTACGAGTACTTCGAGAAGACCGGCTACGACGTGAGCCTGTCCGCGCTGCAGCGCGAGTTCTCGGAGATCCGCTGGCACTCCTACGAGGCCTGGGCGCGGTCGGTCGACTGGAAGGCGATCCTCGCGGGGTAGAGCGGCGCCGCGAACCGGCGGGGGCTCACGGCTCCGACGCGGACGCCGGCGACTCCGGCGGCCGGCGCTGGACGAGCTGCTTGACGTGCCGCGCGAGGTCCGGCGTCAGGCCGGAGAGGTGGATGCCCATCCCCGGCGGATAGGCGTAGCTCGTCCGCTGCCCGAAGGGGTTCATCCAGGCCACCAGCCCGCGCACCGGCTGCTTCTTCCCGCCGTAGTCGACCTCGAGCTCCAGCTCGGTGCCGCGCTTCAGGGGCGTCAGCGTGCGCACGAAGATGCCGATGAGGCTCAGGTCGTAGGCGAACCCGGCCTGCCAGGCGCGCTCGCCGGGGACGCGGAAGTCCACCCGCGAGAAGAACGGGACGCGCTCCATGCCCGGGTTGCGGATGGTCCCCGCCAGCACGCGGTTGAGCCGGTTCATCACCGTCTCCAGCGGGCGCTGCAGGTCGAGCACCGAGCCCTCGGGCAGGTTCGGTGCCGCCGCCGGATCGAGCGGGCCGTCGGCGACGAAGAGGACGGGTCGGGCGTCCTCGCCGGCCAGCTCGCGCGCCAGGCCCGCGGGGTCGGGGCCGGCGAGGTTCAGGTCGACGATGGCGGCCACCACCCGCGACCCGGTCCGCCGCAGCAGATCCGCCGCGGAGGAGCGCGAGCGCGCCACGAGCGGGGGGAAGCCGTTGTCGGCCAACAGCGCCGAGAGCGACTCCTCGCGCCGGCCCAGGCAGACGAGCACGGAGTGCTGCCGCGGGGGCGGCCCGCTGCGCGACGAGCTCCGGGCGGCGCGCAGCGCGGCGACCTTGGCGGCGAGCACGGCGGCGCTCATCGGCAGCGGCAGGCAGTCGTCGGAGCCGGCTCTCCAGCAGCGCATCACCTGCTCCGCGCTGGCGTTGGCGGTGAGCAGCGCGACCGGGGTCGCGCGCGCCAGGGGGTGCTCCTTGATGCGCTGGCAGCAGGTCTCGCCGCTCGTCGGGGTGGCGTCGAGGTCGAGGAAGGCCGCCAGGGGCTGGCGGCGGACGATCTCCTCCACGCAGCCCTCGGCGGCCAAGGTGAAGGGCTCGCAGCCCACCTTGCGCAGGTACTCCTCGAGGATGAGCCGCACCGTCGGCTGGGCCACCAGCAGGGCGACTTCGGTGGACTCGGCCGCAGTCCCGGCGATGCGGGCCTCCACCTCGCGCAGCAGGGCCTGTGGGTCGTGCGTCTTGCGGACGAACCCGTTCGCCTTCCAGTCGGCGACCAACCGGCGCAGCTCGCCCTCCGGGCGGTCGGAGAAGAGCACCAGGGGGCAGGCGTCACCCTGGATGGAGCGCGCCGTCTCGAGGATGGCCTTGGTGCCGAGGGACGGCATCGCGTCGTCGACCAGCACCAGGTCGAACCGCTCCTTGCGCAGCAGCGCCGGGAGGATCGCGGGAGAGGAGAGCGTGGCGACGGAGTGGCCGCCCTCCTCGAGGGCGACCCGGGTTGTCTCCCGCACGGCCTCGCTGTGATCGATGACGAGGATCCTGCGTTGAGTGCTCACCTGCAGCTCCAGCCCCACCCGCCCGGCCCTACGCCCACCATCCTAGCGGACTGGCGCTCTACTGACCGTCCGCTGAGAAGTCCCGCCTGGCGGAGCGGCACGAGGAGACGATCCACGAAGCAGCAAACGAGCCCTGGGCCTCTCGTGAGGCCGCTCCGCGCGTCGAGAGGAGGCGCAGAGCCGGGTGCTATGCTCCGCCGCCGATGAGCGCGCAAAAGAGGCCGACCGCCGCCGGGCCCAAGAGCGACGACACGGTGGCCAACGCTCGTCGGTGGAAGAAGATCGCGCTGGGCGTCGGCGCGGTGGCGCTCCTCGGGGCGGGCCTCGCGTTCGTGACCCGGGAGCCAACCCCCGCACCCGCGCAGACGGCCACGGAAGTCCCCGCCACGCCGCCGGGCGCCGCGGTGGTCCTGCCTCCCGAAGCCGCGGCTCCCGCGCCGTCTCCGGAAGCGGTTGCCGCGGCTGCGGTCGAAGCGCCCAGGGCGGTTCCGGTGCCGGCGGCGGTTCCGGTTCGCGCGGTGGTTCCAGCCTCGCCGCCGGAGCCGGAGCTGGCTCCCGAGGTCGCGCAGGAGCTGGACGAAGCCGAGGCCGCCCTGGAGATGGGCGATTTCAGCAAGGCCGTCTCGTTGGCGAACCACGCCGTGCTCGCCCAGGACTCGAGCCGGGCTCACGCGCTCCTGACGCGCATCGCCTGCCGCCAGGGCGGCCTGGGGAAGGCGCTCGAGGCTCTCTCCAAGGTGGGCGCGAGGGACCGGCCGGGCGTGATCCGGGAGTGCAAGGAGCGCGGCATCGATCTCGAGTGACGGCGGCGGCTCACCGCTCCACGCGCGTGCCCTCCAGCCGGCGGCCTTTCTCCGCGAGCGTTGGGGCCAGCCGCACCCGGCCGGCGGTTCCGGCCGAGAATGCCGCCCATGCGATTTCCCGAGACCGCCGTCGCGTTGCAGCAGCTGCTGCTGTGCGCCTGCGCCACCGCCGCCTCGCCGGCCGGTTCGCAGAAGGCCTCGTCCGTCGAGACCCTCGCGCGGCGCAATCCCTGACGCGGGGCCTGGGGGCTATCATCGGCCGCGCAGAATCCGGACATGACGCGGGGGAGCCATGAGAGTCACACGGGTGGTGTCGGTCCTCTCCGCGGTCGCGCTGGCGGCCTGCTCCAGCCTTCCCAAGAGCGAGCCGACCGACGGCGGGACCTCGGGCGGCAGCGACGCAGGGAGCGCCGCCGGCCACTACTGCCCGGGCGTCGACGACCCGTCGGCCACCGGGGCCAACGTCGTGCACGTGGCGCCGGACCCCGGCACCGAGCCCGAGCCGTACATGTCGGGCGCGACCATCAACAAGGATTGGGCGCTCGATCCCGGCCGCGTCTACGTCGTCACCGGCCCCGTGACCGTCGAGGGCGGGACGCTGACGATCCCGGCCGGCACGACCCTCTGCTTCGCCGGCCAGGGCTCGCTGTCGGTGGCCCCGACCAACCCCGGCGCCATCAAGATCATGGGCACGGCGCAGCGCCACGTGGTCCTCACCGGGTTCGCCTACGACGGCGAGCCGGACTTCCACCAGGGCCTGAGGATCGGCTCGTTCGCGCGCGGCTCGGAGTTCCATTACTTCGACATCTGGTACGGCGGGCGCGGGGGCGGCAGCGCCGCCTACGCGTTCGACCTGAGCGACTACGCCGAGGCGGGGGACCCGCTCCCGGTCATCGACCACCTGACGGTGGGCGAGCTGCAGTCGAAGGGCATCGCCCTGCGCGGGCCCAAGGGGATCGACGGCTCCTCGCACATCGAGATCAAGGGGTACGTCCCGCCGACGGCGAGCTCGCCGCCGACCTACGAGGTCCTGCGGCTGCACTACCGCGCGGCGACGAACGTGCACTCGGGCAACCTGGTCATCAGCGCCCAGGACGTCCCGGAGGCGAGCCGTCACGTCGCCCTCGACATCCCGTCGGGCAACCTCGGCGCGGACGCGGAGCTCAACGATCTGGGGCTGCCCTTCCACGCGGTGAAGGCCCAGATCGCGGCGGGCGCCCGGTGGAGGATCAACGAGGGCGTCACCCTCCAGTGGTCGGAGGGCATCGTCCTCGGGGACGCTCCCGCCAACAGCCCCGGCAACCTCGTGGTGGCCGGGACCGCGGCCCGGCACGTCGTCATGACCGCGCAAGCCGACAGCGGCGCGTCGCCGGCCCCGGGCGACTGGGCCGGCATCTTCTTCAACGAGGGCCTGTTCGACCCCGCGGTCTCGAGCCTCACCTACCTCGACCTGCGCTACGCAGGCGGCGACTTCGGCCGCAACGTCGCCAACTGCGGCGCGCAGCGGCTGGGCACGGTGGCCATCGACGGCAGCGGGCAGTTCCAAGGGCCCGCGATGTCGAGCGTCACCATCGACGAGTCCGCCTCCGCCGGCGTCGCCGCGCGGTCGGCGACGGCGATGGGGGACGAGTACCTGACCACCGACTACACGGCGGCGGTGAGCTGCGGGTCGCACAACGCCGGCCCGTGCCTCGACACGGCGAAGTGCCCGTAGGCAAGCTCGCGCGGCGAATCCCTGACGCAAGCGGGGAGGGCGTCGCCCCGACCGGGGCGAAACCTCCCACCTCCTCCGACATCCCAAGGGCGGCAGTTACGAAAGCCCGAAGGAGTTGGTCATGAGACTCAGTTCGATCGTCCTTGCTGTCGTCTTGTTCTCGACCCTGGGAGCCTCCTCCGCGTCGGCGCGACCGCCCGACGAGCGGGCCACGTGGTTCACGGTCCACCGCGGCCACCCGCGCGAGTTCGTCGAAACGACGGTGCGGCCCGAGTGGAGGCCGTCGCCGACGCCCCGGGAGGCCAGCACGTCCGACGCGATCCGCATGGACGTCGCCGCGACGCGCCAACCCCGAACGGAGCTGATCGGTCCGACCCTGCGGCGGTGCGAGCGCTACGTCCCGGCTTCGCCGGACTCCTCGAAGAGGCGCTGCGAGGCCTACGAATCTCCGTGAGAGAGCCGAGCTGACGCGCGGGGCCTCGAGGTGTCGGCCGCCGATTGAGGCAGCTCGAAGCATGGGCGAAGGGGGGCGCCCATGGAGCGGGGCCGCGGCCTCGCCAGCCTCTTCGTCCTGCTCCCCGGGGGTCTTCGTTTCGCCGGCTCGGCCAACCGATTCGCGGCCGCGCTGGCGGGACCCACCGGGATCGGGCGTCATGCCGGCTCGCACCCAAAGTCGACAGCGCTAGCCGTGGTAGCGTCCTCGCCCGAGAGGGTGAGGGGATCCGATGTTCTTCATGCTGCCCGTCGGCGTGGAAGGCGCGACCGCGAGCCGCATGCCGTACGTGTCGATCGGGTTGGCCGCGACCTGCCTGATCGCCTTCCTGCTGACCTGGGTCCTGCCCGAGGACCCCGAGGGCGCCGGCCAAGCCGAGCTGGTCGAGGTGGTCGACTACTGGCACGAGCACCCGTACCTCGAGGTGCCCACGCCCTTCGTGCGCCAGTTCCTCAACCCGAGGCTGCCGGCGGCCATCGCCGCCACCCGCGAGCAGGTGGCCGCGCCCTCCGAGCCGGACCGCGCGCTCGAGCAGGCCGAGCTCGACGGGCGCCTGCAGCGCGCGGCGGCAGCAATGAACTCCAACTCGCTGCGCCGGTGGATGCTCGTCCCGGGGCGGGGCGGGCTGCAGTGGGGCTGGCTCACCCACTTGTTCCTGCACCTGGGCTGGATGCACCTGCTGGGCAACCTGCTCTTCTTCTACCTGACCGGTCCACTCCTCGAGGACGCCTGGGGGCGGCTGCGCTTCCTGGGCTTCTACCTGGCGGGCGGACTGGTCGCGAGCGCGGTGCAGGTCACCTTCGACCGCGACTCCGCCATCCTCGGGGCCTCGGGCGCCATCGCGGCGTGCATCGGTGCGTTCACGCTGCGCTACGCCCACGGCAAGGTGCGCATCGGCTACTTCTTCCTCGTCTTCGTCCGCGTCTTCCGCGGCACGTTCCTCATCCCGGCCTGGCTGTGGGGCCTGTTCTGGTTCGGCTCGGAGCTGTTCGACTTCTGGACCGAGGGCGGCACCAGCGGCGTCGCGGTCATGGCGCACCTGGGCGGGTTCGCCTTCGGCTTCGCCGTCGCGGTCGGGATGCGCGCCATGGGCTGGGGCCTGCCCGCCCCCGACGCGGCGACGGTCGCGGAGGAGGCGGAGGACCGCCACCGGCAGGCCCTGGAGAAGTCCCCCTCGGACGTCGAGGCCCTGCTCGCCCTGGCCCAGCTGGAGCTGGAGGCGGGCAAGAAGGACTCGGGCATGTCGCGGGCCGAGCGCGCCGTGCGGCTGCTGCTGGCCAAGGGCAGGGGCGAGGAGCGCAGGCTGTTCCAGGCGCTCTCCGGCCTGGGGACGCACTTCGACTGCGCGGCGCTCCAGCCCCAGGTGGCGGTGAACCTCAGCGCCGCGCTCGAGCGGGCTCCCGCGCAGCTCTCGTACCTGGTCGAGCCGGCCCTGCAGCGGGCCGGCGACGCCATCGGGGACTCGGGCGTCCAGGCGCTGCTCAAGCTCTCCGAGCGGCGCCTCGGCCGGGGCGAGGACAAGGGCGCGCTCGCCCTGCTCACCCGGGCGCGCGCCGTCCCGGGGCTGGCCCCGGCGCGCATCGCGGCGGTCGAGGCGCTCCTCACGCGGGCGCGCGGCCCGGAGGCGTCGGAGGCGTCGGCGGCGGCTGCGGCGGCGCCGCGGTTCTTGGCGTGCAAGCTCCTGGGGGTCAGCGCCGACGCTCTCGCGCTCGAGGCCTCCGGCCGGAAGGCCAACGTGCCCATCGAGCGGGTCCGCGCCATCCGCGCGGCGCTGGTCCTGGACGCCGCGGGCGCGCGCAATCTGGTGACCGACCTCGTCGTCCCCGGGGCGCCGGGCCAGGGGCCGACGGTGGCCCGCTTCGGCTCGGCGGGGCTGCAGCTGGGCGTGCTCTTCCCCGGCGCGGCGCCGCGCGAGGCCTATCCCCGGCTCCTGACGCACCTCGCCCGGCGCTCCGGCGCCATCCTCACCCCGCCGCTCGAGTCCATTGCCTCGGGGGCCCTGCCGACCTACCCGAGCCAGGCCGCGATGGACGCCGCCCTCTACGGCGTGGAGGAGAAGCTGGAGCTCGCCTGAAAGATCTCGGGCCCGGCGCCGTCCGCGCCGGTCTCGACGTCCCCGAGCCTCTCTCTACGCCGCGCTACGCGATCGGCAGCGGCCCCACGACCGCGGGGCAGGACGGGCCTGGAAGCGGCAGGGGCAGACAGCAGCGGCAACAAGTCGGGCGAGGCGGTCGTCTCCGGCACCAGGTCGGAGTAGCCGCCGGCGCCGATCCGCGCGGTTCCCGAACGGCCTCAGCGCGGCCGCAGGCGCGAGGCGGGCACGGTCTCGTCGCGCGGCCTCTTGGGACCCTCGTAGCGCACGCGGATGCCTCGCTTGCCGACCTGCAGGATGGCCGCGGGGAGCCACTGGCCCTTGCGCTGCACCTCGACCTTGAGCCCCTTGGCCCACTTCGGCGGCGCCTTGGCGGGCTCCGGCTTCGGCACGGGCTTCACCTCGGCCGGCGGCTCCTCCTGGGGCGGAGGCGGCAGCGGCTTCACCCCGGGGGTCGCGCCCTGGCAGGCCGGCCCCGCGCCCGAGGGCGGGCAGACCGCGCTGGCCAGCCCCTCGGCCAGGCGCGTCTCCGGGCGCTGCGAGCCGGTGACCCGCGCCGCGAGCTGGCCGCTGCAGTGGACCCGGCCCGACTCCAGGTCGAGCACCGCAACCGCGGCGCGCAGCTCGAAGAAGGTGGCTCCCTCGAGCCGGGTGAACGAGAGCACCCGCGCGAAGGCCAGGTGAGTCGAGTGGTCGAGCGGTGAGATCTCCTGCGGCCCGGTCGCCCCGAGCGTGTACGGCGCGCCCTGGAACGGGTGAGCGGTGCCGGGGCGGGCCTCGACCACGAAGACCGCGCGGTCGGCGTCCTTGGGGAAGCTCGCGCACGCCAGCGGCGCGTCGCCGATGGTCAGGCCCCGCCCGACGGCGGCGGCCTTCTCGATCCGCGCGGCCGTCTTCGCCTTGGCCTCGTCGGCGCGCCGCTGCTCGAGGTGGTGCGAGATCGCGAAGCCCGCCAGGACCACCCCGACGACGAGCAGCAGCCCGGCGCCGGCGCCCCCCAGCGCCAGCACCCGGGCGCGGGTGGTGGCGCGGCGCGGGTCGTGGTTGGTCGCGCTCGGGCGCAGCGCCGTCCCCAGCCACTCGCAGTCCTCCCCGTACTCGCTGCCGGGGAGCAGCTTCTCGAGCCCGGCCACCAGCGCGAAGTGGTTGGGGATCTGGCTGAGCTTCACGGAGGCGGCGAGCCGGGGCGCCCGCTTTGGCCCGACGTCGAGCATCCAGTGGCCGTGCGCGGTCCGGTGCCCCGCGATCTCGGACAGGGGCCAGCTCTCGCCGTAGACGATGAGGCGGTCCGGCGACAGCGTCACCGCGCCGAATTCCACGGCCTTGCCCTGCTCGAGCTCCTGCAGGAGCCGCGCGGTGATGTGCGGCGAGGCGAAGGCGAGGATCTGCTTGGCGAGGTGGACCGCCTCGGCGTCGCGGGTCTCGGCGCGGAAGGTCTCGCCGACGTCGAGCGAGACCGCGAGGTGCTGCCGGGCGAGCAGGTCCACGCCCTCGACGCGGTTGGTGGCGGTCATCGCCGTCACCGAGGTCACGCGCGTCCAGGGGCCTTCCTGCACCGCGCCGCCGGCGGCCTCCCAGCGGAAGCCCTCCGCAGTGGCGGTGAAGGAGTCCTGGCCGATGGTGAGTGTGGCCTCGCTCATGGCGGCTCGCATTTCACCACGGCCCGCCGGGGTCTTGCAGCCACGAGTTGGATTCGGGGGCCTCGGACGGTGGCGCGCAGCAGGCAGCGGCCCAGTGGAGGCGAGCGGGACCGCCGCGCCGGGGGGAGCAACGACTCCTCGATCGGTCAGTGCTCGCGGATGTACAGCGAGTACTTCCTGCAGCGGCCGCAGCGGATCTCGTCGTTGGAGGTGGCGTCGCCGTTGCGGCTGCACCACCACGAGTGCCAAATCTGCAGGTTGCCCTCGGTGTTGCCGCAGGCGCCGCAGGCGAGGTCGGAGGGCCAGCCGGGGCCGCCGGTGCGCACCTCGGAGAGGTCCTCCTGGACGCGGCTCTCGGGGCGGGCCTCGTAGTCGGCGTCGGCGGCCTCGTCAGCGACTTCTGAGGGATTGCATCCAGTCCTCGACGAGCTGGAAGGCCTCCGCGCGCAGCAGGTCGTGGCCTTCGCCCTCGAGGAAGACGAAGCGGACGTTCGCCTTGCCCGCGTTGGCCATCTCGTCGCGGGCCTGCGCCACCGCGGACGCGGGCACGGACTCGAGATCTTCCGTCCCGTGGATCACCAGGACCGGCAACTCGGTCGCCGCCCAGAGCTCGCGGACACCGGAGAAGAACATCTGGCTCCAGAACCGCTCGCTTCGTCCCCACATCGGCTCGCTGGAGTCCGGGGCCGCCTGCAGACGCGCCACCAGTCGCTGGTGCTGAGCGAGCCGTTCCCGGGCCTCGGCGGGGCTCAGCTTGCCTCGGCGCGCGCTCTCGTGGGCGATCTCCGGGAGAAGATCCGAGAGCGGCCAGGTCCCGCCGCCGAGGTTGGCGATACCCGAGATCTCGCCGGGATGCGCCTTCGCGTAGAGCACCGCGAGCTGCGCGCCCGCCGAGTGACCGACGAGGAAGGTCGGGCGGCCGGGGTAGGCGCGGCGCAGCTCCCGGAGCAGGCTGCCCAGCTCCGCGACGCGGTGGAGGAAGTCGGCCTGGGCGAAGCGCTCCGTCGCGCAGACCGTGTTGACGAACGTGCGCGGTCGAACGAGCAGGAAGCGGCCGGTGTGCCGCACGAGGAAGCGCCTCCAGGAGCCTTCCCGGTAGTCCTGGCACTGCGAGCCGTCGCCCTCGAGGAAGACGGCGAGCGGCGCGTCCTCGGCGATCTGCGCGGGGACCCCGACCAGGAACTCCAGCGGCTCGCCCTGGGAGCGGTAGGCGCCGCGGTCGATCCGGATCTGGAGGCCGAACTGGTTGCTCGCGACGCACCCGCTGGCCAGGGCGAGGGTCCCCGCCGCCAGGAGCATGCGCATCGCGCTGCAGTCGGTTCGCTTCACGGAGGTGGAAGGTAGCGCGTCTCGATGCCCGTGGGATCCAGCGGCCGGCAAGACACGTGGTGGACGGCACGATCCTCGAGGACCAAACCCTGGTGATCCTCGCCCGCGTCGACACAGCAGCGACTGCGCTGACCACTGCGCCCTCGCCGCCATCGCCGTGGCCAGGAACTCAGCCCGCGGGCGGGCGGGCGGGATTCTCGGGACGTCCCGGGCCGTCCTCCGGCCGCGCCCGCCGCCGCTGGCGCAGGGCGCGGAAGAAGACGACGCCAAGGACGGGGACGAAGAAGACGTAGAAGCCGGGTCCGGAGATGAAGGCCCAGGCCTCCCGCGACAGGCGGAAGGCGGCGTAGAGCACCGCGCCGATGTGCAGCGCCGTGTAGCCGCACATCAGGCCGAGCATCGCCTTCATCGAGCCCAGCGCCTGGGGGTCCACCGCCATCCCGGGCATCATCCGGCCGAAGTAGCCGACCAGGAACCGGCTGGGCGCCAGGACGAGCGCGAGCATGAAGACGATGGTCACGCCCTCGATGATCGCGGGCTTCACCTTGAAGAAGAGATCGTCCTCGAAGGCGATGGAGATGCCGCCCAGCAGGCCGATGAGGCCGACGTCGAGCAGCACGAACCAGTCGATCTGCTTGGTGCGCGCCCAGGTCACGACGAGCTGGCCGACGGCGAAGACCACCGCGCAGGCGATCGAGATGCGCACGTCGGTGACGAACGAGTCGACGACGATGAAGACGAGCAGCGGCAGGAGCTGGGTGACGAACATCCTCGTCAGGTTCATCGCAGTCTCGAGATGCGGGCGGCGGGGCGGCGAAGACTACACCCGGCGGCCTCCCGACGGCGCCCGTTCCGAGCCAGGCTGCTGCTCCTCCGGGCGTCCAGGCCTCCTCCTGCACGCGCGGGCGGCGCCTCGTTGAAGCCCTGCCGCTGCCGAACTGGCGCGGCCACCCGGAGGGCCCAGGAAGAGGCGGTAGGATGGGCCTACACTGTCAGTGCGCCTGGCTGGTGTGGATGCGCTGGAGAAGGGCGAAGAGAGAACGGGCCGAGTTCTGGAGGTCTCGCACATGGGGAGCATCAGGGTTGGGGTCTGCTTGATGGTGCTGGTGGTCTTGGGGGCAGGCTGCTCCGGCGGATCGAACGGCAATGAGCCCCCTGCCGGGCCTTGCTATCCGAACGACCCGCCACGGTGCTCAGACGGCTCTCTCAAGTTCGAGGATTGGGAGTGCACCAACATGTTCGGTGAAAAGGCGTGCACTCGGCACGGCGACGGGCGGTGCTACCAGCAGTGCGAGACTTCGAGCGACTGTCCAGGCGGGGCGGAGTGCGGATGCATCCCTTTGTTTCGGTGCACTCACTACCGCCAACTCTTCAGGGTTTGCGGCGGCGCTCCGTCGTGCGTCATGCCCGATGCGGGGACGATGTCGGACGGAGGTTGAGACTCTCCGCCCTTCGCGAACCTTGAAGCCTTCGCGCGACGGAGCTCCTTGCCCCGAGTTCGCGAGCTGGCGCTCTCCGAAGGGGACGGCGGGTACGCGACGGAGACGACTCAGTCTCTGCATCCATTGACGAACGGTTGGTGCCCCGGGGCGGGCAGGCCGCATCCTCTTCTCCTCACGCCGTCAGGAGGCTCCGTCCATGCCGCGGATTCCCGGTTCCCCGATCACCCCCAGGCGAGCCGAGGAGCCGACCGCCGCCAGGCCCGTGCCCAAGCCGGCGCCGCCCGCGATAGCGCAGGCGCCGCTGGATCGCTTCGAGGCCGGCGCGAGCGCTGGCGCGGGGGACGTGCGAGGAGCTGCAGTGGGCGCGGTCCAGCTGCCGCCCGGGCTGGGCACCCTCTTCCCGGCGGGTCAGGCGGGCCGCGCGCTCTGGGTCTGGGACGAGACCGGCGGGAAGCTGCCCGACCCCGAGCTGCTGATGTCCGCCTGCCGCCAGATGGGCGTCAGCCAGATCTACGTGAACGCCTACCCGCCGTCGGGAGCGCACCTCGAGCAACTGGAGCAGATCGTCACGCTCGCGGCGCGCCAGGGCATCGAGGCGCAGCTCCTCTGCGGCGACGCGGCCTGGACCGATCCCCCCACGCGCCCCTGGATCTCCACGCAGGTCCTCCAGCCGCTGCAGGCCATGCTGGCGCGGGTGCGCGAGCAGAACCCGGGGCTCGAGTTGTCGAGCGCGTTGCACCTCGACGTCGAGCCCCAGGCCGGCGGCATGACGGCGCAGAAGGCCGAGGCCTACGTCGAGATGCTCTCCTGGTTCCGTGCGCAACTGGGCGACGCGCTGCCGCTCGCCGCGGACGTTCCCGGCTGGTTCGCCGACGCGTCGTGGACCGCCGGCGGCAGGCCGCTGGGCGAGGCCATCCTCGACCACGTCGACCAGCTCACCCTCATGGCCTACTCCAAGGATCCCGGAGCGGTGGTCGGGCTCGCCGCGCCGCTCGTCGAGGCGGCGTCCGGGCGCGGGAAGAAGGTGGTCGTCGGCGTCGAGACGCGGCCCTCGACCGAGAACGTCCACTTGGTTTCCCAGGAGCAGGCCCGCGATGCGCTGGCCCAGGTCGACGGGGCCTTCGCGGGCCGGGACGCCTCCCGCGGCTACTCCGGCCTGGCGATCCACGACTTCGCTTCGCTGCTCACGCTAGTGCCCTGACGCCAGAGGTCTCTTAGGTACTCGGGCGCCTACACCACCGAAGCGGGCTGCTCCTGCGGTCAGCCGTGCCTGCAGGTCGCGCCCGGCTTCAGCTCGTGCGGCTGCACGCCTCGGCTGCGGCTGGATCGGAGGAGTCATCGAGGGCTTCTGCGTCTCGGGCAAGTGCGAGGGCTGCTACCCGACCAACGACGGGTGCTGCGGCGACGACCAGGGTTGCGGCGCCTGCGACGGCGGCACGCAGCAGATCTGCCTGCTCAATCGAAGCCCGCGTCGTGCCAGGCCTTCACTCCGCCGGCGAGAGCCGCGACGTTGGAGAACCCCTTCGCGAAATATTCCGCTGCCCGACCGGCAGCGCTCGCCTCGTGGGGTCAAGCACAGTAGAAGACGATCGCTTGGTCCTTCCCGAGCGAGGGAGCGCGCCGCTCCAGCTCGCGTATCGAGATCGAGCCGTCGAGCTTGAGGCTTTGGTACTTCGCGTCGTCGTCGTAGGCGCAAACGAGCAGCGTCTGGCCCGCCTGCACACGCGAGCGGACCTCGTCGGGCGCCAGGCGCGGCACGTCGTCCGGGGCCAGCTTGCCGGGGTTGGGCGCCTGTGGAGCGGCGGCGACGCGCCCCGACGGCGGGCGCTCCGACTTGCTGCATCCGGCGACGAGCAACGCCCCGGCCAAGAAGAGCACGCTGATGGGAGTGGAGTTCATGGCGTCGCCCTCGGGCGTGGAGGAGCTCGAAGTCGATCTAGATGCGATCGCGAACCGTTTCGTTTCGCGGGGGTTCCGGGGCGGTGTCGCCCGCGCGGCGCGCCGGCCGAAGGGCCCGTGCCTGCCTGCGGTGCACCCGGCAGGTCGCGGACCGTCAGTCCTCGGTCAGCCAGGTGAAGATCTCGCCGAGGTTCGACAGCGCGACGATGAGCGCGCCGGCGAGCAGCAGTCCCGCCACGATCAGCGCGCCGACCTTCAGCCGCTCGCGGACATCCAGCCTGTCCTGCTGGACGGCCGCCGCCTCGCTGAACGCCATGCTCTCGAGCAGCGTCGCCCACCCGCCGTTCTCCCAGACGAGGTCCGCCGGCCTCAGGTAGCCGGCGGCGAGCAGCGCGGTCACCTCGGCGCCGTCGAGCTCCTCCTCGAGGTCCTTCGGGGGCCTCTGCGCCTGCCTCCGGCGCCTCCGGAGCACCCACGCGCCGACTCCGGCGAGGAGGACGAGCGCGGCGGCGTCCACCAGCCAGACCGTGCCGATGGTGCGATGGAGCTTGCGCAGGGCGAGCAGCGCGCCCATCGCCGGGAGGAAGAGCGCCATCGCGATGAACTGCAGCTGGGAGCCGCCCCAGGTGTCGTCCGACAGGAGCGGCGCTGCCGGCAGCGCCCGCGCGGCAACCCGGCAGATCCGGTAGCGGCGCGCGTCCTGGGGGGACCCCTGGAAGAGGCTCATCGCCGGACCCCTCGCTACGCTCCGCCGCCTGCCAGCCGCGGGAACTGAAGGTACACGAACGCGAAGTCGCTTCGGATCTGCTCGGCGGTGAGCCCGAACTCCTCCGGCGTGTACTTGTGCGCCGAGGCGAAGCCGCCCTGCCTGGCTGCCTGGGCGCGGATTCCCTCCAGCAGCTGCGGGGTCGGCTCCACGCCCGCCAGCTTCGCCGCGCGCACCAGGGTCCCCTCGAAGTCGCGGAACAGGTCCGGGTACTCGACGACCAGCGCGTCCTCGCTCTGGCGCGCCGCCTCCTCGCAGAACCGGCGGTAGTAGGCGAGCGAGGTCCGGTACAGGTTGCGGTAGTAGCGCGCGCGCAGCGCCGCCGGCTGGTGGTCGATGTCGTTCATGCGCCGCTGCACGCTGCGCTCGAGCGAGAGCATGGAGACCACCGCCTCCACCGGGTCGCGGACCATCAGGAGGAACCGCGCGCCGGGGAAGCGGCGGCGGACGGTCTCGAGGTTGAAGAGCAGGCAGAACGACTTGCTGAACATCGTCTGCTTGGTGCCGTGCACGTTGCGGCGGTAGACGCCGTGCAGGTAGTCGACGAAGTGGTCCTGCTCCACCGTCCGCACGAGCGCGGCGGCGAAGGCTTCGTCGCTGGGGTACTCCTGCCAGGAGTGGAAGTAGATCCACGAGAGCAGGCCGTCGAAGTAGCGCATGGACAGCGCGATGTCGTCGGTCTCCGGCTCGAAGAACCCGGTCTCGTGGATGGCCGGGTCCCACACCTTGCCGAACGACACCTTCTTCATCAGCGGCAGGAACGGCCGCAGGAGCGCCCGGGCCGAGAGCGCGGGGAAGACCATCTCCCAGAGCACCATCGAGCGATGCTCCGGCAGCAGGCCGGCCAGGTAGCGATGCAGGAAGGTGGTGCCGCTGCGCAGGTGGCCGACGAGGAACAGCGGCCGCTCCAGCGCCTGCCGCGCGTGGCCGGGGAAGAGCAGGCGGTCCAGGCCCAGCGTCATCCAGCTGAAGAACGTCAAGGAGAGCCGGAAGCCGAGCAGCCAGAGGAAGCGCAGCCGCAGCCCGAAGACCTGGACGAGCCGCGCGACGACGTGGAGGTTCCTGGCCATGCCGCGATCCTCTCCCCCAAACCCCTCCCCGGGAAGTGGGGAGGGCACCCCTCAGGCCCACTCGTAGAGCATGGCGCCCAGGTAGTAGCCGGCGCCGAACGAGACCACCACGCCGCGGCGGCCGGGCCGCCTGGCTCCCGCGGCGGCGAGGCGGAAGAAGCGGTCGAGCACGAACAGGCAGCTGGGCGCGCTGAAGTTGCCGTACTCGAGGAACAGCTCGCGCGAGGGCGCCAGCGCCTCCTCGGAGAGGCCCAGCGCCTCGGGCGCGGCGAAGCGCGAGAGGATGGGCAGCCCGCCCTGGTGGATGGACCACTCGTCGACGTCGCCCGGCCGCAGGCCGCGCCGCTCGAGCATCGGCAGCACCAGCCGCTTCGAGACCGCCTCCGGCATCTCGTCCTTGAGCTCCTTGCCGAGCAGCAGGTGGCCGCCTTCCATGCGCACCGACCCGCCGGGGATGAAGCCGGTGCGCACGTCGACGAGCCTCGCCGCCGGCCCGCGCAGCCGGTCGCGCAGCGCGGCGGGCACCAGCAGCAGGCCCGCGGCGCCGTCCCCGAAGATGAGGCTGGTGCGCAGGTGGTCGCCGAAGTCGGGGGCCTTGGTGTCGCTGACGGCCTTGACCAGCCAGGAGCACTGGTCGAAGGCGCAGGCGACGGCCGCGCGCTGGGACTGGCGGCAGTACTGGAAGGCGTCCTGGACGGAGAAGAGCGCGCCGGCGCAGCCGAGGAACGGCCGCTCGTCGGGCGGGCGCTCCAGGTCCAGCCCGAGGCGCGAGGCCACCCGCGCCGAGACGCTGGGCAGCACGTCGGGATCCGACGAGGCGTTGTAGGCCACGCTCAGGTGCCCGAGGGCGCCCGGCCCGCCGGCCGCCGCGCCCAGCTCCTGGGCCAGGTCCGCGCACCAGCGCACGGGATGATCCTCCTCGCGCGCGCGGATCCGCTCCGGCCACCTCGCCGGATCGAGGACGGAGGGCCGGTGGCGGATCCCGATGGTCTTGGCCATCTTCAGCGCCAGGCGGTGGGCCAGGTCGCCGGCGGCGCTCGGGTAGAGGGCGTTCACCGACTCCTCCGGCTGGAAGAGCCGGGGCAAGCGCGTGGCCGTCGCCGCGATGTAGACCTCGTGCGGCAGGTTCATCAGCCCTCGCCCTCGCGGGGAGTGCCGCGCACCGCGGCGCGCAGGCGCATCCCCGCCAGCGCCGCCTTCGACTTCGCCACTTCCGTCAGCACCTTCAGGGTCGTGACCTTGCCCGGGGCGACCAGCTCGCCGGCCTGGTGCAGCCGCAGCGCCTCGCCGCGGCGCAGCTTGCCGCTCGAGGTCCGCGGGAGCGTGCCCGGCGCGAGCAGCTCGACGGTGTGGGCGCGCACGCCGGTGGCGTCCAGGGCCCGCGAGCGGAGCGCCTCGACCAGCTCGCTCGTCGGCGGAGTCTCCGCCTCCAGCTCCACCAGCAGCAGCAGCTCCTCGCCCTCGCCCTGCGCCGGGACGAAGCCCACCGCCACCGCGCAGCCGGCGCGAACGCCGGCCATCCCCGCCAGCGCGTCCTCGAACTCCTGCGGCGCGTGGTTGCGGCCGCGCACGATCACCACGTCCTTGGCGCGGCCCACGAGGTACAGCTCGCCGCCCAGCACCAGGCCCAGATCGCCGGTGTCGAGCCAGCCGTCGCGGATCGCGCGCGCGGTGGCCTCCTCGTTGCCCAGGTAGCCGCGCATCACCGAGGGTCCCTGGACCAGGACCCGGCCCACGCGGCCCTCCTCCACCGGCCCCCCGTCGTCGCCGGCGACCTTCACCGACACGCCCTGGACCGGGACGCCGACCGAGACCAGCTCGCGGGCGCCGCCTTCCGCGCGCACCGCCTCGCCGCGGGTCGAGAGCGCCTCGGCGTCGAGCCGGACCGTGCGCGTGCCCCGGCCCGGGGGAGAGAAGGTCACCGCCAGCGAGGCCTCGGAGAGCCCGTAGACCGGCATGAGCGCGCCGGGATCGAAGCCGTAGCGCGAGAAGCGCTCGCAGAACCGCCGGGCGATCTCCGGCGAGATGGGCTCGGCGCCGTTGAAGGCGAACTTCCAGGCCGACAGGTCGCAGCCGGCGAGGTCCTCGTCGCGCACCCGCTTCAGGCACAGGCCGAAGGCGAAGTTGGGCGCGGGCGAGATGGAGGCTCGGTGCCGCGAGAGGGTCTGCAGCCACAGCGCCGGCCGCGCCAGGAACAGCTCCGGCGGGATGAGGGTGAGCGGCCCGGGGTGCGCCAGCGCCACCACCAGCCCGCCGATGAGGCCCATGTCGTGGTACAGCGGCAGCCAGCTCGTCCCGCGCTGCGGCGGGTCGGTGGGCTCCGCCGGGAAGAAGGAGTCGATGGCCGCGGCGTTGGCGAGCACGTTGCGGTGCGTCAGCGCCACGGGCTTGGGGTCGACCGTCGTCCCCGAGGAGAACTGGATGAGCGCGAGGTCGCCGGCCTCGCGGGGCCGCTCGGCGAGCTTCCCGGAGCCGCGCGCGACCAGGTCGGCGATGCGGTGCACGCCCAGCGGCACGCGCGCCCGCGCCGCGGCGACGCCCAGCAGCGAGCCCACCCGGGCGTCGGTGATTAGCGCCTTCGCCCCCGACAGCTCGAGCATCCGCGCGGTCCGCGCGTGGTACTCGTCCATCCGCGCCAGGCGCACCGGCGGGTAGAGCGGGGCGGGCACCGCGCCGGCGAGCAGCACGCCGAAGAAGGCGTCCATGAACGAGGGCGCGGTGGGCAGCACCATCGCCACCACGTCCCCGGGCCCGATGCCCAGCTCGGCGAGCGAGACCGCGCAGCGCAGCGCCCGCTCCTGCAGCTGCGCATAGGGGAGGAACTGGTCGCGACTCGAGGCGTCCACGAAGGTCAGCCCCGAGTCCGACCGCGCCGCGTCGGCGAGCGCCTGCAGCAGCGTCGCGTGGCGCAGCGCGGGGGCGGCCGGACCCGACAGGAGGCTGGGCGTCGCGCTCACGGCTCGCCTCCGCCGGCGCTCTTCTCGGCGACGCGCCGGTCGACCAGGCTCGCCAGGTCGGACACGGTGCGCACCTGCTGGGCGTCGTCCTCGCGCAGCTCGATGGCGTAGACGCGCTCCAGCTCCACCACGATGGTCAGGAGCCCCACCGAGTCGAGCTGCAGGTCGCGCGCGAGGTCGTGGCCCGGGTCGATGGGCCGTTCGATCCCCAGCAACTCGCGCAGCATCCGGGCGATCTCGGCCCGGGTGGCCTCGGGGCTGGTGCTTGGGGGCTGGTCCGCCACGAAGTCTTCCCTTTCGTTGAGCCCCTCGACTCGGTCCATCCGTCCTACCGATCTACAGGCACCCCAGCCGGCAGCTCTGGAAGGCGAAGCACTCGGCGTCCGCCAGGCACTTCTCGCGCACCGAGGTGCACGAGCCGCCGTTGGCCTCGGTGCTGGCGCAGGCGGAGCAGGCCTCGTCGGGCGCCGCCGCGGACGGCACCGGGGCGCAGTAGTACTCGGCGCAAACCGCCGCGCAGGGGCCCGGCTTGGCCCCGGTGCCGCAGATGCAGGGCGACATCCACCCCACGAGCTTGTCGTAGCCCACCAGGTTCATCGAGGCGCAGCACAGCTGGCAGTCCTCGCTGGACTTGCAGTCGCCGGCGAGGCCGGGGTCGGTGGTCGTGCCCGGGGCGTCCTCGAGGGCCGCGCCGGGCGTGAGGTCCCGGCCCGCGAGCGCCGGCGAGTCCGCGGCGAAGCGCACCGCGCGGAACATGTCCGGGTCCTTGGGGACGGTGCCCTGCGCGGCGACGCCCGAGCGGCCCACCGGGCTGCGGTAGCGCCAGACGACGGCGCCGGCGGCGGTGACCTCGAAGATCTCGCCCGTGTCGCCGGCGCAGACGAGCGTGTCGCCGTTGGGCAGCCGCTGGGTGCCGGAGATGTGGTTCGCGTAGAAGGCGGTGGGCGGGGTCGCCTGGTAGCGCCAGGCGGGAGCGGCCGGGCCGAAGGCCTCGCCGGCGGCGGGAGCGGGGTAGCCGCCCGCGGCGTCCACCGGCGTGACGAGCTCGTCGATGGTCGACCAGCCGCGCCCGTTGCCGTTGTTGAACAGCAGCAGGTGGCCCGCTCCGGGCAGCCCCGGCGCGATCCAGTGCACGTTGTGCTGGCCGAACAGCTGCTGCTCTCCCGGCGCGCCCCAGTTCGCCGGCCGGCCCCAGCGGTAGAGGAAGTCGCCGCCCGAGCCGCGCTTGCCCCCGGCATGCGAGGCGGCCTCGGCCGTCGTGGTGCCGTGGTCGATGACCCAGAGCTCGCTCAGGTTGCGGCTGCTCAGGACCACCTGGTCCAGCTCGGGGCTGTAGGAGACCGAGTTCAGGTGCAGCCAGTCGTTGCGCGTGTAGTCGAGCGCGAGCAGCCCCGGGTTCTGAGCCGGGCTCGAGCCGCCGGGCAGGACGTGGTCCCACAGGTGCCACTCCCAGACGATCTCGCCGGTCTTCGCCCCGGTCGGCCGGATCTCCGCGAGCGCCTCGGACCAGACCGGGCCGCTGGGCGCGTAGCCCTTGGCGATCACGTCGGTCTCGCTCTTGGTCTCCCAGAACAGGAGCAGGACATTGCCGTTGGGCAGGGGCGCCACGTCGTGGTGCGGGGCGACGCCCGGGCCGCCGAACTCGAAGTCCCAGGTCACCGTGCCGTCCCAGGCCAGGCGCTGCAGCCCGCCGCCGGTGGGCACGCCGCCGAACATGGACTTGTGGACGGTCCGCAAGAGCTCGCCCGAGTCGAGCAGGTAGACCGTCATGCCGGGCAGGGAGCTGCTCCTCCAGCGGTGGACCTCGCGCCCGAGCATGTCGACGAGGAAGGTGGTCGAGGACCAGACCGGCGCGAAGAGCGTGTAGCCCTCGTACGCGCCCTGCTCGCAGGAGAGCAGGCCCACGGTGCGGCCGGGGTCGCCGAACGGGCAGGAGGCGGGCCGCGAGGCGTCCGGGCCGGCGCTGGAGGAGGCATCGGCGAGCCCCGCGCCGGCGTCCGCGGTCGCCGCTCCGGCGTCGGCCGGGCCCGGTCCCGCGCCGTCGGGCGAAGCCGGCGCGCCCGCATCGGGCGCGGTCGAGGGCGAGGGGCAGGCGGCGAGGGAGAGGACGACCAGGGCGAGCGCGCGGGCGGCGTACGCTGTCGAGCTTCGAGCGCGATCCATCGGGCGGGCTCTCCTGGGGGCGGCCGTGGGACTGTGGTCTACAACCAAACAGTCAGAGGCGAAAGTCGGCGCGCGGGCGAACGGGCGGTCCGCCGGTCTCCGGGCCGGCCAGCCGGCCATGGTGCGAGCAGGCCGCTGGCCGGGCGCTGCGCGCAGCGCGTCCACCCCGGGTCAACGCGGGCGCGAGCGGCCTCCCTCGGCGGTCGGGGCGAAGGTTGAATCCAACCCGCTCGCGGCTCGTCCGAGAGGCCAGAAATCGCGAGCAACTTCGGGCAGCGCGAGAAGAGATCCCAAGGAGGACGCCATGTTCCGCACGTTGCTGACCGCCGGCGCCGTGTTGACGCTGTGCTCGACCGTGCAGGCCCAGCGGGCCCACGAGGTGCGCGAGGACCGCCGCGAGCGCCGCGAGGACCACCGCGAGGTCGCCAAGGACAAGCAGGAGATCCGCGACGACGTCCACGACCTCAGGTCGCTGCAGCGGCTGCTGGAGGACTTCGACTCCGCGCGGGCCCGCAGCGACGTGCGGGCGCTGCGGCAGATCGACGGCCGGCTGAAGTGGCACGTGCAGTCCGAGCTTTCCGAGAGCGGCCGCGAGCTCCGGGACGACCGGCGCGAGGTGGGGCGCAGCGAACGGGAGGTCCGGGACGAGCGCCGCGAGGTCCGCCGCGACGAGGCCAGCGGGCACCCCGGCAAGGAGGCCGCCGACCGCCGCGACTTGCGCGACGACAAGCGGGACCTGCGCGACGACGTCCGCGACGCCCAGGCGGAGCGGGCGAAGATGAACCGCTACGTCGAGCTGCTGCGCGAGGTGGCCGGGCTCGAGGGCCGGATGGAGCCGCCGGCGCTGGAGCGCAAGCGGATGATCATCGGCGAGATGATCGCCCGGGCGCGCGGCGAGATCCGCGAGGACCAGGAGGAGATCCGCGAGGACAAGCGCGAGCTCCGCGAGGACCGCCACGAGACGCGCGAGGACCGCCGCGAGCACCACCGCTGAGCCGCCCGTCGGCCAGGCCGCCTCCCGGTCGGGGGGCGGCCTGGACCCGAGCGGAGTCGGAAAGAGGACGTTGACTGGAGAGCGGCAGGGCAACTAGGTTTCGGCCCGCGACCATGAACGCCATCGAAACCGAAGTCTTCGAAAAGCTGCGCAAGCGCCTGAACCTTTCGCACGTGGACGCGGCCACCGTGGCCGGCGACACGTCGCTGTTCGAAGGCGGCCTGGACCTCGACTCCATCGACATCCTGGAGATCGCCGCGATGGTGCAGAAGGACTACGGCATCACCATCGCGGCCACCGACCGGAACAAGGACGTCTTCGGGACCGTGGGGACGCTGGCGGCGTTCATCGAGAAGAACCGGAAGTGAGCCGCACGCCTCGGCGGGCGATCGACCCCCGGGCCTGAGCAGCGACCGCGAGCCTCGAGGCTGCGTTCTCGCAGCGCAGCGAGGTCCCGCTACGCCCGCTCTTCCACCTTCGTCCCGGCCGGGTTGTAGTACTGCGTGCCCTTGCGCATCTTCCAGACGGTGTTGAGCAGCGACTCCTGGTGCGCCTGGTTGCCCACGAAGTCGATGTCGCTGGTGTTGACGACCAGCAGCGGAGTCTCGCTGTAGTGGAAGAAGAAGTCGTTGTAGGCGCGGCAGATGCCGGTGAGGTAGTCGGGGTCGAACTTGCGCTCGAACTCGCGGCCGCGCTTCTTGATGCGCCCCAGCAGCACGTCCAGCCGCGCCTGCAGGTAGATGACCAGGTCCGGCTTCACCACCCGCGGGCCCATCAGGTCGAACACGCGTTCGTAGAGCGCCAGCTCGTTCGGGTCGAGCGTCAGCGACGCGAAGATGCGGTCCTTGGCGAACAGGTAGTCGCTGACCGTGACCTGCGCGAACAGCTCCTGCTGGAAGAGCTCGCCCTGCTGCTTGAAGCGGCTGAGCAGGAAGAACAGCTGCGTCTGGAAGGCGTACTTCTGGCGGTCGCCGTAGAAGTTCGCGAGGAAGGGGTTCTCCTCGACGATTTCGAAGATGGTCCGCGCCTTCAGCGTCTTGGACAGGATGTTCACGAGCGACGTCTTGCCGACGCCGATCGGGCCTTCCACGACGATGTAGCGCGGCCGCTCCGTGATCATGGTTCGTCTCTCGCGGAATGGGTCGCGAGGCGAAAGCGCACTCGCGAAAAGGCGGCGGATTCTAATCACAAATGCGGCACGTGGGGGAAGGGCTCGCGCGGGCCGGCGGCACCGGCCAGGGCCGCGATTGGCCGGGCCACCCATGCCTTGCGTTACAAGCGTAATGCAACGTATGGTCACGCCATGCGCAAGACCGGCAAGACGCGCGCCGCGAAGACGGCGACGCTGGAGACCACTCCGGCCCAACCCGCACGGGAAGCCGACGAGGTGATGGAGGCCGACACCCTCTGGCCCATCGCCATGCTGCGCATCGCCATGGAGCTCAAGCGCCCCGAGGCGCCGGGCCTCGACGAGATCATCACCGGCGTCGTCAAGAAGATGGGCATCCCCAAGGCGCAGTTCGAGAAGTACATCGCCGAGCACCTGGGCACGCTCAAGGAAGCCGCGAAGAAGAACGGCTACGCGCGCTGACCGCGTCCGAGTCCCTTGCGGTCAAAGACGTCCATTCAGTCCATGCAGTCCATTCAGTCCATGGACGCGGATGGACTGCATGGACTCGATGGACTACCGCCTCCGGTGGTCGCGGGCGGTATTCTCCCGGACCGTGAACCAGAAGAACCTGCTCTTCTTCGGCATCGTCCTGGCGATCCTCGCGATCGGCGCCAGCGCGGCGAACCGCATGTTGAAGGCCAAGGACAAGGCGGCCCGGGCAGCAGTCGAGGCGAAGGCGGAGCAGGAGTACGAAGAGTCGCAGCCCCCGCCCACGCCCAAGGGTGACCTGCGCAAGGTCCTGCTCAAGCGCGAGACGGTGGGCGAGCTCGAGCTGCGGGTCAGCGGCGAGAACGAGGCCAAGCTCTTCACCGCCGACGGCAAGCAGATAGCGCTGGTGAAGGGGTTTGCCGGCGTGCGCGAGGTCCCGGGCACCACGCTCTTCGGCAAGAAGGTGGTGGAGCTGGCGGGCAAGACCTGCCGCGACCCGTGCAACCCGACCAGCGCGATCGTCGCCTCGCCCGGCGGCAAGCCGCGCACGGTCCTCGAGGCCCAAGGGATCGTCCGGTTCGAGGACCTCGACGGCGACGGCACGCCGGAGGCGCTCATCGAGCACCTGGTGAACCACACCGCGGAGCTGGTCACGCTGCCGTACGCGCTGGAGAAGGAGAAGTTCGTCCCAGCCTACGGGAAGTTCCCGGAGAAGGTGGACAAGCAGATCGAGGAGCTGTCCAGGTCGGCCGAGCGCTCGTGCGAGGCCTCGCCCGAGGGCGACTGCCGCGACACGCTGCTGGCGCTGCTCGTCGCGCGCGCCTTCACGCAGAAGGACGACCTCAAGGCGCTGGTGAGCGGGCTCAAGATCGACCAGCAGCTCAAGGTCTGGGCCAAGGACGAGGGCCTGCAGCGCGACCTGGAGCACGAGATCAAGGGCGTGGCGCGCTGAGGGCGGTCGGCGTGCGCCGCGTCACCTGCGCGTCGCGGCACCTTCCTACTCCAGCAGCGCGATCAGGTCGTCGCGGCTGAGGCTCGCCGCCCGGTCCGAGCCGGACAGCGCCGCCTCGGCGATGGCCCGCTTCTCGGCCTGCAGCGCCAGGATGCGCTCTTCGACCGTCCCCAGCGCGACCATCCGGTGCACCATGACCGGCCGCTCCTGCCCGATGCGGTGCGCGCGGTCGGCGGCCTGGTCCTCCACCGCCGGGTTCCACCAGGGATCGACCAGGAAGACGTGGTCCGCGGCGGTGAGGTTGAGCCCCGCGCCGCCGGCCTTGAGCGAGACCAGCATCACCGGCGGGCCGTCGTCGGCCTGGAAGCGGGCGACGACGCCGGCCCGATCCAGCGTCGACCCGTCCAGCCGCACGAACGGCAGCTTGGCCGCCTCGAGCTTGGGCTCGATGAGATCCAGCAGGCTCGTCCACTGCGAGAAGACCAGCGCCTTGTGCCCGTCGGAGGCCGCCTCGTCCAGGAGCTCGAGCAGTTGGTCGACCTTGGCGGACGAGTCGGCCTTCTGCCCCGGCACCAGCGCCGGGTGGCAGCACGCCTGGCGCAGCCGCAGCAGCGCCTCCAGCGCCGCCAGCACGTTGCCGCCCTCCTTGAGCCGGCCGACGACCTCCTCGCGCGTCGCGGCGTAGAGCGCCTGGTAGAGCGTGCGCTCGTCCTCGCCGAGCTCGACGCGCTCGACCACCTCGATGCGCGGCGGGAGCTCCGGCGCCACCTCGCGCTTGAGCCGCCGCAGCACGAACGGCCGGATGCGCTCCCGCAACCGCGCCGCCGAGCCCGCTTCGCCCGCCGCGATGGGCTTGCCGTAGCGCTCGTCGAAGTCGCCCCGCCCGCCGAGCAGCCCGGGGTTGAGGAAGTGGAACTGGCTCCACAGCTCTTCCAGTCGGTTCTCGACGGGCGTGCCGGTCATCGCCACGCGCCACTTGGCTCTCACGCGATACGCCGCGCGCGCGACCTGGCTGTCCGGGTTCTTGATGGCCTGCGCCTCGTCGAGCAGCACCGTGCCCCACTCGCGGGCGGCGACCAGCGCGTCCTGGTCCAGCCGCAGCAGCGCGTAGCTCGTCAGCGTCACGTCGGCGCTCGGGTCCAGCACCCGCTGCGGCCCGTGGTACAGGCAGACCTTCAGGGACGGCCGGAACCGGGCGATCTCCGCGGCCCAGTTGAAGACCACGCTGGTCGGCGCGACGACCAGCGCCGGCAGCTCGAGCGCGCAGAGCGCCTGCAGCGTCTTGCCCAGGCCCATGTCGTCGGCGAGCAGCGCCCCCAGCCCCGCGCGGTGGCAGAACTTCAGCCAGCGCACGCCGGTCGCCTGGTAGTGGCGCAGCTCGGCCTTCAGGTCGCTGGGCAGCGGCGACTCGGGCAGCCCGGCGAAGTCCTGGAAGAGCGGCTGCAGCTTCTGGAAGCCCGGAGGCGGCGGCTTCTCCAGCGCCTCGCACAGCCTTGCGAGGTCCGGCAGCGCGCTCGCCGGCAGGGTCTCGCGGTCTCCCTTGGCGGCGAGCAGGTCGGCGATGCGGTTGCCGAACTTCGAGAGCCAGTCGACCGGCAGCGGCGCGAAGCCGCCCTCGAGCAGCGGCACGAGCGACGCCCCGGTCTTCCACGCGCGCAGGACCGCGCCCGCCTCGGCGTGCCGCTTGATGCCGCCCTGCGCGGACTCGAACGACAGATCGAAGGTGTCGCCCTTCACGGAGAGCAGCGGGACGATGCCCGGGGCCACGAAGAAGCGCTGGTGGGCCTCGCCTTTGACCTCGCGGTCCAGGCCCTGGAGCTTGGCGACGAACGCCACCGCCTGGTCGCCTTCGAAGACCTCGCGGTGCCCGGGTACCAGGTTCACGCTCTGCAGCCTGCGGACGAGCCGCTCCTCGCCCTCCTCGTCGCGAGCCGGCATCTCGTCGCCCAGCAGCACCAGCTTGCCGGCGTCGACGCGCGCCACCGCGGGGTCGCCGTAGACGATGAGCGGCAGCACCGAGAGCGCCTCGCCGGCGCGCTCGGTGCGGATCTCCAGCCGGGGCAGCGCGCGGGAGGCGCGGGGCATCTTCCGGGTGTGGAACTCGACCTCGATGCGCTCCTTGAGCGCCGGGACGATCTTGGTGAGCAGCTCGACCTTCTGTTCCGGCCCGAAGAACTTGCCGCCCCGGTACTCGGAGAGCTCGCGGGCGTCGAGGCGCGGCTCCTTCGTGACCCGCAGCGTGTCGCCGCACAGCGCCGCGCCGTTGCTGAAGACCTCGGTGACCCGGGGATCCCCCGCCAGCGTCAGGCGCAGCCCGTCGCCCTGGTCCTCGAGCACTGCGTGCGGCTCGGCGCGGTCCTTGGCGACCTTGATCGGCGCGCCGTCCAGCCGGGCGTCGGGGCCGTCGGCGAGCGCGTCGATGATCTGGCTGATCACCTCGCGCGGCAGCCAGCCGGACAGCCGCATGCCCAGGATGTGGTCGACCGTGAGGTCGGCGGGGCCGGCGACGAACGGCGGGCCCTCGATGCGGCCGGACTGGATGGCGGAGAGCGTGGCCTCGAAGGGCGTCACGGTCTCGCCCTGGACGAAGGCGCGGCCGAACGAGAGCGCGCCGCCCTCGCGGCGGAAGAGGTAGCGGATGCGCGCGATGGAGGACGGCGCCTCGGGCAGGTCCTTGCCGTCCTTGCGCGCCTGGCGCAGCGCGATGGCCGCCGCGGCGACGTGCTCGCAGGGGTCCTCCTCGCCGCCGCAGTCGCAGGACCACTCGGTGTCCTGCAGGTAGAGCGTGACGGTGCGGCCCACGATGGCGCCCGGGGGCGTGACGCGCAGCACGGCGTGCTCCGCGTCGGCCGACTCGCCGACGATGATCGCGGAGCGCGTCAGCTCGACCGCCTTGGACCAGATCGAGCGCGAGCAGTTCTCGCGGATCTCTTGGAACAGCTCCTCCATGGGGACGGGAATCTAACCGCGCGGCGCGCGAAAGACGACCCGCGTGCGCGACGACCCGATGGGCCCTCGGCGTCTCGTCATCTGCGGCCTCGGGCTCGGTCGGCGCCGGGTCACACAGTCAGTGCCGACCGTCCTCCTCTCACGGTATCTTCGCCGCCTGCCTGCCTGCCGAGCGAAGGAGTGCCGAAGATGGGATTCGAGCTGCCCGCGGTCGCCGCCCTGCTTCTGCACCTGCTCGCAGCGGCACCTGTCGAGGAGGCTGCACCTCGGCCGGCCGTGGCGCAGCCGCCCGAGTCGGCCGCGATAGACGTCCCCGCACCGGCGGTGCCCGAGGTGCCGCAGGCCGCTCCGGCGGCCTATCCCGCGCTGCCCGTGCCGCCGCCTGCCGTGGCGGTGCCAGCGCCTCTCTACACGCTGCAGATCGAAGACGCGGGAGGGCACGTCCTCTTCGTGCTGCCCGACGCGCCGATCGGGATGAGCCTCGTACTGCCTCCCGGCAAGTACCAGGCCCGCCGCGGAGACCCGGCGAGCGGAGCCTGGGGCCCGGCGCAACGGGTGGCGCTCAAGGCAGGACAGCAGCTCCTCGTGCCGGAAGCGGGCGTGACGCTGGTGGGGCACGCCGAGGCCCTCGCGGCGCCGCGGGTCAGCCCGACGACCCTTCCGGCGCGCACGGTGGAGGTGCGGCTCGGGATGGGCCTCATCTCGGCCGGCAACGCGCTCGATACCGGCATGACCAGCAGGCCCTCGATCCAGGCCGGCTTCACCTGGGGGATCACCGACCGCGTCCAGTTGGGCGTGCTCAGCCTCGCCTTCCGCGTGGGGCAGCGCGGCACCGTGGAGTTCGTCCCCTACCTCGGCCTGGCCGGATTCCTCGACTACTTCGGGGGCTCCTCTGGTTTCTCCATGAGCTCGTCCAGCCTCGAAGGCACCTACGTCGCGTTCACGCCGGTCCTCGGGGCCGGGCTCCGCGGATGGATCGGCGAGCGCTGGAGCGTCAACGTCACCGCCGAGGGCGGCACGAACCTCCAGTTCCCCAGCAAGAGCGGCAACCTCGTCGGCTGGTCGGCGGGCGGAGGCCTCGGCTTCAGCTACTTCGTCGGGGACCACGCGGTCCTGAACCTCGGCGTCCGCTACGGCTACGGCGAGCAGCTGGGTAAGCCGTCTGGGAAGCTGCAGGAGGTCGCCCTCGGCTCGGTGCAGTCCTTCGCCGGCCGCGTGCTGCCGCTCCTCGCCGTGGAGATCTCCAAGCGCCTGACGCTGGAGACGCAGATGGTGGTCGTGATGCGCGAGCGCCAGGAGGATGCGCGCGAGCTGCGCGTCGTCGAGGGAGTGGCGATCGCCTGGTGAAGCGCGGCCTTCGCGACGGCCCTCGGGCCTCCCCTTGCCGCCGCGAGCGGCCGGGTGCTAACCCCTTGGCTCCCATGCGTCTGCTCGCCATCGTGCCGGCGTTCAACGAGGCGCAGAACCTCCCGCACGTCCTCGAGGCGCTCGGCAAGGTGCCGGGCTGCGACGTGTGCGTGGTCGACGACGGCTCGGCGGACGAGACGGCCAAGGTGGCGGCGTCGCTGGGCGCCCGGGTGCTGCGCCTGAGCGTCAACCTGGGCATCGGCGGCGCGGTGCAGACCGGCTTCCGCTGGGCCTTCGCCAAGGGCTACGACGTCGCGGTGCAGGTCGACGGCGACGACCAGCACGACCCGGCCTGGCTGCCCGCGCTCCTGGCGCCGCTCGCCGCGGGCCGCGCGGACCTGGTCGTCGGCTCGCGCTTCCTGGGCGGCGACGGCGCCGGCTTCCAGTCGACCGCCGTGCGCAGGGTGGGCATCCGCTACCTCTCGCTGCTGCTGCGGCTGCGGAGCGGCGTGCGCGTGACCGATCCCACCTCCGGCTTCAGGGCTGCGAATCGCCGGGCCATCGAGCTGTTCGCCCGCCACTACCCGTCCGACTACCCCGAGCCCGAGGCCGTGGCCATCGCCGCGCGCAGCGGCCTGCGCGTGCTCGAGGTGCCGGTGCAGATGCGGCCGCGGCGGCACGGCAGGAGCTCCATCGGCGCCGCGGCCACCGCCTACTACTTCGCCAAGCTCTCGGTGGGCATCCTCCTTCTGCCGGCGCGCGAGAGGCCCGGCCACGACGACGGGGTGAGCGCGTGAACGCTCCGCTGATTCCGCTGGGGCTGCAGGTCATCGCCTGCGCGGTGCTGCTGGGCCTGTTGGCCTGGGTGGCGAGCCTGGTGCGCCGGCGGCGGCTGAGCCTGCGCGACAGCCTGCTGTGGCTGCTCTCGACCGGAGTGGCGCTCGTCCTGATGGCGTTCCCCGAGCTGCTGCGGGTCGGCGCCCGGGCGCTGGGGGTCGAGGTCCCGGCCAACGCGCTGTTCGCGGGCGGCTTCGTCTACGTGCTGGTCAACCTGCTCTCGCTGACCATCGCGGCCTCGGACTCGGCCGAGCGGACCCGGAAGCTGGCCCAGGAGTGCGCGCTGCTGCGCGCCGAGATCGCCGAGCTGCGCGAGGCCGGGAAGACGAAGGAGAAGGGCCAAGACCAGGAGGCCGCCGGCCGTGCCGATGCCGCCCGTTGAGCAGCCCGAAGCGGCCCCCGCGCGACCGGCCCCCTCGCCGTGGGACCTGGCGATCCTGTCTCTGGCCATCGCCGCCGGCGTCTTCCTGCGCATCTTCTTCCTGACCGGCCCGGTGGGCAGCGACGACACCCGCTACCTCGCCTTCGCCGAACGCTTCGTCACCTTCACGCCCTTCACCCAGCTCGACCACGCGGCGGGGCGGCTGCTCTTCCTCGTCCTCATCGGCCTGCCCGCCAAGCTGGGCGGCCACGCCATCTACGCGGCCTTCGCCAACGTCGCGTACTCGCTGGCGGCCAGCCTGCTCGTGGCGGTCTTCTGCTGGCGCACGCTCGGCTCCCGGCCGGCGATCGTCGCGGCGGCGGCGATGGCCTTCAACGCGCTGGACGTCGTCTACTCCGGCACCATCCTCCCGGACACGACGATCGCGCTCTTCCTTGTCGCGGCGGTCATCGCCTTCTGGTGGGCGCAGCAGGAGGGCGACTCCCGGCCGAGGCTGCGCAAGGTCGCCCTGTCCGGCGCGCTGACCTGCCTGGCGTACATGTGCAAGGACCCGGGCATCCTCTTCCTGCCCGTCGGCGCGGCGCTGCTCTTCGTCGCGCCGAAGGAGCGGACCTGGCGCGAGCGCCTCCTGATGCCGACGGTCTTCGTGGCCGCCTTCGCCGTCGTCTTCGCGCTCGACGCCACCGTCTACCGGCTGTTCACCGGCCACTTCACCTACAAGATGCTGGCGACCGCCGCGTGCCACAACGAGGGACGCGAGGCGCTGACGCTGGGCGCGCTCTTGTCGCAGGGCTGGGGAAACCTCTGGGTTGCGCTGTCGAAGTGGGCGCTGGGCGGCGTGCTCCTGCCGCTGGCCATCGGAGTGCCGGCCCTGATCGCGGCGGGCGCGCTGAAGCGCGGCTGGCTCGCCTTCAGCGCCGCGGGGCTGTTCTTCGTGGCCTTCATCTTCTTCGGCACCTCGAGCCTGTCGAAGCTGCTGCTGCTGCCCTTTCAGCCGCGCTACCTGCAGCCGGTGATCCCGCTGGTGGCCATCTGCCTGGCGGTCGTGGCGAGCCGATTCGAGGCGAGGTTCGGCGCCCGGCGCGCCTGGATCCTCCCGGCCGCCCTGGCCACGCTGCTGCTGGCCAACGACTTCCGCCTGATGCGCGACTGGAGCGGCACGCTCTACTTCAGCCCGGCGATGAAGTCGCTGCGCACGGTCGTCGAGCTGCTGGGCAAGGAGCAGAGGCCCATCCACGTCGACTCGTACCTGCTGATGCACTCGCGCCACTTCATGCGGCCGGAGAGCTACGCGCAGCTCCGGCCGATCCCGGCCGAGGGGCCGCTGCCGGACGGCCTGTACGTCGTCGGGTTCGCCGACCTCTCGGGGCTGAGCCAGGAGCGGCTCGACGCGATCTCGGCGATGCCGGTGAAGCTGCGGCTTCACCAGGACTGGCGTCCGCTCAACCAGCACCGGCAGCTGCGGCTGCGCGACGAAGAGGGGCTCGTGGTGCGGCAGAAGGAATCGCCATGACGCCCGCCGAGACCGCCCGCCTCCTCCAGCCCGGTTGTCCCTGGGTCGGGCTGCGCGAGTGGAGCGGGCTGCCGAACGTGAAGTGGTGCGAGGAGACCTTGTGCGCCTGGGCTGCCGAGCCCGCCAACACCTGGTCCAACCTGGGCTACCTCCTCGCCGCGGCGGCGCTCTTGTTCTGGACTCGGAGGCTGGGCTCGAAGGCGCTGCGGCAGCTGTTCCCGCTCGGCGGCTTCGCGGCGGGCGCGACCTCGCTGGGCTACCACGCGTCCATCTCCTTCGCGACGCAGGTCCTCGATTTCTTCGGGATGTACGTCTACTTCCTGCTGCTGGTCGGGCTGAACGCGGTTCGGCTGCGCCGGCTGGCGGTCGCGGCTCTCCTGCGCTGGTTCTGGCCCGCGGTGGTCGGCTTCACTGCGCTGACGGTGGCGGTGGCCAAGGCGGACCTGCCGGTCCAGGGGATCGTCGTGGGGCTGCTGGCCGCGGTGCTCGGGACCGAGGCCCTGGCCTCGCGCGCGGAGAAGGGCGTCTCGCATCGCTGGTGGTGGACGGCGCTGGCGCTCATCGCCGCGGCGGCCGCCTGCTCCTTCGCGGACGTCTCTCGGCTCTGGTGCGATCCCGCCAACCACGTCGTCCAGGGGCATGCGCTCTGGCACGTGCTGGGCGCCGCGGCGCTCTTCGCCAGCTTCTTCCACTACCGGCAGTTCGACGCCGCGCTGGCGGCGGCGAGTGCGAGCGAAGGACGACCCCAGGAAAGGCTCGCGTGAGCGGGAAGGACACGGGCCGTCACGGACCAACACGGACGAGCACGGACAAGCTCCCGATCCCGATCCCGATCGATGCCTGTCCGTGACCGTTCGTGGTCGTCCGTGTTCTCGGTGACCCGGCGCCGCTACAGCGTGGCGCCGACGTTGACGCCGCCGAAGACCACCATCTCGTCCTTGAAAGGCGCGGTCGGCAGGTCCGTCCACGCCCAGGAGATGCTCGGCTTGAGGTACAGCGGGCCGACCACGGCGATGGGCAGCGCCGCGCCCACCAGCACGTCGTAGCGGTTCATCTGCGACACCGGGGTGCTCGGGTCGGGGAAGAGCTTGAGGCCCACGCTGCCGGAGAGCGCCAGCGAGATCCGCTCGGAGAGCACGAGGGTCTTGCCGACGGTGGGGTTCAGGTAGACGTAGCGGTAGGGCGCAATCGCGTCCTGGACCCCGTGGTAGTAGGTGACCCGCAGCCCGACGTCGACCACGGTGCTCAGGTTCACGAAGAGCGCGGGCTCCAGGTAGACCGGGAAGTCGGTGCCCGCCACGGCCTTCTTCGCCGCCGGGTAGAGGTAGGCGGTGAAGGCCGCCCCGGCCACCACGCCGGGCGCCATCTCGCGGCTAAAGGACAGGATGAGGTCGTTCTCGGCCCCCATGCCGGCGTCGATGACCGGGCCGATGTTGTCGCCCAGGAACTGGTAGGCGCCCCAGTAGCCGATGGAGAGCCCGGTCTTCCCCGCGGTCCAGGTGATGCTCGGCGCGAGGAAGGCGTGCGGGTCCCACTGCGACGACTTCTGGAACATGTTGTAGCCGCGCAGGACGTAGGCCGAGGACGCGCCCAGGTCGAGCGCGAGCCCGAGCGGCTCGGCCTTGGGCTCCCCGGCCGTCGCCGCGGCCGTGGACGGAGGAGCGGCACCCTCGGCGGCGGCGGGGGAGGTCGCCGCCGAGGATTCCGACTCCTGCTGCGCCCGCGCGGGGACGGAAGAGAGCGCGAGCGCGGCGAGGACCGATGCGGAGAGGGCGCTAGACCGCTGCATGGCCGAGGTCGTTGTCGTAGGCGCCCTCGCCGTGCAGCGAGGAGTCGAGGCCCGCCTTCTCGTCCTCCTCGGTCACCACGACCCGGGTGAACTTGTTGATGAGCCAGAGCGCCCCGAGGGTGAAGCCGAAGGCCCAGATCGAGGAGCCGAGCACCGCGGCGGCCTGCTTGAGGAAGAACGCGGTGTTGCCGGCGAGGAGGCCGTCGGCGCCGCCGGGGTTGACGGCCTTGCTGGCGAAGACGCCGAGCAGGATGGTGCCCAGCACGCCGCCCACGCCGTGCACGCCCCAGACGTCGAGCGCGTCGTCCCACTTCATGCGGTTCTTGAGGTTGACCGCGGCGTAGCAGACCACGGCGGAGATGCAGCCGATGAGGACGGCGGTGTTGGCGGTCACGTAGCCGGCGCAGGGGGTGACGGTGGCCAGGCCGGCGACGGCGCCGGTGAGCAGGCCGGTGAACTTGGGCTTGTTCTCGAACTTCCAGGCCAGGAACATCCAGATCGGCCCGGCGAAGGAGGCGGCGATGTCGGTGTTGAGGAACGCCTGGCCGGTCACCGCGTCGACGGCCAGCTCGCTGCCGGCGTTGAAGCCGTACCAGCCGAACCACAACAGGCCGGTGCCCAGCGCCACCAGCGGCACGCTGTGGAAGCCGGGGTCGGAAACCTTGCGGCGGCCGACGTAGAAGACCGAGGCCAGCGCCGCGGCGCCCGCGGTGGCGTGGACGACGATGCCGCCGGCGAAGTCGAGCACGCCCCACTTCTGCAGAATGCCGCCGCCCCACACCATGTGCGTCGCCGGGAAGTAGACGCAGAGCAGCCAGAGGACGAGGAAGGCCAGGTAGGCCGGGAAGCGCACGCGGTTGGCGAAGGCGCCGGTGATGAGCGCCGGGGTGATGATGGCGAACATCATCTGGTAGGCGCAGAAGACGAACAGCGGGATCTTGGCCGTGCCCGGGTACGGCGTGGACAGGGTGATGCCGCGCAGGAAGGCCATGTCCAGGTTGCCGACGACCCCGCCCACGTCGCCGCTGAAGCACAGCGAGTAGCCCACCGCCCACCAGAGGATGGTGGTGACGCCCATGGAGACGAAGCTCTGCATCATGATCGCCAGCACGTTCTTGCGGCCCACCAGCCCGCCGTAGAAGAACGCGAGCCCGGGCGTCATCAGCATCACCAGGCTCGTGGCGAGCAGCATGAATCCAGTGTTTCCAGTGTCGAACTGCGGCATCGGCCACCTCACGGTGTTTCGGGAAGGAGAGGGAAGCGGGCGCGGACCGTAGCAGCCGAACGTGAGGATTCCGTGAGGGCGCCGTGAGGATCGCGTGGGCGCTTTGGGAGCGTCGCGAGAGGGAGTTGTGGGGCCCCGCGGCGGCCTCGATAATCGGCGGGCGTTCCTTTCCTCCGGCGGCCCTTCGATGACATCCGTGCGCGTCCTGCTGGTCGAAGACGAGGCCAACCTGCGCGCGAGCCTGGGCTTCATCCTCGACCGCGAGGGCTACGCGGTGGACGTGGCGGCCTCCGGCGAGGAGGCGCTGGAGCGCGCCCGCTCCGTCCCGCCCGACCTGGTCGTGCTCGACGTGAACCTGCCCGGCATCGACGGCTACGAGACCTGCGAGCGGCTGCGGCGCGATCCGCACACGGCCAAGGCGCTGGTGATGATGGTGACCGCGCGCTCCGGCGTGGACGACATCGTCCACGGCTTCGAGACCCGCGCCGACGACTACGTCACCAAGCCCTTCCACCCCAAGGTGCTCCTGGCGCGCATCGAGGCCCTGCTGCGCCGCCGCGCCGCCGGGAGTGCCGCGCCCGCTCCGCCCTCGCGCGTCCACTTCGGGCCCATCGACCTCGAGCCCGACTCGCGCGAGGCCCGCGTCGACGGCAGGCGCCTGGAGCTGACCCGCACCGAGTTCGACCTCTTGCACCTGCTGGCCGCGAGGCCCCACCACGTCTTCTCGCGGGCCGCCATCCTCGAGCGCGTGCGCGGCGACGAGCCCGAGCCGACCGAGCGCGCGGTGGACTTCCAGGTCTCGAGCCTGCGCCGCAAGCTGGGCGAGGCCGGCCGGCTCATCTGCACCGTGCGCGGGGTGGGCTACAAGCTCGGGGACGAGCCCTGATCCGCGACATCCCGACCCGCTGGCTGCTGCTGCTCTCCTTCCTCGCGGCGGGGCTGCTGCCGATGGGCGTCGGGGCGCTCGTCAGCTATGGCGCCGGGCGCGCCGAGCTCAAGGAGCAGGCCTTCCGGCAGCTCGAGTCGGTGCGTGACATCAAGGCGGCACAGCTCGGCCGGTTCTTCGACGAGCGCCGGCGAGACGTGGACCTGCTCGCCCGCGACCCGTACCTGCTCTCCGCCTTCCGCGAGCTCGACGCGGCGTTCCGGGTGGACGGCGGCGCGGCGGGCGGCCACTTCTCCGGAGGCGACAAGCGCAACTTCGAGGCCCCGGCGGCCTACCGCGCGGTGCACGACCGGCACTTCGCGTACCTCTCGCGCTTCGTCGACCGGCGCGGCTACTACGACCTGCTCCTGCTCGACGCCGGCAGCGGCGAGGTCTGCTTCTCGGTGGAGAAGGAGCGCGACTTCGCCGCCGCCATCCCCGGCCAGCCCACCGCGCTGCGCGAGGTCTGGCTCGAGGTGCTGCGCACGCGCGGCGAGGTGCTCTCCGACACGCGGCCGTACCCGCCCTCCGCCAACGCCGCGGCGCAGTTCCTGGCCGCACCGATCGAGGGGCCGGAAGGGACCCTCGCCGGCGTGGTGGCCCTGCAGATCTCGCTGACCGAGGTCGACGCCATCATGGGCGAGCGCTCGGGGATGGGCCGAAGCGGCGACACCTACCTCGTCGGGCCCGACCTGCGCCCGCGCTCCGACTCCGCACGCGACCCGTCGCGCACCGTCCAGGCCGCCTTCCACGAGCCCTCCCCGGCGCGCCCAGTCAACGACGCCACGGCGCGGGCGCTCGCCGGCGAGACGGGCTCGAGGCTCACCCGCGAGACGGATGGGCGCGCGGTGCTCGCCGCCTTCGCCCCGTTCGAAGGGGTCGGCCGGCGCTGGGCGCTGGTGGCGCAGATCGACGAGGCGGAGATCGACTCGCAGATCGACCGGGCGCTCAACGCCAAGGTGGCGCTGCTGCTGGTCCTGTCGGCGATCGCCGTGGGGGTCCTGGCGCTGCTGCTCTCGCTGCTCATCCACCGATCGATCCGCTCCGTCGGCACCCAGCTCAACCGGCTGAGCGACTCGGTGCTGCGCGGCGAGCTGGGGCTGCGCGCGTCCGAGGAGGCGGTCTCGGTCGACTACCGCCCGGTGGTCCACGGCATCAACGCGCTGGTGGACGCCTTCGTCGCGCGGCTCGACGCGCTGCCCGTGGCCGTGCGCCTGCTCGACACCTCGCTGGTCGTCCGCTACGCCAACACCGCCGCCGTGGAGCTGGCCCGCCAACGCGAGGCGGCGGGTGGCGTCGCGGTGGGCGGGGGCGGGGGCGGCTGCCCGGCGGCGGGCCTGACCGCGCGCTGCGGGGCGCAGTGCCTGGTCCGGCAGGCGATGGAGACGGGCGAGGTGGTGCGCGCCGAGCTGGACGGCGGCCCGCTCGCTCCCGGCCGCCACTGGCTGGTGACGGCCTCCCCGCTGCGCGGTCCGGGCGGCGCGGTCGCCGGTGGCTTCGAGGTCATCGTCGACCAGAGCGAGGCCCACCGGGTGGCGGGCGAGAAGCGCCGCCTGGAGCAGCGCGTGGCGCGGATGCAGCGCCTGGAAGCCGTGGGCACCCTGGCCGGCGGCATCGCCCACGACTTCAACAACATCCTCACCTACATGTTCGCGTACGCGGACATCGTCCAGGGGATGCTCCCCGCCGACAGCCCGGCGACCCCGCAGGTGGAGCAGCTGGTCGCAGCCATCGAGCGCGCCGCGGATCTCGTCGGGCAGATCCTCACCTTCAGCCGGCAGGTGCACGGCGACGCCAAGCCGCTGGAGCTGGGGCCGCTGATCAAGGAGGCGGTCAAGCTCGTCCGCGCGGGGCTGCCCCAGACGATCGAGGTGAGCGTCGACGTCCCGGACCGGCCTTTGACCGTCCTGGCCAACCCGGCGCAGATGCACCAGGTGGCCATGAACCTGCTCAGCAACGCGCACCAGGCCATGGGCGCCGCCGGTGGCCGGCTCACGGTGTCCCTGATCGAGGAGGACCTCGCCGCCGAGGATCCCCGGGCGGCGTCGGTCTCGCGGCCCGGGCCCCATGTCTGCCTGACGGTCCAGGACACCGGCTGCGGCATGGACGAGCGGACCCTGGCGCGCATCTTCGAGCCCTTCTTCACCACCAAGCCGGTGGGCCAGGGCACGGGCATGGGGCTGGCGCTGGTGCACGGCATCGTCACCAGCTGCGGCGGCGCGGTGCTGGTGGAGAGCGAGGTGGGAAAGGGCAGCCGCTTCCAGGTCCTCTTGCCTCGCAGCGAGTCGGCCGCCGCGGATGCAAAGGAGGCCCCCGCGGCCCAGTCCGATGGCGCGGGGCGGACCGTCCTGGTCGTGGACGACGAGCGGAGGGTCTGCGAGGTCACCTCCCAGCTCCTCGAGTCGCTGGGCTACTGCGTGAAGACCTGCTCGAGCGCGGAGGAGGCAATGGAGGAGCTGCGCCAGCGCGCGGCCGATTACGACGCGGTGCTCACCGACTTGAGGATGGCGGGAGCGAGCGGGCTGCAGGTCGCCACCCAGGCGCGCGAGCGGCGGCCCGAGTTGCCGGTGGTGCTGACCACCGCCTACACCGACGGCGTGACCCCGGAGCAGGCCCGGGCCGCGGGGGTCACCGAGCTGCTCTTCAAGCCCTACCGGCGCAGCGACCTGGCCCGCATTCTGGCAGGGCTCGCCGGGCGGGCGAAGGCCTGAGCCGACGTGCTCCCAGGCCCCGAAAAGGGCGTGAGAAAGGCGGAAGAATCAGGGGCCTGGCGAGGTTGGTCCGAGCGGGTGCGCGACCTCTTGGGCACCCCCGCAGCGATAGTGGCTAACCCGTCAGCTTTTCTGCTATGTAGCTCGGCGCACCGTGCGCGAAAGCAGTCATCCAACAGGGCGCACGAGGACCTGGAGAGAGACCCAAATGGCGAACAAGATCAGCGAAGAGTGCATCAACTGCGGCGCGTGCGAGCCCGAGTGCCCCAACCAGGCGATCAGCCAGGGCGACAACACCTTCGTCATCGACGCTGCCAAGTGCGACGAGTGCGCCAAGGCCGGCGGCGACCAGAAGTGCAAGTCCGTCTGCCCGACCGACTGCATCAGCAAGGCGTAGTCAGCCAGCGAGAATCTCCGACGAGCTGCAGACCCTCGACTCATCCGAGGCGCCCAGCTCTCGCCGTACCTTCCGCCGGGGACTTCGGTCTCCGGCGGATGCATTTTGAGGGCACGTGGCAGCGCCCGCCCGCAGTCTTTCCTCGCGGGCGTGTGAGAATGGGCCGACCGGCAAAGTGGCCGGCCTGTCCCCGCCATGAACCTCGGGTCCCCGCTCGGCCTGCTGGCCCTCGTCGCCGTCCCGCTGCTGGTCGGCCTGTACTTCCTGCGCCGGCGCCAGCCTCCCCGCGTGGTCAGCGCGCTGTTCCTGTGGTCGTCGCCCGACCAGAAGGCCGAGGCCGGCCCCAAGCTCCAGCGCTTCTCGCGGGAGGCTTCCCTCGCGCTGGAGTGCGCTGCCGCCCTGGCCGCGGCCGCCTTCCTGGCCGACCTGCGCTGCGGCGGAAGGGGCGCCGAGCTCCACACCGTCGTCGTCCTCGACGGCAGCCTCTCGATGTCCGCGAGGGCGGGCTCCGGGCGGACCGCCGCCGAGGAGGCCCTGGCGCTCACAAGGAATCTCGCCGACGAGGACGGCGGGCGGGTGACGGTCGTCGAGTCCGGGCTGCGCCCGCGCATCCTCGAGGGGCCGGCCGCGGAGCCCTCGCGCCTGGCCTCGCTCGCCTTCCAGCCGCGCGGGCCGGCGCACGACTTCGCGCCGGCGCTCTCGCTCGCCCGGGAGCTGGCCGGGCCGCGCGCGCGCCTCCGGCTGATCACCGACAAGCCGCTGGAGAGCGCGCCCGAAGGAGTGGAGGTCCACGCGGTGGGAACGCCGCTCCCGAACGACGCCTTCGTGGCGGCGGCGCGCGCGGACCGGCAGGGCAAGGCCCTGGTGGCGCTGCGCGTGGCGCACTTCGGCCCGTCGCGCGCGGAGATCCCGGTGCAGCTCCGGGCCGCGGACGGCACGGTGGTGGCGAGCGCGAAGGCGAGCCTGGGGCCGGGCGAGGAGCAGGCGCTGCGCTTCGAGGTCGTGCACTCCGGCGTCCTGACCGCCATGCTGCCCGAGGACGCGCTGGTCGCGGACGGTCAGGTGCGCCTGCTGCCGCAGCCGGTGCGCCCGCTCGCCGTTCGCGTGGAGCTGCCCGAAGGTCCCGCGGCCGAGGACGTGAAGCGCTTCCTCAAGGTGGACGAGGCGGCGAGCTTGGCGGAGCCGGCCGACCTGGTCTTCGCCGGCCCGGAGAGCGCCTCTTCCGCGCCGTGGACGATTGCCCTCGGCGCCAAGGGCGAGACCCGCTCGCTGGTGGGGCCCTTCTTCGCCGACCGGCGCCACCCGCTGCTCGACTCGGTCCCTCTCGAAGGCCTGGTCTGGGCCGCCGGGGACAGCGTGCCGGGGACGCCGCTGCTCACCGCCGGCGAGGCGATCCTCGTCAGCGAGGACCCCGGCCCGGTCATCCACCTCAACGTCGATCTCGGGAGGTCGAACCTGGGGCGGCTGGCGGCCTGGCCGGTGATGCTCTCCAACCTCCTCGCCCTGCGGCGCCAGGCGCTGCCCGGCTTCGCGCGCCACGGCGTCGCGCTCGACGAGGACCTCTCGGCCAACGTCTCCGCGGGAGCCAGGTGGGCGCTGGCGGGGCCCGGCGGCGAGCTGCCGCTGCGCGGAGTGGGGACGCTGCGGCTGCCGGCGCCGGGAGTGCCCGGAAGCTACAGGCTGCTCGCGGACGGCAAGGCGCAGGACGAACTGGAGGTGCTCTCCATCGACCGGCGCGAGTCGGACCTCTCGGATCGCGCCAGCGGGACGGTGGCCTCGGCGCTGCCGGTGGGGCGCATCGCGGCGGACCGGGAGCGCAGCGTCCTGCCGCTGCTGCTGCTGGCGCTGCTGCTGTGCCTGGACTGGGTGGTGACGGCCAGGCGGGCGGGAGTCGCAGGCCCGGCGAAGGTTCGGGGTTCCAAGCCGTAAGTCGTAAGTCGGGGCGAAGGCTCGAGGCCTGGAACCTACGGCTCAGGACCTAGGGCGCAGAACCTCACCCCGCCATCAGGCTCGAGAACATCGGCGAGATGAAGCGCCGGGTGTAGATGTCCTCGGTCGGCCGCTTCCACGAGTCGGCGGGGGCCCAGCGGGACACGAGCGTCGCGGCCACGTCGGACAGCTCCTGCGCGCGGGCAGCGGTCTCCTTGGCGTGGAGGTCGAACTCCTCCTCGATCTGCTTCGCCACTTCGGTGTCCTCAAAGACCTTGTTGGCCAGGTCGTAGAAGAGCGCCTCTTCCTGCTGCATGTGCTCGCGCAGCAGCGTGGTCAGGTCCACGGCCGCCTGGGCGACGAACTCGATCTCCGTCGCGGTCCACTGCTCGGCGATCTTGGCCGCGGCGGCGAGGCGGTCGATGGCCTGGCGGCTCGTCGTGTGGTCGCCGAGCATCGCGGCGATGGGGCCGAAGGCCGCCGGCTGCTGGCTCTCCACCAGGTGCGCGACGAGGATGCCGACTTCCTTCGGCTGGTGGATCTCGTCGGCGTAGCGGGTCAGGAAGTCGACCAGGTTCTTGAGGACCTCGCGGCCGTCCAGCCCGGTCGAGGCGACCTCGTCGACGAGCATCTCGAGCGCGACCAGCGCCCGTTCGATCACCCGGTGCTCGAATGTCAGCGTCGCGATGGCGAACATCTGAGGCCTCCGGGAGCTACTTCACTAGCAAGGGGGTCGCCAAACCGAAGACGGCCTGTTTCCAAAGGGTTGGCGCCATTAGACTGTTTCAGAAGTGAAAAATACAGCCTTCCCGAAACTTTACTTTGCAGTTGTGAAAGGCGGCCGTCACTCCAGCCGGGTCCAGGTGGCGTCCGCGAGCAGGTAGCGCCGGCCGGCTTTCTTCAGGTCGGTGCCCTCCGGGACCGGGATGCCGGCGCGGCGCGGCTCGCCGGGCTTCTCCACGAAGACGGGCAGGTCGCTGCGCTCGATGACGGTGCCGGTGACCCGCAGGCGCACGCCGTTCTGCAGGCCCTGGTAGAAGCCGCTCGGCCAGGAGTCGACGCCGTCGATGGAGATCTCGCCGCGCTCGCCGGCGAGCAGCGCCCCGGACTTCGCGTCCAGCGCCTTGCCCTCCACGACCACGGTCTTGCCCAGCAGCGGCGCCCAGCGATCCGGCCAGGGCATCGCGGTGGGGGCGGGCGCCGGCCTGGCCTTCGTGGGATCGCCCAGGACGGCGGCCTGCTCGGTGCTGCGGACGGCGTTCACGAAGGTGAGCGGGCTCTCGGCGCTCGAGCCGTCGGCGCCCTTGGCTCCCTCGCGGAAGCCGACCGCCTTCGACTTCGTCCGGTCGATGCGCGCGTCGTGGCTCGCGACGGCGAGGCCGCCCGGCTCCACCCGGGTCCAGCGCGCCACGGGCTCGCCGCCGACGAGCAGGTCGTCGGCGAGCACGACCTCGACGGGGATCGAATTCGGGATCGGCGAGAACCAGGACTTCAGGCCCCAGCCGCGCAGGGTCGCCTCGCCGCCCGGCGGCAGCCGCACGGCCCAGCCGCCGCCCATCCCCTCCAGCTCCCAGAGCCAGGCGGGCGGAGTGCCGGGCAGCTCCCAGACCGTGACGCCGCGGACGCCGCCCGAGCTGCCGGTGCCCACGGCCTGCGGCAGGAACAGCCAGTGCGCCTTCGGGCCCGGGTTGCGCAGGGCGACGTCGAAGGACAGGACCGCGAGCGGCGGCTTGCCGAGCCAGGTGCCGACGTGGGTGAAGCGAGCGGTGGGCATGCGGTTTCCCCTCGCCGTGTCGGGCTTCGGCGGCGCGGCCCTGTGCTCCGCCGCCGAGGCGGTGGCCGAGAGGGCGAGAGCGCAGGAGAGGGCGACGAGGCGGACGAACATGGCCCAACGTTACCGCGCCAGCGCAGCCCGCTGCGCCGACGCCCCGAGGCTCGACCCTGAGCCCGTCTCCCGGCGGCCCGCCGAAGCGGCCGGACGGCGCGCTTCTCCCCAGGGCTGCGAGGATCGCGTGGCCGCCGGGCCGGACGCTGCGCACGCTTGCCTCATGGAACTCGCGCGCAAGGCGGGCCTGGTCGCCGGCTTCCTGCTCGGGCCGCTGGCCGCCGCCGGCGCCCGGGCGCGCATGAGCCGGCTCTTCCATCCGACCGGCGTGGTGTACCGGGCGAGCGTGCGCCCGCTGGCGGCGTTCGACTCCGATCCCGCCCTGTCCCAGGACCTGGCCGGGCCGGCGCTGGTGCGGCTCTCGGCGGCCTGGTGGAAGCAGCGGGAGTGGCCCGACGTGCTCGGCGTGGCCATCCGCTTCCGCCGCAGCTGGCAGGTGGACGCCGAGCGCGAGCCGGACGACTTCGACCTGCTGCTGGCGACCGTCCGCAAGCCCTGGACCACGCTGCTCGCGCCGCTGACGACGCGGCAGCACGACTTCCTGGCCAACGACTACTACGGCGTGTCGCCCTTCCGGTCGGCCGGCCAGGGGGTGGTGGACCTGAGGCTGGTGTCCGAGTCGCGCGCCCGCGGGCCGCGGGCCGACCGCTGGGCGAAGCTCGACTGGGCGGTGGAGCGCGGCCTGGGGGCCTTCCGGCTCGAGGTGCGCGCGGGCCGCTCCGCCTGGCGGCCGATCGCCAGGGTGACGCTGGTGGAGCGGGTGAAGGTGGACCAGGCGCGCCTGCGCTTCTCTCCGTGGCTCGCGGGGCGAGGGCTGTCGCCCGCGGGCTTCGTCCAGGCGATGCGGCCGGCGGCCTACCTGCTGGCGCAGGCCGCGCGCGGCGTCACTTCTTCCCCGCGACCGTCGCCTCCATCTCCTTGAGGTTCTTGGTCAGGTTCCACCAACCCGCCTTGAAGGCGGCCATGTCCTGGCCGGCCATCGCCGCGGAGAGGCGGGTGGCGTTGGCGTGGAAGAGCCACTGCTCGACCCACTTCATCTCCAACGGCTCGTCGAACGGGTTGGTCTTGTCGGCGAGCTTCCTGTTCCAGGCGGTCTGCATCAGCCGCGTCGCCGCCAGCGTCATCTGGTCGGTCTCGGCGAGCGAGGCGTCGAGCTTGGCGAAGTGGCCCTGCGTGTAGGACGTCGAGTGGCACGCCCCGCAGACCTTGCCCATCGCGGCCTTGCGCCGCGCCTGCTCCTGGGCGTCGATGAGCCCGGTCGCCACCGGCTCGCCGGCGAAGCTGGTGGGCAGCGGCAGGCCGTCCTTGTTCTTGAGGATGCTGGTGTCGCCGCTGACCGGCTGCGCGTGGGTGTAGGGCAGGCCGAACAGGCGCACCCACAGCCGCGAGCCGAAGTCGTGCGTGCGCGGCGCGAGCACGTTGCCGTCCCGGTCCGCCAGCAGCGCGTTGTGGCAGCTCGAGCAGGTGGGCGCGCGGAAGTCCTGGCCGGGGATCCACGGGACGTCGTTCCAGTGGAACTCCTCCTCGAGCGAGAGCGTCAAGTTGCCGTGCTTGCTCTCGGACCAGACCTCGTAGGCCGGGACGTCCGGCGCGAGGTGGCACTGGCCGCAGGTGTGGGGCTTGCGCGCCACCTCGATCGAGAAGCCGTGCCGCGGGTGGCAGGTGGTGCAGGCGCCGAGGCTGCCGTCGGGGTTGATGCGGCCGACGCCGTGGTTGGGCCAGCCCTCGAGGTCGGGCACCTTCACCGGCCCGTCCTCGAGCTCGATCGTCTTCAGGCCCCTCACCTTGATCTCGGTGCCGTGGCAGGCCAGGCAGCTGGCGGCCTTGGCGGCGTCGGTGCCCGCGGCGGCGGCGGCGAGCCTGCCGTCCCTGGCGGTCTTGAGCGAAGTCGCCGTGTTCATCAGCGCGGCGAAGACCGGGTTCTTCGTCAGGTTCCCCACCGCGTGGGCCTTCTTGCTGCCGGCGTACTGCGCCGCCTCCTCGGTGTGGCAGGTCGCGCAGTCCTTGGGCGTGACGATGACGTTCACCTTCTGGCCGTAGTGGCCGAAGTTGTCCTGGTGCGCCTCGGCGTGCTGGCCGTGGCACTCGAAGCAGCCGACCACCACCTTGGCCATCGGCTCGGGGACCGACGCAGCGCTCATCCGGCGCTCCAGCGCGGGGGCCGTGAGCGCCTTCTCCGGAGTGACCGTCGAGTGCCGGCTCGCGCGCCAGTCGGCGACGATGCCGGGGGTCGCGGCCTCGTGGCAGCCCAGGCACTTCTCGGTCTGCTTGCTCACCGGCGGGGCGGGAGGCGCGGCGGGCTCGGCGGCGCGGGCGAGGTCGGGTCCGGCGACGGCGACGGCGAAGAGTCCGAGGGCGAGGGCGAGCAGGGCTTGGCGCAAGCAGAACTCCAGGGGCGGGAGCGGCCGGCCCGGGAGCGGTTCTTCCGCCACGCGGGCCGGGACGCGAATCGTCAGGGAGCGTACACCGGACCTCGACCCGCGACGGAGCGCCCGCACCGCGATCCAGCGGCTCCGCCCCCATTGGGAGGCCGAGGCGGGCCTCGAAAGCGGGCCGAGGGGCGAGGGTTTCCTTGTTGGAGGAAGCGCCCCCTCTCGCCGATAGTGCTGGCTGTCGTGTCGCTACGTCGTCGAACACCACCTCTCATTCGGAGTCGAAGCCATGCCCAAGGGCGCCCAGAAGGTCTCCAAGTCCAACAAGCCGAAGCTCACCACCAAGGAGAAGCAGAAGAAGAAGGCCGAGAAGAAGGCGAAGAAGTAGTCCGCTTCCGTGGACCAGGCGCCTGCCAAGCTCAGGCAGGCGCCTTCGGCCCTCGGGCCCGGAGCGGAATCCTGATCCGGCTCTTCCTTCGCGAGCCCTGAGCGGCCAGGCAGGCGGGCATCCGCATCGTTCGGATCGGTGGCATTCTGCGCGCCATGCGCTCCCTACCGCTCTGCTTGCTCGTCGCCACTGCCTGTGCGACCGCGCCGATCCCTCGGGTGTCGACGCCCCCGCTCGTCCACGCCGGCGCCGCCCCCGAGATCGACGCGCTGCTGGAGGCCTTCTACGGCGATGGCCTCGCCCCGGAGGAGGCGCTCGCCCGCGCCGAGGGCCTGCTGCGCCAGCACCCGGACTCGTCCCGGGCGCACGAGGTGGCGGCCTGGGCCAGCCTGCTGCTCGGCGACGCCGACGCCACCTGGCGCCACTTCGCCGCCGCGGCCGCCGACCTCGACGCCGACGCCACCGCGCTCTACCTGTCGGAGCTGGGCACCGAGCCGCGCTCCCAGGGCGACGCCAGCGCACGCCTCTTCGAGCAGCTGCGCCTGAGCCACCCGCGCGCCGACGTGCGCGCGCTGGCCGCCGCGCGCCTGGCCTCCTACGACGACCGGATCGCCCGGTTCCCCGAGGAGGAGGCACTCATCGCCAGCGTGGGGATGATCTACGACTGGGCGGTGGTGGGCTCCTTCGACAACGACCAGGGCAAGGGCTTCTTCACGGTCTACCCGCCGGAGGAGAGGGTCGACCTGAACGCCGAGGTCCCCGGGCCGCTGGTGCCGCTGCGCTGGCGGCGCGCCAACCCCACCCGCCTTGGCAACGTCGCGCTGGACCGCGTGCTGGGCGCGCGCGACTTCGGCGTCGCCTACCTCGCCACCTGGGTGAAGAGCGACCGCGAGCGGACCGCGCAGCTGCGCCTCAGCTCCAGCTCGCCCACCCGCGCCTTCTTCAACGACGCCCTGGTCCTCTCCGAGGAGCAGGTCGCGGCCGCCGACTTCGACAACCTCGTCGCCCCGGTGGCGCTGCAGCCGGGGTGGAACAAGATCCTGGTCAAGTCGGCGCACCGCAAGGGGATGTGGGCCGTGCGCGCGCGCCTGACCTGCGAGGACGGCGCGCCCTGCGCCGGGCTGACCTTCTCCTCCCGGGCCCAGCCCACCCCGCGCGGCCAGGCCCGCAAGCCCGCCGACGCCCTGCGCCCCGGGCCGGCGCCCGGCGGGCCCGAGGCGAGGCAGCGCTTCCTCGAGTCGCGGCTGCTGGCGCGGGACGGGCGCAGCCGGCCCACCCTCGCCGCCCTCCAGCAGCTGCTGGCGGCGCACCCGGACAACCTGCTCGTCACCTACTTCGCCGCGCTCGCCTACTGGGACAACGAGGAGCTGGGCAAGGCCATCGACCTGCTCGACCGCGGGGTGAAGGCCACCGGCGGCAAGGCGGGCGCGTTCCTGACCAAGCGCGGGCGCTACTTCGCGCAGAAGAAGCTCTGGGACCGCGCGCAGGCCGACCTCGAGGCGGCGGCGGCGCTGGGCGGCAGCCGCGGCGCCCGGGTCGAGCTGGCCGACTACTTCCAGAAGCGCGGCTGGCAGACCGACCGCTGCCGGCTGCTCGCCGACACGCTCGCGCGCTGGCCGGACTGGGCCTGGGCGCTGCGCCAGCGCTCCGACTGCCTGGAGGCGCAGGACTACCTGGACGAGTCCGAGAGGTGCCTCACCCTCGCGGTGGCGCTCGAGCCCAGCGAGCAGGCCTCCTGGGTCGAGCTCCTGAAGGCCGCGCGGCGCCGCGGCGACCTCGACGCCGGCGAGCGCGCCGTCCAGAAGCTGCGCGAGCTGTTCCCCTCGGATCCCGGCTTCGTCCTCGAGCAGGGCGAGCTGGCGCGGCGCCGCGGGAAGCTCGAGGAGGCGAGGGGCTTCTACGAGCAGGCCGCGCGGATGGGCCCCGAGTTCGCGCGCCCCCACGAGCGGCTGGGGAGCCTGGCCTGGGAGCAGGGCGACAAGGCCAAGGCCGTGGCCGCCTGGAGGCTGGCGCTGCAGCGCGACCCGAACAACGCCGTGCTCGCCCAGCGGATGGAGTCGCTCGAGCCGGTGAAGCTGGGCGCCCTCGAGCGCTACGTGCCCGGCGACGCGGAGATCGACCGGGCGCTGGCGGCCCGCCCCCAGGCCTTCCCCGGCAGCCAGATGGCGCTGCTGCTCGACCACGAGGTCACCGAGGTCAACGCCGACGGCAGCGCCCGCCGCGTCGTCACCGACGTCAAGCTCGCGCTCGACGACAAGGGCCGCGACGCCATGACCCTGGAGCGGCTGCCCACCGCCGGGACGCTGAAGATCCTCCGCGCCTGGTCGGTGGGCGCCGACGGCGAGCGCCAGGAGGCCTCGTCCATCCGCGGCGGCGAGGTCCGCTTCCGCACCCTGCAGGTCGGCTCGCGCACCGTCGTCCAGTACGTGCACTACTCGCCGCCGCCGCGCTTCGTCCCGCGCGCCTTCGCCTCCAGCTGGTACTTCCAGTCGGTCTCGCGCCAGCACGAGGACGCGACGTGGGTCCTGCTGCTGGAGCGCGGCCGCACGCTGCACGAGGCCGTGGTGGGGCCGGTGACGCGCGAGCGCCGCGAGGAGGGCGGCCGCGACGTCGTGATCTTCCGCGCCACCCACACCGCGCCGCTGGTCCACGAGCCGAACATGCCGCCGGCGCAGGACCTGCTCGCCCACGTCGAGGTCTCCACCGTCGAGGGCTGGGACGACTACGTGCGCTTCGAGCGGGCGCTGCTCGCCGACGCCTTCCGCACCAACCCGGCGCTCGACGCGCTGGTGGACCAGCTGCTGGCGGGCGCCGCGACGCCGCGCGAGAGGCTGGACCGCCTCTTCCACCACGTCGCCGAGGAGGTCCGCTACCAGCAGGACTACGAGACCACCATCGCGGGCGTGCGCCCGCACGCCGCCCCGGTGGTGCTCGAGCGCGGCTACGGCGACTGCAAGGACAAGGCGGTGCTGCTGGTGCAGATGGCCCGCCGCGCCGGGCTCGCGCTGCACTTCGCCATCCTGCGCACCACCCCCGAGGGCCGCGTGCACCGGGACATCCCCAACCAGCAGTTCAACCACGCCATCGCCTACGTCCCCGCGCAGGAGGGCATCGAAGAGCCGTTCTTCATGGACCCCACCGCCGACGGGCTGGACATGGGGAACCTGCGGCCCGACGACCAGGGCGCGCTGGCGCTGGTGATGGACCCCTTCGGCGAGCGCTGGGAGTTCCGCGAGATCCCCTACCAGGACCCGACGCTGCAGTTCGTCCGCCACCGCGTGCGCGTGGAGGTGGCCTCGGACTCCAAGGCCACCGCCGTGGACGAGATGGCGGTGCGCGGCGGCAAGGCCATGAACCTGCGGCACACCCTGCGCAACGAGGGCGAGGCCCGGAAGATCTACGAGAGCATCGCCACCTCGCTCTTCCCGTCCTCGACGCCGGGCAAGGCCTCCTGCCGCGACAAGGACGACACCTGGCACCCCATCGAGGTCAGCCTGGAGAGCGACGTCTCGCAGTCGCTGCGGCCGGAAGGCGACGGCCTGCGCCTGGTGATGCCGGGGTCGTTCCCGCTGTACGGCGTGGCGGCGCTCTCGCAGCGCGAGACGCCGCTCGATCTGGGGGCCCCCGACTCGACGCAGCTGGACCTCGAGGCCACGCTCCCCGAGGGGTTCCAGGTGGAGCGCCCGCCCAAGGACCTCGCCGTCGAGCACGCCTGCTTCTCGTACCACCGCAAGGTGAAGTCCGAGGCGCGCAAGGTGGTCGTGCGCACCGAATACCTGCGCCGATGCCCGGGCGTGGCGGTGGCCGACTACCAGGCCTTCCGCGCCGCGGTGCTGCAGGTCATGCGGCTGCAGAACAACGACGTGTACTTCACGGCCACGCCCGTGAAGGCGCCGGCGAAGAAGGCCCGGTAGGAGGTCGAGGAGCAGCTTCGCGGCGGCGCAGTTCCCGGCCATTGCCGCCCGCTCGGGCGCTTCCGTCGTCGGCCCCGCGGAGATTGCCTATGCCCGAGGTCCCGCTGCGGGTCCCGGCCAATACGGAAAAGGATGTTGCGGCGGCGCGAGGGTCGAGGAGCAGCTTCGCGGCGGCGCAGTTCCAGCCATTGCCGCCCGCTCGGGCGCTTCCGGCGTCGGCCCCGCGGAGACTGCCTTTGCCCGAGGTCCCGCTGCGGGTCCCGGCCAATACGAAAAAGGATGTTGTGGCGGCGCGAGGACACCGGCCTTGGGCGAGAGTCGCCGCGGCAGGCGCAGGCAGTCGGCGAGCAGGCACCTAGGCCTGCCTCCACCGGGGCCCTTGGCTAATGTAACCCGGAGAGCCCATTATAATGTCCGCTCGAACGGCCATTGCTCTCCGTAACGTCCCCTGCAAGGAGCACTATCCAGCCATGCCCGCCAGGACCCCCTCGACCTCCCAGGATGAAGTGAAGCGAGCGCTCGCCGTGTTGGGAGAGCACCTTCGAGAAGCGCGGCTGCGGCGGGAACTCTCGATCGAGACGGTCGCGCAGCAGGTCGGCGTGTCGCGGAAGACGGTGGCGGAGGCGGAGCGAGGGAAAGCGACGACGCGCATCGGAGTGTATGCCGGGATGCTCGGGGTGTTGGGGCTCGTGAGCCAACTGGAGAACCTGGCGACGCGGGACATGGAGCCGGACGACGAATTCGCCGAGGAGACGGACCGCAAGCGCGCGCCCAGGGGAGGGAGCGGGCGCGTGAGGGCGGGCGACGGCGTGCCGTTCGAGGACTGACCCTAGCTCCCGCCTTCCTAGAAGCAGAAGCGCGTCAGGGCCGGGTCCGAGGACTGGCGAAGCCCCTCGCGTCACCGGATCGAAAAGCAGCGACGAAGGGACCTAAGTCCACGACGACAACAAGCGCCGAGCCTCGCCCGGTCGTTCACCGAGTGCCGCCGCGGCCGCCTCGTCCAGCGTCCTCTCCAGCACGCCCAGATCCGGCGGCTTGGCCAGGTGCCGGAAGAACCCCGCCTCGCGCGACCGCTCGAGGTCCTCGGGCTGGGCGTAGCCGCTGAGCGCCACCAGCGAGGTGCCGCGCAGCGCGGGGTCGGCGCGGATGGCGCGCGCCACCTCGTAGCCGTTCATCCCGGGCAGGCCGATGTCGCAGACCACGACTTCGGGCCGCAGCGCCTTGGCCTTCATCACGCCCTCCGGGCCCTCGTTGGCGACCGCCACCTCGTGGCCGTTGAGCTCCAGCGCCTCGCGAAGTGTCTCCGCGGCGTCGGCGTTGTCCTCGATGACCAGGATCCGGCGAGCCGAACCGCGCGCCGCCGGGCCCGGGCGGGCGGCGTCGGGCAGCGTCAGCGGCGCAGGGGCCTGCTCGAGCGGCAGCCTCACCGTGAACCGCGCTCCCCGGCCCGCGCCGTCGCTGTGCACCGAGACGCGTCCGCCGTGCAGCTCCACCAGGCCCTTCACCAGCGCCAGGCCGAGCCCGAGCCCGCCCTTGGTGCGGTCCAGCGTGGACTCGGCCTGCACGAAGGGCTCGAAGAGCTGGGTCAGCAGCCCCGCCGCGATGCCCGCCCCGTCGTCCTCGACGTGGATGGCCGCGCTGCCCGGCCCCTCGCGGTTCAGCGACAGGCGGACGTGGCCCCCGCGGGGCGTGAACTTCACCGCGTTGGCCAGGAGGTTGCCCACCACCTGGGCGATGCGGGTCGGATCGCCGAAGGCCGGCAGCGGGCCGGAGCATTCGGCGATCTCCAGGTCCAGGCCGGCGGTCGCGAACAGCGAGCGGTGATCCTCGGCGGCCCGGCGGACGATCACGCACAGGTCCACCGGCTCGCGCTGCAGGCGGATCTTGCCGCGCGAGATGCGCGTGACGTCGAGCAGGTCGTCGACCAGCCGGCTCATGTGCGCGACCTGCCGCCCGATGACCTCGTGCGCCCGCCTGGCCTGCGGCCCCGCGGGCGGCACGCGGTCGATGACGTAGAGGCTGTTGCGGATGGGGGCGAGCGGGTTGCGCAGCTCGTGGGAGAGCATCCCCAGGAACTCGGTCTTGCGCCGGTCGGCCTCGCGCAGCGCCTCCTCGGCCTGCTTCTGGGCGTCGATGTCGGTGGCCGTGCCGAACCAGCGGACGACGCGCCCGGCGGCGTCGAGCACCGGCAGCCCGCGGCTCAGGTACCAGTGGTACTGCCCGTCGGCGCGCCGGATGCGGTGGGCGAGCTCGTAGCGCTCGCCCGTGCGCAGGGCGCACGTCCATGCTTCCTCGGTCGCCTGGGCGTCGTCGGGGTGGAGGACCGCCTCCCATTGCCAGGATCCGTCGTCGAGGCGCCTGGCGCCGGACAGCTCGCGCACCCGCTCGTTGTAGTAGTCGACCGTCCCGTCGGGCCGCGCCGTCCAGATCACCTGGGGCATCGAGTCGGCGAGCTGGCGGAAGCGGGCCTCGCTCTCGCGCAGCGCCTCGTCCGCCTCGCGGGCGGAGCTGGTGTCGGCCACCGTGCCCACGAAGCGCACCGCGCGGCGCGCAGGGCCGGTGCCGGCGAAGATCACCCGGCCCCTGGCGTGGGCCCAGCGGACGACTCCGCGCGGATGGGGCCGGTACTCGGATTCGAACGGGTCTGCGCTGGCGATCGCCTGCCGGACCTCGGCGTCGACCCGGGCCCGGTCCTCGGCGTCCACCAGCGAGGAGACGATCTCCGGGCAGGGCATCTGGTCGCCCTCGACGACGCCGTGGATGGCCTTGAAGCGCTCGTCGAAGTAGACCGCGCCGTGGACGAGGTCGTAGTCCCAGGTGCCCAGCGCGGCGCCCTCGAGGGCGAGGCGGCGGTGCTCCTCGGAGCGGCGCAGCTCAGCCTCCGCCCGCGCCCGCTCGGTGACGTCGATGCCGGTGGCCACGACGAAGGAGGGGCGCCCCGCCTCGCCGGTGACGGCCGTGTTCGACCAGGCGAACAGCCGCAGCGACCCGTCCTTGGCGCGCCAGTGGTTCTCGCGCTGGTTGGGAGAGCCGTCCAGGGCGAGCTCGTCCCAGGTCTGCTGCACCGGGGAGATCTCCTCGGCGGGGACCAGGTCGGCCCAGGACATCCCCAGCAGCTCGCGGGAGGTGTAGCCGGTGGCGGCCTCGGCGGCCCGGTTGCAGCGCACGATCCGCCCGTCGCCGTCGAAGACCGCGACGACGCTGGCGGTGGTGTCGAGCACCGCGGCGATGAAGTCGCGCTCCCGGAGCAGGGTCTGCTCCGCGCGCCGCAGCTCGGTGACGTCGCGGGTGATGGCCAGGACCGACCCGACGTGGCCCAGCGCGTCGGCCTCGGGAACGAAGAGGGAGGAGAAGTGCTGGTGCCCGAAGGTGGGGCTGTCGAAGTCGAAGTCGACGGTCTGCTGCCGGCCGGTGGCGAAGACCTGGCCGAAATGCTCGTTCCAGAAGGCCACCTTGTCGGCGGGCAGGCCCAGCTCGGCGTTGGTTCGGCCCAGCACTTCGGATCGCGATCTGCCGTAGACGCGCGCGCCGTACTCGTTGACGAAGGTGTGGCGCAGCTCGCGGTCGAACCGGGCGATCGCCTCCGGCGAGTTCTCCGTCAGCCGCGAGAGCCGCTCGGCGTGCGCCTGCAGGTCGCAGAGCGCCTGCTCGGTCTGGGCCTTGGCCTGCGAGAGCTTGCCCCGCGTGCGGCCGAGCATCGCGGCGACGACGACCACGCCCAGCGTCGACACGAGGTAGGCCACCAGGCGGGCGACCTCGCGCCGGCCGGCGAGCGCGAAGGACCCGCCCGCCACCTCCAGCAGCGACAGGCCGACCCCCATCAGCAGGCTCGCGACCAGCCCGGCCCCCGCGCCCAGGCCGAGAGCGACGAGGACGGTGACGAGGACGGGGATGGTGAGCAAGACGCCCTGGACGGGATTCTCGAGGGCCCGGGCGGCGAGCAGCGTCCCGGCCGCGGCGGCGACCGCCAATGCGTAGCGTGAGCCCGCGCCGAGTCTCGGGATGCTGCGTCGCGCCAAGGGTCTGCTCCCTCCTGAGGTTCAGCACCTCCATCAACGGGCGGCGCGCGAAAGGGATTCTCGGGATGGAATGGGTCCCGGCGCACGGCCTGTCCGCCCGCAACCCGGGGGCTGAAAAGCCTGCAGTCACCCCACATCTTCAGTCGGCGGAAGGTGGGTAGAGCCCGCCCTCCGTGGCGGGGGCGGCCTTTCTCGGCCGCTGGCACGCCTAACCGACCAACCGACCGACACGGCCCCGGCACGGAGGCCGGGCTCTACCCATCGCCGCCGTCATGCGGGGGAACCGGTGAGGATCTCTGGAAGAGATGTGGGGTGACAGCAGGGCTGAAAAGCCCCCGGCTACTTGCTCGAAGCCCACTGCAAGTGGGCTGGCCCCCGAACCGTCACCCTGGCGGCGGACGCGGCTCTCGGAGCTGGCCGCGGTCTCGGGCGGGGGCTCGGGCTCTTCGGCCCCCGGGCACCCGCTGACGTTCGGCCGATTCCTTCGCGCCCCGGATCCGGGGCGGCCTCAGGGCTTGGCTGCCTTGTCCGAGCAGATGAGACCGGGCTTCCCGCTGGCGAGGTTGTCGAGGGCGAGCTGGAAGTCGCCGCGCAGCCCCGCGACCGGCGGCTCGTTCCCGTTGGCCAGCATCCCGACGTGGTCGAGGTAGTAGTCGCACACGTCGACGGCGCGCGAGGCGGCCCGCGGGTCGGTGGCGCTCGCCTTCGAGACCGTCCCGTCCCCGTCGCCGCGGGCGTTGCCCCAGAACAGGTAGAACGGCAGACCCTCGGGGTAGGCGCCCTGGTAGAGCTCGGCGATGAACGGGCCCTCGGGCTGCACGTCGAACAGCGACTGGCGCTTGACGTACGGCCGTAGCGACACGGGGATGTTGTTCATCCCGTTGGCCGAGTCCATGCCGCCGTAGGGCGTGCCCAGCGAGACGTAGCCCTTGAGCGGGAACTTGGCCGGGTTGCCGGCGGCGAGGTTCTTGAGCGCCTGGCGCGAGACGAGCCCGCCCATGCTGTGCGCCACCAGGAGGGTGTCCGCCTTCTCGGCGAGGGTCTCCACGACCATCGCCAGCTCCTCGCCCAGCTGCGCGAGGCCCAGGCCCGAGGGGTAGAAGAAGAACCAGGGCTGGTAGCGCGCCGGGTCGAGCTGGGAGAGCGCGTCGAAGCCCAGCGGCGTGTCCTGCACGCCGTGCACGAAGAGCACCTGCACCTTCGACGCGTTGACCTTCTTGGCCAGCCGCTTGGCGAGCCGGGCGCGGCGGTCCTTCTCGGCGGGCCTGGGCTCGCTGTCGGCGCCCAGCCCGAAGAGGAACTCGTTGTCGGTGTGCCGCAGGCCCCACGCCGGCCAGACGAGCCCGCGCAGCCCCCACTTCTTGTCGAAGAAGCGGTCGCGCAGGCTGGGCCAGAGCGTCGGGACGTGCCGCTCCTTGAGGTCGACGTGGAAGCCTGCGTCGGTGGGGTTGGCGAGGTCGACCTTCAGGGCGGGGCCCTCGACCATCCCCGCGGCCTCCGCGCCCTTCGGGACGTGGACCGGGGCGCGCCCCACGAGGTCGTTGCGGTTGATCTTCCCGTCGCCGCTGCGGTCGGCGAAGACCAGCAGCTCGTAGTCGCCGGGGGGCACGATGACGCCGTAGTGCCAGCCGCCGCTGAGGCTGTCCTTCTCCACCGTGTTCACGTCGTAGCAGTGCTCCTTCTTGGCGCAGGGAGCGACCACCGCCACCACCAGGTCGGTGCTGGGCTGGACGCCGCCGGCGAACTCGAACTCGCCGTAGAGGTCGACGCCGTCGCCGGTGTTCACGAGGTTGTTGCTGAACCAGCAGCACCCGGTCCCGCAGAGCAAGAGCAGGGCCGAGGCCAGCAGGGCGAGCAAGGACTGCGCGTGGCGAGGGGTTTCACCGGCGGAGAGCATGGTCGAAAGCCTACCCCAGGCCGCGGCCTGGCTCCTGCTCGGGCGCTCCGCCCGGTGCTCCCGCGGGCGCGCGGGCGGGCCGCCCGGGGGAACTACTTCCCGGACATCCGCAGCAGCGCGTCGTAGGCGTGCGGCAGGACCGGGGCGATCTTGTCGGCGTTGAAGACCTGCTTGAGCACGTAGCTCGCCGAGGGATCGGAGAAGGCGGCCAGCAGCCGGTCGCGGATGCCCGCCGCGGCCGACTTGTCCTGTCCCGGGGAAACGACGATCCCGTCGTTGGGCGCCTCGTCGGTGAACCGGAGGATCTGCAGCTTCTCCTTGAGCCCGTGCGGCAGGTCCTCGAGCGCGGTGCGCTGCTGGGCGACCTGGGACGGGGTGGAGTAGACCGCGGTCAGGTCGGCCTGGCCTTGCGCGACCGCCTCGAGCGCGGCTTCGAAGCTCTTGGCGAAGTGCTCGCTCGCGAAGGCGTGGGCCGGGTCGATCTTCAACCGGTGCAGGTGCGCCCGCGGCAGCAGGTACCCGGCGGTCGAGTCCGGGTCGACCCACACCGCGCGCAGCCCGGTCGAGGTCGGCGACAGCGCCACCGGGTTCTGCTTGGAGGTGACGAGCGCCGAGCGGTAGGTGCCCAGGCCCCGGCGCTCGAAGCGCCCGACGATCAGCCCGCCGGCCTGCTCGACCTTGGCGCACAGCACCGGCGGGGCCCAGGCCACCTCGCTCGTGTGCGCCATCACCTCGGCGGTGAGCGCGGCGTAGTCCGGGCACGAGTGGACCCGCGGCTTGAACTCGGCGAGCGTGCGCTCCAGCAGCAGCTCGAGCAGCTGCGGCGCCGAGTGGACGAAGCGGTTCCCCTTGGAGGGAGGCATGGCAAAGCGCAGCGCCTTGAGCTCGGTCGTCATGGGGACCCGAGGATCGTAGCGCCGCGGGGCCGCGCCGCCAAAAAAGCTGGCCACCTTTTCGTCCGACAGGCTCGCGGCGAAGCCGCGCCGACTACGACTTCCGGGGCTCGACCTTGGGCAGCCAGGGCCGGGTCTTCTCGGTGCGGTGGTAGTCGTCCTCGAAGCGGACGATGTCGTCCTCCTCGAGGTACTCGCCGTTCTGCACCTCGATGATCTGCAGCGGGATCCGCCCGTGGTTCTCCAGGCGGTGCCGGGTGGTCATCGGGATGTAGGTGCCCTCGTTCGGGTGCACGTCGTAGACCTTGTCGCCGTTGGTGACGGTCGCGGTGCCCGAGACCACCACCCAGTGCTCGCTGCGGTGGCGGTGCATCTGCAGCGAGAGGCGGCCGCCGGGGCGCACGGTGATGCGCTTGATCTTGTAGTGCTCGGCCTCCTCGAGGACGGTGTACGAGCCCCAGGGGCGGTGCACGGTCCGGTGCACCAGGTGCTCGCTGCCCTTGCGCTGGCGCAGCTGCTCCACCACCTCCTTGACGTCCTGGACGCGGTCCTTGCTGCAGACGAGGACCGCGTCGGGCGTGTCGACCACCACCACCCCGTCGAGCCCGACCGTGGCGACCAGGCGCTTCTCGGCGTGGACGATCGAGCCCTTGCTGTCGATGTCGATGACGTTGCCGGTGATGACGTTGCCCGCGCTGTCGCGCTGGGAGACCTGCTCCAGGGCGGCCCAGCTGCCGACGTCCGCCCAGCCGATCTCGGCGGGGATGACCGCGGCGCGCTCGGTACGCTCCATGACCGCGTAGTCGATGGAGATGGGCTCGAGCCGCGAGAAGACGTCCTTGATGACCTGGTCCTCGCGCTCGGTGCCGAGGCTGGCGCGGATCTCCTCGAGCGCGCCGTGCAGCTTGGGCGCGTACTTCTTGATCTCCTCGAGCAGCGTCGCCGTCTTCCAGACGAAGATCCCGCTGTTCCAGTAGTAGCCGCCGTGCCCGAGGTAGCCCTCGGCCGTCTGCAGGTCGGGCTTCTCGACGAACGCCTCCACCCTGCGGGCGCCGGTGGCGTCCTCGCCGGGGCAGGCGGCCCCCGCGCGGATGTAGCCGTAGGCGGTCTCCGCCCAGGCGGGGCGGATGCCGATGGTGACGATGTGCCCCCGCCCGGCGGCGTCGCGCGCCTTGGTGAGCAGCGCCGGCAGGAGGTCGCCGCGGCGGATGACGTGGTCGGTGGAGAGCACCACCATGCAGCTGTCGGGGGCGAGCCGCTGCAGGTGGAGCGCCGCCAGGCCGAGCGCCGGCGCGGTGTTCCGCGCCTCCGGCTCGGTGACGATGTTCTGGTCCCAGGACTCCCCGAACCGCTCCGAGAGCTGCGCGCTGACGTCCGCGAAGAGCGAGGGGTGGGTGACGACGAAGACGTCCTCGCGGGGGATGAGCGGGAGGATGCGCTTGACCGTCTGCTGCAGGAGGGTGTCGTCGCCGGCGATCGGCAGCAGCTGCTTGGGCGTCTTCTCGCGGGACAGCGGCCAGAATCGCGTTCCCGACCCACCGGCCAGGACGACCGCGAAGAACGTGTTCATGTCTTCACCTGTGAGGCGCCCGGCCGAATCGGCTGGTCACGAGCGGGCGCGATAGCTCGATGTCTACCACCCTGGCCCCCGGGCCCGCCACGGATTGCCCGGCGGGCTCCTCCGGCGGCACTACCGCCAGCCAGCCAGGATCTGCAGGCAGCGGCGGTTCATGGCCGCCACCCGCTCGGGGCTGCCGGCCTCGTTGTAGCAGCGCAGCTCCGGGGCGTTGCCCGAGGCGCGCAGGTGGACGATCTCGCCGCTGGCGAAGGTGAGGCGCAGCCCGTCGGTCTCGTCCAGGCCGGCGACCTTGCCGAAGTCCGCGCCGAAGACCCGCTCGGCCGCCTCGCTGCTCCTCAGCTCGCCGATGCGGGCCTTGGCCAGCGCGGTCGGGAACTCCTTGAGGCGGTCGCTGGCGGTGTGGCGGGCGGGCAGGAGCGCCAGGGTCCCGGAGAGCGACAGGGAGCGCTCGCGCGCGAGCAGCAGCAGGCCGAGGGCCACGATCATCGCGTCGCGCGTCGGCAGGGGAGCCAGGCGGCGGCCTTCCCGCTCGATCGCGCTCTGGATGAGGAAGCCGCCGTTCGCCTCGTAGCCGACCACGCGCCGGCCCTGCGAGGCCTGCATGGCGGCGATGACGAACGGCGATCCGATGCGGGTGCGCACCACCTCGCCGAACCAGCCGCACTTCTCGACGGCGGTGTTGCTGGAGACCGGGGTGACGACCGCGTCCGCGCCCAGCCACTTCGCGACCAGGATGCCCGCCACGTCGCCGCGCAGCCACGCCCCCTTCTCGTCGGCGACGAGCGGCCGGTCGCCGTCGCCGTCGGTGGAGCAGAGCGCGAAGAGCCTCTCCTCGGCCGCCCACTTGCGGGCCAGCGCGACGTCTTCCGGGCGCACCGCTTCGGTGTCGACCGGAAGGAAGGCGTCCGAGCGGGCGAGCCGGACGACCTCGGCCCCCAGGCCCTGGAGCACCTCGACCAAGAGGTCGCGCGAGACGCTGGAGTGCTCGTAGACGCCGACGCGGGCCCCGGAGAGGCAGCCGGCGGGCAAGAAGTCGCGGTAGCGCGCGAGGTAGAAGTCGCGCGCCGCGCCGTCGACGGCCGGCGGCTCGAAGGGCGCGGCCAGGGCGCCGCTCGCGTCGAAGACGGCGGGGAGGGGCACCTCCTGCTCGCGGATGCCGGCCTCGTCCTCCTTGAGGATCTCGCCCTCCGGGCCGTTGAACTTGATGCCGTTGCGGTCGTCCGGGATGTGGCTGCCGGTGACCATGGCGCTGGCGATGCGCTGGGCGATGCCCCAGGCGGTCACCGCCGGGGTGGGGATGGCGCCGCAGTTCACCGGGACGAAGCCCTGGTCGCGCACCGCCAGGGCGCAGGCGCGCAGGATCCGCGGGGACGACGGCCGCAGGTCGCCCGCGAGCGCGACGCGGTCGCCGGGGACGATCTTCCGGCGCGAGGCCAGGTAGCGCAGGAAGCCGGCGGTGTAGGCGTAGCAGACGCGGTCGGTCATCGCCGTGACCAGGCCGCGGGCCCCGCTCGTGCCGAAGCCCACGCCGCTCTTCTCCATCAGGTCCGCGATGCGCACGCTCTGGCTCGATCCCATGACGACCTCACGACTCCCGGGGTGGCTGCCGACGACGGCCGCCATTCTTACTGCGGAGGCGCGCGCCGCGCCTAGCGGCCTGACAGGCCTGACAGGCCGATGGGCGCATCGCGGCGACCAGCCATCACCTGCCGCAAGGCAGGCTCCTGCCGGGGCGAAGCGGTCCCCGCCGCCCCGGTTTGAGCGCTGGGGGGAGAAGCCTCCCGAGGCGACGGGGGACCATCGTCTCGGACAAGCGGGACGACGGAATCGTTAGCGAGACCGAATTCCGGGACTAACGTCAGGGGGTCGGCGGTTGTCTGGAGAGCCGACGGCCGGCGTCAAGGCCCCACCTCGACCAACCTCGAGAGACCAACGATGCGGACCCACCCATCTGACTGGACCGCGCGCCTCGGGTGCTCGAGCGGCGGGCAGGATCCGATCTGGCCCATCCGCGTCACGAGTCTCGCGGCGCTCGCGGTGCGCCGGCGCAGACGGATCGCCGGCTTCGGGAGCCCCTCGTGAGGAGACCGCTCGCGGCCCTCGTCCTGACCGTGGCTCTGGCGCCCCTCCCGGCGCGCGCCGAGTCGCCCGAGTCGCCCGAGCCGACCGCGGCGACGGTGGAGCAGAGCGCCGAGCCGGCGCGCGACGCCCCCCGCGACTTCTTCCTCGAGCTCAACCTCGGGAGCTTCACGCCGGAGATGGACGGCACGGCCGGGCTCGCCGGGGGCTTCCGCCGGTCGAGGTGGAGCTTCGGGGCGGAGCTCGACTGGCTGCTCTGGCGTCCGCTCGGGAGCTTCTCGCTGGCGTTCGCCGCGGACTACGGCTCCGTCACCGGGCAGGCCTCGTCCGATCCCACGACGAGGCTCACCACCGTCCCGCTCCGGTTGCTGGCTGTGTACCGCTTCGACCTGTTCGCCCGCAGCGGGGGCATCCCGCTTGTCCCCTTCGTCAAGGTCGGCCTCGCCCACACCCTCTGGTGGGCCACCGACGGCGCCGGGGGGATCGCGTCGCTCGGAGAGCGCCGGGCGCTGGGCGGGAACTGGGGCTACGAGGTGGCGGCAGGGCTCTCGCTCGAGCTGAACTTCATCGATCCACGCCTCGGCCGACAGCTGGACGCCAAGGTCGGCATTCACTCGGTGAGCCTCCAGGCCCAGTACGTCCGCATCACCGCCGACAACTTCGGCGCGCCCGGGCTGAACCTGACGGCAAACACCGTCCAGGCTGGCCTGGGCTTCGAGTTCTGAGCCTTTTCCTCGAGCGACGGAGCTCGCATGAGGCGAGAGGCGGCCGCTCTCGCCTGGGCCTTAGCCTCGGCGTGCGCGACCGCAGCCCGGTCCCCGACCGCAAGGACCCCTGACTCCCGCCCCGAGGTTCGACAACCTGCTCCCGCCCAGCTAGAACCGGACCTGGCCGGCGGCACCGCATCGAAAGGCAGGTTTCTCCCCGTGATCAGTCGCCCTGCGCTCCTCGCGCTCCTTGCGCTGTCCGCCTTCCCCGCCGCGCCGACCCGGGCGCAGGCGCAGCCGCGAACCCCCGCGGACCGCTTCGCCGCGGCGCATCCGGCGGCCTCGCTCAGCCTGCGCGACGGCACGGCGCACCTCTCGCTCGTCACGGGCCTGCCCGCCGCCGAGCTGCCCGGGCAGGACGCGGCCGAGAAGGCCCGCCTCTTCGTCGAAGGCTGGGCGGACCTCCTGGGCTACGACCCGGCGCTGACGCGGCTCGAGCCCCGGCGCGCGGTGAGCGTCGGCTCGCTGACCGCCCGGCGCTTCGCGCAGCGCCACCAGGGCCTGGAGGTCGTGGGCGGCGACGTCGTCGTCTCCCAGGACGGGAGCGGCCAGGTGACGGTGAGCAACGGCCTGGAGCGCCTCGGCCGGCTCTCGCTGGAGTTCACCGTGCCGCAGGAGAAGGCGGTCGCCGCCGCGGTCGCGCTCGCCCAGCCGAAGATCTGGTCCGGCGCGCCGATGAAGGTCGAGCAGGTCGTCGCGCGCGGGCCCCAGGGCTGGCGCGCCGCCTGGGCCGTGGAGCTGGGCGCGGCGGTCCCGCTCGGCCGCTGGCGCTACTTCGTCGACGCCCAGACCGGCGCCGTCCTCGGCCGCCACGACCTGTCGCGCTCGGTGAAGGGCTACGCCTACCGCACCTGCCCCGAGGACGGGCCCTACGAGAAGTTCGACCTGACCGACCTGCTCAGCACGACCATGCTCAGCGGCAAGTACCTGGACATGTACAGCGGCTGCATCCCGGTGCCGGGGATGGGCACGATCTGCAGCGACACCTACCGGCAGGCCAAGCCGGACGCCAACGGCGACTACCTCCTGTTGCCGAGGGAGGGCCAGACGACCGACGCCTTCGCCGAGGTGATGGCCTACGCCCGGGTCTCCTTCATGCGCGACTGGTTCGTCGCCAACGGCTTCAACGCGCTCACCACCACCTTCGGCGTCTCGGTCAACTTCACCGCCGACCAGGACATGGCCTGCAACGCGCAGTACGTCGGCGACGGCATCGTGGTGGGGCTGTGCTGGCAGACCAACTTCGCCTACGACGCCTCGGTGGTGATGCACGAGTACACGCACGGGGCCGTGGACGTCAGCTCCGCGCTGGCCAACCCGGAGATCGACGACTGGGGCCTGAACCTGATGCCCGGCGGCCTGAACGAGGCCTACGCCGACTTCTTCCCCGCGGTGGCGCTCGACGACGCGCGCATCGGCAAGCACCTCGAGAGCAGCGGCAGCGAGCTGCGCAACCTGGCCCAGGCCACCAACTGCCCCGCCGGGCTGGTCGGCGAGGTCCACGAGGACGGCCGCATCTGGGCCAGCGCCAACTGGGCCGCGCACGTCGCCTCGGGCAAGGACCCGGCGCTGGCCAAGGTGGTGCTGCAGGCCATGGCGGCGCTGTCGAGCAAGGCCAGCTTCAAGGACGCCGCCACCGCCACGCTCGCCGCGGCCAAGGGCATGGGGGTGGTGGAGGACTCGCTGCGCAACGCCTACCGCAACCAGGGGCTGCTCGGCTGTGGCCGCGAGATCGGCCTGGCGAGCGGGGACGAGGTCTCCGGCGTGCTCCTGCACCCGTACATGCTGGGCATCATGTCCGACTCGCTCCCCTTCGAGGCGCAGTGGAAGGTGGGCGTGCCAGACGGCGCCACCAAGCTGCAGCTCGACCTCTCGGGGACCGGGATGGGCGGGACCGGCGGGCTGGGGGACCTGGAGCTCTACGTCAACCTGGGCAGGCACGTCTCCTACGCCAACGGCACGCCGGTAGCCGGCTGGAGCGCCAAGGGCCAGGCGACGCTGGTCATCGACGCCCCGGATCCGGGCGTGTACTTCATCCTGCTCGTCGCCCGGAACTTCACCCAGGACTCCTACGGCTACTCCTTCCGGATGACGCCGACGGTCGTGGCGCCGCTGCCCGACGCCGGGCTGCGTCCCGACGCCGCGGCGGTCGTGGTCGGGCGGGACGCGCAGGCCATCCCCGAGGACGCGGCCACCCTCGTCCCCGAGGACGCCAGCACGCCGGAGCCGCCCGACGCAGCGGCGGCCGTGGCGGCTGATGCCGGCGGGGCCGAGGCTCCCAAGGGCTGCGGCTGCGCGGCCGGGCCCGCTGGCTTCGGCGGTCTCTGGATCGTCGGCCTGGCGCTCTTGGCATTGAGGACTGCGCGCCGCCGTCGCGGATAGCGGCAGCGGACAGGCGAGCCGGCAATCCCCGCCAGCGCCGGCGTCCGCGTTCGGTCCGGGCGCGAGCGCGGGCGCGGGCGAGGGGAGCCCGTAGGGGTGTGGGCACCCAACCGTTGGACCCTTCCGCGGCCCTGGCTGGTCGGCCGCCCGCCGGCATCGAGCTGGGCGCCGTCCCAGCTTTTGCACGGGGCCCGACCGAGGCCCGGAAGAGGAGGGGGCCATGACCGCGCAGGCGGCGACGGCGCACCAGCCGGCGGGGACTCGGCTGCTGGAGATGCTGATGGGGAGCCTGCGGCCGCTCCTGCTGCTGCTGATGGTCGCGGTGATGTTCGCCGCGGCCGGCAGCGCGAGGTGGGGCCCCGGCTGGAGGTTCATCGCGGCGCTCTTCGGGCTGCTGGCGTTCAACGCGCCGGTGCTCCTCCTCACGAACCGCGAGATCGTGAAGGAGCGGCTCAAGACGCACCGCGATACCGAGCCCTTCGACCGCACCTTCGCAGCGCTCGACTGCCTCGGGCTGCTGGCGCTGGTGATCGTGGCCGGCCTGGACGCCGGACGCTTCGGCTGGGCGGTGCTCCCGCCGTGGCTGGCGTGGACCGGCGTCGCGCTCATGGCGGCGGGCGACCTGCTCTGCCTGTGGGCGATGCGCACCAACCGCTTCGTGGAGACCACGGTGCGCATCCAGGAGGACCGCGGGCACCAGGTGATCACCACCGGCCCGTACCACTACGTGCGGCACCCGATGTACGCGGGCTTCATCCCCATGACGGCGGGGATGGCGCTGGTCCTCGAGTCGGCCTGGGCGCTCGTGCCGGCGGCGCTCCTCTGCGGCCTGGTGATCTGGCGGCTGCTGCGCGAGGAGCGGGTGCTGGCGGCGCGGCTTCCGGGCTACACCGAGTACATGGCCGAGACGCGCTGGCGGCTGGTGCCGGGGATCTGGTGAGGCGGCCCGCGCCGGGAGCTCCCAGGCTGCGCTAGACCGACTTCGCCCCCGCGCCGAGCAGCGTCCCCAGCTCACCCTGGTCCAGGAACACCGCCAGGCACTTGGGGCAGCGGTCGATGCGCAGCTTCGCGGGCCCCAGGTACTGCTCCATCTCCAGGTCGCAGCGCGTGCAGTGCGCCGGGTGCCGGTCCTGCTCGCGCGACAGCGGCGTGTAGGCCTTCAGGTCCACCGCGCTGCCCATCGACTCGCCGAGCATCTTCTCGATGGCCGCGGACTCGAAGAGCGCGCCCTGGCACTCGGGGCAGCGGTCGATCTGCGTGGACTCGTACGTCTCGGGCATCATCGCGATCGACCGGCACTTCGGGCAGTTCATGCGCGGCTCCTTCGGCAGTGGCTTCGAGGGCGTCTAACGTACCCGAAAGCCGGGGCCGGGCGCTCCGGCCCGCGGGCCGCCGCTTTGGCGCGGACCGTCGGCGCGACGGCGGTGCGAACTACCGCGCAAGAGCGCGGATCGCGACGACAGCGCGCTGCCTCGGCGGCGCGCGGACCGGGTAGTCAACGCGGTGCCATGCGCCCGCTCGCCTTGGGGATGACCGCCGCGTTCCTCTGCCTGCCGATGGCGGCCCGGGCCGAGGGCGACGCCCCGTGGGCGCTGCAGGGCTCCTGGTGGGCGGTCGGAGGCCAAACCAACGGCATCCTGCAGGCGAACACCATCTCCGGCGGGCCGCGCGACCCCGCGCTCAGCTTCGCGTTCGAGCCCGCGCTCGGGTGGTCCACCGTGGTCACGCTGCAGGGCGCGGTCCGGCTGTGGAAGGGAGCGATGCTGGTGGTCATGCCGGGTTGGGCGGACGGGGCGGGGATGCCCAACGCCAGCGGCGCGGCCGGCTACCCGGACGGCGACCTGCAGCGCGTCGGCAAGGTGGGCCTCGCCCCGTACGTGGCGCGCGCCTTCCTGCACCAGGACATCGCGCTCGGCGAGCGCTCCGCGGGGGAGAAGAAGGAGAAGGAAAAGGAAAAGGAAGAGGAAGAAGAGGAGGCGACCTTCGAGGAGCGCTTCGCGCCGTCCGGCCCGCACCGGTTCGCGGCGGGAGCGTCCGACTCGCGCCTCGAGCTGACGCTGGGCAAGCTCTCCACCACCGACTTCTTCGACGCCTCGGCCATCGCGAGCGACCCGAAGCACCACTTCATGAACTGGGCGCTCATCGCGCAGGGCGCCTTCGACTTCCCGGCCGACACCCGCGGCTACACCTACGGCGTCGTGGCGGCCCTCTCCCTGCCGCACTTCGCGGCGCGGGCGGGCCTGGCGCTCCTGCCCAGGGAAGCCAACGGCCCGGACCTCGAGTGGAACGTCCTGAAGGCCCGCTCGCTGATGGTCGAGCTCGAGGGCCGCTGGACCCTGCGCGGCCGTTCCGGTTCGCTCAAGCTCCTGGGCTGGGCCAACTGGGCGCGCATGGGCTCCTTCCGCGAGGCGATCGATGCCGCGGGCGCGGGCGGGCTCCCGGACGTCACCGCCACCCGGCGAGAGGGCCGGCTGAAGTACGGCGGCGGCGTGCTCGTCGAGCAGGAGCTCGCCTCGGCGGCACGGGCCTTCCTCCGCGCGGGCGCGAACGACGGCCACTCCGAGACCTTCTGCTTCACGGAGATCGACCGGGACGTCGAGCTCGGCGCCGAGGTCTCCGGCACGCCGTGGGGCCGCGCTGCCGATCGCGCCGGCCTCGGCCTCGCCGCCAACGGCCTGTCCGCCGCACACGCCGAGTACCTCCGGCGCGGCGGGAAGGGCTTCCAACTCGGGGACGGCTCGCTGCGCGCCGGCTGGGAATGGATCGGCGAGCTCTACTACGCGTTCGTGCCGGTGCCCTACCTCGAGATCACCGCCGACGTGCAGGGGCTCCTCAATCCGGGGATGAACCGGCAGCGCGGCCCGGTGGCGGTCTTCGGGCTGCGGCTGCACCTGCACGTCTGACCGGGCGTCCCTGCTTCTCGGGGCAGGTCCGCCTCCCCGTGTGGCACCATCGCCGCCGTGGAGGGCGATCGCGTGGACCTGCCCAAGACAGCCGCCGGCAGTCCCAGCCGGCGTCCCTGAACCCTGATCGAACTTGCGGTTGCGACGACCAGCCCCGGCAGCCGGGGCTGCCGGGCCAGGAGGGGCCACCGGTGGCTTCGGACGCTCGACCTGGGCTACCTTTCGCCCATGCCCGCTTCCGCCGACGACCTGATCCTCGCCATGCAGCACCTCCAGGCGCAGGCCCGCGAGTCGCTCGAGGCGCGCGCGCAGCAGGCGGGCCTGGGGCGCCTGAAGAGCTCGGCGCAGAAGCTGGCCTGGCAGGCGCACAAGGAAGTCGCGGAGTGCGAGGCGATCCTCGAGGGCGGCGATCGGCGGCTCGAAGAGCTGAAGGTCGGCGGCGTCACCAGCGAGGAAGCGCCCGAGTTCGTGGCGGTGGCCGACAAGATGGCCGACGCGAAGAAGCGCCTGGTCAAGGCCCGCGCCCAGCTCAACTTCGCGCTCGACCGGATGCAGGAGGCGGAGCGCCGCGAGTACGAGGCCTTCCACGCCGAGGTCCGCGCCGAGACGCACGGCGCGCTCGCGCAGGACCTCGGACCGGCCAAGGGAACCTGACGCTGGGACGAAGCGTCCCACCCGAATCGGAGGCGACGATGACGCGAATCTATGCCTGTCCCCACTGCGAAGGCGTGCTCAACCCGGGCAACAGGATCATCCTGCGCGCCCAGCACAAGGCGGCCCGCGGGCTCGTCCTGCTGAGCCCCAAGCCGGGCAACTACGACGTGGTCCTCCCCGCGGGCTTCTCGGTCAAGGCCAAGGACACCGTCGACTTCGGCTGCCCGCTGTGCGGCCACGACCTCACCTCGAAGCGCGACCCCAAGTTCGCCGAGGTGGCCTTCCACAAGGGCGAGAAGGGCGGCCTGGTCGCCTTCTCGAGGGTCTTCGGGCAGCACTCGACCTACTTCGTCACCGAGAAGAAGGTGAAGAGCTACGGCAAGCACGCCGAGCCGGAACCTGTGAACTTCTTCGGCGCCGGCCCGGAGGACTAGCGGCCCGCCGCGCGAGATCTATGAACGACACGCACGTCAAGGGCGTCGCCCTGGCGCATTTCCGCGAGTTCGCCCTCCAGAAGGTGGGCGAGAAGGGCCTCGAGGAGATCGCCGCGACGCTGTCCCCCGCCGCCGCCAAGGCGTTCACCTCGCCGGCCGCCTGCGACTGGTACGAGCTCGCGGCCATCGTGGAGATCGAGCACGCCCTGGCCAGGAGGCTCTTCAACGGCGACGAGACCGCCGCCGCCCAGCTCGGCGAGTACGACGTCGAGGAGTCGATCAGCAAGGTCTACCGGATCCTGTTCCGGCTCCTCGACCCGGCGACCATCATCAAGAAGTCCGGCCAGCTCTGGTCTCGCTTCTACGATCGCGGCGAGGTCCGCGTGGAGCTGCTGGGCCCCAGGCGCGCGTTGGTCCACGTCTCGGGCCATGGGCCGCGCGAGGAGATCCACTGCCACGAGATCCGCGGCGGGCTGCTCGGGTGCATCAAGGTGTGCGGCATCAAGACCGGGAAGGCCGAGCACACGGCCTGCGTCCTGAAGGGCGCGCCGGCCTGCACCTACGAGCTGACGTGGTAGCGCCGAGCGGCCGATGAACGATCACGCGACGAGGGCGGAGTGCGAGCGGCTCTACCGGGGGCCGGGACCGCGGGCCTTGGTCCGTCGAACCTCTGATGCCGACGTGGCCCGAGAGAGGCATCCGTTGACGACCCGTTCGACTCGCGGCGCCTGGACACGGCTTGCCTGCGCGCTCGCCGTCGCGCTCGCCCTCGCGCCGTCGCGGGCGCAAGCCGACCCACCGCGCGGCTATGGCTCGCTCGACCTGGGCGCGGCGCTTGGCGCGCCTCTCTCCGGCGGCGGCAGCAACCGCTGGTACCTGGGCGCGGCCCTCGAGGGCGGGTTGGCGCTCAACGATCTGCTGCAGGTCGGCGCGCGCGTCCGCTTCTTCCCCGGGAGCGCGGACGAGCACTACGGCGGCCTGCGCTGGGGGCTGAGCTCGTCCACCGGCAGCGCCGCGGCGGTCGCGCGCCTGCGCTTCGAGCCGACCCCGGGCCTGGGCCTCTCGGCCGGTCTGTCGGGCGGCTATGCCCTCTTCGGCGACTGCTACTCGTCCGGGACCGGGGGCTATGCCTGCGCGGGCGGCGGACCCGTGGTCGCGCTCGACCTGCGCATCTCGTGGCAGGCGCGGGAGCACCTGGGCCTGCACCTCTCCCTCGAGCCGCAGGTCGTCTTCAAGCTCGAGCGCTCGGCGCAGGTCCTGGTGCCCGCGGCCTGGCTCGGGGTGGATTGGTAGGTCGTCGCTGGAGAGCGCAGCCGCGGAACGGCGATGCAGGCCGGCGGCGTCGCACCCTCGGCCTGGGCAGCCTGGACCGGAACCGCGGGGGGCGGATCGGGGCAGGGGCGAGCAGCAGGCAGCCCGGGGAGGGGGCGTGTCCACGACCTCAACGGCAGGCCGATTTCAACCGACCCGATCCCGCGGACGACACGAGGGATGCCAACCGGGAGGCGCCAAGGGCCCGTCTTGGTCGAGAGGGATTCGGAGCGGCTGGCCCCCGTTTGTCCGGCTGCACCTCGTGCCAGTAGGCCTCACCGTCGATCCGATGCCGGCGCGATTCGGCGAACGGTGAATCGGCTGGCAGACGGGGCGCGCCATGCGTCGTTGGACTCTCGCGGTTGCCGCGGCTGCGGCGTTCTTCATCGGTTCGTCGGCGCTCGCGCAGGAGGCTGCCGACGAAGGGTCGGATACATGGGCCCCGTTTCCGGGGGCATCGAACGCGACCGAGCCCGACCTGCTCGAAGCGAAAATCCCGCCGACCGCGGAGGAGGAACTGGGGAACGACTGGTCCTCGCTGCCGGAGCCGTACGAGGTCGAGCCCGACCCGTTTGATGTGAGAGTTCCGCCGACCGCGGAGGAGGAGCTGCGCAACGCCTCGTCGCCGACCTTCGACATCGCCGGCGACCTGCGCCTGGAGGGGATGCGCCTCGACACCGGCGGTGCGATGGGAATCCGCGTCCTCGTCGAAGGCAAGCACTTCGGCTTCGACGGCGGCTTCAGCGGGGTGTTCGTCCGCGTCCCTGGCGACGCCAGCCTCGTCGCCAACGGCCTCCTCGACCTCCAGCTCACCCTGGCCCCCCTCTCGGGGCAGCGCGGGCGGATCCGCTTGGAGGCTGGCCTGGGGGCCCTGTTCACTCCCTGGGTGCGCGCCGTAGGCCCCGACCTCGGCGCCTCGGGCGAGGTGCGCCTCGTCGGTCCGCTCGGAGTGGCCGGCGCGGTGCGCGCCGTGCTCTGGCCCTACCGCTCCCTCGACTGGAACGCGGCGATCCAACTCACGTTCGGCGAGACCCAGCTGCGCTTCGGCGTCCGGGAGGTGTCCGTCGAGGTCGAAGGCCTCGCCGGCGGCCAGAAGATGTCGTTCATGGGGCCGTGGATTGGCGCAGGCCTGAGGCTGTGACTTCTCGGCGTGCCTCGGGCCGGCCGGACCTTGCCCATCAAGCCGGCCTCCAACCAGGTCACCTCGGTGCGGCTGGTGGCCGACCTCGAAGGCGATGGGACGCCGGAGTGGTCTTCGTGACCTACGAGACGGCCAGCCTCCGCCCTCCTCTCGCAGTTCGGGGTGATTCGCGGCGCAGCTTGTGTACCATCCTCTGCGCCCATGACCATCCGACCGAGGGAACGGAGTCCGAAACCCTGGCTGGCGATCGCCGCGTTGTCCGCGACGGCGTGCTTCACGCCGACGGGGATCGGCCAGCCGTCATGGGACGCGGGGACGGCCAAGGACGCGTCGGTCGGACTCGATGCGTTGGACGCGGGTGAATCTCCTCCCGACGCGGCGACGCGGGTGGATGCCTCCGCGTTCGGCTTCGACGCCGGGCCCGATGCCGCCCTCCCTCGGGACGCCTCGCTCCCCGCTCCGGATGCAGGCAGCGCGGACGCAGCGGCGTCCTCCGGCTGCTTCAGGGAGCCATCCGGTCCCTGTCTCGAGCGCGCTTGTGACCCGAACGGTTGGTGCTGGGAGAACCCGCTGCCGACGGGCATGCACCTGGACGCGGTCCACGGCAGCGACGAGGCGGACGTCTGGGCGGTAGGGACCGCAGGTGCCGCGAGCGCGGCGCTCCAGTACGACGGGAAGGACTGGGTTCTGCGCCGGGTCCCGGAGGCCGCGGGCGCCAAGCTCCGGGGCGTCTGGGTCGGTGGGTTCGCCGACGTCCGGGTCATCGCGAACGACCGCGTGTACCGCTGGGACGGCCAGGCCTGGACCTCCAGGGAGGTCTCGGCGGGCCTGACGCTGACGGTGATCGGGGGCGTCGCCTCCGACGATCTCTGGGTGGCGGGCCACAGCTCAGGCGCTGGCCAGAAGACCCACGCCTTCCACTGGGATGGCAGCAGTTGGACGGAAGAGATCCTGCCGACGCTGGGCGAGGCCCTGGCGCTGTCCGCCACGGCCTCGAACGACGTGTGGCTGGTGGGCGGGGACGAATACCCCGCGCAGAAGGGCCGCATCCTCCACTGGAACGGCAGCGCCTGGTCCGAGTCGTTCAACCAGGCGCCGTCAAAGATCCGCGACGTCGTCGCACTCTCTCCCTCGCGGGCCTGGGCTTGCGACGGCTCGAGCGTCTTGAGCTGGAACGGGGGCGCGTGGGCGAGGCTCACCGGACCGACCGGCTGGATCGAGCGGCTGAGCGTCGTAGGGGGTGGCTTGGTGGCGGTCACCGACGCCGGCAAGCAGTACGCGCTCTCGGGCACAGCCTGGTCGAGCCTCGGCGACGTCGGGTTCGGGCCAGCGGCGCTCTGGCCGAAGGTCGAGCCGAAGATGGCGGTCGGCGCCGAAGGTCAGGTCGCGACGGCGCAGGCGGGAGCGTGGGCGCGGCAGCTGCCAACCAACTCGGTCACGAGCTTGCTGGTCAACGCGCCGTGGGGTGCCTCGGGCTCCGACCTCTGGGCGTTCACCTGGGGCGGGTGGCCCCTGCACTGGGACGGGACGCGGTGGGCGGAGACGACTGCGCCCTACCCGCTGTGGAACACGGTTTCCTGGGGAACCGGGCCGCACGACCTCTGGGCCCTCGCTCTGGGGATCGGCACCATAGAAGCCCTGTTCCTGCACAACGACGGCACGGGCTGGACCAGCGCCGGACCGCCTCCGCCGATCGACAACCCGGGCCTCTGGGCCGCCACGCCGACCGATCTGTGGGCCGTCGGCAGCAACCCGGACGGCGGCGGCGAGGTCTACCGGGGCGACGGAGCGACTTGGAGCAAGGTCCTCGGTCCGGAGGACGTCCCTCTGTCGAGCGTGTGGGGTTCCTCCGGGGACGACGTCTGGGTGCCCGCCGGGACAGCGATGCTGCACTGGAACGGCAGCTCGTGGACCCGCTACGGGCTGGACCCGGCGTTCGCCGAATACACGCACGAGGTCATCGGCACCGGCCCCGACGACGTGATGGTGGTGACGGCGACGACGGGAGCCAATGGAAACTCCCAATGGCGGGTCTTCCGCTGGCGGGGTGAAGGCTGGGTCAGGGAGACGGCTTTCGATGCCGAGGTGGTCGAGGGCCTGTGCACGCTGGGCAAGGAGTACTGGGCCGTCACCCGGAGCAACAAGGTCTTCCACTGGGACGGAGCGAGCTGGTCGAGCCTGACGGTCGACGCCACGCGTCTCTCGCGCTGCTGGGCGACGCCTGACCGCGTCGTGCGCGTCTTCGGCGACTCGGGCGCCATCTTGGGCCGCCAGTACTGAGGAGCCCGGTCGAGGTGCGGGACGCGCCCGACGACGACGCCGGTGGTCGCTCCGAGGAACAACGAAGCTCGCACGGGAGTTCGGAATCCAGAGGCAGGCCGGCGGGGAGTGCTCGCGCCGCCGCGCCGGGCGTGTCTGGGCAGCCACAAGCCACGCGTCCAGTCGGCCACAAGCCGCTCTCGCAGCCTCCTTCGAGTGGCGGCTCAGCGAATGCATTGGAGAATTTTCGCTTCGCCCACTCCGAGCGAACGCCCTCCCTTCCCCGGGAGGCACATCCCCACTCCCCACTCCCCAATCCCGCCGCTCCATTCAGGAACCGCCACCACCATGTCCCAGATTCGCGCTGCCGCCCTGATCGCCTGGATCGCCCTCCCCACGTTCGCGCTCGCTGCCCAGCCGGAAGATCGGCACGCCGCGCTCAGGAAGGAGCAGGCCGACGCCACCACCCACTACCGCCAGGCCATCGCCACGCAGAGCGCTGCCGCCGACACGGCGACCAAGGCCGCGGCGGCGTTCCGCACCTGCAGGAACGCCCGGCTCCAGATCCTCGCGGACCCGGTCATCCACCGCGCGGATGCCGCCCGCCGGACCCTGGAGTCCGCGCGGAAGGGCACGGAGGCGCTGCGCAAGGAGCTCGAAGGCCGCCGCAAGGGACTGGAATCCGAGCGCCGGTACCGCGGCAAGAGCCGGAACGCCGAGTACGTCGCCGGTGAGCAGGCCTACGCCGACGGCATGAGCGAGCGCTACCTCGAGCCGCTGGAGTCGACCGTCCTCCCGCAGATCAAGGACTACAGCGCCGGGATCGGCGAGTACGCGAAGGTCTTGGAGAAGTACGCCGGGTTCTGCGCGCAGCCGGGCTACGCGCACGCGGCCGGCGAAGCGTTCGTCAAGGAGCTCGCGGCGTCGGTCGACGCCCTGACCACGCAGTCCCAGCAGATCGCCAAGGCGGTGTCCGAGTCGAGGATGTCGCCGGACAAGGCGCAGGCCGCCGTGAAGTGAGGAAGCGGCTCTGGCGGAAGGCCGGCGCCCGTCGACCGGTGCTGGCCTTCCTCCTGGTGGAGCCGCCGGGGATTCAAAGACCGGCACTCGAACCCGGGTGCCTCCGCCCGCTCTGCAGCGTGGCTCTGATGGTGTGCTGAACGCAGGGGGGCCTTGCCCCCGCACCATCGGTGCGTCGCGGCGCCTTCCAGGCGATGCGGTTGGTGTTCCTCAGGCAAGGCTCGGAGGGGCCATGCACAAGATTGCCGGCGCGGCGGGGGGAGGCGTTCAAGGCTGTGGTCGACAGGTGTCTCAGCGGGAGGTCTTCATACGGCTAGCAGCATCGCGCCGAGACGGACGAGCAGCATTCACTTCGCGCTCGATGAAAGCGATTTGCTCGTCGAGTTCACTCCGCTGCTTCTTGTAGAGGGCCAAGTAGTAGCGGTGGCTCTTTCGCTTCATGGCATCAAGCTTCGCCTTGCTCATCCTCGGTTCGGAGGACTTGGGCGGATCGACCTTGTCGGCGTCCAAGATTCGGAGCTGGACGACGTCGCCAGCCTTCAGCTTCTTGCCGATCCAACCCACGTGCGTGCCGCTCTCCCAAGACGGCCCGTTCGAGTCCAGACCAGTCATCGAAATGCTGAGGTCATGATCGACGGCGCGCGAGCCGGGCTTGGGTTTCCGATTCACCCAGGTGAGGCATGAGGTGAGAACAGCGAAACCTGGGATTCCCGCGCGGGTCATGCGCTTCCCGTTGATGCTGAGCTCGAAGCAGATCACGGCCTCTCCCTCACATAGCGCTGCGAATTGCGGTGGCCAAGGAAAGCACATGGCTCTCGACGGAGTCATCCGCGCGGTGATGTAGGCCTTCGCGGTCGCGGGATCGAGTCAAAGAGCCAAGCCAAAGACATACAAATCAAGTGCTTAGGCGGCCTCGCAGAGAAATCTCGTCGTGAGGGTTCCGAACGCCGTATCCGTAGAAGAAGACATGACACGTTTGGCCGAAAGCCGAGAGCTCCTTGAGGCATTTCGGCGCGGGGACAGGTCCGCGCTGATGGAGGTGTATCGCGAGTACTCGAGGGCCGTGTACGGGCTTCTCAAAGACGGCTTCACCTACGAAAGCGGAGGGAAGGCGTTGGTGTTCCGAGGGTTCACGTTGCCATGGGCGCGCGAAGAGGCCGTGCAAGAGATCTTCGCGCGGGCATTCCGGCCTGCAGCCCGACTCGCCTATGACGGGATTCGCCCGTATCGGAACTACCTCCTCACCATCGCCCGGAACCACGTGCTCGACCTCGTGCGCAGGCAAGGGCGCGAAGTGCTGGTAGCGGAACTGCCAGACGGTGGCCAGACGCCGGACCTCGTCAGCTCGGCCGACCTGGACGCCAAGGAGCTTCAGGCGCACCTCGAGGGCTTCATTGCCGCTCTCGAGCCCTTCGAACGAGCGCTCTTCGAGGCCCGCTTTCGAAGTGGGCAGACCATCGCACAAGCCGCCCAAGCCCTCGGCGTCACGAGGCACAGGATCAAGTACACGGAGGCGCGACTCCAAAAGCGCTTCTTCCTCCGGATGAAGGAGCTGGGCTATTTCCAGGGCTTCGCGTACGGCAAGGGCGGACTGCGCAAAGTGACGCTCCTGGCCCTCCTGGCGGGGGCAGCATGAGCCTCCACATCCATGCCCTGGCGCGGTGGCGCATCGAACGCCTCTTCACGGGAAAGTTGACCTCCCGGGACAGGCGGGCACTCCTCCGTGACCTGCGGGGGTGTCCGGCCTGCACTGCCCTGTACGCGCGCTATGGCGACCTCCAGGCCTCGCTCTGCGGCGATCCAAACGTCCTCGCGCTCGAAAGAATCGAAGCGGCCCTGGAGGATCAGCTCGGCAATGAAGGCACTCGCCCCGCTCGCTGGCGACGCCCGGCGCTCGTCCTTGCCGCCTCGGCAGCCTGCCTCTTGGCCCTCGTCATCCCAGTGCGTAGTCCCTCGGACCACGTGCCGCTAGCCCCAGAGGCAAAGCTCGTCGGGATCGTCGCGCGCGGGCAGCATGTGCCCAGGAGCGCGAATGTAGGCATTCGGATGTTCCGGGCACTGCCCCAGGGCGTTAGCGAACCGCAGCTTCTCTCGATAGACGATGTCGTGACGTTCACCTGGACGGACCTGGATCCGGCGGCTCGCTACGTGTCCATCTTCGGGGTCCAAGAGGATGGGCGGATCCGCTGGTACTACCAGGGAACCAAGCTCGAGGGTTTCGGGTCGGATGAGCCGTTCGGCGAGGGAATCCGTCTCGGTGTCCGACACCAACCCGGATGGTTGCGCGTCACGGCCCTCTTCTCAGCCGGGCCACTCGATCCATCCAAGGTGGAGCAGGCCGTGCGCGCGCAGAAAGGACCGCTCGAGGCGCTCGATCCGTTGCTCTTGGAAGAGGGCGTGCTCGAGCATTCGATTCGCGTGGAGATCGCCGCCAAAGCCGTGACCCGGAGACAGCCTTGAGCTTCGCGAAGCATCTGAGCCAATGGACCTTGACGCTGGTGCTGCTCTCCGGCGCAAGCGCCGAGGCCATTGAACCGGTCAAGCGCTATGCCGTCATCGTCTCGAACAACGAGAGCCTGGACGAAGGTGTTGCGCCCCTGGCTTACGCCGTGGACGACGGGGCCAAGTATCAGGAGCTCTTCCAGGCGATGGGCGCGCAGACCGCACTCCTCGCCAGGTTCGATGCAGACTCGGCACGCCGCCACCCCGATGCAGCCGGGGCCGCAATCTCGCCTCGCCGCGCCGAGGTCCTCGCGGCCATCGAACGGCAGTTCTCGCAGATGCGCGCCGACCACGAGGCCGGCCTGGAGACTCACTTCTATTTCCTCTACACCGGGCACGGCAGCCTGGGGGCGAACCACGAGGGCTACGTCAATCTTGCAGACTCTCGCCTGACTCGCGGGGAGCTGTACCGCGAGGTGTTGGCCAGGTCTCCAGCGACCTTCAACCACCTGATCCTGGACGCCTGCTACGCCTACTACTTCGTGCTCAAGCGCGGCGACGGAGAAAAGGAGGGCGACTATCGCGCAGCCATCCGCGACTTCCTGCGCGCCGAGGAACTCTCGAGCTATCCCAATACCGGCGTGCTGCTGGCCTCCTCGACGAACTCGGAGACACACGAGTGGAGCCGCTGGGAGGCCGGCATCTTCTCGCACGAGCTGCGCAGCGGTCTGCTCGGCCCCGCCGATGTCGACCGCGACGGGCGCGTCACCTACGACGAGGCGGCGGCCTTCGTCGAGGCCGCCAACTCCGCCATCGACGTGCCCAGGGCGCGGCTGCGCGTGTTCTATCGAGCGCCGCTCTCCCGCCGGGACGTGCCGCTCCTGGATCTCCGCGCAGGGCACTCCCCGGTCTTGGAGGTGGGGCCCGAGAATGCGGGGCAGTTCTACCTGGAGGACTCTGCCGGGGTGCGCGTCGCCGACCTTCATCCGAGCTCGGAGCAGGGCGTTCGGGTGGCCTTGGTCGGCAAGGCTCCCTTCTGGTTGCGCAGCTACGAGCGCGAAGCGCTGTTGCCCGAGCAGCCGACGGTCGCCGTCGCGCAACTCGACTTCGCGCCGCTGAGCGAGCGGGTGCGCGGCAGCGTCGAGCGCTCGTTCCGCAAGAACCTCTTCCTCGTTCCGTTCGGGATCTCCTTCTATCGGGACGCCATGGCGGAGCGGGCCTGGGTCGAGGACACGGTGCGCCTGGACCTGCACCTCGCGAGGCCCGCGGTGCTCGGCAGCAAGGCGGCGTGGGGCATCGGAGCGCTGAGTGCCGCGGCGCTCCTGGGGGCTGCTGGCGGCGCGGCCTACGCCCTGGCAGCCGATTCGCATGCGCAGTACCTCAACGCCAAGACGCCTGCCGGTACGAGTCGCGCCCGCGAGACCACGGTCGACCGCGTCAACGCCTCGCGAGTGCTCGCCGGAGTGGCGGGAGCTGCCGCGGTCGCCGGGGCGGCGCTGCTCATCCTCGAGTGGCGGGAGAACGCCTCCTCCGCTTCGGTCACCGCGATGCCGACGCCCTCGGGAGTGACCGCGTCGATTTCTGGTAGCTGGTGAGAAATCCCGCCACGCGCCGATGCGTGCCCGTAGAGCAGTGTAAAGGGAGGCGACCAATGAAATCGATTCTCTGCCGTACCGCGGGCGTTCTCGTCGTGCTGCTCTCGGCTGCCTGTGACTTCCGCTTCGACAGTCCGGTGGACGATTGCCCCGCCACGGGCTGCATCCCGTCGCCGCCGGACGCCGGGAGGCCGCCAGGGTCTGGCACCATGCCCAGCTGGCCCGCCTCCGATGCCTGTGCGACCGCCAGCGAGTCATCCATCTTCGGCGGAGCGTGGGAGGGCTACTTCCAGGGTTCGGAGATCGGCGACGAGCGGAGCACCTTCCGCCTCGACATCACCGGGGCCGACGAAGCCCACGGCCTGTGCGGCACCTTGACCTTCGGCACGCACACGGCCGCCGTCGCCATCCCCCCGGCCACCGACCCGACGGCCATCTATCCAGACCGGAGCTTCTATCCGCCCGGCCCGCTTGGCCGTCCCGTCGAGGTGATCCTCGGGCTCCCCTACACCCTGCTCGGTGGGAAGATCGACGGCCACCGCACGACGTTCGGAGCGAGCACCAACGAGGTCTACAAGTCCTGGTGTGCACTCCAGACGCCGTACAACGGGTCGCCAGGTGCCCCCGATCGCTGGGACTGCCTGCCAAACTGGGCAAGCGAGACCTCGATGGGCCCGTCGGGCGAGTGGACGAGCTGCTTTCTCATCAACCCCGACACGCACCAGAAGCAGAGCGTCCCGTGCTTCCAGTGGATGATGTGCTGCGGGTACCTGGACGTCTGTGCGTGCGACTCAGCCCGCTGCACTGCCAGGGACGAGAACAATGGCACCCGTTGGCATTTCGACCTGGTCTTCAACGGCGAATTCGCTTCAGGGGTCGCCGCCGACCGCAACGTCCTGTTGAGCCGCGTGTCGAAGTAGGCGCTACAGGGGAAGCAGCCTGGCGAACACCCCTTGGCCACCTCCGGCGGCTCCCTCCACCATCGCAGGCGCTCGAGGGTCTGGCCGATCCTCATCCGGTGAGCAGAGGATCTCGACGGCCTTGCGCTTGCCGCCGCAGGGACAGTCGAGGACCTCGAGCCCCCAGACCTTGCGCATCTGGTCCGCCCAGCCCGGGCTCCGGCCTTGGGCTTCGGCCTCCCGGTTACGGGGCGACCGCCACCGAGTACTGCCCGATCTGCCCCGCGGTCGCCGGGGCGATCGTGAGGTACCAAAGGCCCTCGCTGGGCAGGGTCACCTTCGTCGTGCCCGGACCGCTGCCCGTCGCGATGGGGCTCCCGCTGGCGCCGCCCAGCCTCCACGAGGTGGCCAGCGGCCCCTGCACCGTGACGTCCAGCGCGAGCTCTCCGGGCACCGCCGTGAACGAGTAGACGTCCACGTCGCCCAGGTACTGGACCGAACCCGTGACGGCCGCCGCTCCGACCACCAGCGGTGAGGCCGCGGCGGCGGAGTTGCCGGCGTCGTCGGTCCCGATGTCCTCGGCCAGGACCGTGAAGCTGCCGACCCCGCCGGTGTACTGGCTGGCCACGCTGACGAAGTAGCGGCCGGTCGTCGAGGCCAGGAACGTGAAGACCGCCGGGGCGTAGTTCGACTGGGTGGCCAGCTCGGTCACGCCGTCCGTGCTCAGCAGCCGGGACTTGGCGCTGAACCCCAGCGGCTTGACGGTGACCCGATAGATGCGGTTCGCGGTGGTGGCCAGGGAGAGGAAGTCCACGTCTCCCGAGAACTGCACGCTGCCGCTGGTGCCCACCCCCACGCTGAGCGGCGTGGCCGACGTCGCCACGTCGCCGTGGTCGTCGGGACCGAGATCGGTCACCAGCACGCTGTAGGCGCCGCCCACGCTGGAGCTGTAGGTGCTGGCGACCGCGAGGTGGTAGGTGCCGGTGGTGCTGGCCCGCATCTGGAACAGGGCGGTCGAATTGGCGAGGACGGCCGTGCCCAGGTACAGCGTGACGTTGGCGGTGAACCCCGAGGGCACCACGTCGAAGCGGTAGACGCGCTGGGCCACCAACGCGACCGAGAAGTAGTCCTTGTCGCCCGCGTACTCCAGCACGCCATAGGACACCTCGCCCAGGGTCAGGGGCGTGGCCATGGTCGCGGCGTTGCCGTGGTCGTCCGTCCCCGTCTCGGTCACGGTGAGCGTGTAGGGGAACGGTGCTCCGTCGCTCCAGTAGTTGCCGACCGAGAGGTAGTACGGGCCGCCGTCGAGAGCGCCGAAGTTGAGGGCCACGACGGAGCCTCCGCTGGCGGACTGCAGCTCGGTCGTCCCGTTGGCCCCGTAGAGGACCAGGCGCGCGTTCGTGGCCCCGGTCAGCTCCGCCTTGTAGAGGCGCCCCGGGACGGTGGCCAGCGAGAACCAGTCCTTGTCGCTGGGGTAGTGCACCTTGCCGCTCATCGCGGAGCCGACCGTCAGCGGCGTGGCTTCGGCGGCGGAGTCGCCGAAGTCGTCGAGCCCGAGGTCGTTGATCTCCAGGGTGTAGGCGATCGGCGTCGACGAATAGTCCGGCTGCACGCGCGCGTAGTACGGACCCGTGCCCAGGAGCTTGGCGGCCACGCTGGCGACGCTCCCGTAGTCGTAGGCGAGGCTGGAGGTCGCGTTGGTGTTGAAGAGCGTGAGGTTCACGCTGCCACCGGCGGTCGCCTTCACCTCGTAGATGTGCCCGGGCACGGCGTTGAAGCTGAACCAGTCCTTGTCGCCGGAGAACCCGAGGACGCCGCTGGCGGCGACGCCGGGCGTCACGGTCGTGGACGCGGTGTACACGTCGCCGTGGTCCTCCAGGCCCAGGTCCTCCACCAGGACCGAATAGGTGGGGGTGGCTAAGCCGGAGTAGGGCTGGACGCGCAGGTAGTAGGTGCCGGTGACCGCGGCCTGGTACCCGAGGGTGACGGTCCCGGAGCTGTAGGTGTACCCGTAGGCCAAGTAGCTGCTGGAGCCGCTGGTGGCGGCTCCCTCGTCGAAGAGGTAGCAGGCGGCGGAGCCCGTCACCGTGAAGGTGACGCGGTAGACGTGGGCGGCGGTCGCGGCGAACGCGAACCAGTCCAGGTCCGCCGTGTACTCCAGCGCGCCGCTGGTCCGCACGCCTGCGGTCAGCGCCGTCCCGCTGCTCGCGGTGTTCGCGTGGTCGTCGGCCACCTCCTTGACGGAGAGGGTGTACGAGCCTGTCGACTGGCCGTTGTAGGAGCGGACCCGCACCAGGACACTGGCCTCGGCGGGGGTGGCCGTCACGGTCGCGCTGGAGGTGCTGGCGTAGGTCGCGAGCACCTGGGTGCCGGTCGAGTCGAAGATCGTCACCTCGACCCCGGGCGAATAGGAACCGCCGGTGACCGTGACCACCACCGTCTTTCCGGCCGCGACTTGGACGGCCAGCCAGTCCTGGTCCCCGGCTCGATCGAGGGTGTGCGCCTCCGCCGCGGCCGGGAGCGTGACGACCCGGGCCAGCGCCGGGCACTCGTCGGGCTCGTAGGCATCCCCGGTGTCGTGGACTCCGGTGCAGCCGGCCGGCGCGGCGACGGTGCAGCCGCCGCCCGCCGCCGGGGTGTAGCCCGGGTCGCACCCGCATTGGTAGCCGGCCGGCGCGGCCGCGCAGACCGACTGATGAGGCGCGGTGCAGGGGTTGGGCGAGCAGGCCTGGACGCAGGCGCCCAGGCCGTTGTCGCGGTACCCGGGGTTGCAGCCGCACCGCGCCGAGGTCCCCGAGGCGGTGCACACCGCGCGGTTGGCCTCGGTGCAGGGGTTGGGCGAGCACGGGTCGGCCAGGATGCAGCGCCCGGTCCCGTCGTCGCGGTGGCCGGCGTCGCAGGCGCACACCGCGATGGAGCCCGCCGCCTTGCAGACCGACCGGTTGGGCTCGACGCAGGGGTTGGGCGTGCAGGGGTCGGCGGCGACGCAGCGCCCGGCGCCGTCGTCCCGGTAGCCGGGGTTGCAGGAGCACAGCGCGACGAAGCCCGAGGCGCTGCAGGACGTCCGATTCGGCTCGGCGCAGGGATTGGGAGCGCAGGGGTCGTCCACGCGGCAGCCGCCCGCGCCGTCGTCCTCGTAGCCGCTCTCGCAGGAGCAGAGGACACCCTGGCCGCCGAGGGAGCAGACCGTCTTGTGCAGGCCGACGCAGGGGTTGGGGGTACAGGAGGCGGCGGGGACGCACTCGCCGTGATCCCAGAAGCCCTCGTCGCAGGAGCAGACGGCGGCGCCGCCCACCGCCTTGCACTTCGTGCGGTGCGCGTCGGAGCAGGGGTTGGGCTGGCAGGGGTCGAAGGGGACGCAGCCGCCGGAGGCGTCCTCCACGTAGCCCGGGTCGCACGAGCAGGTCGCCTCGGTCCCCGCCAGCGTGCAGGTCGTCTTGTGCGCGCCGCTGCAGGGGTTGGGAGTGCAGGAGACGGCCGGCACGCACTCGCCCATCTCCCAGTAGCCCTCGTCGCACGAGCAGACGGCGACCCCGGAGGTCGCCTTGCACTTCGTGCGGTGCGAATCCGTGCAGGGGTTGGGCTGGCAGGGGTCGAAGGGAACGCAGCCGCCGCCGGCGTCCTCGACGTAGCCCGGGTCGCAGGAGCACCGGGCTTCGGTCCCCTCGAGCGTGCAGGTCGTCTTGTGCGCGCCGGAGCAGGGGCTGGGCTCGCAGGAGACGGCAGGCACGCACTCGCCCACGTCCCAGTAGCCCTCGTCGCACGAGCAGACGGCGACCGCGCCCATGGCCTTGCACCGGGCGCGGTGCGGATCGGAGCAGGGGTTCGGCTCGCAGGGGTCGGACGGCACGCAGGTGCCCTGGCCGTCGTCGCGGAAGCCCTCGTCGCAGGAGCACGCCACCTCGCCAGCCTCGATGCCGCAGACGCCCTTGTGCGCGCCGGTGCACGGGTTGGGCTCGCAGGAGACGGCCGGCACGCACTCGCCTTCGTCCCAGTAGCCCTCGTCGCACAGGCAGATCGCCGCGGAGCCCGAGGCGCGGCAGCGCGTGCGGTGCGGTTCGGCGCAGGGATTGGGCTGGCACGGGTCGCTCGGGACGCACTCGAGGCCGTCGGCGGCGAAGCCCGGGTCGCACAGGCACTGCGCCGCTCCGGAAGACTCGACGCAGGCGCCGTGGTCCGAGCAGAAGACCGAGGCGCACGGCGTTGCGGGGGGATTCTCGAGGCTCGTCTTGGCGCAGCCGGCGAGCGCGCACACGAGGATTGCGTGGACGGCGAGGTACCTCTTCATGGAATCCTCCGCGGCGCTGCGGTCGCACGGTGAAGGCGGCCCTGCCGCGCTGAGACGGAGGGTATTCTCCCGTTCCTCGCATGGCAAACCCTCGCGGGCGCGCGGGCTCCTCCGCGAGCGTCAACAGCGTCGCGGGCGGCTCGTCGCCGCCAAGGCCCTGGCGCGCGGGACTGGCCCTTGCCGAATCGCGGCTTCTCGCTCGCGGACGACGGTCCTACCAGGGACGCCAGGCCTTGCGCCGGACGACCCGGTGCGCGAGCGCGAGGTTCGGCAGCGCGCCCCCGCCGAGGTAGGTGTCGATGTGGCCGATGAGGCGCCGCACGTCCGCTTCGGTCATCCACGGATTCGACAGGTGCCGGAAGACGTCGTCCTCGGTCATCCCCAGCCGGCGGCCCTCCTCGATGGCCACGGCGTAGCCCTCGACCTCCGTCGGGCGATCCACGTACTCGAAGCGCTCGTCCCACAGGTCGAATCCCTCCGCGAGCTGGCGCAGGTGCGTCAGCTCGTGGAGGAGATCCAGGTAGAGGTCCAGGTGGGCGCCGCTGGCGTAGTACGACTCGGAGAGCACGATGCAGGGGGCCTCGACGTCCACGAACGCGTAGCCGCGCCGCCCGCGGATCTGGACGACCGCCCGCTCCACGAGCCGCTGGCGGACCCGGGGGTCGGGCGAGATCCGCTGGAGAGCCGGGCTGGCGGCGACCTCGGGCAGGAGCTCGAGGTACCGGTGGTCGCCGGCGTCGAGGCGGTGGTCGATGCGTGCGTAGCTCGGCAGCCTCCGCGGGGTCTTCGGGTGGGCCTCCGCCGCGGGGCGAGCGAAGCGGCGAGGGCGCTCCCGGCCCCGGCCGAGCGCGGCGGCCCGGGCCAGGGCCCAGGGGATGCGGCCCCTGCCGTGCATCGCCCCCACCAGCTTGCCGACCACCGGCGGCGGGAACCCGACGGACGTGACGAAGACCGGCCTCGAGCCGCGCCCCCGCCTGACCTCCAGCGCCTCGGGTTTGCCGGCGTCGCAACGGGCGTCGGCGATGCCCAGCACCGAGATCGACTCGCCCAGCGCCTGGTAGAGGTGCGCCCCCAGGCCGGGTCGCGTCGTGCCGTCGAGCCAGACGTACCCGCCGATGACGGCGACCTGGATCTCCGACTCGACCGCGCCGAGGACGGCGCGCAGAAGGGACAGCTCGCGCTCGAAGGAGCGGCCGGAACCCCGGGTCGCGACCGTGCGGACGGTCACGGTGCGCTCCTCCAGGCTCTCCGACGCGTCGAAGGAGCGCAGCACGACGCAGGCGGCGGTTGCGCCGCCGACCCCGGTCGCGCTGACGTGTAGGACGGCGATGGGCATGGACGAAGACTAACGCGGACGGAGGCGCGCCGCCCCCGCGGCGGGAGCCCACGGAAGGGACTTCGGCGGGGCGATGAACGCGGCCCTCGACGAGGGCGAGCAGGCCGGGCCTACGTCAGCGTCGGGCTGGAGCTGCCCGAGGGCGTTCAGGTGGCAGCTCATCGAGGCGTTGCGGCCGACCCCGGAGACCAGGCACGAAGCCGCCCGCTGGGCGCGTGAGGTTGCCACGGCGGCGCCGTCCATCCAGTCCACCTCCGCCAAGAAGACCAAGGGCGACCCTGGGCTGGCGTCGCGGCGCTGCCCTAGTCCGCGGCCAGGCCTTTGGCCAAGGCCTCGGCCTCCATGCGGACCGTCTCCTCGTTGTCCGTCTCGGCGATCTCCCGGATGCAATCGCGCCCTGCCCGCGACCCGGCGAACCGCTTGGCGAGGATGATCAGCCCGAGCCGCCGCTCGTACTCGTTCGCCGAGCGCGACAATTCGAGCGCCGAGTCCGCGGTCGCCTGCAGCACGCCGTAGTGGCTGTAGCGGATCTCGAAGGCCTGCCGCGCCATCGGGCCCGGCTCGAACGTGCGCGTGCGCAGCCGCTCCAGGAACGTCGGGGCCAGGGGGAAGACCTCGCTGAGCAGCCGGCCCACCAGCATCCGCTCGCGCATGGGCGCGTCCGGGTCGAACATGAGGCGCTCGAGCGGCGCGATGCGGGCCTCGGCCCCGGTCTCGTCCGCCGCCGCGCGGCAACAGTCTCCCCGCCAGCCGCCGGCTACTTGCGCACGACCACCGAGACGACGGTCTTGTCGTTGCCGCCCATGGAGATGAGCTGCCCAGGTCCTCCGAGCCGACGCCGGCCATCTCCTGCGCGATGCCCACGGCCTTGCGGCGGTGGCGACGGGGCGACGCCCAGCGTCGAGTTCTCGGCGGACAAGCGCCCCTCCATCACGGTGGTGCCCGGCATCCTGGCAACGACCTGCGGGCAGGACGTCTCTCCGGACCTCATTTGCGCGCAGCGACGTTGCGCGGAAGGTCGAACCATAGGGTGGACCCCTTCCCTGGTTCGCTCTCGACCCCAATCGTCCCGCCCATGGCGAGGACCGCGTGGTTGGCGATCCGCAGGCCGAGCCCGGTGCCGATGCTGCCGCTGCCGGGCTGCACGTCCCTGAAGATCGTGCGCTGCTTCTCCGGCGCGATGCCGGGCCCCGAGTCTCGAACCCGGAAGAGGACGCGGTCACCGCGCACCTCCCCGTCCACGACGACGTAGCCTGCGCTCGTGAACTTGGTCGCGTTGTGCACGAGGTTCCCCAGCGCGTCGGTGAACAGGTCGGGATCGACGCTGATGCGCAGGGTCGGATCCACGTGCGACTCGTAGACGAAGCCTCGCGCTGGGACCAGGTGCTCGTGATCGCGCATGATCGCCTCGACGAATGGCGCGGCCTCGAGTTCCTGCGGCTGCACCGGCTGCTCGGTCGTGGTGTAGCGCTCGACCCGCAAGATGCCGTCCACCAGGGTCTGCAGCCGCGTCGCTGCGCGGTTCACCCTCGCGAGGAACGCCGCGTCGGGCGTGCGGCCGGTTCTCGTCAGAAGCTGGAACTGCGTCGAGAGCGTGGCCAGCGGCGTCCTGAGCTGATGCATCACGCCGGCGAGGTACTCGGCGCGGCTTCGCCTCACGAGCTCGGCTTGGCGCTCGGACGTCTGCTCCACGAACTCGGCCTGACGCGCCGAGGCCTGCTCGACGACCTCGGCATGACGCTCCGAAGCCTGCTTCACGTCGTCGGCCCGACGCTCGGAGGCCTCCTTCACGCGCTCGGCCTGAAGCCCGGAAGCTTGCCTCACGCGCTCGGCCTGAAGCCCGGAGGCTTGCCTCACGAGCTCGGCCTGAAGCCCCGAGGCTTGCCTCACGAGCTCGGCTGCGCGCTCCGAGGCTTTCTTCACGAGCGCGGCCTGATACTCCGCGTAGCGCTGGACGGACTCGGCGGAGAGCTCGGACATCGCCGCGAAGAAGTACGAGTACTCCTTGAACGTGACATCGATGCGCTGCTCCTCGATCCAATCCCGCACGACGTCGGCCGCCATCCGGTACTCCAGCACGACCTCCGCGACCGAGAATTCCTGCCGCGCCCTCTCTTCAGGGTCGAGCCGGCTTGCGACCTTCCACATCTCCCGGGGCTCCTCGGCCGTCGCGAGGTCCCGTAGTTGCTCGCCGATGAGGCGCAGCTGTCTGGGCAGCGCATCCTTGAGCGCGGCCTCGCTGACCTCGGCTCCCGCCTGCGTGGTCGTGCGCCAGCGGTCGTACCAGCGCTGCACGATCCCGTCGCTCCTGCCGACCAGCTCATCGCCGAAGCTCACAGGCGCTCCTCAAGGACCGTGGGCCACGCACCCCGTCGCCGATGGTCCGCCGCTAGAGTCAACTGTCGGCGTTGGTCGGCGCATCCCGTCGCTACCTCTGACCTGCCTAGCGGGTAGCCGACGGAGAAGGAGTCGGGGGTGACCACAGGCCCTTGGCAAGCGCCCTCCGTGGTTGCCGAGCGCCCCACCGTGGCCCAGCGCAAGGAAGTGGCCGACGCAGACATGCTGGCGTCCGCGAGTCTGGCGGACCCCGGCCAGGGTTGGCCGTGCTCGGCGCAGCCGACCTTGATGGGCAGCTCGCCCTGGGCGCGGTGACGATCGGGTCCTCGCAGCGGATTCATACGGCCGAATGGCTCGCTCTTCCGTCGGCACGGCTCCCACGAACGGTCGGCGGGGCCTGGCGCAGCCGCCGCGACGCAGGCGCCGACAAGCAGCGCGTCGGCCGCGAGCGAGCAGGGTCACCGTGGGAGAAGCCGGAGCCGCACGATGAAGGAGGCTCCGCGCCCGGGCTCGCTCTCCGCGCGGATGCTCCCGTCGTGGGCGCGCACGATCTGCGCGGCGATGTGCAGGCCGAGCCCGAGCCCCGGCGTGGGCCCCGACCGGGCGCTCGCGAAGGCTTCGAAGATCCGCTCCAGCGCCTCGGGGGGAATGCCTCGGCCGGAGTCGCGGACGACGACCTCCACGTCCCCGTCGATCCTGCGGGCGCTGAGGGAGTAGGGCGGTGCGCCGTGCCGCAGGGCGTTGGTGACGAGGTTGACCAGGACCTGCTGGATCCGGCCCGGGTCCCAGTTGCCGACGAGGCCGTCCTCGGCTTCGACCGGGAAGGGCGCGCCAGCCGCGGCGAGCTGGGGCGCCAACTCCTCCAGCGTCGCGGCGATGAGGCTCTTCAGGTCCACCCGGACCTTCTGGTACTGCATGCGACCGGTGGAGAGCCGGCTGAGGTCCAGCAGGTCATCCACCAGCCGGAGCATGCGGTGGGCCTGCCGCACCAGGACGTCGGTGTAGCGCTGGAGCTCGGCGGCCTCCGCCGCCGGGACGCGACCGACGAGCCGGGACGACAGGCGCAGGTTGAGGGTCATCGAGCTCAGTGGCGCGCGCAGCTCGTGAGACACGATGGAGACGAAGCGGTCTCGGTCGGCGACCGCCTGCTCCAGCTCCTTCGTCCGCACCGCTATCCGCTCCTCGAGCTGCCGGTTGAGCGACGCCAGCTCGTCCGTCACCGCCCTCAGGTCCTCGACGAGCAGCGCGTTCTTGAAGCGCAGCCGGATGGCCTCGTCGATGGCTCGATGGCCGCTCCAGGCCACCGACGTCATGCCGACCCCGAAGAGGGTGAGGAGGGCGGCGGTGGTGAGGTGCGTCGCGTCCCCTGAGAGGCACAGGTAGAGGACCGGCGGAGCCAGCGCCGGGAGCGTGAACGCCGTGAAGGCCGGCAGGAAGCTGGAGGCGCTCGCCGAGGCCCCGGCGACCATGCCGCCGATGACGAACAGGACGAGGTAGAGGGTGCCCAGCGAATGGGCGGGGGGATGGAAGAGCACGCCCGCCGAGCCCCAGAGGGCTCCGGACAGGGAGATGCCGAGGAGCCACTCGCGCGCCCAGCGGCTGGCGTCGTAGGCCGGGGAGTCCTTCGCCCGCTGGTGGCGCTGCCATCCGACGAGCCTGACGGCGGCCAGCGAATAGGTGAGCCCCATCCAGACGAGGGTCCAGTCGTGGGGGAAGACGCGCCAGAGCGCGGCGACCAGGATGGCCGAGTTGACGAGGTTGGCGCCGAGCGCAATCACGCCCTTGCTGTAGAGGGCCTTGACCTTCTCGGCGCGGACCAGCGACTCGAGCGCCGCACCGTCTCCCGGCGGCAGGCTGCCCTGCTCCTTGGCGTGATTGCCCTGCACCTGTGCTCCAGGGGACGCGTGCCTCGAGAGTGCGGGCCCAGCCTCATGACCGTCGCGCTTTGGAAAGCTAGGGATGCCGGCAGGCCCGTCGCGTCAGAGGATCGACCGCGCGGTCAGTCCCCCCGCCGCGCAGGCTGCCGCTCGCCGGGCGTCTCCTGCCTCGTCCACCCCGCCCGCCGCCGGCTACCTGCGCACGACGACGGACACCACGGTCTTGTCGTTGCCGCCCATTGAGATGAGCTGCCCGTGCTCCTTGGCGAGCTTGAGCTGGGCCTTCTCCGCGCGGCCGGTCAGCTGCTTCCACAGGTCGACCGCCATGCGCACGCCGGACGCTCCGGTGGGGTGCCCGTAGCCGACCAGGCCGCCGCTGGTGTTCACCGGGTGCTTGCCGCCGACCTTGGTCTCGCCGGCGAGGACGAGGTCGCCGCCCTGGCCGGCCGGGGCGAGCCCGAGGGCCTCGACGCTGAGGATCCCGGTGATGGTGAAGCAGTCGTGCACCTCGAAGGTGCCCATGTCCTTCGAGCCGACGCCGGCCATCTCCTGCGCGATGCCCACGGCCTTGCGGCTGGTGTCCAGCGCGGCGAGATCGGTCGGCGGCGTGGTGAGGTTGGCGACCGCCTGGCCCAGGCCCACGACCTCGACGGCGTCCCTGCGGTCCACCCCGAGCCTCTTCAGCCCCTCCTCGGAGCAGACGATGATCGTCGCGGCGCCGTCGGAGACCTTGGAGCAGTCGTAGTTGTTCAGGTGCTCGGTGAAGCTCCTGGGATCCGGCGCGGTCAGGCCCTGCGCGAGCAGGTCCCGGGTGGTGTTGTGGTGCTCCTGCGCCAGCGGGTTGAGCCGCGCGTTCTCCACGGCGTTGGCGTACCACTGCGCCATCGCCCGCCGCGCCTTCTCCTTGCCGTACCTGGCGAAGTAGGCGCCGGCGCGCTCCGAGAACTTCGACGGGAAGAAGTAGGCCTGGCCCGCCTTGCGCTCGCCGGCGTACCAGCCGGCGCCGGCGAGGATGTCCGCGCCGTAGATGGCCTTGACCGTGTTCTGCACCTCGACGCCCATCACCAGCACCGAGTCGGCCAGGCCGCTGAGCACGCTCTTGATGCCGGTGGCCAGCCCCAGCCCGCCCGAGCCGCAGGCGCCCTCGACGCGCACCGCCGGCTTGAGCTCCAGCGCCGGGTGGGCGCTGGTCATCAGCGAGGCCAGGTTGCCCTGCTTGTTGAAGCGGGCGGCCATGAAGTTGGCGACGACGCCCTCGTCGATGGCCTCCGGCGACTTCACCTGCGCCAGCGCCGCCTGGCCCGCCTCCCGGATGTAGTGCTCCAGGCCGGGGCGGGGCTTCTTGGGGTTGAACTCGTTGCGGCCGCTGCCGAGGCTGACGGTGTAGGCGCCGGCGGCCAGGAAGACGCGCTTCTGGAAGTTCTTCATCGCAAGGGCTCCGTTCTTCCTACAGGTAGTCGTTGATGGGGCCGTAGACGTGGAAGAAGCCCAGCGTCAGGACCGCGTTGACGTCCTCGGGGCTCTGGGCGACGCCGGTGGAGACCAGCATCCGGCCCGTGTCGCGGCTGGCGGTGAAGTGCCGCCTCGCGAGGTCCGCGCCCAGCGCGGTGCTGAGCTTGAGCGCGCCGAAGTAGGCCCTGATCTTCTCCTCCTTGGCGGCGTCCTTGGACAGGCTCTTCCAGGCGACGGCCGGGTTGGGGTGCGCGCCCAGCTTCTCGTCGGCCTGCTTCGACCATCCGGCGGCGTCGAGGGCGACGTACTCCTTCTTCTCCAGGTCGTAGACCGCGACCGGCTTGCCCTTCTCGTAGTTGAGGAAGCCGTCCTTCTGCGCGCCGGACGAGGTCTGCCCGCCCTTGGCGCCCAGGGACATCATCCGGTCGACGAGCTCGCTGTGGAGCTTCGCGTCGCCGAGGTGCTTGCTCATCACGGTGAGGATGAGCTGGAAGACGTCGACGCCGACGTAGTCGATGAGCTGGAAGATGCCCATCGGCCGCAAGAGCCAGTCGCGCGAGACCTTGTCGACCATGTAGACGGCCTGGACGAAGCCGTGCTCCTTGGCGAGCCGCTCCACCTCGGCGATGGCGTACAGCCCGTCGCGGGTGAAGTGGCCGTTGCCGATGAAGCCGGCGAGGTCGTTGGAGGGGACGACCGTCTTGCGCAGCGCCTTGGCCAGCTGCAGCGCGAGGTCCTTCAGCTCGGCGTCGCAGACCTCGGGCGTGATCAGCTCGACCAGCTTCTGCACCGCGGGCGGGTTGTAGAAGTGGAAGCCGATGAGCCGGCCCTGGATGCCGCACTTCTCCGCCGGGATGTGCAGGGGGATGGAGGAGGTGTTGGTGAAGAAGTAGGTCTCCTTCGGGCACAGGCGGCGCAGCTCGTCGTAGATACCGAACTTGATCTCCTCCTTCTCGAAGGCGGCCTCGAAGACCAGCAGCGACTCGGCGGCCAGCTGCAGGGTCTTGCCGGTGCGCAGGTGGCTCATCACCTCGTCGACGTAGGCCTGGATCATCTCGCCGTTCTCGACCAGGTCGGCGCGCTCGGCGTAGATGGCGCGCAGCCGGCCGACCTGCTTCTCGGCGGTCTTCACCGACTGCTCGCGGAGGTACTTGAGCAGGCCCTGCAGCGAGGCGTCGTTCACGTCGATGAGGTTGAGGACGTAGGTGCCGTCCTTCCTCTCCAGGGCGCGGAAGGCCATCTCCTGGGCGGCGAGCAGCGAGATGCCGCTGCCCATCTTCCCTGCCGCGCCCACCACCGCCACGTTCTTGAACCGGGTATCCAGATCCATCGCTCGTGCCTCCTTCATCCGAAGAAACCGCTGGGGGCTCGGCCCCCTCTCCCCGGAGCCGGCCACCGGCACCCCGAGCTCGTCGAGGGGCCAGAGTTCAATCCATCTGACCGGCTCCGACGGGAGAGGGCCGGGGTGAGGGTCCTGCTCCTTCAGCCGCCGACGAACCGCGGCGGCCGCTTCTCGACGAACGCCTTCATCCCTTCCTTCTGGTCCGCGGTCGCGAAGACCTGGGCGAACAGCTCGGTCTCGTAGGAGAGGCCCTCGGCCAGGGTCGCGTCCACGCCGTGGTTCACGGCGGCCTTGCAGTAGGAGACGCCCACCGGCCCCTTCGCTGCGATCGACTGGGCGAGCTCCAGGCAGCGGGGCAGCAGCGCCTCCGGGGCCACCACCTCGTCGACCAGCCCCAGCGCCAGCGCCTTGGGGGCCGGGACGACCTCGCCCGTGAAGAGCAGCATCTTCGCCGCCGAGCAGCCGACCAGCCGCGCCAGGCGCTGGGTCCCGCCGAAGCCGGGCATCACGCCCAGGGTCACCTCGGGCAGCCCCAGCTTGGCCTTCTCGCTGGCGATGCGCAGGTCGCAGCAGAGGGCCAGCTCGCAGCCGCCGCCGAGCGCGAAGCCGTTCACCGCGGCGAGGACCGGGCGCGGGAAGTCCTCGATCTGGCGCATCACCTCGTGGCCGGCGAGCGAGAACTCGCGGGCCTGGGCGGGGGTGAACTCGGCCATCTCCTTGATGTCTGCGCCGGCGACGAAGGCCTTGCCGGCGCCGGTGAGGACGACCGCGCGCAGCGACTTGTCGGCGGCGAGGCGCGCGAAGGCGGCCTTCAGGGACGCGAGGACCGACAGGTTGAGCGCGTTGAGCGCCTCCTGGCGGTCGAGGGTGACGGTGGCGACGGCGTCTTTGACTTCGACCTGGACGACCTCGGGCATGGAAGGACTCCTTCTTGCAGAACGGCTCAGGGCTTGGTCAGCAGGCGCGCGATGACGAGCCGCTGGATCTCGGAGGTGCCCTCGTAGATCTGGGTGACGCGCTGGTCGCGGTAGATCCGCTCGATGGGCGTGGGCTTCACGTAGCCGTAGCCGCCGTGGATCTGCAGGGCGCGGTTGACGACGCGGTTGGCCATCTCGCTGGCGAAGAGCTTGGCCATGGAGGCCTCGACCGAGTGCGGCCGGCCCTGGCCCTTGAGCCACGCCGCCTTGTAGACGAGGTAGCGGGCCGCCTCGATCTCGGTGGCCATGTCCGCGAGCATGGTCTGGATGGCCTGGAACTCGCTGAGGGCCTTGTCGAACTGCTTGCGCTCCTGGCTGTAGCGCAGCCCCTCCTGGTAGGCGGCCTCGGCGATCCCCAGCGACTGCGCGCCGATGCCGATGCGGCCGCCGTCGAGCAGCGACATGGCGGCCTTGAAGCCCTCGTTCTCCTCGCCGATGAGGTTCGCCGCCGGGACGCGGGCGTCGGTGAAGACGAGCTCGCGCGTCGAGCTGGCGCGCAGGCCCATCTTGTCCTCCTTCTTGCCCAGCTCGAACCCGGGGGTGCCCTTCTCGACGAAGAAGGCGCTGATGCCCCTGGTCCTGGCGCCGGGCGCCGTCACCGCGAAGACGATGAACAGGTGCGCGTGGTCGGCGTTGGTGATGAAGGTCTTGGTGCCGTTGAGGACGTAGCGGTCGCCGTCCTTGACCGCGCGGGTCTTGGTCCCGGCGGCGTCGGAGCCGGCGCCCGGCTCGGTGATGGCGAAGGCGCCGACGCACCTGCCGGTGGCGCAGTCGGGCAGCCACTTGGCGCGCTGCGCCGGGCTGGCCTTCTTGAGCAGCATCTCGTTCAACAGGCCGTTGTGGACGGCGAGCATCACCGAGGTCGACGGGCAGACCTTGGCGAACTCCTCGATGACCAGCGCGTAGGTGAGCGGCTCGGCGCCGATGCCGCCGTGCTCCTCCGGGACGTTGATGCCGAAGAAGCCCAGCTCGCCCAGCTCGACGATGAGCTCGGGGAGGTAGTGCGCCTCCGCGTCCATCTTGGCGACCAGCGGCCGCAGGCGCTTCTCGGCGAACTGGCGCGCCGCGCGCTGCAGCTCGAGCTGCGTTTCGGTGAACGAGAAATCCATCGACGACCCCCGGGGCGAGTCATCACGAATAACGATGAGAGCCACCCGACGCTGCGGTGGATGGACGCAGGAGAACCCCCGGGCCGGCACCCCCAAAGGGGGCGGGTGGCGCTCGGGAGTGCTTCATCCGAAGCTCACCAGCGGGGGGAAGTGAACGGTCCGGGCCGTCCGGGTGCGACCGGGCCCCGTCAGCTGCCCGCGGGCAGCTTCGGCTTCTCGAACATCCACGAGCGCAGGTCCACGCTCGCCGCCCCGTCGCGGAAGGTCAGCTCCAGGTAGGTGCGCAGCCCGGGCAGCAGGTCCTGGCGGTTGGCGGGGTCCATCACCGGGGCCCAGGTGCCGGTGTCGACGAAGGTGGTGCCGTGGTCGAGCGGGATCTGCCGCGGCTTGTGCGTGTGCCCGAAGGTGACGACCTTCGCCGGCAGCAGCTGCGCCACCAGCCGCGCGCGCCGCGGGAACTCCTTCTCGATGGTGAAGATGGTCTCGCCCTCGGCGAGCATCTCGTAGACGAAGTAGATGAGCGGGAAGGTGGACAGCGGCACCATCAGCTTGGCCCACAGCGCGGCCGGCGACAGGGCCAGCGCGACCGTCCCGACGGTCATGAACACCGCGATCGCCAGCCGGTCGACCCACAGCTCGCGCAGCATGCGGAAGAGGCGGCTGGTGATGGGCATGTGCTGCATCCCGGCCAGCACGCGGATCTCCTCGAGCGAGAGCCGGTTGCGCTCGGCGACCTGCGCGAGCTGCTCCTCGTGCTGCGGGGGAACCGGGCGCAGCAGCCCCCGCGTCTTCAGCATCTGCCAGACCACCGCCAAGCTGCCGAACAGCCAGGTCTGGAAGAGCACGTGCCGGCTGAGGGCGTAGAAGCGCAGCCAGTGCAGCAGGTAGGTGAAGACGTTGAGGATGTAGTCCGAGGCGTGGGGGTTGAAGAACCCCATGCGGCTCATCAGGTAGCGGTTGGTCAGGTTGCCCATCGGCAGCGCCAGCGTCGGCTCGCCGCGGCCGGGGAGCACCGGCCAGAGCTGGTAGCGGAACGAGGTGTAGTGGTCGTACTGCTGGCCGTGCTCCACGTAGAGCTCGCCGGGCACGTAGAAGAACCACGGCTCGAAGGTCAAGAGGTCGGGTGCGAGCGCTTTGCCGGCGCGCGCGGCACAGGCCTCGAGAGCCGAGACCAGCACCTGCCGCACCTCGGGGAAGTGCAGCTCGCGGTCGTGGTTGCCCAGCAGGTAGACCACCTTGTTGCCGGCCAGCAGGAAGTCGGCGAGGGCCTGCACGAACGCCGGGTGGTGCGAGAGCACCCGCTCGAGCTTCCACTTCGACTTGGCGGCCGTGGGGTCGAGCCCACGCTTGCGCTCGGCGCGGCGCACCGGCCACGGGGGAGCGTCGGGGACGGCGGTGACCAGGTCGAAGTCGACGATGTCGCCGTTGAGGACCAGCGTCAGCTGCGCGCCGGCCTCGCTGCGCGAGACGAAGTCGCGCAGGAGGTCGGCGAAGGAGCCGTCGAAGAGGTAGCGCGCGCTCTTGTGCGCCATCCAGCCGTCGGCGTGCTCCTCGACGTCGGCGAGGTGGAGGTCGGAGACGACCAGGTAGCGGTGCGCGGGCATCGACTCCATCTATACCCGGGGCGAATCCCGGATTACCAAGCCGGGCCCGCTTCACTCGAAGCCGATGTCGTCCGGATGGGGCTCCGCGGCCGTGGCGCGGGTCGTAACGGGGTCAGCTTCCCGGCTCGCGCGCCCGCTCCACGGCCCGGTGGCGGCCCGCGAGCAAGGCGTCGCGGAACCGGCGGAACGCGGCGATCTGCGCTCCGTCGCTGGGACGCTCCTGCAACACGATGTCGCGCCCGCTGCCCTCGCGGACCTCGACGGTGAGCTCGTCGTAGTCGCTGCCGTTCTCGGTGGTGAGGCGCTCGGTCTTCACGCCGACGACGGCGTCCCAGGGGATGACCGTGGTCTTGCCGCTGCGCGTGAAGGTCTGGTGGATCCCGTCCGGCGCCAGCTCGAAGCGGCAGGGCGCGGTCGCCGAGCTGGCCAGCGCCACCGTCCCGAACCCCAGGACGAGCAGGGCGAGCGCCCCGGTGGCGAGCAGGGCCGCGTCCGGGGCGAGCCCCAAGGCCTGCAGGAGGACGAACGCCACCATGACGCCGACCATCAGCGCGCCGGCGAACCCCGACGCCAGCCCGAGGGTCGCCAGCGTGGAGCGCCGTCGCACGGTGAGATTGAACTGCTCCGGTGCGGTCACCCGGTGATCATAACGGGGGAATCGGCCGGGGGAACCATGAGCTTCGAGGCCTCTCGAGCGCGGTCCAGGTCCGCAGGCGCTGCTGGGCTTCTATTGACTCAGGACGGGCCGAGACCGAGCTCGGAACGCTCGGGGCGCTCCGCGGACGGGTGCACGACGGCGCACGCGAGCAGCACGAAGGCTCGTGTCGATCCCCCACCTGCCCTCGGCCTGCCCTTCCCCGGATTCTCGCTCGCGGGCCATCTGTCAGGTCTTTCTGGCGTTAAGTGACTTAATGCTAGAAAGACCTGGCACGCGATGGCTTGCCCTCATCGCGACGGTGGAGAGGGGCATCACCCCGTAGAGGCGCTGTGTCATCCCTCTTCTCTTCGATTGAGTTCCACCACCTAGCCGGCGAGTCGGGTAGAGCCCGGCCTCTGTGCCGGGGGCGCGTCGGTCAGTCGTATCAATCGTGGTCAACGCCCGACAACTGCCGGCCCGGCCGCGGAAGGCCGGCTCTACCCACCTCCGCCGGACGGTAGGGCTTACGACCGACGTCCTACGGCGCCAGCCCGGTCACCTTGATGTTGTCGATGCGGCAGGTGCCAGAGGAGCCCATCGTGACGCTCGAGGTGAAGCGCAGGGTGACCGTGGCCGCGCCGTTGGCGCTGGCGGGCAGGAGCGTGGGGCCGAAGGTCGTGGTCGTCACCGGCGTCGTCGAGGTCCAGTTGCCGACGATGACCGTGTAGGACGGGGTGACCTCCTGGAAGGTCGTCCCGTCCGTGCTGAGCTCCAGCTTGAAGGTGCCGGGGCCGGTGGCGGAGCGCGACTGGTCCCAGGTCACCTGCAGGTCGGCGGCGCCGGTCGCCGGGACCGTCACCTGGTAGTAGTCGCCCGCCGCCCAGGTGTTCGCGCTGAAAGACTTGGGCGAGCCGTTGCCGGCCGGGCTCGAGTAGGTGGCATTGCCGGTGTGCAAGCCGCTGGCGAACGAGGTCGCGGCGCGGCTGCCGCCCTCGGCGGCAAAGGGGCCGGCGGTCAGGGGCGCGGAGGTCTCGAAGGTGAAGACCGCCAGGTCGCCGCGCTGCGCCGCCGCGCACCCGGCGGTGTCGAACGAGCAGTCCGACTTGCAGGCCAGCGTGCCGCCGGTGAAGCCGGCCACGGTCGCGCAGGTCTGGCCGTCGAGGTTGCTGCCGTCGCACTGCTCCAGCGCGTCGATGTTGCCGTTGCCGCACTGGGTGCAGACGCTGGGCGCGCCGGAGCAGGTCCAGCCGGTCTCGATGGCGCAGGTCGCGCCGCAGCCGTCCTTGGTGACGGCGTTCCGGTCGTCGCAGGTCTCGCCGGTCTCGATGACGCCGTTGCCGCAGGCGTTGAGCGCGGTGATGCGGCCGTTGCCGCCGGTGGGGTACTGCGCGGCGCTGACCACGCCGCCCAGCCCGGTCTTCAGGTAGTTCATCAGCGCCTCCTGGTAGGTGGCGTTGACGATGGTGAACGGCGTGCCGCCGTACGGCGCGAAGTCGCCGCCCCGGGCCTCGAAGTCGATGGTGGACACCGGGACCGCCGCGCCGGCCTGCACCACGCCGCCCGCGACGACGACCGTGCCGTCGTCCAGGATCACCGAGCGCACCCGCTGGCCGGGCTCGGCGGGGCTGGCCGAAAGGTCGCGCGCCGGCAGGCTGCCGTCCCAGGTGAACTTCATCCCCGCCACCTGCAGGAAGCGCCCGTCGACGGCCGCGACCTTGCAGACCGCGTTCTCGAGCACGGCCTTGAGCGTGTCGCGGGAGACCGCCGGGAGGATGGCGGTGAGGTTGGTGAACGGCGCGACGGAGAACGTGTCGTACACGCTGAGGGTGCCGGCGGGGAGGATGGTGTCGTTGCGGATGCCGCCCCCGTTCACCAGGCCGACGACCGGCACGGCGACCCCCGCGCCCGCGGCCAGCTGCCGACCCTGCCAGAGCATCGCGTCGGCCATCAGGTTGCCCTCGTTGGTCTCCTGCGTGCGCACGTTGTTGCGCCGCCCGTCGAGCGGGACGGCGGTGGTGGCCACGACGGTGGTCTTGAGCGCCGCGGTGGCGGTGGTGATCGGCGTGACGACGAAGGTGCTGACGCGGCTGTCGGCGGCGACGGCGTCGGTGGTGCCGGAGTTCGAGACGCGGAAGGGCGTGGAGCGCGCCGCGTCGACGGCGGTGAGCTTGCCGGTGGCGAGGTCGAACTTCGCCACCAGGCGTCCGACGTACTTGTAGAGCGAGCCGGCGGTGACGATGGGCACCGGGTTGCCGTCGGCGTCGTTGACGTTGACCGGGTAGTCGACGGCCTTGGTGTCGCCGGTGGCCAGGACGGTGGCGGAGCTGGCGGCGATCTCGTGGCCGCCGCCGGAGACGACGATGTCCACGCCGTGCAGCAGCGGCACCAGCGTCTGGTCGTTGGCGACCGCCTGGTTGTGGCTGAGCAGGACGATCTTGTTGATGCCGGCGCCGACGAGCAGCGCGGCCTCGGCGTTGACGGCCGTGGCGATGGCGCTGACGGTGAGCCCGGCGGCGTTCGACACCGAGGCCAGGTCCGCCGTCACCGCGCCGATGACGCCCACGTCCTCGCCGTTGACGTCGACGACGTAGGACTTGGCCAGCCGGTTGGCGGCGACCTGGGCCTGCAGCTGCGCCTGGGCCGAAAAGTCGACGTTGGCGCTGACGAAGGGGACGGCGGGGCTGAAGCCGCGGATGAAGTCCGCGGCGACGCTCCCGCCGAAGTCGAAGTCGTGGTTGCCCAGCGTCGAGACCTGGTAGCCGATCTCCTGCATGGCGATGGTCTCGTAGAACGGCACGCCCTTGTCGATGCTGGTCTTGAAGGACAGGCCGGCCAGGAAGTTGTCGCCGGCGGAGACGACCAGGGTGCCGGTGCGGACGATCTCGCCGGTGCCTGCCGTGGGCTGCCAGGTGGCGGCCTCCGCTTGCAGGCTCTTCACCACCGTCGTGAAGTAGGCGACGCCGCCCCAGGTGTTGCTGGGCACCATCGCCGACTCGGTGTCGCTGGAGTGGAGCAGCGTGAGCCAGAAGGTGTTCGGGGGCGGGCCGGCGTCGAGGCCGGGGCTTCCGGCGTCGAGGCCGGCGCTGCCGGCGTCGCGGCCGGGAAGGGCGGCGTCCAGGCCCTGGGTGCCGGCATCGGTGGGAGGCACGACGACGCTGCCGTCGACGGCGACGAGGCCGGTGTCCGGACCCAGCGCGCCCGCGTCGGGCGGCACGACGACGACGTCCGCGTCCGGCGGGACCACCTCTTCGGCGTCGAGACCTGCCTTGCCGGCGTCGCGGCCGGCCTTGCCGGCGTCCTCGGGCTCGGACGTCGTGGGACCCGGGCACGCGGTGCCCAGGGCGAGCAGGGCGGCGAGAGCGACGAGGAGCGGCATGCGACCGGCGATGGTCGCTGGACGGCGGGATTCCATGGGTACCCCCGGAGGAGAAATTTCACGCAGGGTAATCGGGCCGGCACAGCGAAGGCAATCTCGGGACCGCGGCTCGTGCCGGTGGCGCGAGGCACCTGCGGGCTGACGAAGACCCTCGGCCCCACCGGCTGGAGACCCCACGGGTAGAACCGCCACGGCAGTCACGGAGAGAACGGGCCGGCTTTCGCCCGGCCCGCTTGGTTGCGGCGGGCCGGGCCGCGCTGTTAGCACTGCTGCTCCCGCGCTCCGCGGGGAACCAGAAGGGGGTCGCCATGAAGCGCCTGCTGCTCGCCGCCGCGTTCTCGCTCGTCTCCACCGCCGCCCTGGCCGAGGCACCGAAGACCTACCAGGTCACCGGCCCCGTGCTCGAGGTGAAGGGCGACCTGATCGTCGTCGAGAAGGGCAAGGAGCGGTGGGAGATCGCCAAGACCGCCGACACCAAGATCGAGGGCGAGCTCAAGGTCGGCGCCAAGGTCACCATCCAGTACCGGATGACCGCCGCCTCGGTGGAGGTGAAGGGCGAGGCCAAGAAGAAGTAGGGCCTACTTCGCGTCCGGCGCCGGGCCGCCTTCGGGCGCCCGGCCCGCGGCGGGGACGGGCTGCGGCAGCCGGCCGACGACGCCGAGGAAGTCGGAGTCGAACCGGTCGCGCTGCGCGCCGCGGGCGAAGGCCGCGGGGACCGAGCCGCCGGCCTCGCTGTAGGCGAGGTAGCGGAGGCGGGTGCCGCCGCTGGGCAACGGCGCGATCGTCCAGGCGCCGCGGATGGCCTGCAGGCGGGTGTACTTCGGGTCGGGCGCGGGGCCCAGTTCGTTGGCGATCTGGTAGCGGACCTCGACGGTGCCGTCGCTGGCCGGAGGCGTCCTCCAGATGCGCACCGTGTAGTCGCGGTCGGTGACGATTGCGACCGAGATCTGCTGGTAGACGACGACCTCGTCCGGGCCCGAGCGCAGCAGCTTCTTCTTGTGGTCCTTGGTCGAGGTGAGGTCGGAGACGGACGCCCAGACGGCCTCCAGCACCTGCGCCGGCGACAGGGGGACCTCCTTGGTCGCGCGCAGCTCGGGGTAGCTCGAGCCGGCGACGTCGCGGCGCTCGAACCTGGCGCCGCTCTTCTCGGAGTAGGTCTTCCACGCCTCCTCCGCCTGCGCGCGCGGCGCGGCGAGGAGCGAGGTGGCCGCGACGACCGCGAGGCGAAGGAGGGATCGGGCGCTCATGAACCGAGGATAGAGCATCGGGACCCGCTGGGAGTGAACCTGGACGTCGAGCACTCGGCGCCGCTCGCGGTCCTGGGGAGCGCGAGCACCGTCCTGGGCGGCCCATGTCCGGCGATGTAGGTCCTTGTCCCCCGGAAACACTTGCGAATCTCCGCAGACAATCAGGTGAGACCCCGTTCGAACCCAAAGCAGGGAGCGGCCATGAAAGTCACCCGGACCACCACCGGCAACGTCCCGATCGTCGGCGACCAGCAGCAGCGGCCGACCGTGCGGCAGGGCTCTCACGGCGAGAGCGTTCGCGAGCTGCAGACGCGGCTGAAGGCCGAGGGCTTCGACTGCGGTCCGGTGGACGGCGACTTCGGCCCGATGACCGCCGGCGCGGTCCGCCGCTACCAGCAGGCCAAGGGGCTGACCGTGGACGCCGTCGTCGGCCCGCAGACCTGGGGCTCGCTGCTGGGCGCCGCGCCGACCTCGCCGACCGGCCCGGTCACGCCCACCTCGCCCACCGGGCCCACCAACCCGGTGCAGCCGCAGTCGGGCACCGCGCTCGACTGCTTCCCCATCGTCGGCCAGGACGGCTCGACGAACAACGCGCGCTACAACATCGGCTACGACGGCAGCTGGAACGACTTCGACCCCGACAGCGCGCGCCAGAACTCCGACTTCAGCACCAGCGCCACCAACGCCAGCCACCCCACCGGTCACCTCGGCGTCGACATCTTCGCGCCCAAGGGCCAGCCGGTGATCGCCCCGGTCACCGGCGAAGTGGTCAACGCCGGGTACACCGACGTCGGCGGCTGGCGCGTCACCATCAAGCGCGGCAACGAGTACTTCTACCTCTGCCACCTGGACCAGCTGGCGCCCGGCGTCCGCCCGGGCATGCAGATCACCGCCGGCACCAAGATCGGCACGGTGGGCAACACCGGCAGCGCCAGCGGCACCGCGCCGCACCTGCACTTCTCCATCTACCGGAACGGCAACTACAACAACACGGTGAATCCGTTCCCGTCGCTCATGGACGCGCACACGCGTGCCCGCAACAACCCGAACGACTTCTTCTAGGAAAGCTGCCCCGAAATCGAATTGGCCGGAGCCCAGCGCGGTGGCTGGGCTCCGGCTTCGTTTTGAAACGCCAAGGACGCCAAGCTGCTTCTGGTTGGTGCGATTCCGCCGCGACGCGCCCAGAAACGAGGAGCAAAGAAGTCTTGGCGCTCTTGGCTCCCTTGGCGCCTTGGCGTCGAAGGCGCGCGAGCCAGGGCGAGAACCCTCGAACCGGGACTGGGACCTACTTCGCCTTGTCCTGGTAGTACGGCGGCCGCGGGTGATCGAAGCGGCCCTTCTCGAGATCGCGGCGGACGTCCTCGGGCAGGTGCGGCCGCAGCGCCTTGTACCAGGCCTTGGAGACCAGCGAGAGCGTGCCCTTCTCGGCGTCGCCCAGCCAGGTCTCGAGGTCCTTCGGGCTGGCGAAGTGGGCCGGGTCGTGCAGGAAGCGCAGCAGCTCGCGCAGGGTCGCGCCGACGAACAGCAGGTCCTTGAGCGAGAGCAGCACGAGGCGCTGCGGGTCCACGCCGTCCAGGCCCCAGCTCACCTGCTCCTCGACGCTGGTGGAGCGCACGTCCAGGCCGGTGGCGGCCTCGGCGCTGCCCATCGGCCCCGTCCCCACCGCCGAGTCCCAGTCCCCCTGGAGCAGCGGGTCGAAGCAGTCGGAGACGTCGAGATCGACCTCCACCTCCTCGGTCGGCGGCGGCGCCGCGGTCTCCGGTGCGCGCGCCGGCAGGGAGGCGAAGACGTCCTGCATCTGCTTCGACTCGCCGCACGCCTCGCGCAGCAGCGAGACGAGCTTGTTGAAGAGGCGCCGGCGCCGGGCCCGCGCCACGGCCCGCTTCACCCGCGCCCCGAGCAGCTCCACGCCCTCGGTGGGGCCCAGCACGTAGTCGCTGGCCCCGGAGGCCACCGCGGAGAGCGCCTGGTTCAGGTCGTCCGCCTGGCCCGAGGCGAGGATCTCCAGGTCGGGGTCCGCGGCGTGCAGCACGGGGATGAGCTCGGCCACGCCGGGGGAGTCGAGCGAGAGGAGCAGCGCCATCGGCGGGATCTGCGAGACCTCCTCGCGCACCGCCTCCGCGTCCTGCGCGTCGACGACCGTGAGCCCCGAGCCTTCGAGGAACAGGCGGATGACCCGGGCGTTGCGCGGGTTGGGCTCGAGCAGGACCACGTCGGAGCGCGCCGCGAGCGCCTGCCGGTAGGAGTTGAGCGAGCGCTCGATGGGCCGCAGCGACTCGGCCTCGGTCCCGCCGGTGTCGAGGAAGCTCTTGAGGTCGGCGGCGATGCGCGAGAGCAGCTTCTCGGTCCGGTGCTGCTCGACCACCGACTCGATGCGGCTGCGGACGTTGCGCACGTCGTCGAAGGGCTTGGGGATGTAGTCCGCGGCGCCGCGGGCGAGCGCCCGGGAGACGGTCTCCAGCGAGGCGTAGCCGGTCACCAGGATGGCCGGGAGGTCGTAGCCCTCGGCCCGCGCCTGGGCGATGAGGTCCACGCCGTCGTGGCCGGGCAGGTTCTTGTCGGTGACCAGGACGTCGAAGGGCGCCGCGCGCAGCAGCTTCATCGCCGACTCGGCGTCGCCGACGGCCTGGACCTCGAACTTGGCTCCGAGGACGCCCACGAAGAGGTCGCGCATCACCTCTTCGTCGTCGACCACCAGCGCGCGCCCGGGTAGGGACAGCTGCGCCTGCAGGGCCTGCCAGCCAGCGGCGCGCTTCTGCCATTCCATGGGGGCCTCCTTCGGCGAGACGAGCCGCCAATCTCTCACGTCCGGCCGCGCCGGTGGGAGACCCTCGAAAAGGCAGGTCGGGTCTCGAGCGTGCAGGCATGCGCCGGGTTGGATTGTCGCCGACCCGCGCGACGTCGCCCTCGTCGACGAGCACACGGCCGTCGTCAGCCAGTTCGAGAAGGCGACGCTCCTGGAGATCGATCTCGTCACCCGGGCCATGACCCCGATCGATCTCTCGGTCCTCGCCGATTCCGACGGGCTGCCGGAAGCCACTCGGCTCACCAGCTGCGGCCGCCGGGTGTTCGTGCAGCTGCGGCGAGACGACCACGCGAACCCGGGCGTGCCTTCGACGCTGCCCGCGGTGCTCGCCGTCATCGACCTCGACAAGACCGGCGCCGAGCGCGTGGTCGACGTCGATCCCGCCGAGGTCGTCAGCGAGACCAACTACTGGCTCATCACCCACACCGAGTTCGGCCCGGGCCCGTCCTCGCACCTCAACTGCATCGGCGGGACGATTGCCGACACGACCAACACCTTCGCGCCCGAGCACGTCAACGATCTGGCCCTCGACCTGGTCGCCGACCTGCTGTTCTTCCCCGACCCCTGCTCGACGGCGACGTACGCGGCCTGCGACGGCGGCATCCGCGTCTTCCACGCGCACACCGGCGAGGCGGCGACGGCCACGGCCGTGAAGCTGGACTTCCCGCCGATCGAGGTGGCGCTGGCGCGCTGAGCGAATGCTTCAGCGGCCCCGGACGTCTGGATGCGCCGAGGCTGGAGGTCGTCGTGAGAGATCGGGGTTACCGCCGCGACCAGCACCAGCGCGTGAAGCGCAAGGTGAAGAACCTCCCGTGGGTCCGGCGGGAGGGCGAGTGGAAGGCTCGACACCTCGGGCTCTTGGTCTCCACGCACGGCAAGCCCTGCTCGTGTCCGATGTGCGGCAACCCGAGGCGCTTCGACAAGCAGCGGATGACCGTCCAGGAGCTCCGGGCGCGCCAGGAGCCGATCCGCGACGAGAGGGAAGAGTAGCGGGCAGCGCCGTCACGGCGCGGGCTTCTTCGCCTCTCCGGTGACGAGCTCGCGCGCGCCGGCGATGAGTCCCGCGAGGCTGCTCATCGGCGAGTCGGCGCCGACCGTCACCCACTTAGCGTCGTGGATCGGCAGCTTGCGCAGGGCGTCTCCGACTTCCTTCGCCGCCCGCTTCGAGAGCTCGAACTCGCGCACCGGCGGCGACATCTGCTCCTCGGCCCGGGCCACGCTGGCGATCGCCGCTGCCTTGGCCTCGGCGAGGCGGCGGAGGCGGTCCAGCTTCGCGGCGAGCTGCAGCTCCTCGCGTTCGAGCCTCGTCTTGGCGATCTCGGTCTCGCGCGCGGCCTCGGCGAGCGCGAAGTCGCGGGCGGCGGCCTGCTCGCGCGCCTTCACCTGGGCGTCGCGTTCGGTCTTGGCGATCCGGCGCGCGGCGTCTTCCTTGTTCACCCGCGCCTCGGACTCGAGAGCGCGCAGCTTGGACCGCTCCTCGGCCCCCAGGCGCACCTTCGCCGCCTCCTCGCGGACCCTTTCCTCGACCTCCGCGGCCATGTGCGCCAGCACCTCCTCGTCGGCGGGGCGCACCCGCAGGACCTGGACGTCGTCGAGCTGGATACCCAGCTGCTTCTCGAGCGAGCCGAGGTTCTGCCGCAGCTCCGCGACGAAGACGTCCTGGCGCAGCAGGAGGTCGTCCGCGGGGTGCCGGGCGGCGAGCCGCTGCGCTGCCGCGGCGAGCATCTGCTGGAAGGCGTGGTGCTGGGGCGTGGTGAGCAGGTGCTTGGCGCTCTTGAGCCCCGGCGGCGAGTCGTCGAGGTTCACGAGCCCCATCTTCTGGTAGGCGCGGAACGGGTCGTCGCCGGCGGGCGACACCGACCAGAGGATGAAGCCTTCGACGCCGACGCGCAGGCGGTCCTCGCTGAGCGACTCGACGGAGAAGCTCACCCGCTGGGTCGTGCTGGTGAACCGGGCCAGCACGTCGCCCGGCAGCCGCCAGAGCTGGATGCCGATGCCCGCCTTGCGCAGCCGGCCGTTGCGCACGCACAGCAGCCACTCGTCGGGCCGCGCCGCCCGGAACGACCAGCGCACTGCGCCGGCGGCGAGGAGCGCCACAACCGCCGCCACCACTGCGAGCGTCATCGTCATGGCGTCCTCCTCCGGTTCGGCTCAGCAGGTCGGCGCCGCGGGCTCGGGCGCCGGCAAGGCGGGTTGGGCAGGCGCGGGGAAGCAGCAGGCGACCGCCCCGAGCGAGGCGAGCGACAGCGCCGCGGCGAGGGCGAAATGAGCGGGGTAGCCCAGGGCGCCCGCGCTGAACCCGGCGACCGCCGAGGCGAGGCCGGTGGAGAGCACCACGGCGCTGGCCTGCACCGTGTAGTCCGTGGCGCCCGCGTCCTTCGAGCACCAGTCCATCATGCAGGTGAAGAGCGCGGCGGTGGCCATGCCGCCGGCCAGGTGCTCGACGGCGCAGACGGCATAGAAGGCCTGCCGGCCCGGCGCGGCGACGGCGATCCACGCGTAGCCGACGACCGCGGCCGACTGCAGCAGCCCGAACGCGATCAGCGATCGCCGCCGTCCCAGGCGGTTGACGAGCGCGCCGCCCAGCAGAGCGCCGAGCAGGCCGCTGACGAAGCCCACCGTGCCCAGCAGCCAGCCGACGTCCTCCAGGGAGAATCCGGAGTCGGCCAGGAACGGTCGCAGCATCCCGGTCGCGAACGCTTCGCCGGCCTTGAAGGTGACGACGAGCGCCAGCAGCTTGAGCGCTCCGGGCCGGCGCAGGAAGTGGCGCCTCGGCTCCGCCCGGCTCGCCACCGCGGGAGGCGGCGGGACCGGGGGCTCGCGGGTCAGGGCCACGGGGACGCTGGCGAGGAGGGTCAGCAGCGCCATGGAGGCGAAGGTGCCGGCGGCGCCCAGGCGCTCGAAGAGGATGAGCAGGACGCCGCCTCCGACGATCATCCCCACCCGGTAGCCGGCCACCTGCAGCCCGTTGGCCAGGCCGCGCTCCGCGGGCTCGAGCACGTCCACCGCCAGCCCGTCGGAGGAGATGTCCTGGGTCGCGGCGAGCAGGTTGAGCCAGAGCATCGCGCCCATCAGCAGGCGCACCGAGGCCGTCGCGTCCCCGACGAGCGCCAGCCCGCCGAGGGTCAGCACGGTCGCCAGCTGCAGCGGGAGGATCCACGACTTTCGGCGGCCCAGGCGCGGCCACCAGAAGCGGTCCGCGGCGGGCGCCCAGAGGAACTTGAGCGCCCACGGCGCGGCCAGCAGCGAGGAGAGGCCGATCTCGCCGAGCGAGTAGCCCTGCTTGCGCAGCAGCACCGGCAACGCCTGGGTGAAGAAGCCGAACGGGAGCCCCTGCGAGAAGTACAGCGAGCCCAGCAGCCCGAGCTTTGCCACGGTCGGCATCGCTCTGGCGGCGGGACGGCTCACGACCGCTTGGCCTCTCTGGAGAGGGGATGGACCGGCTTGAGCAGGCCTTCGGCCATCTTCCGCGTCGAGCGCGCGGCGGAGCCCTTGGGGATGGTCGAGCGGGCGCTCGCGCCCATCACGAAGTAGCCCTGGACGGTGGCGACGAGCGCCGCCGCCGCCGCGTCCACGTCGTCGCAGGAGAACTCCCACTGCTCCTGGCCCCGGCGGATGGACGCCGCCAGCCGGCGCACGATCTGCGCCAGGGCCCGCTCGAACCTCTCGCGGACCTTCCTGTTGCGCAGGGCCTCGCCGCTCAGGAGGTTCCAGCAGGCGAGCGCCTCGGGGTCGGCGTAGGTCCCCAGCCCGAGGTGGACGTCGATGAAGGCCCCGACCTCCTCCACCGCCTGGCCCCCGGCCTGCGCGATGGCCTGGTCGAGCCGGGCGAGGTGGGCCGCGGAGATGAAGTCCAGGGCGGCGAGGAGAATCTCCTCCTTGCTCTTGAAGTGGTAGTGCACCAGCCCCGCGGTCAGGTGCGCCGCCTTGGCGATCTCGCCGATCGCCGCTCCGTCGTAGCCGCGCCGGGCCATCACCCGGATCATCGCGGTCAGGATCTGCAGCCGGCGCTCGTCGGTGTTGGACGGCCTTCCCATGCGCGCTCCGATAGGTAAGTTGGTTGACCAACCAAAGAATGCGCCGGCCGCACCCGCTCCGTCAAGCCGGGCCCAATGCGGGGGCTCTCGGATGGGGCGCGGCGACCGTCGATGCGGGGCCGGTCGCGCTCGCCGACGGATCGACCAGGTCGGGGCCTGACGCCTTGCGGCACCGGGCCGTCTTCCAGGCGGCAGCGAGGTCCGCGGCGCAGAGGTCAGCGGTGCCGCGTCGAGGGGGTGCGCGGAGGTTGCGGACGGCAGAAGCCGCGGCGGGCCGAGACCTGCGCCTTGCCGCACGAGTCCAGCGCTTGCCGCGCCTGGGCCACTAGCCTCGACGCATCCGCCGTCGGGGCCGCGATGTGGCAGCGCGCTCCGCCATGGACGAGGCCCACGACCTGGAGTTGCTCGTCGACGATGGGCGAGCCGGAGTCGCCGGGTCTGGCGCGGATGGTCGTGAAGATTGCCTGCGGCACCCGCGGCAGGGACGGGCAGCGGCCGAGGCGGTCGACCGTCGCGCGCTCGAACGGGTGGCCAAAGTCGTTGCGGCCGGTGAACAGGACGGTCTCGCCGGGCTCGGGGCCCGTGGGCCGGATCGCGAGCGGGGCAACCGGGGCCTTGCGGGGCAGGTGCAGCACCGCGAGGTCCGAGGCGCGGTCCACCGCGATCGCCTGCGCCACGTCGACGGCCTTGGTGGCGTAGTGGACGCGAACGGACTGGCCCAGCGCGCTGACGCAGTGAGCCGCCGTGAGCACCTCATGGGGACCCACCACGACCCCGGCGCAGAACCCGCCCAGCGACACCGTCGCCTGGCGCAGCGCCTGCTCATCCCCGAGGGTCGCCGGCGAAGCCGCGCAGGCCGTCAGGGCAGTCAGGGCAGTCAGAAGGGGCAACACCGTCATCGCCACACCCGCCATCGGAGCCCCCACGGGTCCTCGTCCCTGGAACAAGGATGCGCACGAAACCCTTTCCGCTCGGGGCTCCGCCATCCGGGGGGCCTCCTACTTCGACGGGATCACCGTCTACCTGAACCAGGGATTCGCCACGTACGCCTACGCCGGGCGCTTCGATTCCATGGCGTCGTCCACGATCTTCGCGACCGACCTCGACGGAGATCTGCGGATGGACCTGATCGCCGGCTCCGGCCCGTCCTCGATCCTCTTCAACCGCTGCCTGCCCTGAGGACTACCGCACGCGCCTCAGCGAACGGCCGTTGCCGCCGTGTGCGCGCAGGTCCGCGAGCAGGGCCTTCAGCTGCGCGAGGACGCCGTGCTGGCCCGGCGCCCAGCGCTCGGCGAAGACGGCGCCGCCGACGGTGAATCCATCGGCCCCGGCGGCGGCGAGTGCGGCGATCTGCTGGGCGTCGACGACGCTTCCCGCCACGACCAGCTCGGCGCTGCCCAGGCCCTCACGCGCGGCTCGGACGAGCTCGAGCGGATCCGCCTCGGTGGCGCGGTAGGCGAGCAGATCGGCGCCCGCGCATCCCTGGGACACGAACGCGCGGCAGTGCTCGGCCACCAGCTTGGAGTCCCCACCGAGCTTGGTCGGGTGGCCCTGCGGGCGGCCGGGGAACGGCAGCAGGCTCACGCCGGCCGGCCCGAGGACGGAGAGCATGGCCGCGGCGTCGGTGCCGCCCATCACCTTGTGCACGCCCAGCTCCGCCGCCGCGCGGGCCGCGGCCAGGCAGCCCTCGCGATCGGTGCTGACGACCTCGAGGTAGCTCGTCGCGCCCAGCGCCGCGATGCGGCGGGAGAGGGCGGACAACGTCGGGCGATCGGCGCCGACGTCCTTGAAGCCGATGTGCTTCAGGCCCAGCGGGGCGATCTCCTCGAGGACCTCGAGGCAGCCGGAAACGGTCCGGTCCTCGTGCGTGAGCATGAAGATGAGGTCCATCGAAGCCTCCCCGGGGCGGACGCCGGAGGAGTCTACGTCAGGCCGGCGGACGGCAGGCGAGCCTCCGGACGCGCACCTCCCGCCGCACCGGCCTGCGCGCAGAAGGGCACAGTCGCCTCCGGACGACACCTCGGCGCATCGCGTCGTCCGCCGCGTTGTCCGTCCGCGCCCTCCGAACCTACGGTGCCGTCCGCAGCGCCGAGCATCCCGCCTGGCTGCAGCGAAACGGAGGGGACGATGACCGGCTTGAACGCCATCCTGGCGGCGGCTCTGAGCGCGAGCTTCGGCGCCACGCACCCCGGCGACCTGCCCGTGCAGGGCGTCTTCGAACTGCCCCCGTTGCGCGTCGGCGTCCCGCTGCTGCTGCCGGCATCGCTCGCCAGCACGCCCGAGCCGGCCGGCGGGCTCGCCCCGACGACGGAGGCCTCGAGGGAGTCCGGGCTGGTGCAGGCCCATCGGATCCTCAAGCCGCTCACCGCCGGGGCCCTGCTCCTGACGGTGGCCCTGGGCACCCTGGTGGCGATCAACTTCCAGACCGCCTTCGGCGACGGACGCTGCGCGAGCGCTCACCCCATCTTCGGCACCTACGGCTGCGACGCGCTCAACATCGATCACGGGGTGGCCGCCGTGCTCTCCACCGTCCTCTTCACTGCGACGAGCGTGCTCGAGCTGACCCCGGAGGTCCGGGAGGTCCCGACCAAGTACCCGACGACGCAGCGCGGGCTCCGCTACGTCTACCTCGTCGGCTTCGTGCTCCAGCCGCTCATGGGGATCATCTCCTCGTACCCGCAGACCATCGGCATCTCGCCTGCCGACCGGGCGCAGTTCTCCAAGGTCATGAGGACCATCCACCTGAGCGTGGGCTACGTCACCCTCGCCGCCTTCGCCACCAGCACCGTGCTGGAGTTCTGAAGGTCCGCTGCTGGGCGGGAGGCAGTCAGTCGCCGCCTCCCGCCCTCGCCTCGAGGAAGCCGCCGCTATGGGCTCGAGCCGCTGATCGTGATCTGCCCGGTATTGGCCATGGCCTGCAGGTGGATCTGGCAGAAGAACGGAATCACCGTGCCGTCGGGTGCGCTCGAAGGAATGGTGAACGTCGCCGAGCCGTTGGGGGCGATGGCACCTGTGTTGAACGAGACTCCAGCGACCGCGCCGGGCGTGAACTGACCCACCGCCGCCTCGCTCGTCACGGTGTGCGAGGTGGAGTCCATGTTCATCACCGTCACCGTCGCGCCGGGCGGGACCGTCAGGTTGCTCGGGCTAAAGGTGAAGTTGCTGATGGTGATCGTGAACTGAGCGGCCGTCCCCGCGTCAGCGCCCGGCGCGCCCGCGTCCGCGGTGGGCAGGCCTGCGTCCGCGCTGGGGGCGCCCGCGTCCGAGCCGCCACCTCCGCCGCCACCTCCTTCCGTGCTCGAGCCGCATCCTCCCGCGACCATCGCCGCCAGCAGGACCGGCGCCGCCAACCAGTGTCCAACCCTCATCGTGCACCCCCTCCCGAAATCGCGAATTCACGGTACCGGCGGTTGCAGACTGCGCCCATCACCCGGGCTGGAGGCGGCTCGCTCTGCCCAACCCCTCGCGGGCCTCCCGGGGTCCGAGTCCGCCGAGCCGGCACGCTGCAGAGGTGGAAGGCGAGCCGGCGCCATCCGGCTCCCCCGGCGGGCGGCCGCGCCTGCGACTGATGCGCTGCGCGCTCCTCGCCGCCATCGGCTGGGTGCTGCGCGGCGAGTACGGCACGTTCATCCTCGCGCGCGTGCCGCTGGCCAGCCTGACTGCCCAGGAGCGCGGGGCGCTGGAGGCGGCGCTGCGGAGCATCTACCAACTGGAGGTCGGCGCGCTGACCTCGCTGAAGACCGTCGGGTGCGCGAACCAGCGGCCGTCGGCCCCGTTCCACTGGCGCTGCCCGCACTGACGGCCGTCAGCGGAGAGTTCGTCATCCTGCGCAACACGGCTCTGGTCGAGTCTGGCGCAACGAAAGGCTCCCCGAGTGCCAGGCGTTGGCGACCAAGGACCGGTTGCTCGCGCAGGTGCCTGACAGGCGAAGCCTCCGACTCGGGAAGGCCGCTTCGCTCCGAGGCGTCCGAGTTCCTGCACGATCGAGGTCGCCCGCCGCGGTTCGACGCCGTCCTTGCTTCAGCGAGCCCGCGCGAAGTCGGCGAGCGGCGCGAGCCCCTTCACGAGCACGCCGGAGTGCCCCGGCGCGATGGCCTTCACCTCGCCGGCCGACGGCGCGAGCCGCTGGGCGAGCTTGACGAGCGAGTCCTTGTTCAGCGCCAGGTCGTCGCTGGTGAGGCGCTTGGCCGGCGCCAGCGCGCCCGCGCTCGTCGTCTCCGAGCTGTCGCCCATGAAGAGGACGCCTCGCGCCAGGAAGGCGACGCTGCCCTTGGTGTGCCCGGGGACGGCGAAGGCGCGGAAGGAGACGCCGGAGATCTCGACGGTCTCGCCGTCGGCGAGCGCGCGCCCGACGCGGACCCCGGTGTCCTTGGGCGAGAACAGCCACTTGAAGAAGCGGATCTCGCGGCCCTCGGCGAGCGGCACGTCGGGCGCGAGCGCCAGGACCTGGGCCTTGGGGAGGGCGAGCGCGGCGCCGGTGTGGTCCTTGTCGCCGTGGGTCAGGAGGATGGCCTTCACCGCGTCGGGGCCGAGCCCGCGCCGGCCGAGCGCCGCGAGGACCGCCGCGCCCTTCGCGTCGCCGCAGGCGTCGACGAGCGCCACCTCGCGCTCGCTGCCGAGATCCACGAGGTAGCAGGCGACGATGCCGTCCTTGACCACCTGGACGCCGTCGAGCTTCTGGCCGTCCTGGATGGGGGCGAGCCCGGAGAAGGAGACGTAGATGGCGAGGCCGAGGCCCAGCACCACCAGGAGGACCGCGAGGCCGACGAGCTTGAGGATGCGTTTCATGGGGCGAACCCTAGCGCCATCGGCGCCCGCTGGCGCGTTCCTCCGGTCGGCCCTCGCCTACGGCAGCACCATCGAGATCCCGGCGCCCAGGCTGGGGTTCCCGCGCGAGTCGGTCAGCGTCACCGGCACCAGCGTCGTCGAATAGGGGCGCCCGGGGCCGTCCGCCACCAGGGCCGCCTCGGGGGGAATCTGGTCGAGCGAGTAGGACAGGGCGTAGGCGAGTACGAGCCCGGCGATGCCGCCGACCACCATGCCCCGGAAGATGTCCTGGGAGCCCTTGGTCGACAGCCCGACGAGCGCCCCCACCAGCGTGCCGCCGTAGCCGCCCCACGTCGCGACGCGAACGCGCTCCAGCGACGGGTCGCCCAGGTAGGCGCCGAGCAGCCCCAGCCCGAGCCCGGCATAGAGCCCGATGAGTCCGCCGGCCGCGACCTCCTGTCCCGTCGGGCTCTGGTGGAAGGTGTAGGGGCCGCCGTACGAGATGTCCTTGCCGCCGAAGGCGAGCAGCGAGCCCAGGCCCACGGCCATGCCCCAGAACCCGGCGTCGCGCACGAGCTGGGTGTCGCCCGGGTCCAGGTCGAGCTTCGAGGCCAGCAGCGCCGCGATCGGGACCGCCGCCAGCCCGGCGATGCCCGCGGCGAAGCCGACGGCCTTGGCGTCGGGGTTCTGGGCGAAGGCGGTGACGGCCAGCGTGGCCGTGGTCGGCACGTAGGAGCTGATGGCGAGCACCAGCGGCAGATCGCCGCGGTCGGGGTCCGTCACGAGCAGCCACAGCAGGCCCAGGCCGGTGTACGAGAGGGCCCCAATCACCATCGGGGTCACGATGGCCCCCGTGTCGTTGCTCTGCAGCCCCAGCGAGTACGACCCGCCCACCGAGAATCCATAGAGGAAGGCGGTCATCCCGAAGTCGATCTTCTCCCAGACCGAGATTCGCAGCCGCTCCTTGGTCCGCAGCGAGAAGGGCTCCTTGCGGAAGACGATCTCGTCGGGGGCGGGACCGGCTTGCGCGGGCTCGGGCGAAGTCACCCGCAGGGGCTGGAGCGGGGTGGCCTGGGCGGGCTCGATCTTCCGGGAGCCCATCAGCTTGAGCGCACGTCGGGCGGACTGCGCTTCGACGCTGGTCGGGCTCTCGGCAACGACGCGCTCGAAGAGCCCCCGGGCTTCCTCGGTGCGACCCGCGTCCACCGCCTCGTTGGCCCGCTCCAGGAGCACGGCGGGGGTCTCGGGCGCGGGCAGCGGCGGCGGAACCGGCAACAGCGGCGCGGCGCTCTCGGCCGGAGGCGCGGCAGGCGGCTCCTCGGCCAGCGCAGGCGTCGCGCCAAGTTGGACGGCCAGCAAGGCGACCGCCAGGGAAAGGATCTTCGATCGCATCGGGTCCCCTCTCACAGTGTTGTCTCTGAGTTCTGAGCGTCGGCAGGACCAAGCAAAGCACGGACCAGGGGCAAGCGCGCGAAGTTGCTCGCCCTGGCGATGACGGGCGAACGGCGCGCCGGAGCCAACCGCGACAGGGATGCCGCGGTTGGCATGGTGCTCGGAGAGGATCGCCTCCGCGGCCGGCGTGAACGGCGAGCGCGGGATCGGCCCATCGCGCGACCGGCCGCAGTTCCAGGATCGTCTCCGCCTCGCCGACGGCCCACAGCCCCGCTTCCCGAGTGCCCCAGATCGCGAAGAGGTCGCTCGAGGAGCGCCGCGGCGATTGCCGCCAGACGCTCCCATCCCAATTCGCCAACTGTCCGAGGTCGCCGGCGACCCAGACATCGCCCGCGGAGGTTCCCCACACGCCGTTGACCGAGCCCAGCAGCGGGTCAGCGACCGCCCGCTCAAGCCGGCTTCTCGAACCCTGCAGCCCGTCCGCGGCGAGCCGATCGCTGAGCGGGGCCTCGAGTCGCGGGCTCCAGCACCGGCGCCCGGGATCCGATAGCCTCGCAGCGCGGTCGCCAGGTTGACGCTTGGCGCGGTCGAGGGTCTTGAGGTCAGCAAGCTCGCGGATGCCCCACGAGCGCTTCGAGGCCGAGGAGAAATCCATGACCAGGACCAGGCTGCTGACCCTCGTGCTCGCGGGACTGGCGAGCGGGCTGTCGGCGTGTTCGGCGAATCCCGTGTTCGTCTGCGAGTCGAAGAGCGAGTGCGGGGCGTGCCAGCTGTGCTCGAACGGGAGCTGCGTGACGGATCCGGCGTGCCCGGTGGCGGGCCCCGACGCGGGCCCGTTCATCTGCAACGACACCTGCCCATCGCTGGGCGTCGGGGAATGTGCGAGCGGCCAAGGCCGGAGGTGCCTGGCGGACGAGCACGGTTGCCTCGCCTGGTCGGCCACCGCGGCCTGCCCCACCGACCCCCACGGAACGGCGACCTGCGACGGTTCCGGCTGCGGCCTCGACTGCGCTGCCGGCTGGGAGTTCGACGGGCTGAAGTGCAGCGCGCCCGTCTGGCCCATGTTCCGGGGCAACGCCTCGCACCAAGGCCGGAGCCAGACCGCCGGCCCGCAGGGGAGCACCAAGAAGTGGGAGTTCGCGACCGGCGGCGCCATCGGTTCCTCGCCCGCCATCGGCGCCGACGGGACCGTCTACGTCGGCAGCTACGACAAGAGCGTGTACGCGCTCGACGGGAAGACCGGCGCCAGGAAGTGGGCCTTCACCACCGGCGACGTGGTCGAGTCCTCGCCTGCAATCGGGGCGGACGGAACCGTCTACGTGGGGAGCGACGACCAGAAGGTGTACGCGCTGTACGGCCTGTGCGGCGCCAAGAAGTGGGAGTTCGCCACCGGGGGCATCGTCGCCTCCTCTCCCACCCTCGGCGCCGACGGGACGGTCTACGTGGGCAGCCACGACAGGAAGGTGTACGCGCTCGACGGCCGGACCGGCGCCAAGAAGTGGGAGTTCCTCACCCGGGACATGGTCCGTGCGTCTCCCGCGATCGGCGCGGACGGGACGGTCTACGTCGGCGGCTCCGACTCCACGGTGTACGCGCTCGACGGACAGACCGGCGCCAAGAAGTGGGAGTACCTGACGGGCGGCTTCATCGACTCCTCGGTGGCCATCGGCGCGGACGGGACGGTCTTCGTGGGGAGCTGCGACGGCAACGTCTACGCGCTCGACGGCCAGACCGGCGCCAAGAAGTGGGCCTTCACCGCGCAGAGCAACGTCCAGCCCTCGCCGGCGCTCGGAGCGGACGGGACCGTCTACGTCGGGAGTGCCGACTCCAAGATGTACGCGCTCGACGGGAAGACCGGCGCCAAGAAGTGGGAGTTCGCCACCGGCGCCTACGTCCAGTCGTCCCCGGCCATCGACTCCGCCGGGACGATCTACGTGGTGAGCTTCGACCGCAACGTCTACGCGCTCGACGGCCAGACCGGCGCCAAGAAGTGGGAGTTCGCCAAGGGCGACGGCGGCGGGGCGTTGCCGGCGCTCGGCTCTTCCCCGGCGCTCGGGCCGAACGGGATGCTCTACGTGGGCGGCGACGACGGCAAGGTCTTCGCCATCGGGCCCTGAGGGTCGTGGACGTGAGAGAGCCCGCCCCAGACCTCGACCGCCTGCGCGCCCATGACCCGGCCGCGCAGGCGGCGTTGTTCCGGGAGCACCGGCAGGGCTTGCAGCGCCTTGCGGCCTGCCTGCTCCCTCCCGGCGCGGATGCGGAGGCTCTGGTCGCCGACCTGTTCATCGACTTCTTCCAGGTCTACGTGCACGAGCTGCGCAGCGCGGTCGCCGTGCCTGCGTACCTGCGCATCATGGTCGTGCGCCGCGCGCAGCGCCTCAAGGCGCGGTCCGCACGCCAGGGGTCGCTGCCGGTGAGCGAGCCCGCGGATACGCAGGCGCCGTCCCCGGACGACGCCGCGGCGCAGCGGACGTACCTGCGCTGGCTGGAGGAGTGCCTCTCCGCGCTCACGGCACGCGCGCGCAGCGTGCTCCGGCTGCAGTACGGCCACGGGCTGACCTTCGCCGAAGCAGGGGCGCAGCTGGGCGTGAGCAAGCAGGCCGCCGGGAAGATGTCGCTCAAGAGCGTGCAGTCGCTGCGGGAGTGCCTCGCAGCGCGGGAATCCGGAGGCGGGGCATGAGCCTCGAGCGAGTCGAGAAGGGCCTGCGCCGGCTCCTGAGCGTGGCCGCCGCCGACGGCGATGCGTGCGCTCCCGGCGACCTGTTCCGGTACGCCTCCGGCGAGGCCACCCGCGAAGAGGCCGAGGCCTTCGAGCGGCACCTGGCCCGATGCGACAGCTGCCGGGCGGATCTCGAGGTCTTCCGAGGGCTGTCGCAGCAGCCGGCCGCGACCACGCCCGCGCGGGCCCGGTGGCGGGAGTGGTTCTCGGGATGGCGGCTCGTCCCGGTGGCCGCGGCGGCGAGCGCGCTCCTCGCGCTGGGAGCCTGGCGGGCGCAGTCGCGCTGGACCCCGCCCGAGGACCTGCTGGAGGCCAAGGGCGGATACAAGCTCCACGTCGCGGTGCAGCGCGGCGAGCAGCGCTTCATGGGCACGTCCGGCTCGATCTTGAAGACCGGCGACACGCTCGGCTTCTTCTACACCGCGTCGGCCGACGTCTATCTGACCGCGCTGGTCGCCGACGGGACCGGCTCCATCGCGCAGGCGTACCCCGCCGCGGGCCAGCCCGGGAAGCTCGCCCGCGGCGTCGAGCAGCGGCTGGCGGCCGGGGCCGTCGTCCAGGACGGCGCCTCCTGCGAGTGGATCGTGGCGTTCTTCAGCCCCAAGCCTCTCGCCGTCGAGACGCTGCGCACCGCGCTGGCCCGCGCCGTGGCTCGCCGGGGTCCCGACTGCGCTCTTCCCGCCATCTCCCTCCCCGCAGCGGTGGACGTCTACCTCGTCCGGAGAGCCACGCCATGATCCGCTCGCTCGCGACCCTCGCCGCCCTGCTCCTCGCGGCCGGCACCGCGCAGGCGGCCAGCCCGGTGCGCTACGCGCTCATCGTCGGCAACAACTCCGGCCAGACGCCGCCGGGCATCGAGCTGCCGGAGCTGCGCCACGCCCAGCAGGAGGCGCAGGTGCTGCGCGACCGGCTGGTCGCCCTGGGCAACTTCGACGCCTCGCCGCAGCGGACGGCCCTGCTCACCGGCGCCTCGCGCGAGGAGATCCTGAAGGCGGCGCAGGCCATCGCTGCGCAGCACCGCGCGGACCGCCAGGCCTTGGGCGAGGTCCCGACGCTGTTCGCCTTCTTCTTCACCGGCCATGGACTCTCGGGCCAGCTGCTGACCAAGACCGGGCCCCTCGTCGGCAGCGACCTCGCGACGATCTTCGGCGAGGTGGGGGCCACCTTCACGGTCGGGGTCTTCGACGCCTGCTTCAGCGGCAGCCTCGACCTGGCGGCGCTGTCCAGCAAGGGGCTGGCGCTGACCCCCGGCTTCAACGCCTTCGAGGCGCTGCCCCAGGAGGTCCTCAACGCCCAGGGGACGATGTGGTTCGCCTCCAGCCGGCCCGATCAGGTGAGCTACGAGGACTCGCGCCTGGGCGGCGTCTTCACCCACTACTTCATCGAGGCCATGGAGCGCGCTCCGTCGACGGGCTTCGGCATCACGCTCGACGACGTCTGGGAGTACGCCCGCGCGCACACCCAGAGCCATACCCGGAACGCCGCCCGCCCCCAGACGCCGCAGAAGCTGGTCCGCAACCTCACCAGCACCGGCCCCCTGTACTTCAGCTTCCCCGCGCAGCGCCGGGCCACGCTCGCCTTCGAGGCCGGCGTCGTCGGCCGCTTCCTGGTGCGCTACGAGAACGGCCAGCTCAGCGAGCTGGTGGCCAAGAGCGCCGGCGAGCCGATGCGCGTCGCGGTCTACCCGGCCGATCTCGTGCTCGAGCGGCTCGACGACGGGGGCCGCCAGTCCATCCACCTGCTGGGAGACGAGACAGTCTGGATCCGCCCGTCGGAGGGCTGGTCCACGCTCTCGTCCGTCGGTCTCAAGCAGGTGGCCCTGGTGGCGAAGGGTCCCCGCCTGGACGGGTTGGTGCTCACCCACGAGGAGAGCCGCTGGTCGGGCCTGGTCGAGCTGGGGTATCGGCTCTCGGTCGGCCCCCGCTACGGCGCCATCCCCACGCACGCCGCGCGCGCCGGGTTCCGGGTGGACCGCGGGATCTGGCAGCTGCGGCTGGGCTACGGCTACGGGCGCGAGACGCACGCCTTCGAGGCGTGGAGCTACCTCGTCCAGCGCCACGCCCTGGAGCTGGGCTTCGGGCCGGCGGCGACCTTCGAGGCGTGGCGGGTGGGGCCGGTCGCTTCAGCCTCCGTCGGCTGGACCAGCTTCGCGTACGGGGACGGAGCCAAGCGCTCGCAGACGGCCTGGGCCGGAAGCCTGGCCGCGAACGTGCTGTGGCAGCCGCTGCACCTGCCGCTCTACGTCCAAGCGCAGGCGGGGGCGATGGGCGAATGGTCGCGCCCGGCCGCGCCGTTGGATGGCCGGGCCGTCTTCAGCGTCGCCCCGGAGTTCGCCCTCGGTCTGGCGGTGGAGCTGTTCTGATCGGCCGACCGGACGCAGCCTGCGCCGCGGCTCGAGCGCTCTCGATGGGCGCATCGCGGCAGCGGCATCGGGAAGGTCGCGCAGGGCCCGTGCCCCGCAATGCGAAAGCCCGACCTTTTGAAAGGCCGGGCTTTCTCTAGTTCGACAGCGTCGCGGTTAGGCGATCGGCTTGACGTTCGCCGCCTGCAGGCCCTTCGGGCCCTTCGTCACTTCGAACTCGACCTTCTGGCCTTCCGCGAGGGTGCGGAATCCGTCGGCCACAATCGCAGTGTGGTGGCAGAACACATCCGCGCCACCGTCCTCCTGCGTGATGAAGCCGAAGCCCTTCGCGTCGTTGAACCACTTCACGGTACCGGTTGCCATTTCTGTGCAGCTCTTTTCTGTCTTTGATCGCGCGGCAACGTGCCGCGCGGACGTTCTTCCCCTCCGAATTGGAAGGGAAGCGAAGGTGTAGTCGCTCTTGGGGTGAAAGTCGAGCCGCCCCCCATAGAAACCTTCGCGAGCGAGCGGTAGGCCCGTTGGCCCCTCGGACAGACCTGTCGCAGCAGCCAGGGCGCCGGCACCGCCAAGTCCGCGATCCGAATGTCATGGCGTTCTTTCGAGCGAAGGCTCGTAACCCGTGGAGTTTGCTGGGACCTGGCGGCGGAATGTCAGATGCCGGCTGGCATCGCCCGCCGAACAGCTACCGGCTTTGAGGTGACGCCGGCCGACGCCGTCGCGCCGCTGAGTCGGGCGGCCAGGCCCCTGAGGAGAAGCGGTCCGTCACCGGCCGCGAGGCGTCCGACGTCGCTGAGCGCTAGGGGACGGCTGCCAGCGTCACGTCCACCTGGACGTCGCCGTCGACCGTCAGCGCCCCGTGCGCGGCGTAGCTCTTGGCCGTCCTCGCGGCGTCATAGGCGTCGACCGTGTAGGTGTAGTCGCCGCCCGCGAAGTTGGTGAGGCTGATGCCGTCCGTGCCCGCAATCGTGCACCAATACCAGCCGTTGCTGTCGAGCTGCTCCGCTCCCCTGGCGCCGATGAGGCCGATGTGGATGGCCGCCGCCGGGGCCCCGACCTGCGCGCAGGTCTGGCTGCCGGGGAAGCTCCAAAGGAAGGTGATGTTGCCGGGTCGGAGGCTTCCGCCGTCCTGGAGGATTTCGCCGCCGTCCGGCTGGCTGGCGTCTGCAGCCCCAACGCCTTCGCCGCTGTCGGGATGCCCGCTGTCCACCTGGGCGCTTACGCCCGTATCCAAAGCCGAGCTCGCGCCGGTATCCGGAGTGCTCGAGGACGGGCTGGCACAGCCTGCGCTCAACATGCTGAAGGCCAAGATGCAGGGGATCAGGATGGATGCGCGCATGGTCTCTCCCTCGTGAGTCGGGCGAGCAGCTTACTCCTGGCCGGCCCGGCGGCGTTCCCGTTCGTCGCCACCGGTCCCGGCCCCCCGGGTAGGACTGCACCCCGATGCCGGTGAGCCCGGGGAGGCGCTCCTCCCGCCGGTCCGACAGTGCCGCGGGCCGGGTAGGATGAGCCCACCGTGACCTTCGAGGCGCCCCAGGCCCTGCTGCTCGCCATCCCGCTGGCGCTCCTCGTCTTCAAGCTGGGCCGCATCCCCGCGCCCGCCTCGTATCTGCGCTGGGCGCTCGTGCCCATCGTGACCCTGGCCTTGGCCCGTCCGGTCTTCGACCGCGGCGGCGATCAGATCGACCTGGTCCTGGTGGTGGACCGCTCGCGCTCGATGCCGCAGGGCTCCGACGCGGCCGCCGAGGAGATCCTCGGCTACGCCGAATCGCGCCGAGCCGCCGGCCAGCGCGTGGGCATCGTGACCTTCGGGCGCGAGGCCCGCGTCGAGCGCGCTCCCTCCAGCGACGCACGCTTCTCGGGCTTCCAGCGCCCGGTGGACGGAGAGGCCTCGGACCTGGCCAGCGCGCTGCACGCCGCGGAGCAGTTGATGCCGGAGTCGCGCTCGGCGCGCGTGCTGGTCCTGAGCGACGGGCGCGCCACCGGCGGCGATCCGATGGCGGCGGCGCGGCGGCTGGCCCTGCGCGGCGTGCCCATCGACTTCCGGCTCCTCGCCCGCCAGGAAGCCAAGGCGGACGTCGCGGTGCTCGACCTCGAGGCGCCGACCTCGCTCACCTCCGGCGAGGCCTTCCACCTCACGGCGACGGTGCGGGCCGCCTCTCCAGGGACCGCGGCGTACACCCTCGTCCGCAACGGCTCGCCCATCGGCAGGGGCAAGCTGGAGCTCGCGGGCGGCGAGCAGCGCGTCACCTTCCGCGATCGCCTGGAGAAGCCGGGCCTGGTCGACTACCGCCTCGAGGTGGAGGGCGCGGGCGACACCGTCCCCGAGAACGACACCGGCCGCGCCGTGGTCCGCGTCGGCGGTCCGCAGCGGGTGCTTCTGATGCGCGCCGACGGGAAGCCGGGCGCGCTGGCCCAGACGCTGCGCGCCGACGGGCTGCAAGTGCAGGTGGTTGCTCCGACCTTCGCCTCCCTGGACGCGCTGGAGGGCGTCTCGGCGGTGGTCCTGGAGAACGTGCCGGCCCAGGCGCTGGGCGAGCCGGCGATGCGCGTCCTGGACCTCTTCGTGCGCGAGCGCGGCGGTGGGCTGGTGGTGACCGGCGGCCCGCAGAGCTTCGGCCAGGGCGGCTACTTCCGCTCGGCGCTGGAGGACCTGCTGCCGGTCTCGATGGAGCTGCGCAAGGAGCAGCGGCGCACGCCGGTGGCGCTGGTGGTGGCGATGGACCGCTCGGGCTCGATGTCGATGACCACGCCGGAGGGCCGCCAGAAGATCGCCGTGGCCGCCGAGGGCGTGGTGGGCGCGCTGACGCTGCTCGCGGAGGGCGACGAGGCCGCGGTGTGGGTGGTCGACGAGCGCGCCCACGAGATCGTCCCGCTGACGCCGATCGAGAAGGGCCTCGACCTGGGCAAGGTGGCGACCATCCAGTCCGAGGGCGGCGGCATCTACATCTACGAGGCGCTCGAGGCGGCCGGCCTGCAGGCCATGCAGAGCGACAAGCCGGTCAAGCACGTGCTGCTCTTCGCCGACGCCGACGACTCGGAGGAGCCGCGGGACTACGTCAAGCTCATCGGCGACCTGCGGGCCAAGGGCGTCACGGTGAGCGTCATCGGCCTGGGGACGCCCGCGGACCACGACGCGGCGCTGCTGGTCGACGTCGCCCAGCGCGGCGGCGGGCGCATGTACTTCGCCGAGACCGCCTACGCGCTGCCGCGCCTCTTCGCGCAGGAGACGATCGAGATCGCCCGCGCCGCCTACGTCTCCGACCCCACGCCGCTGACGGTCTCCGGCGACCTGGCGATGCTGGGCCCGGTGCAGGCGGTGCTTTCGCAGGCGCCGACGGTGGGCGGCTACAACGTGACCTACCTGCGCCCCGGCGCCGGCGTCGCCTACCGGACCGGCGACGACAACAAGGCGCCGGCGCTCTCGCTCTGGCAGCGCGGGCTGGGGCGGGTCGCGGCCTTCGCCGCCGAGGTCGACGGGCCGAAGGCCGCGCCGCTGGTGTCCTGGCCGGCCTACCGGGCGCTCTTCGGCAAGGTCGTCCGCTGGTCCCTGGCGCCGCCCGAGTCGCAGGAGGCGCTGGTGCGCGTGCGCCGCGACGGCCACGACCTGGCGGTGACGGTGGAGGTGGCTCCCGGCCAGGAGCTCGCCGCGGGAGGCGCGTCAGTGACGCTGTTGCCCGGGGACGGGATCGGCAAGCTGCGCGAGGAGGCGCTGCGGCCGGAGGGCGACGGGCGGCTGGCGGCGCACTTCACGCTCGATGCCTCCGGCAGCTACCACCCGGTGGTGAAGCTGGGCGGCAAGGTCTTCAAGGGTCCGCCCGCGACGCTGCCTTACGCGCCGGAGTACGAGCCGCAGCCGCCGGCGCGCGGCCGGGAGCTGCTGGCGGCGATGGCCAGGCTCACCGGCGGCCTGGAGCGGCTCTCGGTGGACGGCGTCTTCGACCGCGTGCCCGGAGGCCCGGGCCGGTTCCCGCTCGCGCCGCTCCTGGTGGCGCTGGCGCTGGGGCTGATGGTGGGCGAGGTGGCGCTGCGCCGGTTCTTCTTCCGCTGGCAGAGACGGGCGAAGCCGGCTGCGCCGGACCGCCGCCGCGAGACCAAGGCGGATCCCGCGACCCATGTGATCGATGCGGGCCAGGGCAGGGACGCCAAGCCGCCGCCGGGACAGCCGGAGCCGGAACCCGCCGCGCCGCCGGAGAGTCCGCCGCAACCCGAGGACGTCGCCGACGCGCTGGCGGCAGCGCGGGACCGGGCGCGGCAGCGGATGAAGTAGCGGCCGGCGACTGGCGACCCTGCACGTACGACTCGTCCGTCAGTCGTGCGTATCGTCCGTGGCGTCGTCCCGGATCCAGTCGCCGCTCTCGAGGCGCCCCGAGAGGAGCATCAGGCTCGTGCTCCCGTCCTCGTCCAGATCGCCGACGGCCTTGGTCGTGTACCAGATCATCCCGGGGTCCCGCACGACCGTGAAGCTGTACTGGTAGCGCACCGCCCCTTCGACGCCGATGGCGAGCTCTCCCCAGCCGTTGGTCGGGTAGCCCCAGGGCTTGGCGAAAGCGCCCGGGGTCCCTGCCGGGTGTGGGTCGCCGACCAGCGTCCCCAGCGCGGCTCCGGAGGTCGTGTAGCTCTCCACCGACGGGACGATCATCTTCATGATGAGCGTGCGTTCCGAGCGCTTGGCGATGCGCATCTGGTTCAGGCCCAGCGGGATGGCGATGGAGGCCAGCACGCCGACGATCGCCACGACGGTCATCAGCTCGATGAGCGTGAAGCCGCGAGCCTTGGCGAGGGTCATCGGGCACCCTCCGCGGCGTCCGCGGACTCGGCGGGGCCGGCGTCGGCCAGGACCTCGGCAGTGCCCGCGTCGGCCGCCTGCTGGTGCTGCAGGAAGATGAATTGCCCCGGGGCGATCTCGCGGACCGTCTTGCCGTTGGCGGCAGCCGCGGCCTTGAACGCGGCGATCTTCTCGGCCGTCGCGTCCTTGCCCAGGTCCACCATCGAGACCCCCGAGCGCTCGCCCACCAGCGAGACGGCGCCCTCGGGCGCGAAGGACACCTTCGGCGCGGTCTGCCGGGCCGGCCCAGAGAGCGTGAGCTGGAGGGCGACCGAGGCGACGACGCCCGCGGCGAGGACCCCGAACCCGGCCAGGAGGCGCACCCGGGTCTTCGGTTTCAGCGCGGCCGCGGCCGGGGCGCCTTCGGAGAACTCGCTGGCGATCTGCTCGGCGGTCTGGGGCGACGGCGCCGCGACGCGCTTCGGGCCGCCGCGGCCCTTGCCCTTCAGCCCGGCCCGCGCCGTGGCGCGAGCGAAGTCGAGGGCGGAGGCGCCCAGCCTGCGCTCCGCCGCGAGGAGCGCCGGGTCCTTCGGGTCGGACTTCTTGGCTTCGCGCAGCGCCGAGCGGGCTGTTTCCACCTCGGCGAAGAGGCCCTCGACCCCGTCCTCGTCCGCGTCCTTGGGTGAGTCCGGCAGGGTGGTGAGCGCCGCGCCGAGCCGGCAGCGGCACACCAGCGACCGGCGCAGCGCCGTCGCGAAGGCGTCCCGGGAGCTCGCGCCCGCCAGCGCCACGCGGACCTCGTCCTCGACCTCCCCCAGCACCTTGGCCGCCACCGAGGCCAGCGGCTCGCCGGCCGACTCGCCCTGCAGGACGCCCCAGACCTCCACGTACGGCGGCAGGCCGTTGGGCCACAGGGCCTGCCTGCCGGGAGGCGGCGTGTAGAGGGTGGGCCCTGTCAGCGGGGCACCGTCGAGCGGTGCGGGAAGCGGCTTGGCCGTTGGAGGCATGAAAGATGTGCGGAGAACGGGAAGCCGCCCCCTGGAGACACCGCATTCTGCTGTCTCCGCCCCGGCGGGATCAAATCGCACCCCGGGGAAGAGCTCTCATGCCCAAGGTCAGGCCACCTTCTGCCCCAGGCCGGGCCGGACGCCCCGACTGAAGACTGAAGACGCCTCCGCCCCACCGGTCGCGTCACCGGAGGGGCGAAGGGGGCGCGGGGGAGGAGGAGGGGAAGGTGGAGGGGAGGGGACTAGAAGAAGTCGTTGGCGTTGGCGCGGGCGCTCTGGTGCGCCGAGTAGAGCGACGAGAACGGGTTCACCGAGTTGTTGTAGCTGCCGCGGTAGATGGAGAAGTGCAGGTGCGGCGCGGTGCCCTTGGCCTTGCCGGTGTCGCCGACCGTCCCGATCTTGGTGCCGGCGTCGACCTTGGCGCCGGGGCGGATGCCGGGGGCGATCTGGTCGAGGTGCGCCATGTAGAAGTACTCGTTGCCGCGCTGGATGGTCACCCGGTTGCCGCCGCTCTGGTCGTAGCCGGCCTTGATCACGGTGCCGGTGACCGGCGCGACGACGGGCTGGCCCTTGGGCGCGAAGACGTCGACGCCCAGGTGGCCGCTGGGGTGGCTGGCGTTGGTGGCGCTCTTGCTGAAGTCGGAGTTCTGGCTCGCGCTGTCCGGGTTGAAGTTGCTCCAGTTCTTGTCGTAGCCGATGTTGTAGCGGGCGTTGGTCGTCGTGCCGTCCTTGCCGACGATGGGGAAGCAGTCGAGCTTGGCGCCGGCCTGCGGGGTCGGCGGGTTCTTGGGGCCGGCGAGGTCGGTGGTGCCGGTGATGCCGAGCTTGCCGCGGGTCTTGGACCCGACGACGCCGTCCACCTCCAGCCCGTTGGCCTTCTGGAAGTTGCGGACCGCGAGGTCGGTCTTGGGGCCGAACTGGCCGTCGACGGCGCCGGGGTTGAAGCCCTGCTCCTTGAGCTTCTGCTGCACGTCCTTGACGGCCTGGCCTTCCGCACCCTGCTTGAGCGCCTTCTGCTGCAGGGCCTTCTGCTGCTGCTGCTGGACCGCCTGCAGGTTGGTGTTGGTCGTCGTCTTGGTCACTGGAGGCATGGTCGCTCCCTCGGGGTTGGCGTTCGGGGCGCTGCGGCTTCGCTCGGTTTGCGAACAGACTCCTCAGCAACCGATGTGCCAGGCCTCCTCGCGAGGGGAAGAGAGCTGCCGGGCAGGCATTGCCACCCGTCAGTCCTGCCGGCTGACACCTCCCTGCCAGACCGCGCGAGAGGCGGCCTTGACCCGGCGTGGGCCGCGCTTCCATCCTCGTCTGCCTGCCGATGCCGGAGGTCGTCATGAGCCCGAGGTCGCCCGCTTGAGCCGCCGCCGCACCCTCTCTCGTCGCACGCTGCTCGGAGGCGCGCTCGCCGCCGGCGGGGCCGTGCTCCTCGCCGAACCCTGCGCGCCGGTGCGCCGCCTCGGCCTGGTCGGGCGGGCCCACGCCGGGACTCCGCTCTCCAAGCTCCTCGAGACCGCGCCGGTGGCCCGCTTCTGGGACTCCACGGCGTCGAAGGCGACCGCCTGCACCGCCTGCCACGACGCGGGGGCCTTGAAGGCGAAGGCGCACGACCACGGCAAGGTGCTCATCAAGTGCCGGCTGTGCGCCCGCGCCTGCGTGCTGGCCGAGGGCGAGCGCGGGATGTGCCGGGCGCGCATCCACGTGAAGGGCGAGCTGCGCTCGCTGGTCTACGGCCGGCCGATGGCGATCCACGTCGACCCCATCGAGAAGAAGCCCCTCTACCACTTCCTCCCCGGCGCCTCGGCGTGGTCGATGGCGACCTCCGGCTGCCCGCTGCGCTGCAAGTTCTGCCAGAACTGGGAGCTGTCGCAGGCCAACCCCGAGGACTACGACACGCCGCTCCGTCCCGCCGCGCAGCTGGCGGCCAGCGCCGCGGAGGCCGGCTCGCAGGTGGTGGCCTTCACCTACAACGAGGCGACGGTCTTCACCGAGTACCTGCTCGACGTGGCCAACGCGGCGAAGGAGAAGGGGCTGCGCGCGGTGCTCATCTCCTGCGGCTACATGCAGGAGGCGCCGCTCGCCGAGATGTGCAGGGCGCTCTCGGCGATCAAGATCGACCTGAAGGGCTACTCGCCCGACTTCTACCAGAACGTCTGCGGCGCCGAGCTCGCCCCGGTGCTGCGCTCCATCAAGCAGGTCGCCAAGGCGAAGGTGCACCTCGAGATCGTCAACCTGGTCGTCCCCACGCTGAACGACTCCGAGAAGATGCTCGGCGAGCTGGCGAAGTTCCTGGCCGGCGAGGTCGGGCCGGACGTGCCGGTGCACTTCACGCGCTTCCACCCCGACTACCAGCTGCCGAACCTGTCGCGCACGCCGGTGGAGACGCTGGAGCGCGCGCGGGAGCTGGCCAAGGCCGCCGGGCTGCGCCACGTCTACGTCGGCAACGTGCCCGGGCACCCGGGGAACAACACCCTGTGCCCCAAGTGCGGCAAGGTCCTCATCGAGCGCAGCAACTTCTTCGTCACCGCCAACCGCCTCGAGAAGGGCTGCTGCCCGGCCTGCAAGGAGCGGATCGCGGGAGTCTGGTCCTAGAGGTTCGGCGAAGGCATGCGCACCTGGCTCCTCGGCGTCGGCTTCGTCTCGGTCCTGGGGCAGGTGGCGCTCCTGCGCGAGCTGGCGGTCGCGTCCTACGGAGTCGAGCTGGTCTACGCGCTCGCGCTGGGCGTCTGGCTCTTCGGCAGCGCGCTCGGGGCGGCGGCGCTCGGCAGGACTCCGGGGCGGCTGGCGTGGACCCTGCTGGCGCTCCTGCTGCCCGGCAGCGCGGTGCTATTGCGCGGAGCCCGGGCGTGGATCGGCGCGGTGCCCGGGGCCTATCTGCCGCTGGGGTCCCAGCTCACGCTGGTCGCGCTCGCGGTGCTCCCCTGCGCGGCGCTGCTCGGCGCGCTCTTTCCGGTGGCGGCTCGAGGCGAGCCTTCCCTCGCGAAGGCCTATGCGGTCGAGTCCGTAGGCGGGGTCGTGGGCGGCATCGTCTCGGCCGCGCTGCTGATGGCCGGGGTGCCCAACTGGATCTCCATCTTGATCTGCGCCGAGATGGCGCTGGCGATGACGCTGCTGCCGTGGCGCGAGAGGCAGCGGTGGGCGCTGCCCGTCGGCGTGCCGCTGGCGCTCGCCCTGGCGGTCGCCGGCGCCGCCGACCGACCGATGACCGGCTGGACGCATCCCGCGCTCCAGGCCACGCGCGACACTCCGTACGGCCGGGTCACCGTGGAGAAGAGTGGATCGCTCGTCTCGGTCTTCTCCAACGACGCGCTCGCCTTCGAGAGCGACGGGACCGACGCCGAGGAGTTCGTGAACCTGGCGGCGGTCGAGCACCCGGCGCCGCGGCGGATGCTGGTGCTGGGCGGAGCGGGCTCGGGAGTCGTCGCCGAGGCGCTCGAGCACGGGCCGGACACGGTCGACGCGGTGGAGTTGGACGAGGCGTCGCACCGGTTGGTGGAGGCGCTCCTGCCGGAGGCCGCGCGCGCGGCGCTCTCCTCGCCGAAGGTGCGCCTGCGCTTCGCGGACCCGCGGCGGTTCGTGGAGTCCTCGGCGGAGACCTGGGACCTCATCCTGGTGGCGATGCCCGAGCCGGCCTCGGCGGCGACCAGCCGGTTCTACTCGAGGGAGTTCTACGAGGTGGTGAGGCGGCGGCTGGCCCCGGGCGGAGTGCTCGCTTTCCGGCTGCCCGCCTCGGAGAACGTCTGGACGGAGTCGATGGCCCGGCGCATCTCGGCGGTCGTCCGCGCGATGCCGTTTGCGAACGTCCGGGCGTTGCCGGCGACGCGGTTGGTCGTCGTCGCCTCTGATTCGCCGCTGGAGAAGGATCCCAAGGTGCTCGCCACCCGCCTGCGCGAGCGGGCCACCTCGCCGCGGGCCGCCACGCCGGAGTTCCTGCTCTACGTCCACACCAACGACCGCAAGGACGAGGTGGCGCGCCGGCTCGCAGCGACGCTGGCGGCGCCGAACACCGACGAGCGGCCGGTCTGCTATCGACATGCGGTGGTGTCCTGGCTCGCGAAGGTCTCGCCGGATCTCGCCAAGGACCTGGAAGGGGTCGAGGAGGGCAGCCGCCTGCCATGGATGGCGATGGGCCTCGTCCTGCTCGCGCTGCTGGGGTTGCGAATGGCGAAGGCGACGCGTGCTGCGGGCTCGGCGGCGTTTGCCGGCTTCGCGGGGATGGTCCTGGAGACGGGCCTGCTCCTGCACTACCAGGCCAAGAGCGGCGTGCTGTTCGAGGATCTCGGGCTGCTGCTCACGCTCTTCATGGCGGGCCTGGCGGCGGGGGCGTGGGGGGTGCATCGCACCGGTTGGCGGAGAAGCTGGGCGCCGGTGCTCGCCGTGGCGATAGCGGCGCTGCTGACGGCGCTCGTCGCCTGGCGCGGCGCGTCGACGGGGCTCGCCGGAGCGGGTGCGCTGCTGGCCCTGACGGGAGCGGGGTGCGGCGCGCTCTTCGCCGTGCGCGCCGACGCGGGTGGGCGCGGGCTCTATGCCGCCGACCTCGCCGGGGGCTGCGCCGGCGCCGTCCTCGGGAGCCTCGTGTTCTTCCCGCTGATCGGGTTGGGGCCGTCGGCTGCGGCGCTGGTCGTGATGGCGGTGCTGGCGATTTGAGCCGCGCTGCCCCTCCCCCGCCTCCCCGTCGCGGCTGGATGCAGGGATCAAGGCCAGGTGCACTCGAGGCTCCGGTGAGGGGCCCGCGAGTTGCCTTCGGCGATCTCTTCCGCGACACGGAGACACGAAGAGAGACAACCGATGGCAGGTGCCGTGTCGAGCAAGAGAACGAGTCGAGCAAAGGCGGGCCCCTCACCGGAGCCCCGGATGCACTCGGCTTCGTTCCCTTCGTCCTGGCCGCGACGCTGGTCGTGATGGCGGTGCTGGCGATTTGAGCCGCGCTGCCCCTCCCCCGCCTCCCCGTCGCGGCTAGATGCAGGGATCAAGGCTAGGTGCACTCGAGGCTCCGGTGAGGGGCCCGCGAGTTGCCTTCGGCGATCTCTTCAGCGACACGGAGGCAAGAGAGACAAACGAGGGCAGGTGCCGTGTCGCGCAAGAGAACGAGTCGAGTAGAGGGGAGCCCCTCACCGGAGCCCCGGATGCACTCGGCTTCGTTCCGTTCGTCGTTGCTGCGGCGCTGGTCGTGATGGCGGTGCTGGCGATTTGAGCCGCGCTGCCCCTCCCCCGCCTCCCCGTCGCGGCTAGATGCAGGGATCAAGGCCAGGTGCACTCGAGGCTCCGGTGAGGGGCCCGCGAGTTGCCTTCGGCGATCTCTTCCGCGACACGGAGACACGAAGAGAGACAACCGAAGGCAGGTGCCGTGTCGAGCAAGAGAACGAGTCGAGCAGAGGCGAGCCCCTCACCGGAGCCCCGAATGCACTCGGCTTCGTTCCGTTCGTCCTGGCCGCGACGGGGAGGCGGGGGAGGGGCGGCGGACGCCTCCCGAAGCTCCACTTCCCGAACGAGGTCACCGAGGTCCCTTCGCCACCTGGTCGTCATGCTCGAGGACGGGGCCGCGACCTGCGAGCAGTTCATGCCTCCGCCCTGACTCAGGGCAGCACGAGCAGCGGGTCGCCGAAGTAGACGTGCATGGTGTAGTCGCGGTCGAACAGCGCGTCGATCACCAGGCCGCCCTTCGCCAGCTGCAGGTAGTGCATGTAGTCGAAGCAGTCGCCCTCGGTGCAGTTGAGGTTCGACGGCTGGGCGTAGCCCGAGACGGCCTGGGCGTTGCCGAAGAACAGGTACGTCGCGCCGAGGTTGTAGTCGGTGGCGACCGTGTCGGCGGTGGAGCAGGCCTGCAGCTCGTAGACGAGCGCCGAGAAGCTGGCGTCGTGCACGAGCTGCGAGGTGATGCCGAAGTAGTGGTTGTCCGGCGCGCCGTGCGTGGTGATGAAGCTGTAGAGGATCTCGCCGCTCTGCAGCGTGCTCGTGTACAGCGCCTGGAACGCCGCGCGCTGGTCCGGGAACGCGTTCCAGTGGCCGGCCTCGGTCGCCCCGGTGGAGTCCGCGAAGTAGGTGTCGGCGACGTAGACGGTGCAGTCCCCGGCGCCGCAGGCCAGCGGCGGCAGGCCGGCGGCGAAAGTGTCGCGCAGGGTCTGGAGCGGGAGGCTCTCGTCCCGGATGAAGAGGCCGAAGTAATACATCTTCTCGTCGCCGATCTTCCGGAGCTCGCCCTGGTTGGCGAACCACTTCTTCGCCACGAAGGCGTCGAGCTCGGCCTGCTCGGCCTGCCCCTGGGCGACGTAGGCGCCGCTGCTGCCCGAGGGGACGTAGTCCGCGCCCTGCTTGTGGACGGTCACCGTGTAGTACGAGCTGAACCCGGCCAGCTCGCTGCGGCTGTTGGGACCGAGGAACAGCGTGTCCTTGGAGGTGAAGTAACCGGAGGCGTCGATCCGCGGCGCGAGGCGGCTGGTGAATCCAAAGGTGTCCGAGTGCAGCAGCTTGCGCGCCGTCGGCGGGTTCTCGAACAGCTGGTGGTTGCGGTCGAAGAAGCCGGTGAGCTGCGAGGTCGCGTCGCCCCAGCCCGGGACCGGGACCAGCGCCGCGGCCCACAGGTCGGCCGAGTAGCTGTCGCCGCGCGCCTTGCCGTTGGTGACCCCCGCCATCTCCATGAAGCCGCCCGAAACGGGATCGAAGCCGGAGTACCAGTCGCCGGAGAGCGCCACGAGCGGGTAGAGGCTCGCCTTGTAGCCCGAGGGAATCGCGAAGAGGGCCTCGTCGCGCCAGAGGGTCGGCATCGACTCGGCGATGAGCCAGACGCCGGTGAGCTGCGGCTGCTCCTTGCGCAGGTCCTCGAGCGTGTTGCGCACCTCGAGCCAGTTCCTCTTCGCTGCCCCGCCGCGATCCTCCATCGAGGCGATCGGATCCGCGCTGCGGGCGAGGAGGACTTCGCGGAACTCGTAGAGCGGGTGCTCCTCCTCGTAGCGGTTCAGCCGGCCCCGCAGGCCCGGGTCGTCGGCGTAGGCCTTGGAGAGCACCACCGCGACCATGGGCTTCACGCTCCCGCAGTCGGAGTCGCCCTTCGCGGCGCAGCCGGCCGGGCAGCAGCCGTCCTGGCTCGCGCACTCCGTCTTCTCCACGAACTGGCAGACGGCGTCGCAGGTCTTGGGGCTGCCGGTGAAGACGTCCGTCGTGCAGGCGTTGCCGTCGTTGCAGACGAGCGGGCAGTCGCCGTCGCAGGTCTCGGGCGGCTCGACGATGCCGTTGGGGCAGACCGGGGCGCCGGCGTCGGGCGCGACCGAGGCGTCGGCGGTGGTAACCGTGCTGGCATCGGGGCCCGGATCCTTCGCCGGGCCGGGACAGGCGGCGAGGAGGAGGGCGAGCGCCAGGACAGGGATGGAGTAGGAGGTAGCGCGCATGTGATCGACCGGGCGTCTCGTTGTCGGGGTCTAGCCGCCCCGCGTCGGGCTCCACGAGCGGCGAAGGCGCCATCATCCGGAGAACCGAGGGGCCCGTCCAGCGCCTGTACGGTCCTTTCCACACGCAGCTGGACGCAACCGGCTTCGCGGCGCGCGGCAAGGAAGGGCCCGGCCTGCAGGCGCCACGGCGCTGAAGTCCCGCGGACCGCGCCGCAGATTCCCCACAAGCGGTCCGGAAGGAGCCGTGTAGCAAAGGGTGACGCATGCGGGCGAGCGCGCGGAAGCGACTGGGAGCTCGTGAAGCGGGGCGAGCCCATCCCCCGCTGCCCGAAGCGCGGCAACGACATCTGCGGCCCGCGCACCCGCGAAAAGGACGGAGCAGGGAGGCGAAGGGAACGAAAGGGGGCCAAGGGCCATGCCCTGGGCGATCGTCAGAACCATCGAGTCGAAGGACCGGTCTGCCGCCTGGTGGGCCGCGTTGGCCGGGGCAGTGGGCGGAGCTGGAGCGATGGCGCTGCGCGACCGGCGCCTGCGCGCGGAGCTCGAGCAGAAGGCGGCCCACTGGGTGCGCGGGCTCTCGGCGGGCGGGCACGTCCTCGGCGAGGACCTGCGCAACCGCACGCACGGGCTCGTGTCGGGGCTCGCCGGGCGCCTGCGGCGCGAGGAGGTCGGCGACGACGTGATCGAGGCGCGCGTCCGGGCGCGGCTGGGCCGCCTCTGCAGCCACCCGAGCGCCCTCGAGAGCGTCACGCGGGGGGGCGAGGTGCTGCTGAGCGGCCCCGTGCTCGAGTCGGAGGCCAGGAGCGTCGTGGCGGCCGTCGCGCGGGTGAAGGGCGTGCGGCGCGTCATCGACCACCTCGCCCGGCACTCGAGCGCCGAGCACGTCCCTGCGCTGCAGGGCGGCCCGCACCGAGCCGCGGAGCTCGGCAATCTCTCCTGGTCGCCATCGTGGCGGCTCGTGACCGCGGTCGCGGGGGCCGGGGTGGCCGGCTGGGGTTTCGCCAGACGGGGAATCGGCGGCGTCGGCGTGGCGCTGCTGGGCAGCGGGCTGTTGTTGCGAGCGCTGACCAACCTCCAGCCGACGCGCCTGTTCGGGATCGGCGCGGGGAGGCGGGCCATCGACATCGACAAGAGCCTCCACGTCGAGGCGCCTCCGGGGAAGGTCTTCGCCTTCTTCCGGGCCTTCGAGAACTTCCCGCGGTTCATGACGCACGTGGTGGAGGTTCGCAGTGCCGGCGAGGGCCGCTCGCACTGGGTGGTGACCGGGCCGGCGGGCACGCGCTTCGAGTGGGACGCGGAGATCACCAGCCTGGTCCCCGACCACGTGCTCGCCTGGAAGAGCGTTGCCGGGACGCCCGTAGGCCAGTCGGGGATCGTCCGTTTCGAGCCCGAGGGGGAGGGCACCCGCGTGCAGATTCGGCTGACCTACAACCCGCCGGGCGGAGCCATCGGCCACGGGTTCGCCAAGATGCTGGGCGCGGACCCGAAGAAGCTGATGGACGACGACCTGTTGCGGCTCAAGTCGCTGCTGGAGCACGGGAAGGCCCGCGGGCGGCAGGGGCAAGTCATGCGGGAGGATCTGCCGACGTAGGTAGCAGGGAGAAGCTCGCGCCGGGGCCGAGAGGGACTCGCCCCCGGCGCGGGTCAATGCGCTGACGGACCCGGCGACGTCGAAGGGCCGGCGGCCGGGGCTCCGAGGGGTCCCGCCGCGCCAGGCCAGTGCAGCGCCGTCGAGATCGGCTCGACCGGCGGCTGCGAGTGCGTGCCATACGCATTTCAGCCGTCGGGGCCGAGCAAGCCCAAGAAAAGCCCTTGGCGTCTTGGCTCCCTTGGCGCCTTGGCGTTGAAAAGGCACGCCTCCGCGGACGAAGCTCCCGCCTCCTTGCCTTGCTCTCATCTGGACGGCGCTGCACTAGAAGGCGCTGTCGGACAGCGGGGACTGCCGCAGGATCTCCGCCGGGCTCCGGGCCGCCTTGGGAAGTCGCGCAGGGAAGAGCTCCCCCGCCGAGCCCTTGTTCAGGAGCAGCCACGCGCCGTCCGGCGAAAGGTCCACCGATTCGACGATGGCCTGCGTCCGGTAGACCATCCGCGCCTCGCCGCTGGCGACGTCCCAGACGCGCACCGTCCCGTCGTCGCTGCAGCTGACGAGGGTGTCTCCCCGGGCGCCGAACCCGACCTGGTTCACCCACTTGCGGTGGCCCGACAGCCTCTTGAGCACCGCGCCGCTCGCCGCGTCCCACAGGAGGATGTCCCCGTCCTTGCCGCCGGCGGCCACGACGCGGCCGTCCGGGGAGAAGGCCGCGCCCCAGGCCCACTCCCGATGGCCCTCGAGGACGCGCTCCAGCTTCCGCGTGGCCACGTCCCACAGCCGCACCGTCCGGTCGTTGCTGGCCGACGCCAGGCGCCGGCCGTCCGGGGAGAAGGCCAGCCCGCCGACGGTGTCGGTGTGCCCGACGAGCGCGCCCACGGGCGCTCCGGTGCAGGCGTCGAAGAGGTGGACCACCCCGCCGGTGCCGCTCTCGGCCAGCAGCGTCCCGTCGGGCGAGAACGCGACGTCCTCCGGCTTCTCCTGGACCGCGACCCGGAACGACTCGGTCCCCTTCGCCCAGTCCCACACGCGCACGCTCCCGTCGGTCGAGCCGGAGGCCACGCGCGCGCCGTCGGGGTGGAAGGCGACGCAGCCGATGCGGCTGGCGTGGCCCTCGAGCCGGGCCAGCGGCGCGAGCGTCGCCGCGTCGAAGATCCTCACGGTCGGGTCGCGCCCGGCGCCCCCGGTGACGATGCGCCCGCCGTCGCGCGAGAACGCGGTCCGCGTCACCGAGTCGGCGTGCGAGGCGAACAGGCGCGAGGCCGGCTCGCGCACGATGCCGTAGACCATGACCTTCTCGTCGGCCCCGCCGGTGGCGAAGCGGGCGCCGTCCGGCGAGACGGCCATGCAGCGGTCCGAGTTCTCGCCGCGCAGCACCATCAGGAGCTGGCCGGTGGCGGCGTCCCACAGGCGCACCCCGTCGTTGCTCTGCGAGAGGATCCGCCGGCCGTCGCCCGTGTAGGCGAGCTCGCCGATCGCCTCCTGGTGCCCCTTGAGGACGTTCACGCGCTCGGGGCTGGCGACGTCGATGGTGATCAGGGTGCGGTCCAGGCGGCTGGCGACCAGCTGCCGGCCGTCCGGGGCGAAGGCGAGGTTGGTCATCAGGCCGGCCTTGGGCAGGAGCCGGCCCGCCGGCGTGAGGCTGGGGAAGCGGAAGAGCGCCACCGCGTCGTCGTCGGCCACGGCCAGGGTCCCGCCGTCGCCGGAGAGCGCCACCGCCTGCTGCGTGTGCTCGGGGCCCAGCTCCGCCAGGATCCGGCCGGTCGCCGCCTCGTAGACGCGCGGGGCGCCCCGCTCGAAGGAGGCCAGGACGTCGCCCTGGCCCGTGAAGAGCAGCGAGCGCGGCGCGCCCATCGAAGGGTCGGCGGCCCAGCGCATGCGGCCCGTCTTCACGTCCCAGACGTCGAGCGCGTACTGCTTGGTGCCGCGCGCGAGCAGCGAGCCGTCCGCGGACAGGGCGATGGTCCAGATCTGCGCGGGCGGCGTCGGGAACGAGGAGCGTGGCTCGCCCGTGGCGGCGTCCCAGATCTGGATGCGTCCGTGGTCCTGGTCGCCGGAGGCCAGCGTCCTGCCGTCGCCCGAGAAGGCGACGCCGCCCACCATGGCCGAGGCGGGCAGCACCCGCTGCAGCTCGGAGATCTTGCGGGCCTCGGCCTGGAAGAGGGTGGTGGCGGCCTCGACGTCCAGCGTGCGCGCCGGCCCCGAGGTGCGCGCGAAGCCCTCGTCGAAGGAGGGGGACTCCGGGGAGGCCGGGTTGTGCAGCCGGGAGGCGGCGGCGTAGCGCTCGGTCGCGTCGAGGTCCAACTCGTCCAGGTGCCGCTGCGCCCGCTCGAGGTAGGCGCGGGCCAGGTGCAGCTCCGAGTCGCGGCGGGCGGCGCGCTCGCTGCGCAGCGAGGCCGAGACGGCGAAGAGGGCCGCGAGGACGGCCACCAGCGCCAGCGCGGCTGCGGACACCAGGGCCCGGTTCTGCGCGGCGAAGCGTCGCACCAGCTCCCAGCTGGAGTAGGCGTAGGCGCGCACCCGGCCGCCGGAGATGTAGGCCCGGATCTCCTCGGCCAGCTCGATCGCCGACTGGTAGCGGTCCGCCGGCCGCTTCTGCAGGGCCTTCTCCGCCACCGCCGCCAGCTCCGGGGGCGCCTCCGGGCAGCGCGAGCGGACCTTGACCAGCGGGCCCTCGCGCACCAGGAACAGGGTGTCGCTGACGGTCCTGGCGGCGAAGGGCGGATGCCCGGTGAGCAGCTCGTAGAGCACCGCGCCCAGGCCCCAGACGTCGGAGCGGGCGTCCACGAAGGCGTCGTCCCCGGCGGTCTGCTCCGGGCTCATGTAGGCCGGGGTCCCCACCGCCTCGCGCTGGGAAGGCCGTTGGGGCGGCTCGCCGCCGCCGGCGGGAGGGGGCGCGGGGGCGGGGGCAGGGGCAGGCCCCGCCGCGGGTCGACCGGCCCCGACGCTGGCGATGCCCCAGTCGATGAGCACCGTCTCGCCGAACTCGCCGACCATCACGTTGTCGGGCTTGAGGTCGCGGTGGACCACGCCGCGGCCGTGGGCGTAGGCGACGGCGTTGCACAGGTTCCAGAACGCGCCCAGGTGGCGCAGGCGCTCGGCGAGGGTGCGGCACTCGGCGAGCGCGGCGGAGAGCGTCTTCCCGCGCACCAGGCGCATCGTGTAGTAGAGCGCGCCCGACTGGCTCTGGCCGACCTCGTAGACCGGGACGATGTTCGGGTGCTCGAGCTGCCCGGTGATGCGCGCCTCGTGGAGGAAGCGCCGGGTGGTCTCGGGGTCGATGGGGCCGAGCAGCTCCTTGAAGGCCACCTCGCGGCCGACGAACTCGTCGAAGGCCACCAGGACCCGACCCATGCCCCCGCGGCCCGTCTCGTCGCGGATGGCGTAGCGGCCCTGCTCCTCGCGCGAGACGCGCCGGCCCTGGCCGAGGCCGCCGGCGGCGGGGGCAGAGGCGCCGCTCGGGTTGCTCGGCCGGGTGTCGCGCGGCTTGTCGAGCGTCCGGTCGAGGGTCTCGGTGAGGTCGCTGTCGCGCGGCTGTTCGGGCAACGGTGGGTCTTCCCTGGTGGCGCTGGTCAGTAGCGTCCGGCCTCTGTGCCGGGTCGGTCGGGCGGGCGAAGCGTGCGGGCGGACGCGAGTGGCGTCCGCCCGCGGTTGCTGGGGGTCAGGGGGCTTCGGGAGCCGAGCTCGAGTTCCTCGCCGTCCAGCCGCCCACGGGGAGGACCACGAAGTCGTTCCCATTCACGTCCGTGTCGACGCTGTTGCCCTTGCCGACGTCGGTGCCCGACGGTCTCGTCATCGTCGTGGCGTTCGACGTCGAGTAGGCCTTGCGCGCGACGGCCTTGTCCTTGGCCAACAACGGCGCGCCGGTAGAGCCTTCCTTCCAAGCCGCCGTGCCGTATCCGACACCGTCCGAGTAGGAGGTGTCTCCGAGCACCGGCGTCGTCGGCGGCTGGTCGGCGTTCCTCGTGAGCAGCACCTGGCCGGAGTCTGCGGCGATGAACAAGGTCCACTTCGCATCCGCCATGTCCGAGTAGGTGGTCCCGGGCAGCAGATGCGCGAACAGGAAGTAGCTGTGGGCTGGGATGCTCGTTCCCACGGGCGCCGAGACGAGGCGGCTCCATGCTCCCGTCGTCTGCGCGGCGCTTCGGTACCAGAGAGTGTAGCCACCGACCTGCACCGCGAAGTTCTCAGGGTTGTAGATTTCGACGAACTCTTCGTTCTGATCGAGGGTGGTGCCGCCGACGATCTGGCTGATGACCACCTTGCAGTTGGTGGGCGCATTGCACACCGCCGCGTTGCCCGCGCCGTTGCATGCGTAGGTGCCCAAGCACCCGGTCGCGCTCGTGCACGAGAGGCCGAGACCGGGCACCGGCGAGCCTCCACAGATGCCGCACTCGTTCTTGGTGACAACAGGGCAGTGGGGCACGCCAGTTCCGCTGCAAGTCTGGACGCTCGCGCAGCCTGACGGCACGGACGTGCAGGTGTCTCCGAGCCCGGCCACGGGCGAGCACATCGTACTGGTGCCATCGCCATTGCAGACCATGGTGCTGTTGCAGCCCGAGTAGTCGCAGGCGGCGCCCAAGCCGGTGATCGTCGGCCCGCCGCAGACGCCACAGGCGTTCTCCACGATCGGCGCGCAGATCGTGCCGCTGGATCCGTTGCAGACCATGGTGCTCGGGCAGCCGAGGTAGTCGCACACAGCGCCGAGGTCGGGCAGGGCCGGTCCGTTGCACACGCCGCAGGCGTTCTTGGGGACCGCGGCGCATGTCGCGCTCAGCCCATCGCCGCTGCAGACCATGGTGCTCGTGCATCCGTTGTAGTCGCACGAGGTTCCGAGCCCGGTGACGGTCGGGCCGTTGCAGACGCCGCAGGCATTCTTGGCGACGGGGCCGCAGAGGGTCGCGTCACCCTCGGCGTCGCAGACCTTCGTGCTCGTGCAGCCGAGGTAGTCGCAGGCCTGCCCGAGGTCGGGCAGGGCCGGTCCGTTGCACAGGCCGCAGCCGTTCTTGGGGACGGGGGCGCAGGTGGTGCTGGTCTTGGCTGCGTCGCAGACCGTGATGCTCGTGCAGCCGTTGATGGTGCAGGTCGCGCCGAGGCCATTGATGGTCGGGCCGTTGCACAGGCCGCACGCGTTCTTGGGGACGACCGCGCAGGTGGTGCTCATCCCGTCGGCGCTGCAGGCCTTGGTGCTGGAGCAGCCGTTGTAGTCGCAGGCCTGTCCGAGGTCTGGGAGGGCCGGGCCGTTGCAGGCGCCGCAGACGTTCTTGGGGACGGGGGCGCAGGTGGTGCTGGTCTTGGAGGCGTCGCAGACCATGGTGCTCGTGCAGCCGTCGCTTACGCAGGCGCTGCCGAGGCCGGTGATCGTCGGGCCGTTGCACAGGCCGCAGACGTTCTTGGCGACCGGAGCGCAGGTCGTGCCGTCGCCCGCGGCGTTGCAGATCGCGGTGCTCGCGCAGCCGGCGTAGTCGCACGAGGCGCCGAGGCCGGTGACGGCCGGGCCGTTGCAGACGCCGCAGGCGTTCTTGGGGACGGGGGCGCAGGTGGTGCTGGTCTTGGATGCGTCGCAGACGAGGGTGCTGGCGCAGCCGTCGATGGCGCAGGGGCCGCCGAGGCCGTTGATGGTCGGGCCGTTGCAGAGGCCGCAGGCGTTCTTGGCGACCGGAGCGCAGGTCGCGCCGTCGCCCGCGGCGTTGCAGACCGCGGTGCTCGTGCAGCCGGCGTAGTCGCACGAGGCGCCGAGGCCGGTGACGGCCGGGCCGTTGCAGACGCCGCAGGCGTTCTTGGGGACGGGGGCGCAGGTGGTGCTGGTCTTGGACGCATCGCAGACGAGGGTGCTGGCGCAGCCGTCGATGTTGCAGGGGCCGCCGAGGCCGTTGATGGTCGGGCCGTTGCAGAGGCCGCAGGCGTTCTTGGCGACCGGGGCGCAGGTGGCGCCGTCGCCCGCGGCGTTGCAGATCGCGGTGCTCGAGCAGCCGTCGTAGGTGCAGGAAGCCCCGAGGCCGGTGACAGTCGGGCCGTTGCAGACGCCGCAGGCGTTCTTGGGGACGGCGGCGCAAGTGGTGCTGGTCTTGGCTGCGTTGCAGACGAGGGCGCTGGGGCAACCGAAGCTGTCGCAGACGTCGCCGAGGCCGGTGATGGTCGGGCCGTTGCAGAGGCCGCAGGCGTTCTTGGCGACGGGGGCGCAGGTGGCGCCGTCGCCCGCGGCGTTGCAGACGGTGGTGCTCGTGCAGCCGTCGTAGGTGCAGGCGACTCCGAGGCCGGTGACGGTCGGGCCGTTGCAGACGCCACAGGCATTCTTGGCGACGGTCGCGCAGGTCGCGCTGGTCTTGGACGCGTTGCAGACCAGGGTGCTGGGGCAACCGAAGCTGTCACAGGCGTCGCCGAGGTTGGTGATCTCGGGGCCGTTGCACAGGCCGCAGGCGTTCTTGGAGACGCTGCCGCAGAGGGTGCCGGTCTTGGCCCCATTGCAGACGCGGGTGCTGGGGCAGCCGGCGCTGTCGCAGGCGTCGCCGAGGTCAAGGACGGTCGGCCCGTTGCACAGGCCGCAGGCGTTCTTGGGGACGGGGGCGCAGGTGGCGCTGGTCTTGGAGGCGTTGCAGACGAGCGTGCTGGGGCAGCCGTTGCTGTCGCAGGTGCCGCCGAGCCCGGTGATCTCGGGGCCGTTGCACAGGCCGCAGGCGTTCTTGGCGATGGGCGCGCAGGTGGTGCCGGTCTTGGCCGCGTCGCAGACGAGGGCACTGGGGCAGCCGAAGCTGTCGCAGGCGTCGCCGACGCCAAGGACGGCCGGCCCGTTGCAGAGGCCGCAGGCGTTCTTGACGACGGGGGCGCAGGTGGCGCTGGTCTTGGAGGCGTTGCAGACGAGAGTGCTGGGGCAGCCGTTGCTGTCGCAGGTGCCGCCGAGCCCGGTGATCTCCGGGCCATTGCACAGGCCGCAGGCGTTCTTGGCGATGGGCGCGCAGGTGGTGCCGGTCTTGGCCGCGTCGCAGACGAGGGCACTGGGGCAGCCGAAGCTGTCGCAGGCGTCGCCGACGCCCAGGACGGCCGGCCCGTTGCAGAGGCCGCAGGCGTTCTTGGCGACGGGGGCGCAGGTGGCGCTGGTCTTGGAGGCGTTGCAGACGAGCGCGCTGGCGCAGCCGTTGCTGTCGCAGGTGTCGCCCAGACCGACGATGTCGGGGCCGTTGCAGAGACCGCAGGCGTTCTTGGCGACGGGGGCGCAGGTGGCGCCGGTCTTGGCCGCGTCGCAGACGAGGGTGCTGGGGCAACCGTTGCTGTCGCAGGCGCCGCCGAGGCCCAGGACGGCCGGGCCGCTGCACAGGCCGCAGGCGTTCTTGGCGACAGGGGCGCAGGTGGCGCTGGTCTTGGAGGCGTTGCACACGAGCGCGCTGGCGCAGCCGTTGCTGTCGCAGGTGTCGCCGAGACCGGTGATGTCGGGGCCGTTGCACAGGCCGCAGGCGTTCTTCGAGATGGAGGTGCAGAGCGTGCCGGTCTTGGCCGCGTCGCAGACCAGGGTGCTGGGGCAGCCGTTGCTGTCGCAGGCGTCGCCGATCCCGGTGACGGCCGGGCCGCTGCACAGGCCGCAGGCGTTCTTGGGGACCGGGGCGCAGACCGTGTTGGTCTTGGCCACGTTGCAGGCCAGCGTGCTGGGGCAACCGTTGGAGTCGCAGACGGCGCCGAGCCCGGAGATGTCGGGGCCGTTGCACAGGCCGCACTCGTTCTTGGTCACCGGCGAGCAGACCGTCCCGTCGCCGGCGGTGTTGCAGACGGTCAGGCTGTCGCAGCCGGTGGTGCCGGCGGCGCAGACCTCGCCCAGGCCGAGGACCTCGGCGCCGCCGCACACGTTGCAGGCGTTGCGGCCGACCGCGGTGCACACCCGGCCGGTGCCCGCGGCGTCGCAGGCGTAGGTGCTGTCGCAGCCGGCGGCCTCGACGCAGGCGGCGCCGATGCCGGAGACGGCCGGCCCGCCGCAGACGCCGCACTCGTTCTTGGCGACCGCGACGCACACGGCTCCGTCGCCGGCGGCGTTGCAGGCGGTCTGGCTGGCGCAGCCGGAGGTCGTGGTGCAGCCCTGGCCCAGGCCGGTGACGGCCGGGCCGTTGCACTTGCCGCACTCGTTGGCCGGGACCGCGGTGCAGTCGACGCCGTTGAGGCCGGCGTTGCAGACCAAGGTGCTCGGGCAGCCCGAGCTGCTGGTGCAGGGGGCCCCGACCGAGGAGACGGGCGCGCCGCCGCACAGGCCGCACTCGTTGAAGGACGCCTCGTCCGGACAGGAGAGGCAGCGGCCGCCCAGGCAGGCCCGCCCGTCGCCGCACTCCTCGCGGGTGGCGCAGGGGCCGCACAGGCCGTCCTTGCAGATCTGGTCCGAGGGGCAGTCGTCGATGTTGCGGCAGTGGCTGCAGACGCCGTCGAGGCAGGAGAGGCCGGCCTCGCAGTCCTTGGAGGTGGCGCACTTGCCGTCGAGCTTGCAGGGCGGGCAGGAGCCGCCGCAGTCCTTGTCGGTCTCGTCGCCGTCCAGGAGCGAGTCGGTGCAGGTGGGGGCCAGGCAGGCGCGCTCGACGCAGACCGCCGGCGGGGTGCACTCGCCGCACGCGAGCGCCGCGCCGCAGCCGTCCTCGCCGGTGCCGCACTCGAGCGCGGCGCAGGAGCGCGGCTCGCAGCCGCACCGGCCCTGCAGGCACTTCTGGGGCGCCTCGCACTTGGTGACGCAGTCGCCGCAGTGGGCGCCGTCGCCGGCGGTGTCCACGCACTCGCCGTCGCAGAAGGCGTAGCCGACCAGGCAGCGGCTGGCGGCGCGGCCCGAGAGGGTGATGGCGAACTCGGGGGCGTTGTCGGCGTCGGAGACGACGATCAGCTGCGCGCCGTCGGGGCCTTCCTGCTCGGGGGCCTGGTAGGTGATGTCGACCGTGACGGTGGCGCCCGCGCCGATCTCGCTGGGGATCGCCCCGACGGTGAAGGCCTTGCGCGTGTCGTTGCGCACGGTGCTGTCGGTGACGTTCAGGGCGAGGTTGCCCTGGTTGGAGATCTTGAGCGAAAGCGTCTTGGTCTGGCCGGACTCCTGCAGCCCGAAGTCGAGCGTGAGCGGCTCGGCCTCGATGGTGGAGTAGGCGTTCTTGACCGAGTCGTTCTCGCAGGACGCGGTCCCGAACGAGAGACACACCACGAGCAAGGCGAGGAAACGGGAAGGGGACTTCAAGGCGACGCTCCTTGGTCAGGCCGGTCCACCATTGTACGGGACTTTGCGAAATTCCCGCCCTGGGACCGAGGCGTCACACGCCGCCCGACTCGCCGCACCGCTGGCGGTCACGCTCCGGGCGACGCGCGGGCTCCGCGGCGCGCGCCGGGTCGGGGTTGGGGGGATGGACTCGATGGACTCAATGGACTGGATGGACCCCGCCTACCGCGGCAGTTCGCGGGCGAGCAGCGGGTCCACCGAGACGCCCGCGGTGCTCGGATCGGTCGGCGGGGTCACGCCGCGGGCTCGGAGTTCGTCGCTGGCGCGGACGCGGACGCGGTCGGCGGTCGCCTGGAGCCGGCCTTGAGGCACACCCGTGCTTCGGCTAGATTTCCGGACCGTTGCCAAGTCGCCAGTACCGGCCGCTGTCTTGGCAGGCCGACAATTCCACCTGCGTAGGGAGGGCGTCATGAAGTCGATCCTGAAGGTGCTGGTGCTGGGGCTGCTCGCGACGGGTTGCGCGACCGATCCGGTGAAGAAGGACGTGGCCGGCGACGGGCTGCCGGTCTGGATCAGCCAGCCCTGCCTCAACCAGCCGGTCGAGGCGCTCTGCGCGGTGGCGGAGTCCGACTTCGCCGCGACCGACGTCGAGGCGGCCAAGACCGACGCCGAGACGGCCTGCAAGAACAAGCTCGCCGACCAGCTCCAGGCGCAGGTGGGCCGGCTCACCGAGCTCTCGCGCACCGCCATGAAGGACCTGGGCAAGGGCAAGGTCTACGGCGAGCGCAGCGTCAAGGACATCAACCAGAACTTCCAGGAGATCTCGCTGCGCGGCCTGCGCTACACCGAGTACTTCTACTACCCGGACCGCGTGGCCCCGAAGAAGCTCTGGGTCCGCGCCGTGGTCACCGTCGACACCAACAAGTTCTCCCAGGACATGATGGCGGCGATGACCGAGGAAGCCGCCGCCGACAAGCTCGAGATCAAGCACGAGGAGGCGATGCTGCGCTTCGAGGCGGTTCGCAAGCAGTACCTCGACGAGAAGGCGGCCAAGGCCCCCTAGCGGTCGCGGTCGGACCTCGCGCCGATGCGCTCCCTGCTGCTGGTCCTGCCCGTCCTGGCGGGCTGTGCCACCGCCGTCCCTGCCTACCTCCTGGACCCCGAGCGGTCCCCGCCGCCGGACTGCGGTCCCGACCGGTTCCTGTCCGCGGTGGGAACCTCGCGGGCGGGCCGGGCCGCGGCCGAGGAGCAGGCGCGCGCGGCGGTGGTCAAGAAGCTCGGCTCGCGCATCGAGATCGAGACCCGGCGCATCGTCGAGGTCTCCAGCCGGGACGGGGTGACCACCTCGCGGCGCACGCTCAACGAAGGCGTCAGCGAGCGCGCCGAGTTCAAGCACGCCGAGCTCATCTCCGTGGTGGGCCCGCCGGTGACCTCGGAGGGAGAGACCTACGCCCTGGCGTGCCTAGATCGCGCCCGGGCCGCCTCGATGCTGGCCGGGGACCTGGTCGCGCCGCTGGCGGTCTTCGACTCCACCACCGCCCGCGCCCTCGAGGCGGGCCAGCGCGGGGACCGTCCGGCCTTTTCGGCCGCCTACCGGGAGGCGGGGCGGGCCAGCCTGCAATGCGTCCCCGTCCTGGCGCAGGTCGCGGCGCTGGGCGTCGAGGGCCCCGAGGCGCGCAAGGTGTCCCAGGCGCTGCAGTCGCTCGCCGTCGAGGCGGCGCGGCTGCGCTCGCTGACGACCTTCCAGGTGGCGCTGGAGGCTCCCGACGTCCCCGCCGACGTGGCCTCGACGGCCGCCGACGCGCTGCGGCAGGCGCTGGCGCGGGTCGGCGGCGAGGCGCGGGTCGGCGCGGCGGCCTGCGCGGCGGGGGTCACCTACGGCGTCTCCGCGCGCCTGGAGCCCCGCTGCCGCTGGGGCCAGCTCGGGCACACCTGCGCTCCCCACCTCCAACTGGTCGCGAACGAGTGCTCCTCGGGGCGGGTGGCCTTCGAGCTCGGCCTGTCCGACCCCAAGCAGCTGGCGGGTTCCGACCTGAACGAGGCCCCTCGCGCCCTGCGCCGGGCGCTGGCGCAGCTGAATGCCGCCTTCCTCGAGCCCCGCCTCCGCGCGGCGCTCTCGACCGAGCTGCCCGTCGACTGATCCCGACCGCCAGGGCCTTTCACCTCTGAGGTGCACCGTGGATGCAACCGTCGCTCGCGCGTGGGGCAGGTGGGCCTGGCCTCTCGCGCTGTGCCTCCTGGCCGGCCCCGCCTCCGCCGCGCAAGGTCCCGGCCCCGCGACCCGGCGGGTGGTCGTGCTCGAATTCACCGGGCCCGACGCCGCGCAGTGCGGTGCGCCCGTCCCCGGCGAGCGCTGCCAGCTGCTCCTCCTGCTGGCCGACGAGACGCGCTCCGGGGCGCTGCAGGCGCTGCGGGCGGGCCGCAAGGACGGCGACTTCGGGGTGATGACCCGCGAGGCCATGAGCGCCAGCCTGGCCCAGGCGCCCAACCGCGGCATCTGCTCCGAAGGAAGCTGCGAGCTCGAGGCCGCGCACACCCTGGGGGCCGACCACGTCGTGTCCGGGGAGATGAACGCCCTCGACGGCATGCTGCTGGTGACCCTGAAGCTGCAGGACGCCCAGAGCGGGGCGCTGCTGGCCACCGAGCGCTGCCAGGCCCCGGGGAGCCTGGCGCTCCTGCGGGCCATCCGCCGGTCGGCGAGCTCGCTGATGCACGAGGGGCTGATCCAGCAGGGCGCGATGGCCGAGCTCACCTTCGGCGGCGCCGCCATCGCGATGCCGAAGCTGGACCTGGCCGCCGCGAAGGGGCGCGCGCTCAAGAACCTCAACCTCGAGGTGGAGCGGATGTTCGAGGAGGGGCTGGACCTCGAGGAGCACCCGGACGGCGCGCCCGAGGCCAAGGCCAGGCTCTGGTGCGGCCTGTCGCGCCTCGACGACCGCAACCCGTACCAGGCCAAGGCGCGCGAGGCCTGCCAGGCGTGGCGGCGCTACTCCAACGGCCTGCGCCGCCAGGAGATCTCGCTCGGCCAGGACTACCAGACGCTCGCGGGCTACCTGCAGCTCAAGCGGAAGACCCGCGAGCAGCGGCTCTCGGCCGTCGACGCCTTCCTGGCCGCCTACCAGGCCTTCCCCGGCCACCCGGGCGTGGAGGCGGTGCAGGCGGCGCGGGTGCGCCTGGAGCAGGGCGGCGAGGCGGGGCTCGAGGACGCCTCCGGGGCCCTGCCCGCGCGCTGCGAGCAGGGCGACGCGGTGGCCTGCGCCGTCCTCGGCTCCCTGGTCGCCGACGGCATCTGGCCGCTGCCCCGCTCGCCGGAGCAGGCGCGCCCGCTGCTGCAGAAGGCGTGTGAGCTGGGCCTCGGGGAAGGCTGCAGGAGCCTGGCGGCGCTGCTGGTCGAGTCGGGGCAGCCGGCGGACGTCGCGCAGGGCGCCCGGCTGTACCAGGACGCCTGCGACGACTCCAACGCCCAGGCCTGCGCCGCCCTGGCCCGCCTGCACGTGGAGGCGAAGGCCCCCGGCGCGAGCCTGCCCCGCGCCGCGGAGCTGACCCTGCGCGCCTGCGACCTCGGGGACGCCGAGGAGTGCTGGACGCTGGGCAACGCCTACGCGCTGGGCATCTGGGTCTCCGCCGACGCCGCCAAGGCCTCCGCGCTGTGGAAGCAGGCCTGCGACCAGGGGACGACCATGGCCTGCGACCGGCTGCGCCAGAGCCAGGACTTGAAGAAGAGCCAGCTGCGCGCGGTCGAGCAGGCCGGCGCCACCGCGGAGCGGCGCGCCAGCCTGGAGGCCGGGGCCCGGGCTCGCGAGGAGTGGGAGGCCAGCCGCGCGAGCGACGGGCAGGTGCGGGCCTGGGGCTGGGGGCTGCTGGGCGTGGGCCTCGCCGCGGGACTCGGGTGCGGCGCCGCCGCCTGGCTCGGCACCCAGCAGCGCCCGGGCGAGCCGTACGCGATCGCCGCCGCGGTCGCCGGGGCGGTGGGGGTGCTGGGCATCGGCGCCGGCCTGACGCTGGCGCTCACCCACGGGGACCGCGGCGAGTACCCGGGGAAGGTCTCCCTCGGGGTGGGCCCCGCCGGCGCGGCGCTGGCCCTGCGCCTGCCGTGACCCGGCAGTCCCCAGGGCGCCGGCGGTCAAGGAACCCGATGGGGATGCAACCCCGGGTGTCTTGACTCGAAGATTGGCGTTCCCATACGTTGCGCCCCGAGGAAGGCGACTGGGATGCAAGGGGAGCGCCACCTTCAAGCGGACCCCAGGCCACAGCCGTCCACCAACAACTTGATCGAAGGAGCTTCCCCATGTCGGTGAGGTCGATGGTCGCCGTCTCCCTGCTCGTCCTGGTCTGCGCAGCGCCCGCCCACGCCAAGGAGGTCGAGATCATCGGCAAGTCCTCCGTGCCCGTGCCGCCGCCGCCCAAGAGCAAGAAGGACCCGCAGCCCGACGTGCAGCTCATCCGCGCCAACGCCATCAAGGAGGCCAAGCGCCAAGCGACCATCAGCGCCATCGACAAGATCCTCGGGCCAAGCTCCAGCAAGGACCCGCGCGTCTCCAGCAAAATCGACGCGGTGATGGCCCAGATCGCCGACGACCGCATCGTCGACACCAAGGCCGCCAAGGTCGGTGACAACTACGAGGTCACCCTGAAGGTGGTCCTCGACGACAAGGAGTTCCGCACGCTCCTGTCCGACCTGGGCATCGCCATCAACACCGCGGCGGTGCGCAGCTTCTCCATCCTCACGGTCATGGACGAGTTCGTGACCACGCCCAAGGACCTGAAGGCCCCCCTCGAGGAGCTCGTCGAGTTCAGCTCCGAGCGCGGCGCGAGCATGCACGACAAGTCCAAGTCGGCCGACTCCAGCAGCTCCGACTCCGCGGACAGCGTGCACGCCAGCGGCAACATCAACGCGGCCGGGAGCCACTCCGGCGCCTACGGCGGCGGGTCGGCCCACGTCCAGGGCTCGCACTCCGTCAACGCCGCCAGCAGCAGCTCGTCGAAGTCGAGCTCCGAGCGCAGCAACGACGTCGCCGCCGAGGTCCACGACAACGTGACCTACAAGAAGCTGGTGAAGTACCAGCCGCAGAGCACGGCCCCGGAGAAGGTCAGCCAGGCCTACAACGCGCTGATGGGCCAGCTGCAGGACTACGACCTGCGCGTGCTCGACAACGACGTCTTCAAGTCCAAGCACTTCAAGGACGCCCCGCTCACCATCGAGCAGATGCAGAACGGCGAGGCCCTCTCCAAGTACGTGGCCTGGGCCCGCACCGAGGCCAATGCCGACTACTTCATGGTGGGCAACTCGATCATCATCGACTCGGGCAAGAACAAGAACACCGGCGACTATTCGTGCACCGGCCTGGTCACAGTGAAGACGTACTCCACCGCCGACGGCGAGGCCATCGCCTCCGAGACCATCTCCGAGGCCTCCGCGGGCCTGAACCTCAACGACTGCGCCGCCAACGTCGCCAAGAAGCTCGCCAAGGTCGGCGGCCCGATCATCGGCGCGCGCGTGCAGGAGTACTACAAGCGCCGCGCCACCTACGGCCGCGAGTTCGTGGTCACCCTGGTCGGCGCCAACCTGCCGCTGATGCTCAAGACCAACTTCGCCAAGGCGCTCAAGTCGGTCCCCGGCGTCGAGAACGACCAGCAGCGCACCTCCAGCGGCAAGAAGCTGCAGATCGTCGTGACCTACAAGGGCGGCGACCCGCTCGACCAGGCCATGGCCGCCCAGCTCGCCACCAACCCCAGCTTCGCCACGCTCGACGCCAAGACCGACGGCAACCAGGTCCTCTTCTGCATGGGCTCCTGCGACGAGGTCAAGCCGTGAGGTCCCTCGCGCTGGCGCTGGCGCTGCTGTCCGCGGGCGCGGCCCAGGCCGCGCCCGGGCTCCAGCTCTACCCGGTCAAGGGCGTCTTCTTCCCGTCCGAGGAGGGCCCGTCGCGCATCGACGCCGACTTCCGCTCGATGATCGAGGCCGGGGAGCAGCCCTACTTCGCGACCAAGTTCCGCGAGAAGTTCCCCGAGGCGGCGAAGACCATCGCCGAGGGCACGCAGCGGCGCACCTTCGCGGTCTCGCTGCAGATCGCGCGGGCCTCCCGCTACACGGTGGCCAAGACCAACGGCACGGTCGACATGTACCTGCCGGTCACCGCCAGCGTCTACTTCACCAACGTGATGACCGGCGAGGTCCTCTACGCCGCCACGCGGACCACCATCAAGATGGTCAACGTGATGCCCGAGAACGCCAAGGCGGGCGGCGACAAGACCAAGTCGCTGTTCGCCGACACCTTCCACGGCGTGGTCGACGACCTGATCGGCGACGCCAAGGAGCGCTTCAAGCCCCAGACCGTCTCGGCCAAGGTCGAGAAGGAGTGGAAGGGCGTGGCCATCCTGGGCGGCGGCACCAACGACGGCCTGCGGCGCGACGACACCCTCACCGACGAGAAGGGCAACGAGCTCAAGGTCCTCCACGCCGGGCCCGACTACGCCGTCGCCAGCCCGACGCTGGGCACCTTCTCCAAGGGGACGGTGTTCGCCAAGGCCAGCAACGGCACGCTCGCCGAGATCCAGAAGCCGCGGATGCTCCCGCTCATCGAGCAGGCGCCCGCCGGCTTCCCCGAGGAGTCGCTGGTCCAGCTCTTCGGGGACGCGCTGGGCGCGGCCGCCCCGGTGAGCCTGGTCCCGGTCAACCGCACCTACGCCGAGGTGGTGAAGGCGCTGAGCACGCAGATCGACCTGAGCAAGGAGAAGCTGACCCAGCGCGAGCTGCCCGCCTTCTTCGTGCGCCTGCGCGTGCCCGACCCCATCACCTACGAGCGGGCCACCAAGGTCGACTACATGACCGGGCGCATCACCGACGCGCTGGCCTACGCCGAGGTCGTCGACCGCTCCGGCCGCGTGCTCTACGCGGCGCAGGGGCGCGACCACATCGAGGACGAGGTCGTCAACGGCCAGGCGCTCAACTTGGAGGCGCGCCAGGAGATCGCCATCAAGAACGCGCTGCTGGCGCTGGCCAAGCGCTTCGGCGCCGAGTTCAAGCTGAAGACCGCCCAGTTCGAGCTGGCCGAGGCCGGCGCCCTGCCGTCCGTGAAGGACGAGAACGGGCTGCTGGCCGCCGGGGCCATGGTCCATGCCTTCAAGAAGATCGGCAAGGTCGGGAACGCCAAGGACGTGCTCGTCCCCACCTGGGAGCTGAGCGTCGCGGTGCCCGGCGAGGAGAAGACCGAGCTGTCGCCCACCTTCCCGCTCATCAACGACGCCCCGGAGCTGGCCAAGGGCGACGTGCTGATCGTCGAGGGCGCCAGCGGCGTCGACGCCCGCCGCCGCCGCTTCGGGACCTGCGGCCCGGCCGAGAAGCTGGGGACCGTGGAGGTGCCGGGCTACACCGAGCTCGCCTTCAACCTCTTCGCCCAGGGCTACAAGGTGCCGTTCTACGCCGGGGGCCTGGCGGCCACGGTCCGCGCGCTGGTGCACGGCGGCACGGGGTTCAAGGAGGACATCAAGTTCGCCGAGCCCAAGGTCGACTACTGCATCCAGCCCGTCTACCGCATCTCCACCGGCGAGCCGAAGTGCTCGGGGAAGACCTGCTCGGAGACCGCCACGGTCAAGCTCAGCTACCGCGTGCGCCCGCCCGGCGGCGGCGGCGAGGTCAAGGCCTCGGTGGGGATGGAGTCGAAGATGACCGCCTCCGCGCTCCCCACCGCCGCCTCGGCGGAGTCGAAGGCCATCGCGCTCCAAGCCGACCTCGTCGACGAGATCTTGAAGGTTGCTCCGGCCGCAGCGGCCGGGCTGGCAGAGAAGAAGCTGTAGTGCAGGACAGGACCACCCGCCCCATGAACAAGGAAAGCTCATGAAGAAGACCCAGTTCGCCGTCGCCCTCGTCGTCAGCCTCATGCTCGTGCCCTCCGCCTTCGCCCAGTTCGGCGGGATCAAGTCTCCCGTCGGCGGCGGCGGCGGCGGCGCGACCGGCGCGGACATCGACAACTTCCTCTCGGCGGCCACCGCGGCCGACCTCCTCGTCGGCAAGGCCTCGACGCACATGCTCAAGGCCGTCGCCAACAAGGCCGACGTCGACAAGTACGAGGCCGCGGTGAAGGCCGCCAACGCCATCGCCGATCCCAAGGAGAAGCAGGCCAAGCTGGACCAGGCCGAGTCCGACAAGAACGCCGCCCTCGCCGCCGTCGACTACAAGAAGACCAACGACGAGCTGGCCAAGAGCGCCGACAAGAAGAAGAAGACGGCCATCGCCAACGCCATCTGGAACCTGGCGCTCGGCGCCCTCAAGGACACCGACCTCGTCGCCACCGGTACCAAGCTGGTCTCCGGCACCCCCAGCCCCTCCGTCGCCACGCGCATCCCCGCGGCGAAGGACGCCCTCGGCAAGGTCACCAGCCAGGGCGAGGCGCTCGGCAAGATCATGGGCGGCGCCAAGAGCCTGATGTCCACGGTCGGCCTCGACAAGCTGCCCGCCAAGGCCTCCGACGAGCCCAAGAAGTCCGAAGGCGATTGATTCGAGCCGTTCGTTCCGCGAGGGGCCCCGAGGCGACTCGGGGCCCCTCGTTTTCGTCTTCGCCGTCCCAAGTCCTTTCCCCGGGGAGTTGCTCCATGCGCCGCCTGCCCTTGCTGGCCCTCTGTCTCGTCGGCTGTGCCACCACCGTGACCGCACCCAAGACCTCCCCGCTGCTCGACGTCTCGGCGCGCGGCCTGCCTCCCCTGCCGACCAAGTCGGCCATCGTCCTGAGCGCCGCGACCTTCCAGCAGGTCTCGCCGGACCTCTCCTTCAACTCCTGCCTCTCCAGCACCAACGACGCCTCCAAGTCCGCCGGGGCCAGCGCGGCCTGCCCGCCGGCCCGCATCGCCGACCTGGCCGCCGTGACCAACCAGGTCGAGAAGCTGCTCTTCGAGGCCGGCTGGGAGCCCATCAACCAGGCCGGAGCCTCCAAGCTCATCACCAGCAACAGGGTGGCCGTCGCCCTGCGCGATCTGCTCTCGCGCGGCCAGGCCTCGCTGCTGGAGGCCTCGCTGCAGGTGGGGCTGGCCTCGACCGCCGACCTCATCATCGTCGTCAGCGACTGGAAGCCCACCTTCGGCACGCGCTCGGTCGCCGAGGGCGGCGGCTACAAGCTCTGCCCGGTGAACGGCGAGCTCGGCATGGAGGCCTACGGACGGACCGGCAAGCTCATCTGGCGCGGCTCGGTCGCCGTCCAGGCCACCGACACGCTCGACGTCACCATGACCGGTTCCGAGGTGAGCCCCAAGGGCTACGCCTGCGCCACCAAGCAGTCCTGCCTCGACTGCGCCGCGTCCCAGAACGTCATGCCCTCGGCCGAGGCCGTGCAGGCGCTGGTCCCGCGCGCTACCGCCACGCTGGTCAAGGAGCTGCTCGCCCGCCAGTAGAACCGTCCATCACCCGGGTGGAAAAGAATCGGGCCGCCTCGCGGGAGATCGCGGGCGGCCCGTCTCTTTGCCGGCTGGCTTCGCTCTCGACTACTGGCCGAACATCGCGCGCACCTTCTGCTTGTCGGCTTCCGAGTCGAAGTGCGAGTAGAGGGTGAAGAGGTTCTTGCGGTCGGCGATGCGGGTGCGGGTGGTCTCCACCACGCTCACCTTCTGCGCCGACGAGTCGAACAGGTCGATGAGCGTCCCGACCTGATCCGCCCAGAAGCGGGCTCCCGACCCCACCGCGGTCTGCAGCACCGCCCACTTCTGCTGGGGGAGCGTCTCGTTCTCGATGGCGTCGCGCAGCGCGGTGAAGTCGCGGTCGCTCATGCCCTGCACGCCGGTGGTGGGCCGGACCGGACGCGGCTCCTCGGCCCTGGGCGCCGGCGCCGGAGCGGCGCCGCCGACCGAGACGCTGACGTTGACGTTCACGTTGACGGTGAGCAGGGTGGTCTGCTGGAGCTTGGGGCTGAGCTTCTCCTCCCACACCCGCCCGTCCGCGAACTTCACCTTGAAGCGGTAGGCGCGGTCGCCCTCGGCCACGAACGAGAGCGGGATGTCGTCCTCGCGCAGCAGGGTCGGGCCGTCCCACACCTCGCAGCGGGCGCCCTCGGGGGCGACGACCTTCATCACCGTCAGGCCGTTGGGGTTGGTCTCGAAGGCCAGCCGGTATCGGTCGTTCTGCAGGGTGGTCTCGGTCCGGGATTCGGTGCGAGACTCCCGGCGGGACGAGTGGGAGGTCTGGACCGTGACGCCCTGGCCCCAGGCGGGCGAGGCGAAGAGGCCACAAACGACGAGCAAGGTACCTGGCTTCACGGGGTTCCCCTCCTTCAGCGGCCGGTGGAGAATGGCCTCGAGTCGTTCGAGGCGGGGAGTGAGCATAGTCGCACGTCTTCGCTGCCAGCAAGGGACCCCGGGAATGGCCGTCCGCGGTCCTTCGCGGTAGGAGAGAGCCCATGATTTCCCCCATCGTCGCCTTCTCCTGCCTGCTGCTGGGCGCTGCCCCCGAGACCTCCAAGGTCGCGCTGATGCCCCTGCCCGAGGGCGAGGGCGTCTCCGAGAAGACCGCGCTGGCCATCACCGAGGCCATCACCAGCGAGGTCCGCCGCGTCCCCGGGGTCCAGCTGATCACCCAGCAGGAGATCGGCTCGCTGGTGGGCCTGGAGCGCCAGAAGACCCTGATGGGCTGCGGGAACGACAGCTGCCTCGCCGAGCTCGGCGGCGCCCTGGGCGTGGACAAGATGGTCACCGGGAACATCAACAAGCTCGGCGAGACCTGGCTCTTCAACCTCAAGCTCTCCGACGTCAAGAAGTCCAAGATCGTGGCGCAAGCGGACCGCCGCCTGCGCAAGGCCGCCATCGACGATCTGCTCGAGCAGATCCCGGCGATGGTCGGCGAGCTGTTCGGCGCCGCCCCGACCAAGGGGCCGATGCGCGCGGTGGAGCCGCCCAAGCCCGAGCCCACCGCAACCGGGACCGGGACTGGGACTGGGACCGCAGCCGGAACTGGAACTGGAACGGCGACCGCGACCGGAACTGCGACCGGGACTGCAGCGGCGGCGCCCACGGTCAAGCACACCGACAATGGAGCGGACGTGCCCGTCGCGGACGGGGCGAAGCTCGACGACCTCAAGGTCGTGACCGACGGAGCGGGCCACTACCTCGCGTTCCCGCCCAAGTTCGCGTCCCCCGGGGCGCGCTGCTACAGCGGCGACGGCAAGGCGTTCCACGCCATGCGGGCCGTGGGGGGCGGCTCGGATCCCAAGACCGGCGTCTTCAGCCACGTGCTCTGGGATCCGCGCTTCCGCGACAGCTCGGGTCTGGACGCGAGCTTCGACCACCCGGGGCCGGGCAAGTACTCGCTGAGCTGCGGCAAGAAGGTGATCGAGTTCAAGGAGCTCGCGCCGGCCGAGGCCAAGGAGCTCGTGAAGGGGGCAAAGTTCTTCGAGCAGCGGTGGCGCCGGAAGAGCCACCTGCTGGCCCGCGACGACGAGGGCCGCTACCTCTACGTCGACGAAGGGCGCGAGCCGGTCGCCGGTCGCCGCGACTTCCACTTCTTCATGGGCACCAAGGGCAAGATGCAGGCCGTCGAGCTCACCGACGTCGTCTCCGACCCGACCGGCGAGATCTTCACGACCAGCGCCGGCCGCCTCAAGCGGTCGCTCAGCGACGGCGACGGCCGGCGGGCCGAATGGATCGAGGGGCAGAAGAGGACCCAGGTGAGGTTGCTCGCCTTGGAGAACGAGGCCCAGCTCATCTACACCGCGCTCGGCGTCTACGCCGGCGAGAGGCTGGGCCTGCCCTGCGATGCGCTGGTGCAGTGAGCCGCGGCCAGCCCCGTGAGCTCACGCAACGGCTACATGCTCGAGGGCGGCCTCGCCCGCCGCGGCTACGACTGGTGGTGGCACTCGCTGGTGGGCAGGAGCCGGCGGACCGGACACGAGCAGCCGTTCTTCATCGAGTATTACGTCGTCAACCCGGCGCTCGGCGGCGCGGAACCGGTCCTCGGCCAGCTCCCCGAGAACCGCAGCCGCGGCGTGCGCCCCTCGTACGCCATGCTCAAGGCCGGCACCTGGGCGCCGAAGGCCGCGCGGCAGATCCACAACTTCTTCGGCATCCAGAAGCTCCAGGTCCGCTCGAGCCCGCTCGCGGTGCGCATCGGTGAGGCGACCCTCAGCGAGACCGGGCTCGAAGGCTCGGTCTCCGTCTTGCCGGAGGCCGCCGCCGCGCACCCGGAATTCATGTGCGACGCCGGGCGCATGTCCTGGAAGCTCGAAGCCGAGAAGGTGCTGCACTACGACGTCGGCTTCGGCGCGTCCGCGCCCTTCCGAGCGGCCCACGCCTTCCAGATGTTCTGGCACGTCGAGGGAATGCTCACCCGCTACCGCGGCACCGTCGAGCTCGACGGCGAGGAGTTCCAGGTCGAGCCGGAGACCTGCTGCGGCTACCAGGACAAGAACTGGGGCACCGACTACACGAGCCCCTGGGTCTGGCTCAGCTGCAACCGCTTCAAGCGCCGCGGCGGCGGCGAGACGCTCAAGCTCACCAGCCTCGACGTCGGCGGCGCGCAGCCCGTGCTCTTCGGCCGCGCGCTGAAGCGCCGGCTGCTCGTCGCGTTCTTCCACGAGGGCACGCTGCACGAGTTCAACTTCTCGAAGATCTGGACCCGCCCCGGCCAGCGCTTCGACTGCCGCGTCGAGCCCGACGCCGTCTGCTGGAAGATCGAGGCGTGGAACAGCACCGCCAAGGTGGTCATCGACTTCCGCTGCCCGCGCGAGTCGATGCTCAAGGTCAACTACGAGAACCCCGACGGCGAGAAGCGCCACCACGACCTGTGGAACGGAGGCTGCGGCGAGGGCACGCTCGATCTCTACCGGCGCACGGCATCCGGCTTCGAGCTCGTGGGTTCCTTCGACGGCGAGAGGGCCGGCTGCGAGTACGGCGAAGAAACGCGTTAGGGGCGGCGGGTCTCCGTGCCTGCCAGCGACGGCGCCCCGACGATCACCCGCGCCCGCCCCGCCATCGGCAGCGTGTGCTCCTCGACGGCGAGCCCCTTCTCCTGCGCCAGGCCGGCCAGGTGCCGCATCCACGGCTTGTACGGCATCCCGTTGTCCGAGCAGCACGGCACGATGGCGAACGGGACCTGGTGCGCCGCGGCGTACTCGACGATCACCCGCGTGGCGCCGTCGGGATGCAGCCCCACGACCGCGTCGCACAGGCAGGGTTCCTCGAGCGTGAACTGGCGCTCCTGGTAGCGGACCTTCAGGCGCTTGTGCCGCCCGTCGAAGGTCGTCACCTCGCGGCCCAGCTTCGTCAGCTCCTCGTTGAGCCGGCCCATGCCGCCCGCGACGTCGTAGACGCGCCGCGCGTCCGGGAAGCGCCGGGCGATGAACTGGGCGAAGAGCTCGAAGCGCCGTGGGTCCGCCATCAGAAGGCCTTGTGCGTGTACGACACGGTGACGAACACGTAGTGCCCCGTCTCGGTTCCCTGCCCGTTGGGCCCGAAGGTCGTCTCGAAGATGTACTGGGGGCTCAGCGCGAGCCCGCCCGCGATCTTCCAGTCCAGGCCGGCGTAGAGCCGGTTCAAGCGCAGGCCCGACTGCCAGTAGCCGGCCGAGTTGTACTTCGTCCCCGTGCCCGCGTTCTCGAGGATGCCGAACCACGGCTCGTCGCCCAGCAGCAGGCTGAAGCTCGGGACGATCCGGTACTTGAGCAGGACGAGGTTGCGCATCACCGTGCCGAAGCCCCAGCGCTGCGGCCCCGGGTAGACGCTCGCGTAGAACGTGTTGTGGAAGATGGCCCGGTACGAGAGGTTGAGCGCGCCGATCTGGTAGTCGACCGTCGGGATGAGCTCGAGGTTGTGCGAGACCGGGTAGCTGCCGGGCCGCGGGTAGCCCAGGAAGTAGTACCAGAGCGACAGCTTGAACCCGAGGTCGCCCCAGCGCCGGCTCCAGCTGGGCCCGACGAAGACCTCGTCGAGGTAGTGCTCCTTCGCCGGCGCGCCCGAGCGCTCGAACTCGTAGCGCAGCCCGGGCATGAGCGTCAGGGTCCACTCCGGGGTGAGCTGCAGGTTGCCGGCGGCGTAGATCCAGAGGCGTCCGGTCTCGGCCGCCCGGGCCTCGCCGGGCGCCAGAGCGAACGCGGCGGACAGGGCGAGAGCTGCGGCGAAGGGCGAGAGAGCTCGGGGGGCGGGCATGGTGGCTTCGGTCCGGGGGGATCAGGGACGGCACAGGCCCCAGTCGTCGGGCAGGGTGGCTTCGGCGACGCATCGCGGCGCGCCTGCGTCGGCGCCGGCGGGCGGCGTGCAGTCCGGGTGGTAGGGCGAGCACATCTCGACGCAGACGCCCGCCGAGTCGCAGGTCAGGCCCTCGGCGCAGTCCTCGGCCCAAAAGCACTGGCCGGTGCCGGCACCGGCGCGCACGCAGGCGGGCACGAACTTGCGATCGTCGCGATCGGGGACGAGCTTGCAGTCGAAGTCCGTGCCGCAGGCGCCGGGGTAGCCGGTGCACGGGTGCATGCAGTTCGCGCCATCTTCGAGGTGAACGCAGATCTCCTGGGCGGGGCACACCGAGCCGTTGCGGCAGATCTCGTCGGGCCCGGCGTCCGGGTTGTTGCACCCGGTCCGGTTGCACCACCCCTGCCACGCCGAGTCGAAGTCGCAGCCGGCGAGCAGCGGCAGCAGGAGCAGCAGCAGCGCGGCGCAGGCCGAGGCGAGCAGGGCGCGGGACGTCGGAGGGCTCACGGCAGCGCTCCGCTCAAGGCGAGGCCCGCGGTCCCGGGGCCGACCAGGGGAGCGATGGCGATGGGCTGCTCGGGCTTGACGGGGATGGCGACGAGCACCGCGCCGGCGACGGCTGCCGCGGCGCCGAGCCCCGCCAGTGTCCAGCCCACGCCCTGGTACGTCTTGCCCAGGCTGCGGTAGGTGTCCGCCTGCGACCTCGTGGGCGTGCCGCTCGTCAGCGCGGAGTAGTACCCGCTCGTCTGGTCCAGGCAGAACCCGCCGACTCCCAGGGCGAGGACGCCGGCTGCCAGCGGCGCGATGGCCCAGAGCCTGCGCTCGACCCGCTTCTTCGCGGCGACGGCGGGAGCCGGCTCGGCGGCGGCGGCGGTGTCGATGGACTCGCGCGCCTGGTAGACGTGCACCGGCCGGGCCGGCTGCGGGTCCTCGCGCTGCGAGGGCGGCGCGGTCCAGTACACCGGCTGGGGCTGCGCCGGCAGCTGGGGCGCCGGCTGCGCCTGGACGACCACGGGCACGGGCTGCGGCGCGGTCACCGGGGCCTTCTGGCGCAGCCGCGTGCGCTCCCGCTCCAGCATCAGCGCGATCCGCGGGGAGACCTGGACCGGCATCGCGGCCGCGGGGTCGAGGAAGAGCGCGGCGCGGAAGGCCGAGGCGCTGCCGGGCTCGTCGCCCAGCTCGAAGCGCAGGATGCCCTCGTACATCGAGGCGACCACGTCCTCGTCGGCCCCGTGGCGCTGCTGCTTGGCCAGCCGCAGCTGCTCGAGGGAGCGCTCGAGGTCCATCGTCCGGTACAGCTGGACGGCGGAGTCGAAGTAGCGGCGGAAGTCCGACTTCGCGGCGGGCGCAGCGGCTCGGCCGAGGCCGGGCGCGGCCAGGGTCAGCAGCAGGGCGAGGAGGGGGGCGCGGCGCATCGGCCCGAGGATGCTACTGAGAACGGGCTCCAGGCTCCAGACCGCAGGCCTCGGACCCCGGGCCGCGGGTGGGCGGCAGCCGTCGGGCGCGCTTCCCGCCGGGGGCCGAAGCACGTCAGGCGCCGGGAGTCAGACTGCAGTAGCCCCAGTCGGCCGGGTAGGCGTTGAGGCCCCAGGTGCACTGGTGGGTGGAGCTGCTGCAGACGGTCTTGAACGGCGTGCAGATCTCCACGCAGCCATGGTCCGCGTCGCAGGTGTAGCCCTCGACGCAATCCGGCGACGAGCTGCACGAGCTGGTGCTCGCGCCGGACGGGAGGCACGCGGGCACCAACGTCGCCTTGGTGGCGGAGACGGCCAGCTTGCAGTCGAGCCCGCCGCTGCAGGAGCTGATGAACCCGGTGCAGGATTTCTTGCAGGCCGCCGCGCCGTCGAGGACCACGCAGACGTCGCCCTCGGCGCCGCAACCGTCACAGCGCTGGACGATGCCGCCGTCGCCCTCCGGGAGGTCCTGGCAGCCGTTCTTGTGGCACCACGTCCGGTACGCCGCGTCGTAGTCGCACGAGGACGCGAGGCAGGCCAGGGCCGCGAGGGCCGAGACGAAGGCGCGGCGCTTCACGGCAGCTCCGCCCGGACGAGGATTCCCCCGCCGCCGGGGACGAGGGCCGGGACGACGCCGACCCTGGCCGACGGGGCGTCGGGCCCGGGCGGCAGCGCCAGCAGCAAGGCCCCGGCCGCGGCCGCGGCGACCCCCACCGCGGTCAGGGTCCAGCCGACGGCCTGGAAGGTCTTCCCCGCGTCGCGGAAGGCCGGGGCGTCCGCGGGGGACGCCGCGCCGCTCATCAGGGCGTCGTAGCGGTCCTTGGCGACGCCGAGCACCGCGCCACCGGCCAGCGCCGCCGCGGCGCCCGCCGCGAGCGGGGCGATGGCCCACAGCCGCAGCGGCCGCTCGGCGGCGGGCTGCCGCGCGTCGGCGGCGGGGTCCGTCGGAGGAGGCGGCGGCGGGCGGGGAGGCGAGACGGTCGCAGCCTGCTTCTTGAGCTGGCGCAGCTTCTCGCGCTCGAGCTCGAAGTGCAGGCCGATGCGCTGGCGGACCTGGACCGGCAGCTGCGCCTCCAAGTCCAGCGAGAGCCCGGTGCGGAAGGCCTCGCAGGCGCGCTCCTCGTCCCCCAGCTCGTCGTGGAGGATGCCTTCCCACAAGAGGGCCAGCACGTCGTCGTCGGCGCCGTGCGGCTGGGCCCGGGCGGACGAGAGCTGCTCCAGGGCGCGGGCGTGGTCGCCGACCCCGTAGAGCTGGGCGGCGGACTCCAGGTAGCGCGCGAAGTCGCTGGCCGCCGCCGCCCGCGAGGGCAACGGAAGCGCCAGGCCCAGCGCGGCCGAAACGAGGACGAGGAATCGGGGGAGCATGCGAGCAGGAATGGTAGCACCGAGGCCGTAGGTTCCTCGGCGCCCCGGGGAGTGGGAATCCGGCGAGCCGCGGCTCAGCCCAGCTCGCGCTCGAGCGTGGCGAACTCCGCCGGCGAGAGCGTCTCCGCCCTGCGGGTGCCGTCGATGCCCGCCCGCTGGAGCGCCGCCACGAGCTGCGCGGGGTCCTCGACGAGCCGGCCGGACTTGAGCGAGTTGAGCAGGGTCTTCCGCCGCTGGGCGAAGGAGGCCTTCACCAGCTTGGTGAAGCGCGCCACGTCGCGCACGTCGGCGCGGGGCTTCTCCAGCAACTCGATGACCGCCACCGCGGAGTCCACCTTGGGCGGCGGGTGGAAGCGGTGCGCGCTCACCTCGAAGGCGACCTCGACGTGGGCGAAGGCCTGCAGCAGCACCGAGAGCAGCCCGTACTCGCGCCCGCCGGGCGGCGCCGCGATGCGCTGGGCCACTTCCTTCTGCAGCAGGAAGACCGCGCGCTTGAGGTGCGTGCGCTGCTCGAGCACCTCGAAGAGGATGGGGCTCGACAGCTGGTAGGGCAGGTTGCCGGCGACCACCGGCCTCGGCGCGCCGGCGACGGCCTCGAAGTCCAGGTCCGCCGCGTTCGCCGCCTCGATGCGCACGTTGGGCAGCGTCTTGAGCTCCTCCTGGAGCACCTTCACCAGGTCGCGGTCGCGCTCGACGGCGACCACCTTGGCCCCGGTCGCCGCCAGCGCCCGGGTCAGGTGGCCCAGCCCCGCGCCCAGCTCCACCACCGTCTCGCCGGGCGAGAGCCGGCAGGCGGCGGCGATGTCCTCGAGCACCGACTCGTCGCCGAGGAAGTTCTGGCCCCAGTCCTTCTTCGGGCGCAGCCCATGGCGCGCCAGGATCTGCTTCGGCTGCTCCAAGTTCACATCCTTGCTCTCGCCCCGAGGCGCCAGGCGGGGTCGGCGTTGAGCGTCAGGTCGGCGCGCTCGCCCCGCGCGAAGGCGTGGGTGCCGGCGACGGCGATCATCGCGCCGTTGTCGGTGCAGAGCCTGGGCGGCGGCAGGAAGATCTTCAGCCCGGCATCGTGGGCCCGCTCGGTGGCCAGCGCGCGCAGCCGGCTGTTGGCCGCGACGCCTCCGCAGAGCACCATCTGGTCCAGCCCGTAGTGCTTGGCGGCCTTCACCGCCTTCTTCGTCAGCGGGTCGGCCACCGCCTCCTGGAAGCTCGCGCACAGGTCGGACAGCTCCTGGCCCTGCGGGCTCGGGTGCTTCTGGAGGTGGGTGAGGACCGAGGTCTTCAGGCCCGAGAAGGAGAAGTCCAGCTCGCTTCCCTTGATGTGCGCGCGCGGGAAGCGCACCGCCTTCTTGTCGCCCTGCTGCGCCAGCTTGTCGATCTGCACGCCGCCCGGGTACGGCAGCCCCAGCATCTTGGCGACCTTGTCGTAGGCCTCGCCGGCGGCGTCGTCGCGCGTCGAGCCCAAGAGCTCGTAGTTCGCGAACGAGCGCACCGCGTACAGGCTGGTGTGGCCGCCGGAGACCACCAGGCCCAAGAACGGCGGCTCGGGCGCTTCGGGAATCAACCGGATGGCCGAGAGGTGCCCCTCGAGGTGGTTCACGCCGATCAGCGGCTTGCCGCAGGCCCAGGCCAGCGCCTTGGCGGCCTGCAGCCCGACGAGCAGCGCGCCGATGAGCCCCGGCCCGGTCGTCACCGAGATGGCGTCCAGGTCGGCGAGCTTCACGCCCGCGCGCGAGAGCGCCTCGTCCACCACCGGCATCACCTGCACCACGTGGTTGCGCGAGGCGAGCTCGGGCACCACGCCGCCCCAGCGCTTGTGGATCTCGATCTGCGAGGAGACGACGTCCGAGAGCGCGACGCGGCCGTCGCGCACCACCGAGGCGGCGGTCTCGTCGCAGGAGGTCTCGATTCCCAGAACCAGCATCGTCACTTCAGCATCTTGAGCAGCTCGCGCAGCTCAGCCGACAGATCCCCGTTGGGCTCCAGCTCCAGGTACTTCTGGTACTCGCGCTTGGCGTCGCCGTCGCGGCCGACCGCCTGGTAGGCGGCGCCGAGCGAGGCGTGCGCGCGGGCGTTGCCGGGCAGCTTGGCCAGGCCCTTCTCCAGCGGCGCGATGGCCTTGGCGGGCGACTCGTCCACCATGCACAGGCCCAGGCCGATGTTGGCCTCCGGCCCCGCCGGGCTGAGCGCGAGCGCCTTCTTGAAGTCGCCCGCCGCCAGCCGGAGCTTGTTGCCGGTGTAGTTCTTCTGGCCCGAGCCGATGAGCCGCGCGTACTCGGCCTCGGAGTCCGCAGCCTTGGCGGCGGCCTTCGCCTCCGCGGCCTTCTTGGCGTCCTCCGACTTGTTGGCGTCGGCAGCGGCCTTGGCTTCGGCGGCGGCCTTCCTCTTGGCCTCGTCCTCGGCCTTCTTGGCGTCGGCGGCGGCCTTGGCGTCGGCGAGCTTCTGGTCCTGCTCGGCCTTCTTGGCGTCGGCGGCGGCCTTGGCGTCGGCGAGCTTCTGGTCCTGCTCGGCCTTTTTGGCGTCGGCGGCGGCCTTGGCGTCGGCCAGCTTCTGGTCCTGCTCGGCCTTCTTGGCGTCCTCGGCGGCCTTGGCGTCGGCGAGCTTCTTGTCTTCCTCGGCCTTCTTGGCGGCGTCCTCGGCGGCCTTCGCGTCGGCGAGCTTCTTCTCTTCCTCGAGCTTCTTGGCGGCTTCCTCGGCGGCGACCTTCCGGTCCGCGAAGATCTTCTCGATCTCCTCGGGCGTCTTGCCCTCGGCCGCGAGCGCCTTCTTCTCGTCGTCGATCTTCTTCGCCTCTTCCGCCGCCTTGCGGGCCTCCTCGGCCTTCTTCTCGTCCTCGGCCTTCTTGGCGGCCTCGGCGGCGAGCTGCTCGGGCGACTTCTCGGGCGGCTTGGGCGCGACGACCGGCACCGGCTTGGGCGGCGGCGTCTTGAAGTACTGCATGCCCATGTAGCCCGCGCCCATCAGCGCGGCGATTCCCACGACGGCCCACGGCCAACGAGGCGAGCGGCGCAGCCCGGCGCGCTCCCACTCCGCCTCCACCGAGTCGGTCTCCGACAGGTTCTGACCGGGCTTGGGAGCGGGCGTCTGCGGGCCGGGCGGGGGCACCGGCGTCGGGGAGGGATCTTCCTCTTCCTCTTCTTCCACCTGGCGCGAGAAGGGGTTGAAGGCCGGCGCCGGCGGCATCTTGGCGGGCTCGGCCGCCGCGCCTCCGAAGATCGCCGAGGCGGAGGGCGCCGGGTCTGACGACGGGGGCGTCGCCGGCGCGGACGGAGCGGCTTCGCCTCCGAAGGCCTGCAGGTCCGGGCGCGTCGTCGGCGACTTGGGACGCGGCGGGAAGAAGTGGACGTTGGCCTTGGGGGCCGCCGCGATGGCCTCGGGCGGCGGGGCGGGCGCGACCAGCTGGATGGGCGCGGGCAAATCCGCCGGGGGCACCAGCGGCGCGGCCTGCAACTCGCTGGGTCCGGTGGGAGCCAGCATCACCAGCGGAGTGGGAGTGGACGGCGGAGCGGCAGGAGCCTCGGGGACGGACGCCAGGGCCGAAGCCAGCGCCTCGGGGGCGGGCGCGGGAGGCGGCGCGGCGGCGGGCTCAGCCGCCAAGGTCGTCAGCGGCACGGGCACGGGCACGGGCACCGGAAGCGGCGCCGGGGCGGGCTCGGTGACCTCGGGCTGCGCCGGGGTGGTCGCGACCCAGGCCGCGGCGTGGCCGCCTTCGGGCTCCTTGGGGTGCGCGAACCACTCGGCCGCGGGCGTCGGCGCGACGGGCTGCGGCGCAGCCGTGGGCGGCGGCGCCGGCGGGATGGCGATGGGGGCGATGGCGGGCGCGATGGAAGGCTGCGCGGACGCGGGCGACGGCCCGGGCGGCGACATGATCATCGGGGAAGGCGAAGAGGCCGCCGGGGCGATCTGCGGAGCGAGCGCCGGAGCGGCTGGCTGCTCTTGAGCGGTCTCGGCCTCGCTGCCCTGTGGGACGAGCAGCCACTCCTCGATCTCGCGGCCCTTGCCTTCGGCCTTGGGCGCGGCGGAGCCGGTCTCGCGGATGAGGCCCTCGAAGTAGAGCTTGCTGATGATGCCCAGGGCGGCCAGGTCGTCGAAGTCCGAGTCGTCGACGATCCGCTCGAGCGTGCGCTGCCCGTCGAAGAGGCGCAGCAGCCCGTTGATCTCGTCGGGGATCTCCGCGAGCCGCTCGGCCAGCGACTTGTAGTCGATCTCGAAGATGGTCGTGAGCGGGGGCAGCTGCTCGAGCATGCGGCCCCACTCGTCGATGCGTCGCATGCCTTCCATCAGCAGGCCCTGAGTGCCCAGCTGGATGCGCTCCGGGCGGTCGACCGCGCCGAACTCGAGCTCGAAGGTGCCCTCGTTGGCGTTGAGCAGGCGGTAGAAGGCCGGCTCGCCCTGGATGCGGCCGTACTCGGCGTCGATGACCTTGCCGTCCTTGAAGAAGATCTTCGCTTCCTTGTTGCCGACCTTCAGCGACATCTTGCCGGTCTTGCGGCCCATCTCGAACGTCTGGACCAGGTCGACGACGCCCATGTCGACCAGGTTGCCGGCGAAGCTCTTGCCTTCCTTGCGGTCGCGCTCCAGGCGCTCCTTCTCGCGCTTGGCGAGGAGGATCTTCACGCGGGTGACGACCTCTTTGATGTAGATGGGCTTGGTCAGGTAGTCCTCGACGCCCAGCTCGAGACCCCTGAGCTTGGCGTCGACGGCCTTCTGCGCGGTGAGGAAGACGAAGGGGAGGTCCTTGGTGGCCTCGATCTCCTTCATCCGCCGGCACAGCTCGAACCCGTCGATCTCGCCCGGCATCTTGGTGTCGGACAGCACCAGGTCCGGAGTGCTGATCTGGACCTTCTGCAAGGCGTCCGCGCCGCTGCCTGCGGTGGTGACCGAGAAGCCGGCCTTCTTGAGCGAGACCTCCATGACCCGGAGGCTCTTGGGGTCGCCGTCCACGAGCAAAAGGTGCTGCTTGGCCACGGCCGTGCTCCCTTGAGAACGGACACACCACACCCGGCCTGCTGGCCCGCGAAAACCCTGGCTTCGCGGGGGGCCGGAACCGGAAAAAAGCCCCGGAGGGCAAAGGGTTATGTTTTCAGCGGCCCACACATCGTGTCAAGCCTTTGGCCCCGGTTGACAGCTTGGCGACCCAGGCGCGAACCTGCGGCGCCATGAGCGAGCTGCGGCGGAACTACCGGAAGGCCGTGAAGGTGGAGTTCGTCTGCCACGACGAGTCGGGGGCGGGCGAGCTGCTCTTCGACTCGGCCGACCTGTCCACCGGCGGGGCGTTCCTGGTCTCCGACGTGCTCTACGAGCAAGGCGACACCCTGGGCATGACCTTCGTGCTGCCCACGGGCTCCACCATCCGCTGCGAGTCGAAGGTGGCCTGGGTCCGCCGGTTCCCGGCGCAGGGCCAGGCCGCCGGGATGGGCGTGCAGTTCTTGGGGCTGGCCGAGCTGGATCGGCGAGCGCTCGAGGCCTACGTCGAGGGCTGAGCCGGCTGAGCCCCGGCCGTGAGCGCGCGGGGACGCCTGCTGCTCGAGGTGAAGGGTCCCCAAGCCTGCAGGCGGCCGTCTACGAAACCCCCCGCTCCCTCAGGTGCGCGGCGAGCGGCCGGTCGGTGCCCAGGACGTGCCGCACCAGCCAGTTGCAGACCTTGTTGTTGACCTCCATGGCCAGCGCCGCGCTCGGGCCCTGGGCCTGGAGCTGCGAAGCCAGCGAGGCGAACGTCTCCCGGAAGCCATCGTGCTCCTTCCGGTGGTCGGGGGCGCCGCGGTAAGCGTGCTCTGCCATCAGCCGCTCCTCCATCTCGAAGTGGCTCTGGGCGTAGAGGGAGAGGAAGCGCAGGGTCGTCGCGACCTCCTCCTTGCCCCTGGCCTCGTGCATGGCGTCGATGAGCTTGGAGATCTGGCGGAAGAGCTCCTGGTGCTGCCGGTCGATGGACGGGATCCCGACGGAGTAGCTCGCGTTCCACTCGATCCCCATGAAGGCCTCCTGTGTCGATTGATTAACGGCCTCGCGCCCGCAGTTCTTCCTGTCGAGCACGCCTGCCAGCGGCCTGTTGGATGGCGGGCACTATCCGCGAATCCCCGTCGCGCCGCCCCTTGCCGCCGGGCCGCAAGGGCGCGCAGGGCAAGAACGCCTTCCAGAGCGACGAGGCGGCGGCTCACGCGCGCAAGCCGAGGCACGTGCTCAGCCGAAAGGTGGGCTCGGCCCAGCGGGCGGCCCAGAGGCGTTTCCAGAAGCAGCGCGACGACCGCGGATCCCCGGCGAGGGACGGGCGGGGGCGCAGGAGGCCGTCAGCTCTTGAAGCGGAAGACGAGGTTCTGGCTGCCGACGCGGATCCGCTCGCCGTCGCGCAGCTTCACCTTCTCGACGCGCTCGCCGCCGACGTAGGTCCCGTTGCCGCTGGCCAGGTCCTCGAGGAAGAACTCGCCGGCGAAGTAGACGATCGCCGCGTGCTCCCGGCTGACCTCCTCGCTGAACGGCAGCGCGAAGTCGGCCACGTCCGGCAGGCGTCCGATGACCGTGACCGTCTTGGTCAAC
>DASXVQ010000191.1:0-26210 GCA_036504155.1 Myxococcales bacterium
ATGACCGTGCACAAGGCGCAGGGCTCGGAGTTCGACGCGGTGCTGCTGGTGCTGCCGGAGGAGGACATCCCGCTGTTGACCCGGGAGATCCTCTACACCGCCATCACCCGCGCCCGGAAATCGGTGGTCATCCTCGGCCAGGGCGAGGTGCTCGAGGCCGGGGTGAACCACCCGCTGGTGCGCTACTCGGGCGTCGGCGAGCGGATCGCCAAGGGCTGAGGCGGCTCATTCACCGCTTCGGCGGGGCAGCGGCTCACCTCTTCCGGGCCGACGCGGTGTCGCCGGCCTCGCTCCCCTTCAGCCAGGACTCGATCCGCTCGCGCATGAAGCCGTCCTCGCGGCCCTGGAACTGCGCGAGCGACCGTTTCGCTGCCTCGCGCGCCCCCTCGCGGTCGCCCGCCGCCGAGCGCGCCTGCGCCTGCCCGAACGCCACCTGGCCCAGCGTGAAGGGTTCGGCGAGGTCCTTGACCACGCCCCACGCCTCCTCCGCCAGTGGCAGCGCCTCTCGAGCCTTGCCCTGCCGGACCAGGGCGCGGGCACGCCCGGCCAGCACCTCGCCGAGCATCGGGGGGTCGAGCAGGTCGCGCCGGGCCAGCGCCTCGGTGAAGGCCCGGCCGGCCCCCTCCGGGTCGCCCTTCAGCTCCAGCGCGGTGCCCCGCGTCGCCAGGAGCCACAGGTGGTTGGGCTCGTTCTGGGCGAGGACCGGCGCCAGCGCGGCGTCGCCGCGGTCGATGGCCACCAGCGCCTCGTCGAGCCGGCCCTGGAAGATCCACACGTAGCCGAGGTTGCCCCACCCGATCGCCAGGTCCACCGGCGAGAGGTACCGCGCGCGCTCGTGGGCGCGGATGCAGGCCTCGAACTCCTGCTCGGCTTCGGCGTACCGGCCGGCGCGGACGAACTGCGTCGCCAGGGTGTTGCGCGCGACGCCCTCGGCGAGCGTCCACGAGCCGGAGCGCTGCGAGAGCTCGAGCGCCTTCTTGAAGAGCGCGATCGCCTCGTCCGAGCGCCGCTGCTCGCTCAGGACGTCGCCGCGGTAGAGCAGGCAGCGCAGCTCCAGCCGCGCCGGGGTCCCCAGGCGGCGCAGCCAGGCCTCGCAGTCGCGGGACAGCTCCTCGGCGCGGTCGATCCGCACGTCGCCCAGCGTCGAGAAGCGCATGGCCCAGAGGCGGGCCTCGAAGCTCACCTCGTCGTCCCCCGAGGCGTCGGCGTCGCGGATGGCCTGCTGGAAGAGCGGCCACATTCCGGCGGGGCCCTGCGTCATCCAGCGCGAGCGGGCCAGCAGAGTCTCGAGCTGGGCGACCTCCGAGGTGGCGTTGTCCAGGCGCGCCGGGTCCAGGAGGGGCGCGGCCTTGTCGGCCGCCTCGGCGTACTTGCCCAGCTCGACCAGCAGGGCAACCTCGGTCAGCGCGGCCCGCAGCCGCTTGCGGTCGGTGCGTGGCGCGGCGCCGGCCCGCGGCGCCGTGCACTCCGCGGGGTCGCGCAGCTGCCCGACGAGCGCGCCGAGATCCGACGGCTCGAGCGGGCGCTGCGTCAGGAGCGCGACCGTGGCCGCGGCCTGGGCCCGCTGGCGCTCGAGGCAGTCGAGCGCCGCGGATCGCCCCGACGCCGGGCGCGCGCCCTCGCACGCTCCCTGCTGCGCACGCGCCCATCGCGCGAAGTGCGCGTCGAGCTCGGCCAGGCCCGAGAGGGCGGCGGCCTCGTCCAAGCCCGCCGCGCGGACCGCCCGGTCGACCTGCGCCCGGCTCGCGGGGGACCAGTCGGCGGCGACGGCGGCCAGGGCCTCGCGTCCGCAGCGGGTGTTCTCCTGGTGCCGCCCCCAGGTGAGCGCGGCGCCGCCGCCGACGAGCAGCAGCCCGAGCAGCGTCCAGGGCACCACCCGGCGGGCGATGGCGACCGGGTCGCGGCGCAGGATCCGGAGGAGGTCCTCCAGCCGGGCGAAGCGGTCCTCGGGCTTGAGCGAGAGACCCTTGCCGAGCGCCGCGCGTAGCGAGCGCGGGAGGGCGCGCGCGGGCGACCGCACCTGGCCCTTGAGGACGTGGTGGCGGATGGCGCCGAATTCCTCACCGGCGAACGGCCGCTCGCCGCAGAGGGCCTCCCAGAGGGCGACGCAGAAGGCGAACTGGTCGGTGCGGCCATCGGTGGCCGCGCCGAGGAACTGCTCGGGCGCCATGTACGCCGGAGTCCCGGAGACCTGGCCGGCGATGGTCGCCGAGGAGGAGACGAGGCCGCTGCAGGAGCCCGAGCCGGAGCCCCGCTTCACGACCGACGGCTCCTCCTGCACGCTCTCGACGTGCGCGAGCCCGAAGTCGGTCACCCGCGGCCGCCCGTCGGCGCCCACCAGCACGTTCTCGGGCTTGAAGTCGCGGTGCACCAGGCCCTTCTCGTGCGCGGCGGCCAGCCCCTCGCCGGCGGCAACGAACTTGCGGAGGATTTCGCGGCGCGGCCGCTTCTCCCGCAGCCAGTCGAGGAGCGTCGTGCCGCCCTCGACGAACTCCATGGCTACGAACAGCTGCTCGCCAAAGGGCCCGGCGTCAAAGACGGGAAGGACGTTGGGGTGCGACAGCTGTGCCATCGCCTGCGCCTCGTGCAGCAGGCGGCCGCGGGCCTCCTGCGCGCTGGAGCCGCCCAGCTTGAGCAGCTTGATGGCCACCTTGCGGCCGAGGTCGGGGTCGTAGGCCGAGTAGACGGCGCCCATGCCTCCCTCGCCGACCAGGTCGAGGACGAAGTACCGTCCGACGGGGGTGCCGCGCCCGAGCCGCTCGAGGGCGCGCTCGCCGGAGAGGAGCGTGCGATCGTCCGACAAGCGGGTATGCCCCAGCGACGGGGCGCCGCCGCCCGCGCCAGCGCCGGCCTCGGCGGTCGTCGCGGCCGGCCCTTCGGCCGCCTTCGGGTCCCTGTCGTTCACGCTCGGAGCCTCCGACGCTGGCTGCCCGGGCGCCATGGACCGGGCGTGTGTGGATGCGTCAGGCGAACTGGCAGCCCACCTCGAGCGCCAGCTCGATCATCCGGCCGAAGGAGGTCTGGCGCTCCTCGGCGCTGGTGTGCTCGCCGGTCAGCACGTGGTCGCTGACCGACAGGATGGTCAGGGCGCGGGCCCCGAAGCGCGCGGCCAGGGTGTAGAGCGCCGCCGTCTCCATCTCGCAGGCGAGGATGCCGTGCTTGTTCCAGGCCGTCCACCAGGCCTCGGGCTCGGCGTAGAAGGTGTCGCTGGTCAGGATGCCGCCGGTCCAGGCCGGCAGGCCGCGCCGCGCCGCCGCCTCGTGGGCCCGGCGCAGCAGATCGAAGTCGGCGGTGGGGGCGAAGCTCGCGCCGCCGAAGGCCTTGCCGATCATCGCCGAGTCGTAGGAGGCGCTCATGGCCAGCACCAGGTCGCGCAGCGCCACCTTCTTCTGCAGCGCGCCGCAGGTGCCCACGCGGAGGAGCACCCGGGCGCCGTAGCTCTGCAGCAGCTCCTGCACGTAGATGCCGTGCGAGGGCATGCCCATCCCGGTGGCCTGCACGCTGACGCGCTTGCCCTGGAAGAGCCCGGTGAAGCCCAGCGCGCCGCGCACCTGGTTGACGCGCACGGCGTCGGTGAGGAACTTCTCGGCGATGAACTGGGCGCGCAGCGGGTCTCCCGGCAGCAGCACCACCGGCGCGTAGTCCCCCGGCTTGGCTTCGAGGTGGATGCTCATCGTTGATCTCCTTGTAGGTCGTCGACCTGGAAGCCCATCTCGTCGGTCCCGGTGACGTTGACCGCGCGGGTCGCGGTCCAGACGCCGGGGCAGCTGCCCTCGAAGGTCGGCCAGGAAGCGACGAAGGCGGCCTGCCCTCCGCCGGCGTCGGGCGAGCCCGGGTGCGTCAGCTCGCCGCCGCACGCCGACAGAGCGGCGATCGCGGTGGCGGCTTCGGCGACGGCGACGAACCCTGCGCGCATGGGCGCTCCTCGAGGATGCTGCCGAGGAAGCGAGCCTATCCGAGGACCCTGCCGGGCAACACCGGCGCGTGGCCGGCATCCCAACCGCGTGGACGAGGTGCGCCAAATGGAGGCTCCACTCGCCGTCTTCTTCGACGGCGCGTGCGTCGTCTGCTCGGCCGAGATGGAGGGTTACCGCCGGCGCGATCGGGCCGGGCGGCTCGCGCTGGTCGACATCGCGGTGCCTGACTTCGACGCCCGCGCCTTCGGGCTGGACCGGGCTGCCGTCCAGCGCGCGATGCACGTGCGCCTGCCCTCCGGCGAGGTGCGTACCGGGGTCGACGCCTTCGTGGAGGTCTGGAAGCGGCTGCCGGGGTTCCAAGGGCTCGCCCGCGTGGCGCAGAGCCCGGTGCTGCGGCCCTTCCTCGGCGTGGGGTACTGGATCTTCGCGAGGCTCGTCCGACCGCTGCTGCCCAAGCGGCGGCGGGCGTGCGACTCCGGGGCCTGCCAGCTCGGGCGGGGGGCAGGGGAATGAGCGGCGGGCCCTCGGCGTTCCAGCGCGCATGAGCTCCACCTCCTCCAACAAGCCCCCGACCGTCCTGGGCAGGCTGCGTACGAGCAGGCGAGTGCGGGACCTGCTCTCCACCGTGGCCTTCGTCCTGGCCGCGCTGGTCGCCCGCTCCTCGCTCGCCGACCACTACGTGGTGCCCAGCGGCTCGATGCTGCCGACGGTCCAGGAGGGCGACCACATCGCGGTCGACAAGCTCGCGTTCGGCCTGCGCGTGCCCTTCTCGCACCTGTACCTGTCGGGGACCGGCCCCTCGCGCTTCGACGTCGTGGTGCTCGAGTCTCCCGAGGACGGCAGCACGATCCTCCTCAAGCGCGTGGTGGCCCTGCCCGGCGACCGGGTGGCGGTGAAGGGCGGGCGCATCGTCGTCCAGGGCGTCCCCGCCGATCTCCAGGTCGACGCGGGCGCGGTGCGCGAGGCCTTCGAGGGCCGGTCCCACCCGCTGGGCCTCTCCTATGGTGGCGGGCCGGACCTGCCGGAGACCACGGTGCCTGCGGGCTCCTACCTCGTGCTCGGCGACAACCGCGGCAACAGCCACGACGGCCGGTCCTTCGGCCTGGTCCCGCGCGCGGCCATCCTGGGGCGCGCCGCCGGGGTGTTCTGGCGCGGCGGCTCTCCAATCTGGCAGGGGCTGTAGCCGGCCGCTGCAGGAATGGCAGAATCGCTCCCAGATGCTGGGAGCCCAACCGATGCCACGCCGCAGCCGCCCCGGGCCGTCGCTGGCCGTCGCCGTGATCGCGGCGATCGGCGTGGCGGCGGCCGCGGGCTGTCAGAGCAAGGCGAAGGAGGACCTCGCGACGTTCAGCAAGGCGGAGGCGAGGCACCGCGACGCCAAGCGCCTGGTGGCCGAGGGCAAGGTGGAGCAGGCCGGCGAGGCCTACCTCGAAGCCCAGCGCCTGCTGCTCGAGCTGCGGCGGCGCGCCGGCCGCACTCTCGAAGGGGAGGAGCCGCTGGCCGGCGAGGTGGTGGCGGGCTTCACCCCGCGGCAGTGGCAGGAGCGCTGGAAGCAGGACTTCAAGGACACCCTGAAGCTCGAGTTCGGCACGCTGCAGTCCCTGGCGGCGCAGGGCACGCTCGAACGGACGGTGGCGCGAGACTTCCTCGACAGGTACGCCCCGGACCTCGCCGAGCGCTGGGCCGGCAAGAAGGAAGAGCCCCGCTCCGGCCCCGAGCTCTACCACTTCGAGTGCACGGCGACCGAGGAGCAGACCTGCGGCGTCCTCTTCGAGGTCGTCACCCGGCGGCTCGCCAGGCCCACCACGACCGACCGGCTGCCCCCTGCGGCTCGCGCGGCGGCCTGGGGGCTGGTCGAGGTGCGGAGCCTGGCCCGCTCCTGGGCCGGGGCCGACGCGCCGACCGCAGGCGCCGCCGGAGGCTCGGGCGGAGGCTCGGGCGGAGGCTCGGCCATGACGGTCTTCAGCCTGCCCCGGAGCCTGGAGGTCACCATCAAGGTCAGCACCCGAAGCGGCCGGTCGAGCTGGGACGGCGAGAAGCACCTGTCGGTGCTGGCCGATCCTCCGACGAAGGTGGAGGCCAGCGAGATGGCCGCGACGTTCAGGCGGCAGCTCTCGATCCTCCGGGAGAAGATGGTCAAGGAGATCGACGCGCTGCCCCGGCAGACCTTCGAACCCTGAGGCTCTCCCCGGGGACCGCGAGCAAGAAACTGGGGCCCGGGCCCGGGTGGGCATACCATCGGGGCCATGTCTTCTACCGCCCGAATTTCCGTGGTCGGCCCCCTGAACTCGGGGACCGGATCCCGCGCCCTGCTGGGCATCCGCGTCGACGGCCCCGCGCTCGTCCCCGTCGTGCTCCTGCCGGTGCCGCGCAAGACCCTCGACGACCCCGAGGCGCTCCTGCGGCTGCGCAAGGAGACCGACCGCGCGGTCGGCCTGGACCACCCCTCCATCCTCAAGGTGCTGGGCCTCGTCCAGATCAAGCGCGGCCTCGCCCGCGCCACCGCCTTCGCCAACGGCGAGCCGGTGCGCCGCATCCTCACCCGCGCCGTCCGCCTCACCCCGGGCATGGCCGCGCGGGTCGTCGTCGACGCGGCCACCGGCGTGCACTACGCGCACCTGGCGGCGAACGAGGAGGGGATCCCGCTCGTCCACGGGGACATCCGCCCCGAGACGCTGATGTCCAGCTACTCCGGCCTGACCATGGTGACCGGCTACGGCGCGCTCACCGTGGCCCCCACCGAGGCCGGCGGCAAGCGCGTGCCCGGGCGGCGCAAGTACTCGGCTCCCGAGCAGATCCTCGGCGGGCGCACCGCCTCCACGCCCCAGACCGACGTCTACCTGCTGGGCCTGGTGCTCTGGGAGGCGCTCACCGGGCAGATCCCGTTCCAGGACGCCGTCGACCCCGACAAGGCCATCGTCGGCGCGGAGCTCCCGCTCAACTCGCCGCGCATCCCGGAGAAGCTGCGCCCGGTGCTCGAGAAGGCCATCGCGAAGAAGGGCACGGACCGCTACCCCACGGCGCTGGCGCTGCGCGAGGCCATCGAAGGCGCCATCGAGCTCGCGACCCAGGCGCAATACGCCGAGTGGCTCGCGCAGCAGTTCGTCGGCGACCCCATCGCCCTGGCTCAGCGCAAGCTCGTCGAGCAGGCGCTCGAGCAGGCCGAGGGCCTCGCGCGCACGCCTCCGCCGCTGCCTCAGCCCGCCGCGTCGCCGGCTGCAGCGGCGGCCGCGCCAGCCCAGGTCGCCGCACCCCAGCGGCCTCGCCCGCCGGCCTCCGCACCCTCGGGGAGGCGGCCGGTCGCCGCCGACGCCGCGCGCGCTCCGCTGTGGCCCTTCGCCGCGACCGCCGTGGCCTGCCTCGCGCTGGGCGCCGCCGGCGGCTGGCTCGCCCGAGACATGCAGCCGCCCCCGCAGGCGGTGGTGGATTACGGCGCCACGCGCCCGCATGCGCCGCTGACGGTCGAGGTGCAGAAGCCGGCCGACATGCCCTCCGCGCTCGAACCCTTGAGCCCGACCCCGACCCCGGCGCCCGTCGACCCGGCAGCCCAGCCTCCCGCTGGGACGGAGCCCGCTGGAGCGAAGCAGCCCGAACCGGCCGCGCCGCCGGTGGCCCCGACTCCGCTGGCGCCCACCCCCACCGCGACGCCGACACCGAATCCGCAGCGGACGCCCCCGGCCGTCGCCGCAGGGACCAGGGTGCCGAACGACGGTGAGGCGGCGCCCGGCGAGAACGTGGCCGCCATGCCGGGCCTCGTCATGCCGTCCCTGGAGGTCTTCTCTGTCCCGGAGGTGGATGTCTTGCTCGGGACGCGCTCGCTGGGCCGCACGCCGACGAAGTCCACCGTGCTCGCCGGCAAGCAGAAGCTGACGCTCGTCAACGCCTCCATGAGCATCCGGGTCACTCGCGAGGTCGAGGTCAACCCCACCGGCACCACGCACGCCGACGTGCGGATCGGGGTGGGCTCCATCGGCTTCCACGCGCCCACGGGGGCCAAGGTCTCCCTGGACAAGAGGGTCCTGGGCATCGCGCCGCTCGAGAAGCGCTTCAACGTCTACGAAGGCACCCACCACGCGGTGGTGGAGGTCGACGGGCAGCGCTGGGAGGAGAGCTTCGAGGTCACCGACGGCGACTGGCTCAGCTACACGGCACGTCCCGGCGACCGCACCGGGGCCCGCTTGCGGTTCACCAAGGACGTCTCGGCGGGCACCAAGCCGGAGATCGCCATCCCATAGCGGCCTTCGCCTCCTCGACTCTCCCCTGGCCGCGGCTGGACAGGCGGACGGCGCAGGAGAGACAGTGGCGAACGTCCGGAGGGCGTATGCGGTCTTGCTTGCTCGCGTTGGCGCTGGTGCTCGTGTCCGCGGACGCGCTCGCAGCCCAGGTCTGCCCCGCCGGCCAGGTGAAGAACGAGGACACGCGCGGCCGCTGCTGCTGGCCGAACCAGGTCTGGTCCGGTAGGCGCTCCGCCTGCGTAGGCATCCCGGCGTGCCCCGCGCCGCTGGTCGTCGAAGGCGAGACGTGCCGCGGCGCCCCGGCGCCCGCCGCTCCCGCACCGCAACCCGCGGACCCCGTCCAGCCCGCCTCGCCGCCGGCCGCACCCTCCAAACCCGCTCCCCAGCCTGCGGTGGCGCAGCCGGCCGTCCCGGTCCAGCCCGCGCCGCAGCCGCCGGGGCCCGCCCAACCGGAGCCGCAGCCGGTGGCGACGACGCCTCCCGCTCCCGCGCCGTCGGCGCCGGTTCTGGCGGCGCCCGCTGCTCCCGTGTCGCCGCCCCCGCCGCCGGTGGTCCTGCAGCCCGCGCCGCAACCCGTCTACGTGCCGCCGGGCGCGGTGTTCGTGCCGGTGTCACCGACTCCGCTGACGCGCACGGTGTACGTCCGGCAGCCGGGCAAGATCGTCACCGGCGCCTTCCTGCTCGCCTTGGCCATCGGCGCCATCGGCAGCTCGGTCCCGCTGTGGCAGGACGCGCTGGACGACAAGCAGACGCAGGCGAACAAGCACTTCTCCGGCCAGGACGGCCTGTCGATGGTCGGGGCGGTCGTCCTCGACGCCGCCGGAATCGCCTTCGGGGCGGTGGGCGGCGCGACGCTCGGCAAGGGGCTGCGCGGCAGGGCCGTCGAGGTCCCGCTGGCCTTCAGGCCCGAGCCCGTGCACGGCCGCGTCGCGAAGGTGGAGGTGGCCCTTGCGTTCTAGCCTCCGGACGCTGGCGGCCGTCTTGGCGGTGCTGCTGGGCGGCGCCTGCTCCACCCGCGGGTCGGGGCCGGACAGCATCGAGGTCGGCGGCGCGTGCGACCCGAACGGCGACTTCAACGGCTGCGAGGAGGCCTGCTTCGACAGCGCGCGGACCTGCGTCTTCCGCTGCACGAGCGACGGCGACTGCCCCACGGGATCGGCCTGCACCGCCATCCGCCTCCCGGACGACGACCAGAGCAACGTCTGCCTGCCGCTGTGCTCCACCGTGCCTTGCCCGGGCTACGAGCAGGGCCTGTGCTGCGGCGCGGTGGCACGGGTCTCAGGGATGGGCCTGGTCAACGTCTGCTTCACGGCGTCGAGCGGCCAGGGCTTCGCCTGCGGCGGCATCTGAGCGGGCGTCACTCGAAGCGGACGACGACCTTGGTCGGCTGGCCCGCGACGCAGGTGACGTCGCGCTCTTGCATCAGGCCCGTCGGAGGGTTGATGACCTTGACCTTGTGCGGCCCGGCAGCGACGTCGAGCCCGAAGGCGGGCGAGTTCTTCCCGGTGTCCTTTCCGTCGACGTAGATGTGGCACCAGGGGATGCAGTTGACGTCCAGCTTCGCGGGCGCACCCGCCGGCTCCTTCGGAGCCTCGGGGGGCGGTAGCGGCTTCGGGGTCGGAGTCGGGGCAGGCGTCGGCGTCTGGGCGACCTTGATCGGCTTGGGCGGCACCTTCGCGGCGATCGGCGTCGGCTTGGCTGGCTTGGCGGCGACGGGCGCGGGAGCCGGCTTCGAGGCCGCCACGGGCTCGGGTTTGGGCTTGGGGGCGGGCTTGGGCTCCTCCGGCGCTGGCTTGGGGGGCTCGGGGGGCGCGACGGCGACGGAGACGATCGGCTTTTCCGGCTCGGGCTTGGGCGGATCCGGGAGCGTCGCGGGCTGCGGTGTCGCGACCGCGGGCTCGGCCGGCTCAGGCTTCGGCGGCTCGGAAAGCTTCGCGGGCGGGGTCGGCTCCGGCAGGGTCGGGGGCGCCGAGCGGATGGGGTCCGGCAGCGCCTGGGCGGCCGTGACGGCCGGGTCGGGCCGGGTGAACAGCGTGAGGCCTCCCCAGGTCGCACCGGCCACGACCAGGGTGCCCAGGACCATGAAGACCGCCAGCCTGCTGCCCCGCTGAGGTTCGGCGACGGGGAGCGGCGCGGTCGTCTCGCCCGGGCGCGCGCCGACGACGGTCTCGAGCGCGACCTGGGGATCGGAATCGGCGGCGAAGAAGCGCTCGGAGACGTTGGTCTCGCTGTCGAGCAACGACGGGTCGGGCGCTTCCTGCGTCGCCGAGGTCTCCAGCCCGCTCGAGACGACGGTCTCCGCGTTGAGCAGCGAGGCCGGGGCCTGGGCATCCGACAAGGTGCTGCCGCCGGCCGCTTCGGCGTCGGGCGCGACCGGGAGAGGCGGGGTGCTCTCGCCGTCGGGCTCGACCGGGGCGGGGGCCTTGCGCGGGCCGGAGGGGGGCTTCGCCAGCGCGCTGCCGCTGGGGGGCCGCGCGAGGTCCCCGCCACTCGGAGGACGGCCGCTCGGCTGCCGGCCGATGGGGCCGCTGGGCGGGCGCGCCTTGGGGCCGCTGCTGGGCTGGCGGGGGAGGGCGCCGCCGGGGGCCCGCAGCGCGCCGCCGGTGACCGGCCGCGACTTCTCGCGGATGGCCTGCTCGCCGACCAGCTCGCGCATGAAGTTCTGCAAGAGCGTGGTGGCGGGGGTGCTGCTGTTGGCGGCCACGAACTCCTCGAGGGCGTGGCGCATCTGGTGGGCGTCGGCGAAGCGCGCCTCGCGGTCGCGGGACAGGGCGCGCTGGACGATGGCGTCCAGCTCCGCCGGGGTCCCGGGGGCCAGCTCGCCCATCGACGGGATGGGGTCCTCGGTGATGGCGGCGAGGATGCCCAGCTCGTTCTCCCGGTAGAACAGGCGCTGCCCGGTGAGCATCTCCGCCAGCACCGCGCCCAGCGCGAAGACGTCGCTGCGGCCGTCGAGCGGCTTGCCGCGGATCTGCTCCGGGGACATGTAGACGAACTTGCCCTTGAGCACGCCGCCCTGCGTCTGGCTGAGCTTGCCCTCCGCCTTGGCGATGCCGAAGTCGAGCACCTTCACCGCGCCCTGGTAGGTGACGAAGACGTTCGAGGGCGACACGTCGCGGTGGACGATGTTGAGCGGCTGGCCCTCGTCGTCGCACAGCGTGTGCGCGTAGTGCAGCGCGTCGCAGGCGGCCGAGAGGATCAGGGCGGTGACGGCGGGCGGCAGGTGGCGCTTGCGCTTCTCGGACAGGCGGATCAGCGTCGCCACGTCCTCGCCGACGAGGTGCTCCATGCACAGGAAGTACGAGCCCTCGGCCTCGCCGAAGTCGAAGACCTGCACGACGTTGGGGTGCGACAGCCGCGCGGCGATGCGGGCCTCGTCCAGGAACATCTGCACGAAGTCGGCGTTGGCGGTCAGGTGCGGCAGGATGCGCTTGATGACCGCGGTCTTCTCGAAGCCGCCCGGGCCGGCGTAGCGGGCCAGCCAGACCTCGGCCATCCCGCCCTGCGCGAGCGGCCGCACCAGCGTGTACTTGCCCAGCTCCGAGGTCACCGAGTTCTCCTAGCGCAGGGGGGCGCGGTACCTCGCCCCCACGAGGGCGCCCTCCGTGTGGAACCAGGCCGCGTAGCCCAGGCCGTTGCGGTAGACGAGGGCGGGCGAGGACGCGAAGGACGAGGCCGTCGGAGAGCTGATCCGCACGGGGGGCCCGAAGGGCAGGGGATCCCTGAGCTCGCCGATCTCCGAGGCCCAGACCTCGTTGTTCTGGAGCCAGAGCTGCAGGGCGCGTCCGGCGCTGTCGAGGGCGACCCGCGGCTCGTCGAGCTGGGGGACGCCGGCGCTGATTTGCGCCGCGCCGCCGAGGCCGCCGTACGCGAAGTAGCCGCTCGCCCAGACGGCGCAGTCGGTGTAGCACTGGCGGAAGAGGACCAGCCCGTTGCCGTTCAGGTCCGCGGCGGCCGCGGCGGGGCCGGCCGCACCCAGGCCCGGGTCCAGGCGCCCCGCCGGGCTCCACTGCAGGTTGGCGAAGCGGGCGGCGTAGGCTCCCTGGCCGCCGGAGAACGCGAAGACCGCCACGCCGCTCCCGTAGCCGTCGGAGGAGACCGCCACCGAGCCCGGCTGGGCGCCCGGGCCGAAGTCCGGGGAGAGGGGCACCATGGGGCCGACCAGGAAGTTGGGGGCATAGGTCGTGAACGTGACCTGGGTCGCCCGAACCAGGTGGCCCTGGCTGTAGACGGTCATGATCGCGAGGTCCGCCGCGTCCGCGGCGATGGCCAGGGCCCCCTCGCTCGTCGCCGGCTGGCCTTGGGAGATGCCGGTCTGGAGCCAGGTCTCGCCGGTGGAGGCCGCGAGCGACAGATCCACCGTGCCGTTCGCGCGGAGCAGCCGGTAAAGCAGCGCGGCCCCCTGGGAGCGCATCTCGAGGTCGCTCAGGGTCACCACGTCCGAGAGATCTCCGGTCGCCGCGTATTGGGGCGCCTGCCAGCCGCTCGGCCAGCCGAGGCCCGACTTGAAGAAGCTGGCGAAGATCGTGGAGCCGGTGCTCCAGGCGACGACCGCGCTCCCGTCGGGTCCGGCGGCGACCAGAGGGCTCGAGCAGCCTGCCTCGCACAGGACGTGGAGCGGACCCCAGACTCCGGCGTTCTGCTGGCGCCGGCGCACGTTGATGGCCCCAGCGCTGTCGGCGAAGGCGAGGAAGACGTCCCCGTCGTCGCTGATGGCCAGCCGCGGAGCGAGGTCTCGCAGCGGGCTGCCCGACCACGGGTGGCCGATCGACTCGGGCGGCTGCCAGCCGGTGCCGGCGTCGTCGCTGGGCCATCCTGCGTCGGGGCGCCAGGCGCCGCCCGCGTCGCGCTTGGGGCCGCCGACGGAGACGCACACCTCGCTCTCGCAGCGGTAGCCGGCCAGGCACAGGCCGTTGAGGCAGGGCTGGCCTTCTTCTTCCTGGCCGGGGTTGACGAGGCAGGAGCAGCCCGCTTGCAGCGAGAGCGCCACCGAGGCGACGAGGAGGAGCGCGTTGCGCATGGCTAGAAGACCCCCCGCACGAAGATCGCCGCGCCGCCCGGGGTGGGCGCAAAGCCGACGCTCGGCTCGTCGTCGCCAAAGGGATCGCGCTCCTTGGGCTTCAGCTTTTCCTTCTCCTTCGGCTTCTCCGGCTGCTCCTTCGGGGCAGTCCCGTCGTCCAGCCGGTCGGGCTCCTGCACCTTGTCGAGCTGGATGGGCTTGGCGTTCTCGGCCTTGGCGGGCTCGGGGTTCTTGGCCTCGAGCGCGCCCAGCACGATCAACGTGATCCCCGCGGCCGCAGAGAGGGCGGCGCCCGTGTAGCAGAGGTCGGCGGCGAGGGCGAGGTCCCGGGTCCGGGAGGTCAGCTGCGCCTTCCGCTGCAGGTCGACCTGCGCGACGCCGCGCGCGTCCTTGGCCGTGATCTCCGCCAGGCCGCCCACGACGCCGCCGGCGGTGGCGACGATGCCGCCGATGGAGAGCAGGGCGATGCCCATCCCCCGCTTGCCCGCGCCGGCGAGGTTCGGCGGCGCGGGAGCCTTCGCGGCCAGCGCCGCCGCCGGGACGACCACCGGCGCGCCCGGCACGGGTCCGGCAGGCACCGCACCCGCCACGGCCCGCGGCAGGTCGGTGGCGAGCAGGGCGCGCGTGAAGTCCTCGACGTCGGAGGGGACGACCTTGGCGCCCACGCTCCGCTCGGCGCGGGCCAGCACCTGCCCGTCGCCCGCCACGCGCAGGCCGGTGAGGACCAGGCTCGCGTCCTGCCGGCGCACCCCGACCACCAGCGCCTCTTCGGTCTTGGCCCACCTGGCCAGGGCCGCCACGGCGTCGGCGCCGGCCCCGGAGAGCATCCCCGCCTGGACCTGCCGCAGCTGCGCGAGCACGGTCTGGCCGGTCGGGCTGGGGTTGAGCGGCAGCTTGGTGATGAGTCCCGGGCCGACCAGCGAGCGCTGCTGGGCGAACTCGTAGCCCGGCGCCACCGCGGTGACGTAGTGCACGCCGGGAGCGAAGCCCTTGGCCTCCAGCGGCGAGACGCCCCGGTAGACGCCGTCCACGAAGATCCAGGCCGCAGCCGGCTGCGACTGCACCTCGATGAGGGTCGGGGCCACCGTGGCGACGCGCGCCTTGCTCTCTTCCAGGACCGCGCTCGCCTCGGGGGTCAGGCGCTTCGGGTCCACCTCGTAGGAGCGCAGCGTGAACAGCAGCGCGAAGGTGTTGCTGGCCTCCGCCCGGTCGCCCTTGGCGAACAGCGCCAGTCCCCTGGCCGCGAGCACGTCGAGCAGGACCGGCATGGAGACGGCCAGGTCGGTGGCCTCGAGCAGCTTCTGGGCCTCGTCGAGGTGGCCCAAGGCCGCCGGGACGTCCATTTCGTCGAAGGAGTTCAGGCCCTTGGCCAGGGCGAGCTTGGCCTGCTCCACCTTCTGCATGCGCAGGGTGGGGCCCTCGCCCTCGGCGCGGGCGGCCAGGTCCAGGTAGTCGGCGCGCGGGTCGTTCTGGAGGAAGGTGCGGACCGACCAGGCGACCTGGGCGGCCTCGGCTTCCTGGCGGCGATCGAGCGCGACGGCGGCGGAGGTGACCGACCGGCCTTCGGCGGCGGAGCTCAGCAGGAGGGTCACGGACAGACAGACGGCGCGGACCGCGGAACCCGATGACATCGAAGCCCCCAATCGAGGTTCGTCGATAGTAGCTGAAGGGAGCGAGAGCGGGGACAGCGAGATCGGCCCTCCGGGGTCCACGACGCCCGGGTTCTTGATAGCCTCTCGGGCCCGTGTTCTCCGCCGCAATCATCGCTTGGCTGGCGCTCGCCTCCACCGCCGATCTTTCGCCCGCGCTCGTCGTCCGCGCCCCGGAGCCCGGCGCCGGCGCCAGGCTCGCCTCGGCGCTGTCGGAGCGGATGCCCGAGGTCCGGGTGGTCTCGGACGGGCAGCAGGCCGGGGCCGAGGACCTCGTGGTCGCGCTGAAGCCGGCCGAGGCCCACTGGGACCTCGTCGTGGAGCGGCACGGCGAGCGAGCGCTCGAACGCTCGATGCCGACGGGCGCGTCCGGGCCCGAGCCGGCGTTCTTCGTCTCCTGCGCCGCGGTCGTCGAGCGCTACCTGCAGGACATCGACTGGAAGGGCCGGCCGGAGTCGATCGACCCCGGGGCGGTCGCCGCGCCGCGGCCCGCGCCGGTGCTCGTGCCGCTGCCGCGTCCCGGATCGGCGCCGGCGGACTGGTCGGTGGGGCTGGCGGCCAGCGGCGCTGCGGGAATCCAGAAGCCATCGTGGCGGCTCGGCCCGGCCGTCGACGTCTCGGCGCGGCGGTCGGGCCTGCTGGGCTCCCTGCGAGCGCAGGTGTACGTCCCCGACAGCCGGACGCTCACCGTGACGCGGCCGGGGCGGACGCCGCAGGACGGGCAGATCCAGGATCTGAGCGCCTCCGCGGCGCTGATGGGCGGCGCCTGCCGGGGCGAAGACCTGAGCCTGTGCGGCGGCCTGCAGCTGGGCTGGCGCGGGACCTGGGTCTGGGGAGGTGCCGCCGCCGGCCAGAGCGACGCGCTGTTCCACTGGCAGCTCGCCCACAGCGACGCCTTCCTTGCCGGCCTGTTCGCGCGCCTCTCGGTCCGGCTGCCGGCGCGGCTGGAGCTTCGCGCCCTGCTGACCGCCTCGGCGTTCGTCGGCGAGGACGGCTTCGCGGTCGAGGGCGCCGGGGTGCCGCCGGAGCTGATGCCGACGCGCTACGAGGTGGGGCTCGCTCTGGGCCTCGCGCGCAGGGTGCCGTGAAGGTTTGACCGGGCAGGCGCCATTCAAGGTTCGTGGACATGAGCCGTGCGGCCGACCAGGACGTGGAAGTCCCCGACCGCGCTGAGCTTTTTGCGCGTTGCCGGACGGGAGACGAGCGTGCCTGGCGGGAGCTTTTCGACGAGCACTACGCGTTCGCGCACCGCGTGGCCAGGAGGCTGGGGACGCCGGCGAGCGAGGTCGACGACGCCTGCCAGGAGGTCTTCGTGGTGGTCTTCAAGAAGATCGGAGACTTCCGGCACGGGCGCTTCACGACCTGGCTGTACCGGATCGTCGCCAACGTGGTCTCCGACCGCCACCGCCGCCGCCGCTTCCGCGAGGGGCTGCGCGAGCTGGCCGGGCGCGTGCTGCCCTTCGCGACCGCTCCCGCGCCGACCCCGGAGTCGGTGCTCGGCCAGCGCGACGCCGAGGAGAGCGTGGGCCGGGTGCTGGCGCGGATGTCGCCGATGAAGCGCGAGGTCTTCGCGCTCTACGAGCTGGAGAACCTGAGCGGCGAGGAGATCGCCGAGCGGGTGGGCTGCAAGGTGGAGACGGTGTGGACGCGGCTCTTCTACGCGCGCAAGGAGTTCGCCAGCCTCGCGCGCGAGCTGCTGCCGAATCCGAACGAGGACGTGGCGCTGAGCGGGTGACTCCATGGGGCCGAACGAAAACCAGGGACCGCCGCGGCGGCTGAGGGACGGTGGCGATGGCTCGCCGGGGCACGAGGCCCTGTCCGGCCTGCTGCGGCAGCTGCGCGAGCCGGAGCCGACCTCGGCGTCCCGGGAGCGGGTCTGGGCCGGCGTGCGCGCCTCCCGCGGCTCGGGCCGGGCCTGGATGTGGCTGACCGTCCCCGCGGCGCTCTGCGGCCTGCTCCTCGGTCTCTTCCTGCGCCCGGCCGCACCCGAGCCGGTCCCGCCGGACGCGTTCCCCGCCCCGTGGGCCACGCTGACGCTGGCTTCCGGGGAGGTCGGCGTCAGCCTCGACCCCAGTGAATGGGCGCCGGCCGGGGTAGGCGAGGAGCTGGCTTCCGGCACCTCGCTGCGCACCGGGAAGGGCGCCCGCGCCCACGTGCGCGTCTTCGAGGATTCCGGACTGCTCGTCGGCGAGGGCACCGAGGTGCGCTTCGTCTCCCTGCCCGGCACCCGCGAGATCCGGCTCGAGCGCGGCTCGCTCGTGGCCACCGTGGCCAAGCCCGCGTCCGGACGGCAGGTTTCGGTGGTGGCCCGGGACGTGCGGATCGACGTGCTGGGGACGCTCTTCGCGGTCGAGAGCGCGCAGGGCGTCTCGGTGCGCGTCGGCGAGGGCCAGGTTCGCGTCGCTCCCGCGAGCGGCGGCGGCCAGGTGCAGCAGGTGAGCGCCGGGGAGTGCTGGACCAGCCTCACCCGCAAGATCGATCGCTGCTCGCCGCCGGCGGAGGAGAGCACGCTGCGCGGCCTGACCCGGCGCGGAGGCCAGGAGGGCCGCATCGTGGTCGACGGGGATCCCAGCCTCCAGGTCGAGGCCGATGGCGTCGCCCTGGGCCGCCCGCCGATCCAGTGGTGGACGCCGGCACGCGCCCACACCGTGACGGCGAAGTCGGAGCAGGGCGAGGTCATCGAGCGAGCGGTGACCGTCGAGCCCCGCCGCGAGGTCCGGGTGGCGCTCAACCGGCCGGCCATGCCGGCCCCGCAGCCGGTCCCCGACTCGCCCGCGCCGGTGGTCGCGCCCAAGCTGCCGGCGCCCCGGCCGTTCCAGGCCACCGCGCCCGAGCCGGAGCCGACGCCGGCACCTGCTCCCATCCCCGCGCCGGTTCCCGCGACCGCGACGCAACCCGAGCTGGCTCCGATTCCGGCTCCGCCCGGCCCGGACGTGCTCTACGCCCAGGCCCTGCGCCTCTCTCGCGAGGGCCGATTCGCGGACGCTGCCGCTGCCTTCGACTCGCTCTCCCGGCGCGAGGACCGCTTCGGCGCGCTGAGCCTCTACGACCTGGGGCAGCTGCGTCACCGGTCCTTGAAGGACCCCGCGGGAGCCCTGACTGCCTTCGGCGCCTACCGCGCGCGCTTCCCGACCGGGGACAACCGCCAGGACGTCGACCTGTCGGCGCTGGAGGCGACGCTGGCGCTGGGCGACTCCAAGCGCTCGCTCATCGAGGCCAGCTTCTTCCTGGGGGCGTATCCGGCCAGCGAACGGGTGCGGCAGGTGCGGCGCATCCGCGCGGACCTCGAGCGCGAGGCCGGCGACTGCACCTCCGCGCTGGCCGACTACCAGCTGCTGCTGACGTCCGATCCGCGCGGCGCGGAGGCCGAGGAGGCCTGGTTCGGCGCCGCCTCGTGCGACGCGCGCCAGGGCCGGGCCAGCGCAGCCAGAGAGCGGCTCCAGCGCTACCTCCAACTCTTCCCGACCGGGAAACACGCCGCGCAGGCTCGGGAAACCCTCGAGAAATCAAGCAGATGAGCAGTTTGCTGTCCGTGGCGTGAAGGTTGGCCGGCCGGCGCGCCATTCATGGGCCGATAACGAACGAACGATGCACGGGAGGACGAACTCATGAAGCGCCTGACGCGAAGCTGTCTCGCCTTGGTGGTCCTGGCTCTGGCCGGATGTCCCAACCAAGTGGCCTCGACTTTCGTGGTGACCAAGGAGGTCAAGGCGGCCCAGGGCGGCACGGTCGAGGTGACCAGCGCCGACAGCGCCGACCTCGCCGGCACCAAGCTCGACATCCCGGCGGGCGCGCTCGCCGCGGACACCAAGATCACCGTCGCCTTCCAGAGCGAGGCCATCGCCGCCACCGCCGAGGCCGCGGGCCCGGTCGCCGACTTCGGCCCCGCCGGCACCACTTTCACCACCCCCGCCACCCTCAGCCTGCCCTACAAGCTCAGCGGCACGCAGAAAGTCGGCAACCTCTACGTCCAGGTCCTCGAGGACGACGGCACCAAGACCACGCTGACCGGGACCGTCGACGCCGCCAAGTCGATCATCAGCGTGAAGGTCGCCCACTTCACCCGCTACCAGGCCGGCGTGAAGCCCGGCTGCTCCGCCGACTCCGAGTGCCAGGCCAACGAGGCCTGCGTCAACGGCGCCTGCGCCAAGAAGGGCGTCTGCACCCCGGGCATGGACCAGACCTGCAACGGCGACCCCGCCGTCTCCTCCTTGTGGGGCCACTGCGAGGACAACGGCACCTGCACCTGCAAGGCCGGCTTCGTGGTCGACGCCTCCGGCAAGTGCCAGAAGACGCCCTGCAGCGCCGACTCGGACTGCGGCGCCGGCCTCGCCTGCGTCAGCGGCGCCTGCGTCAAGAAGACCGGCTGCACCCCGGGCATGGACCAGACCTGCAACGGCAGCGACCTCGTCTCCTCGATCTGGGGCCACTGCCAGGCCGACGGGACCTGCACCTGCAACTCCGGGTTCGCGGTCGAGGCCGCCAGCGGCAAGTGCCAGCCCGTCGGCTGCTCGGCCAATGCCGAGTGCGCCGCGGGCCAGGCCTGCGTCAACGGCAAGTGCGAGTACGGCTGCGCCGCCGGCCAGACCGTGTGCGCCGGCTACTGCGTCGACCTGCAGTCCAGCTCCGCGAACTGCGGCGCCTGCGGCATGGCCTGCGCCGCGGGCACGGTCTGCAACTCCGGCGTGTGCATGGGCTCCATCGTCTGCGCCACCGACTCCGACTGTGCCGCCGGCCAGGCCTGCGTCGCCGGGAAGTGCACCGCCCAGTCCTTGACCTGCCAGCAGGCCGGCGGCACCTGCGGCGCGCTCACCGCCAGCGGCGTGAACTGCCCCGCCGGCTCCGTCGCCAACGGCTCGGCCGGCACCTGCGCCCCCGGCGGCGGCTGCTGCATGCCCACCACCGTCAGCTGCGCCGCCAACAACGATTGCGCCGCCGGCGAGGTCTGCCTGGCCGGCAAGTGCGTGCTGGGCTGCGAGGCCGCGGGCGGCAAGTGCGGCGCGCTGACCGCCAGCGGCGTGCTGTGCGATCCGGGCTACGAGTCCAACGGCTCCGCCGGCGCCTGCGCGGTCGGCGGCGGCTGCTGCACGCCCAAGACCACCGGCTGCGCCACCGACGCCGACTGCGGCGCGGGCCTGCTCTGCGTCGCCGGCCTGTGCGAGCTGTCCTGCGAGGCCGCGGGCGGCCAGTGCGGCGCCCTGACGGCGAGCGGCGTGACCTGCCCGACCGGTTACGAAGCCAACGGCGCCGCGGGCCTGTGCGCCCCCGGCGGCGGCTGCTGCGTGCCGGCCTACGCCACCTGCGCCGCCGACTCCGACTGCATCGCCGGCAAGGTCTGCATGAACGGCCTGTGCCAGGGCGGCTGCGCCGTCGGCCAGACCCTCTGCAGCGGCGTCTGCATCGACCTCGCCTGGAACTCCGCCAACTGCGGCGCCTGCGGGATGGTCTGCGCCATGGGCCAGACCTGCTCCCTGGGCGCCTGCGTCGCCGGCTCGGCCTGCTCGACCGACGCCGACTGCGCGGCCGGCGAGGCGTGCATGAGCGGCTCCTGCGTCGCCCTGGGCCAGACCTGCGAGCTGGCGGGCGGCAAGTGCGGCGCGCTGACCGCCGCGGGGCTCATCTGCGACGCCGGCTACGTGGCCAACGGCGCCGCCGGCACCTGCGCGGTGGGCGGCGGCTGCTGCACCCCGTCCGCGGCGACCTGCGCCACCGACTCCGACTGCCTGCTGGGCGAGCTGTGCCTGGCCGGGAAGTGCCAGGTCGGCTGCGAGGTCGCCGGCGGCCACTGCGGCGCGCTCACCGCCAGCGGCGTGATCTGCGAGGCGGGCTTCGTCTCCGACGGCGCGGCCGGGATGTGCTCTCCGGGCGGCGGCTGCTGCATGCCGGTCGCCCCGGGCTGCGCCAGCGACGCCGACTGCGCCAGCGGGCAGCTGTGCTTCGCCGGCATCTGCGAGCTGTCCTGCGAGGCCGCGGGCGGCCAGTGCGGCGCGCTCACCGCCAGCGGCGTGACCTGCGCCTCGGGCTACGTCGCCAACGGCGCCGCGGGCATGTGCGCCCCCGGCGGCGGCTGCTGCATGCCGCTGGCGAGCGCCTGCGCGACCAACGCCGACTGCGCCGTCGGCCAGGTGTGCATCGCCGGGGTCTGCAAGTAGCAGTCGATAGTTCATCGTCGATAGTCGATAGCCGACGTTGAACCTGGAGTCCGGGGCCGCCTTCCTCGAAGAGAGGAGGGCGGCCCTTTCGCGTCCCCCGGGCTGGGCCGCGAGCGGATCGCTCGCCGCGCCGATGTCCGACCCGTGTGATAGCAAAGTCACGCGGGCTCAGGAGATCGACCGGATGCGCATCCTCCACACCTCCGACTGGCACCTGGGGCGCCCGCTCGAGGAACGCGACCGCATCGAAGAGCAGCGCGAATTGCTGGGCGAGATCGCCGCGTTGCTGGACGAGCACCGGGTCGATCTCCTCCTCGTCGCCGGCGACGTCTTCGACACCGTCAACCCGCCCGCCGCGGCCGAGCAGCTCTTCTACGACGCCATCGAGGAGATGTCCCACGGCGGCCGGCGCGCGGTGGTCGTCCTCGCCGGCAATCACGACAGCCCGGAGCGCCTGGTGGCCGCCTCGCCGCTGGCGGATCGCTACGGCATCAGCTTGATGGGGCTGCCGGGCGACGTGCTGCCCGTCCAGGAAGAGGCGCGGCCGGGGCTGGTGCGGCGCGTCGCCAGCGGCCCGGCCTACCTCGAGCTGGCCATCCCCGGCGTGCCGCACGGGGTCTGCATCGCCGCGCTGCCGTACCCCTCGGAGGCGCGGCTGCGCACCATCCTGGCGACCTCCCTGGACGAGAAGGAGCAGCAGGTCGCCTACGCCGTGCATGTCGCCCGCCTGTTCGCCGACCTCGGCCGGAACTTCCGTCCCGACGCGGTCAACCTCGCCGCGAGCCACCTCTTCGTCACCCATGGCCAGGAATCGGGATCCGAGCGGCCCATCCAGCTCGGCGGGGCCTGCGCGGTGCCCGCCTCGGCGTTTCCCGCGGGCGCGCACTACGTCGCGCTGGGCCATCTGCACCGGCCGCAGGAGGTCCCCGGCGCCGCTGCGCCCACCCGCTACTCCGGCTCTCCGATGGCCTGCAGCTTCGCCGAGGTCGACCAGGCCAAGTCGGTGGTCCTCGTCGAGGCGGAGCCGGGGAAGTCCGCCCGCATCGAGCTGCTGCCGCTGACCAAGGGCCGGCCGCTGGCGCAGTGGGAGGCGAAGGAAGGCTTCGCCCAGGCCCTCTCCTGGTGCCAGAGCGGCAAGGACGCCGGAGCGTGGATCGACCTCGAGATCCACGGGCGCCTCGAGCTCGGCCAGGTCCACGAGCTGCGCAAGGCGCGCCCCGAGCTGGTGCGCATCCGCCCGGTCGGCCCGGAGGTGGCGGCCACGCCGGCGGGAGACCCTCGCACCCGTTCCCAGCGCCCGCTCGCGGAGTCGTTCCAGGACTTCTTCCGGGCGCAGCGCGGCGAGGAGCCGGACGCCGAGCTGGTGAAGCTCTTCTGCGAGCTGGCCCAACAGGAGCCCGAGACCGAGACCGCCGCGGCCGCCCCGACCGACGCCCGGGTTCCGGGGGAGGCGGCATGAGGCCTCTCCACCTGACCTTCCAGGGGCTGCACAGCTACCGCGAGGAGGCGGTGGTCGACTTCGAGAAGCTCGGCGAGCGCGGGCTGTTCGGCATCTTCGGCCCCACCGGCTCCGGCAAGTCGACCATCCTCGACGCGGTCACCCTGGCGCTGTACGGCGTGGTGGAGCGCGTCCAGGGCGGCAAGCGGCAGGGCATCGCGCACCCCGAGGCGGACGAGATCAAGGTGGTCCTGCGCTTCGAGGCCGGCGCCGGAGCGCGCTACGAGGTGCGCCGGAGCTTCCGCGCCAAGCCCGACGGGTCGATCGACGCCCGCGCCGCGCGGCTCGACCGGCTCGAGGGCGAGGAGTGGATTCCGGTCGCCGACAAGCCGACCACGGTGCTCGAGGCGGTGGAGAAGGTGGTCGGGCTGGCGAGCGACAACTTCTGCCGGGTGGTGGTGCTGCCGCAGGGCAAGTTCGCCGACTTCCTGCAGCTGACCGGCGCCAAGCGCCGCGCGATGCTCGAGACCATCCTCGGGCTGGAGCGCTTCGGCGAGGACCTGTTCCGCAAGGTCGCCGACCGCAAGAAGGCGGTGCTCAGCCTGCTCGACAACGACGCGGGGCAGCTCCAGGCGCTCGGGCACGCCACCAAGGAAGCGGTGGACCAGGCCCACGGCGACCGGGATCTCCGCAAGGCGAGCGTCGCCGAGGCGGACCTCGCGCTCGGGGCGCTGGCGGCGCAGCTCGCGGAGGCCCGCGCCGTGTGCGGACTCCAGGTGGAGGTGAAGAGGCTGGAGGCCCGGCAGGCCGAGCTGGTGGCGAAGGCCGCCGCCGTCGAGGCGCAGAAGGCCGAGCTGGACGCGGCCCAGCGCGCGGAGCCGCTGCGCAGCCTGCTCGAAGAGCGCCAGAGGCTGGCGACCCAGAAGGCGCAGGCCGAAGCGCGCCGGAAGGACGCCGAGGCGAAGGAGCGGGAGTGGGCGAAGGATCTGGACTCCTCCCAGAAGGCGTTCGAGGCGGCGGCCCAGGCGGTGGAGGAAGGCAAGCCCAGGCTGGCCGCGCGCAGGGACGAGCTCAAGCAGGCGGAGAAGCTCGAAGCCGAGCTGGGCGAACGCATCCGGGACCTGAAGGCGGCCGAGGAGGCACGCGCGAAGGCGACTCTCGCGCTGGCGCAGGCCGAGGCCGAGCGCAGCCGGCTGGAAGGAGCGTTGGGCGCAGCCGACAAGGAGATCGCCGGCCTCGCCGAACAGATCGCCCGCACCCAGGTCGATCCCGAAGTGCGCGCCCGGGTCCAGGCGGCATTCCAGGCGCTCACCGAGCTACGGCAGGCCGAGGCGCAGGCGGCGTCCTGCACCGAGAAGCGGGCCCAGAAGCAGGCGAGGGCGGTCCAGGCGCGCGAGCAGGCAGACAGCGCGGCCAAGGCTGCGGCCGCGGCGTCGGAGGCGGCGAAGGAGAGCCAGGAACAGGAGAAGGCGCACCGCGAGGCGAGGCCGGGGGACGAGAAGGGCCTGCGCGACGCCGTCAAGGCCGCGGGCTCTCTGGACAACCTGGTGGAGGCGGTCTCGCAGGCCGAGCGCGAGGCGCAGGAAGCCCGCGAGCGGGAGACGGCGCTGGCGGCCAAGGCGGCGAAGCTCGAGGCCGATCAGAAGGCGGCGGCCGAAGCGCTGAAGAAGGCAGAGGCGAAGGCGGAGGCGGCCCGGTCTGCCCTGGACGACTTGAACCGTCGCGGCGCCGCGGCCCAGCTCTCCTGCGCGCTCGAGGACGGCAAGCCCTGCCCGGTCTGTGGTTCCACGGCCCACCCGAGTCCGGCCCGGGAGGAGCAGGCGTCGGAGAGCGAGCGGGCCCAGGCGGAGAAGGCCGGCGACGCGGCGAGGAAGGCGGCGGAGAAGGCCCAGCGCAAGCTCGCCGAGGTCGAGGCCGAGCTGAACAGCGCCCGCGCCGCGCGCACCGAGGCCGAAGAGCGGGGCAAGGAAGCCGCGAAGACGGTCTCGCTCAGGCGCTCGAAGCTGCCCGAGCCCCGGCGATCCGAAAGCATCCCGGCGCTGCGGTCGTGGCGAGACGCCGAGCGCTCGTCGCTGGGCCATGCCGAGGACGCGCTCGACCGGTGGCTCGAAGCGGCGGAGAAGCTCGCCCGGGCGGCGCGGGAGGGGCAGGAAGCGGCGAGCAAGGTGTCGGCGCAGGCGCTCTCGCTGGCGACCGGGGCCGCCGCGGAAGAGCGCGCGGCGGCGGAGGCGGAGAACGAGCTCGAGGAGGCCCGGAAGGTCGTTGGGGCCCGCCGGGCGACGCTCGACGAGCGGCGCGGAGGGCTGGCCCCAGAGGCGATCGAGCGCGAGCAGGAGTCGCTGGCCAGGCGCGAGCGCGAGGCGGCGCAGCTGGCGCAGGCGCAGCGGGAGGCCGGGCAGCGTCGGCGGGAGTCCGAGGAGGCGCTGCGAGCGAGGGTGGAGGAGGGCGGGAGGCTCGGCGCCGAGCTGGAAGGCTTGGGGGCCAAGGCGAAGGAGCTCAGCGCGCAGCACGGGCTCTTGCACGAGCGGCTGCAGGCGACGACCGGCGGCGAGAGCGCCGCGAAGCTGCTGCAGGCCTGCGAGGCGCAGCTCTCGGGGCTCGATCAGGCGCTGGCGAAGGCGCGGGACGCGCAGCAGCGCAACCAGGACGGCCACCACCGGGCCAAGGAGCTGCTGGCGGCGGAGAAGGCGCGCTCCGATGCCGCGCTGGAGCAGTCCAAGAAGGCCGAGGCGCGCCTCCACGGCGAGTTGTCGAGCCAGCGCTTCGCCGACGCAGAGGCCGCCAAGGCCGCCCTGCGCGAGCGCGAGCGCAGGGGCGAGTTGGCTGATGCGGCGAAGGCGCACGACGACGCGCTGCGGGAGAACGCCGGCGCGCTCAAGGGCGCCCGCGAGCAGCTGGCGGAGCGCAGCGTGTCCGAGCCGGCGCTCCGCGAGCTGGACGAGCGCCACCGGCAGGCGGAGGAGTGGGCCCGACAGGTCCGCGAGGAGCTGGGGAAGCTGGAGGGTCTGCTGGGCAAGCTCGTGGGCGAGCGGGCGCGGCGCGAGGAGATCGAGGCGCACCACGCGGAGCTCCGGCCCGAGTACGACCGGCTGGCGACGCTCTCCGACCTCGTGGAGGGCCGCAAGCTCGTGGAGTTCATGGCCGAGCAGGAGATCGCGACCATCGCCCGGACCGCCTCGGACCGGCTGCGGGCGCTCACGCACGGCCGCTACGAGCTGGTGCCCCAGCAGGACGACAAGCGCGGCTCGGCCGGGTTCCTGGTGCGCGACAACCACCACGGCGGGGTGGAGCGCCCGGTGGGCTCGCTCTCCGGCGGGGAGACCTTCCTGGCCTCGCTGGCGATGGCGCTGGCGCTCTCGATGCAAATCCAGCTGCGCGGCGAGCAGCTCAAGTTCTTCTTCCTGGACGAGGGCTTCGGCACCCTCGACCCGGCGACGCTGGACGTGGCGATGGGGGCGCTGGAGCGGCTGCAGGCCGAGGACCTGACGGTGGGCGTCATCACCCACGTCGACGAGGTGCGGGCGAGGCTGCCGCGGCGGCTGGTGGTGACTCCGGCCAAGCCCGGTGGGCCGGGGAGCTCGGTGCGGATCGAGGAGGGGTAGGCCGGGGTTCCGGTCCTGTGCGGGCGCAGGTGCCTACCTCAGCCCACGCCAACAATCGCCAAGGTCGCCAAGATGGGATGAGAAGGCCGCTCTCTCCAGCCGGCAAGTAGTCTGCCGGTGGAACCCAAACCAACGCACGCGTGAACGTGCGAGGAGAGAGCGACCATGGTGGAAGATACTCTGGAAACGATTGGCTG
>DASXVQ010000192.1:0-62163 GCA_036504155.1 Myxococcales bacterium
CTCATCAACGTCGAGGCCGCGCGCAACGACCCCAACGTGCGCATCTACCGCAACGACGCCGTCATCAACGCCGAGCGCGCCTTCGAGGTCGCCATCACCGAGGTCTACAAGGCGACGCGGGTGTTCGAGTACTACACGAGCCAGACCTACGCCCCGAAGCAGGAGCTGTTCCTGACCCGCATGGTGGAGGTGGGCGACTTCAACCTCGTCAGCTACCTGACCGGGCTGCAGATCGCCTTCAACGACTTCAAGGAGGTGTACGGCAACCCCGACACCCGCGTGGCGGTGTTCTCCATGCGCGACGACGTCCTCAAGATCCCGCGGGTGGACGCCAAGCTGCAGGCGCGCAGCGTCGAGGACCGCATCTCCGACTTCCGCGCCAAGCTGGCCGACGGCTCGCTGCTCGACGCCCGCAGCCACCTCGCCTTCTCGTTCGCCACCACCTTCGAGCGGCTCTCGCCACTCACCCGGAACCACAAGATCCTCTTCGTGGAGACGGAGTTGGTCGGACCCGGCGTGGGCGACGACCTGGCGCGGATCTACCTGCGCCAGTCGGGCAGCAGCACCATCCAGGCGGTGGGCGGGGACAAGATGTTCTACCAGTTCCCCGAGCGGGTCGCGGTGCTCAACCCCTTCATGAACGGCGGCACCGACGCCTTCGTCACCGACACCTGGGGCGGCGTGGAGATCCACGCCAGCTACCGGCTGCGCGACCGCCCCTTCGTCAACTCCAGCTGGAGCATCGCCCTCAACCAGGTCGACGAGTACGAGAACCTCGACATCCAGCTCAGCGGCCTCGACGACATCCGCCTGTACGTCTACTACACGGACATGACCGACTTCTGAGCGCCTCGGCAAACGGTCCCGGCCGGCGGCGCGAGCGGCGCGCCGTCGGCCGGTCCTCCTCGAAGACCCCCAACCCCTTTCGCCCACGGCGGACCCGCCGGCGGGCTCCCGGGAGAAGACGATGAGTCCTCGCCTGCGTGCCGTCCCTGTCCTTGCGGCCGTGCTCATGGCCGCGTTCCTGTCCGCCTGTCCCACCGAGAAGCCCGTCACGCCGCCGCCCGATGCGTCGGTGTCCTGTACGCCGGGCGACCCCGGCTGCACGTGCCTGGCCGGCGACGCGTGCGACGTCGCCGCGAAGTGCGTCTCCGGCAAGTGCCAGGCCTGCGCCACCTCGCTGGGCTGCACCTGTGGCAAGCCCGAGGACTGCGCCTCCACCGAGGTCTGCGTCGACCGCGTCTGCAAGGCGTGCGCTCCCGGCGCCGAGGGCTGCGCCTGCAAGACCGGCGACGCCTGCGACACCGGCCTCGAGTGCCAGCAGAAGGTCTGCGTCAAGCCGTCGTGCACGCCGGGCGAAACCGGCTGCGCGTGCCAGGGCGGCGGCTGCGCGAGCGGCGGAGTCTGCGACGCCGCGACCGCCAAGTGCCGCGCGGCGCTGGACTGCGCGGGCATCGGCTGCCCGGAGCACCGCAAGTGCGAGACGGCCGCGGGGGCCGACGCCCGCTGCCTCGAGGAGTGCGAGGCCGGCTACTCCTGGGACGCGCCGACGCGCGGCTGCGTCAAGGCCTCCTGCGCCAACCTCGACTGCACCGCGAAGAACATGCTGTGCGTGGACGGGACGGCAGGCCCGAAGTGCGAAGGCTGCCGGCCGGGCTTCGTCGCCGCCGCAGCCGGTGGCTGCGCCGCCGACCCCGCCGCGACCTGCGCAGGCATCGAAGCGCAGTGCACGGCGCTGCACCGCGCCTGCGCCGAGACCGCCGGCGCCGGAGCGAGCTGCGCGGACTGCCTGGACGGCTACGGGGTGCACCCGCTCAACGGGGAGTGCGCGGCGAAGGTCGCCTGCCAGAGCCTCGACTGCGCGACGAAGTCCCGCGAGTGCGTCTCCTCCGACTTCTCGTACTGCGGCGGCTGCCTGCCCTTCTTCGTGGAAGAGGCCGGGGCCTGCCGGCCGGTGGTGAAGGGCGCAACGCTCACCTGCCAGGCCGACGAGTACGTGGTGCCCGAGACCCCCACGAGCGACGCCCGGTGCGCCAAGCGCCCCTGCCCCGACGGCCAGGCGGCCATGCCCGACGGCAGCTGTGAGAACGCGAGCTTCCCCTGCCCGAGCGCGTGCACCGGCGAGGGCCAGTCCGGGAAGATCTGGCCGTTCCGGGTCTCGACCGGCCTGTCCGCCGGGGTGTGCTTCTGCGAGACCACCGACGGCTACTTCTACGACCTCGACACGCGCACCGCGGTGGCCTGCGACGCCGACCACGACGGCTGGGTGAAGGTGTCCGCCCGGGCGGCGCTGCTCTCCACCGACGCCGCGGTGAAGGCCAACGCCCGCTGCGTGCCGAAGACCATCGACCGCTTCGAGCTGGTCAACGAGCTCGGCCAGTCGGTGGAGATCGTGCGGTGCGCGACCGAGCCGGCGCTGCGCGGGCCGGGCGACCCGGTCTGCCTCGACCCGGCGCCGGCGGAGCTGTACGAGAACGGCCTCCAGGACGACGACGCGCTGCTCGCCGGGTCGCAGGGCCCCGGCCCGTACGGCGGCGGCACCGGGATGTTCAAGGCCAAGGAGCTCAACAGCCTGACCAAGGCCTGCTCCAGCCGCACCGCCGACTACAACGGCAACGCCGTCGCCGACCTCACCGAGCACGCGGCTTCCGAGTTCCCGTTCACCAACCCGAACAAGATCGCCGCACTCTCGCCGTTCCTACCGTTCGCCACCTTCCTCGAGCTGCACCGCGTCCGCTTCGTCGCCAACCCCGCCGGCAGCGTCGGCAAGGTCCGCATCGAGGAGCGCTCCCGCTGCGCGGGCGAGGTGCCGGTGGCCTACGGCAGCACCAAAACCTACTGGCGCGAGTGCACCCGCAACCGCGACGCGCGCTTCGACGGCACGGCCGGCGACGGCTCGCAGATCGGCCTCGACCTGGCGCGCTTCGCCTGCGACCAGGACAAGGGGACCTGCCCGGCGCCGGCGCCCGTGGTGGACTCGCTGCCGTTCCCGGCCAGCGCCGGCGAGGACCTGGGCCTGTGCGACCCGATGGCGCCGGTGCCCGCCGACTGGCGGGGGATGATGCACCACAGCCAGTACCAGTGCGTGGTCGCCGTCGCCACTCCGGTTTCGCCCGACCCCAAGACGCCCTACCGCTACAACGTCTCGCAGTTCGTCGACGAGAACGGCGCGAACGGCGGCATCCTCCAGCTGAACACCTGCCAGGCCTCCTCGCCCACGACGACGCCCTCCGGCCAGGGCGACATCCCGCAGGTCACCTGCAGCGCGGCCAACGGCAAGCTCGTCGCCCAGGAGCAGGTGGGCCTGGCGGCGGTGACCTTCAATCCCTACGCCAACCGCGGGAGCTACCAGCGCGGCTGCCTCGACGAGTGCCTGCACTACGGCAGCGTATGCGACGGGATGAGCGGCACGCCGCCCACCGGCTCCTGCTTCGGTGCCCCCGACGACTTCGGCGCCATCGTCTGCCAGCACTGCCCCAAGAGCGGCCAGTTCTGCCAGAGCGCCGACCCGAATACCTTTGGCCCCTGCTCGGTGGGCACCTACCAGTGCATCAACGACACCGACACGTGCGTGGTGGGCACTCCGGAGCCGGAGAAATCAGGCAACGGCATCGACGAGAACTGCGACGGCCTGATCGACCTGGAACTCACCGGGTACGTCTACCTGTCGACCAAGGGGAACGCGGCGAACGACGGCCTGACGCCGGCGACCGCCGTCCCCAGCCTCGGCCAGGCCCTGCAGATCGCGACGTCGGGGACCACGGCGCGGCGCAAGGTCCTGGTGGAGGCCGGCGAGTACCTGGTCAGCGCCCCGGGCTTCGCCCTTGAGGCCAGCGCTCCCTTCAATTACAGGGGGCCCTACACCGTGACGGGTGGCTTCACGTCCGACTGCGCTGGCCTGCCCGAGGGGGTGGGCCGCGTGCGGTGGTGCGACAAGAAGGCCACGGTGCTGGTGAAGTCCGACGGCAAAGTGTCCCAGAGCGCAAGCACCCGTGGCGCCTGGGCGTCTTCGGCGCTGAGCGGGGCCATCGCCATCACCGGCATCGACTTCCAGGCGCTGGCAGGGAGCACGACGGGGAAGTCCGGCGCCTCGTCCTACGGCCTGCTCCTGACGGACACCGGGCCGTCGAAGGTCACCTTCGAGCGCTGCAGGTTCACTGCGGGCGACGGAAACAGCGGCGACAAAGGGACCGCTCACGCAGGCGCCGCTCTTCCCGGCGGGGACGGCGCCCCGGGCATGATGGGCGGAAGGTACTCGTGCGGCGCCGCGTACGACGACAACTATTGGACCCTCGCCGTAGGTGGGCTCGGCGGAAAGAGCCCCGGGGCGGTGGGCACCTGCGAAGGTGGTCCGGGGGGAAGCGCGGGCGGCAACCTCGGCGGGAACATCTGCGCGGCATCCTGGACGTATGCGACGGGCGGCAACGCTGGGACCTCGGCCGGCGTGGGCAGCGTGGGGCAGGGGGGCCCGAAAGTGCCCTTGAAGACGAATCTGGATCACTGCGCGAGCCTCGGCCAGATCTCGCAATACGACAATCAGACGAATTATGTGGGGGGTGACGCAACCCCCGTCGCCCCCGCCGTGTCGTCGCCACCGGCGAAACTCGGCGATGACGGGAGCCTGAGGGTATGCGCTTCCGGGCAGCCGCCCACGCTCATCTCGGAAGCTGCACCGGGCGGGGGCCAGGGCACGAAAGGAGCTTGCGGTGCCGGAGGAGGCGGCGGCGGGGGAGGCGATGGGGACAACGTCAGCACTTATTGGGCCAACGGCTCGAGCGGCGGCGGCGGGGGCGGGGGCGGGGCTGGCGGTCTCGGCGGGTGGGGGGGGGCCAACGGCGGGGGCTCGTATGGCGCCTTCCTCTCCAATTGCACAGTGGAGTTCAAGAAGTGCTCGTTCGTGGCCAATACGGGCGGCAATGGAGGCTTGGGCTCCGCGGGGCAAACCGGCGGTTCCGGCGGCAAGGGCGGCGCCGGTGGCGAGTGCAACATGACCCGGTCGATGCAGGAGCACGCCAGCCGGGGAGCTGCGGGAGGCAGGGGTGCGGACGGCCAGCAGGGGAGCGACGGCGGAGCCGGCGCGGGCGGCCCGTCCGTCGGCATCGTGAAGTACAACGAGACTACCGTCAGCCTTGTCACGGACGTGGAGACGACGTTCGCGGCAGGCACGGCTGGGCAGAACCCGAGGACCAAGGTTGACGGGCTCTCGGCTGACGAGGCTACCGAGACAGACTTCAGCTGTCCGTGATCTCGGCGGAGCGGCCGCGCACACCCGGGCGCGGCCGCCCCTCCCGCCGCGCCCGAGGTCGACGAGGTCGGGCTCGTCCCGCGTCCCCGCCGCTACGGCCGGCCCTCGAACGGCGCGTCGCCGAAGCTGAACACGCCGCCGTCCGCGGTCGGCGCGGAGTCGGCTAGGCTTGCCGGTGCCAGACGGAGGGAGGCCCCATGTCGCGCATCGCGGTCGCTTCGATGGTCGTCCTGCTCGCGCCCTGCGCCGCCCAGGCCAAGGACTTCTACGTGGACCCGGCGACGGGCTCGAGCGCCGGCGATGGCAGCGTCGACAAGCCGTGGAAGACCATCCAGGAGGTCCTCGAGGCGAACCTCGTGGAGACCCAGAACTGGAGCGCGCTGCCCTACGTGGCGGGCACCTCGGTGCTCGCGCCCAAGAACGCCGGGGCGCCCATCAAGGCCGGCGACACCGTCTGGCTGCGCTCCGGCAACCACGGGACGCTCCTCATCCAGAGCGCCTACAACCAGAGCCCCATCACCATCGCCGCGCAGCAGGGGCATACCCCACAGGTGGCGCGGATCCACGTGCAGTCGGGTTCGGGGTGGATCGTCCGCGGGCTGGAGGTCAGCCCGACCTTCGCCGCCACCTACGCCACGGACACGATGGTCTTCGTGGAGAACCACGGCTGGCGCGGCCCCAGCCACGACGTGACCATCGAGGGATGCCGCGTCTTCTCGGTCGAGGACACCAGCGCCTGGACCGACGTCGACTGGAACGACAAGTCGGCCAACGGCATCACCGTCCAGGGCGACGAGGTCACGGTGCGCGGCAACACGCTCAAGAACGTGAACTTCGGCATCCAGGCCTCGGGCAAGAACGACCTGATCGAGAAGAACGTCGTCGAGAACTTCGCCGGCGACGGGCTGCGCGGCCTGGGGGACTACGAGGTCTTCCAGTACAACACCGTGAAGAACTGCTACGCCGTCAACGCCAACCACGACGACGGCTTCCAGTCCTGGTCGGTGGGCGCGGACGGGAAGGTGGGCACCGGCGAGGTCAAGGGCATCGTCCTGCGCGGCAACTTCATCCTCAACTACTCGGACCCCAACCAGCCGTACCGCGGCACGCTGCAGGGCATCGGCTGCTTCGACGGCTTCTACGTGGACTGGGTCGTCGAGAACAACGTCATCGTCACCGACCACTGGCACGGCATCACGCTGCTGGGGGCGCGCAACGTGCGCATCGTCAACAACACCGTCCTCGACCTCAACGACACCAGCCCGGGCCCGCCGTGGATCTCCATCGGCAAGCACAAGGACGGGCGCGCCAGCGAGGATATCGTCGTGCGCAACAACCTAGCGACCGACTTCACGCTCGAGGCGACGCGGCTGACCGACGACCACAACACCACGCTCACCGCCGCCAACACCGCCGCGCTCTTCGTGAACGCCCCGGCCGACGTCCACCTCAAGGAGGGCTCGCCGGCCATCGACACGGGCAGCCCGGACCTCGCGCCGACTGTGGACCTGGAGGGCGTGCCCCGGCCGCAGGGCGCGGCGGTGGACCTGGGCGCCTACGAGTTCCACACGGGGCCGATCGCCTACCCGGACGGCGGGATGGGACCGGCGGACGCTGCCGCGACGGCTGCGGATACCGGCACACCGTCAGCAAGCGACTCGGGAGCTGGCCTCGTCACGGACGGCGGTGCGGCGGCGGTCGCGGACGGCGGCGGATCCTCGGTGGCGCCGAGCGGATGCGGCTGTGCTGCCGGAGTGGGCGCCGGACCCATGACCTGGCTCGGCCTCGCGCTGCTGATTGCGGGGAGGCGCAGCCGGCTTCAGCCGGGCTCCCACGACTAGCCGGGGTGCTTCAGCCCTGCTGTCACCCCACATCTCTTCGAATGATTTCCACCAACTAGCCGGCGAGTTGGGTAGAGCCCGGCCTCCGTGCCGGGGGCGCGTCGGTCGGTCGTGTCGGTCGTGGTCGACGCCCGGCATCAGCCGCCCCCGCCACGGAGGGCGGGCTCTACCCACCTTCCGCCGACTGAAGATGTGGGTGACAGCAGGTGCTTCAGCCCCCGGCGGCGCAGAAGCTCCCCGCTGAGGGTGCCCAGGCCGTCCGGCGCGCGTCCTTGGTGAGCGGCGTGAGGAACGAGGCGAACGCCCCCAGGGATGCGACTGTACGGCCGGACGCCGGCATGACGCCGCGAGCCACGAGAAGGTACCCTCCTTCGAGCCCGCGCGAACGCGATCGACATGGGGAGGACGCGATGGAAGCCCAGCCCACCAGTTCCTGGCGGCAGGTCCGCAAGCTCGAGCAGGAGGGCAAGTTCGCCGAGGCCGCGGAGATCCTCGAGCGCAGCGGCGAGCTGGAGCGGGCCATCAACAACTGGAAGAAGGCGGGCGAGATCGAGCACGCCGCCGAGCTGCTCAAGGTCAACGGCCGGGGCGCCCAGGCCGCCGAGCTGTTCGAGTCGGCGGGCCAGCACCTCAAGGCGGCTGCCATCTACGAGGAGATCTTCGAGTTCGCCGCGGCGGCCGCCGCCTTGGTGAAGGCGGGGCAGCCCGAGCGCGCGGCGGCGATGTACGAGCAGTCCGACGAACCCGGGCAGGCGGGCGCGCTCTTCGCCTCGCTGGGCAACTTCCGCAAGGCCGCCCAGCTCTACGAGCGCGCCGGCGATCCCCGGAAGTCCGCCGAGATGCAGGCCCGCGCGAAGCAGGCCCCGGCCGAAGAGGAGCCGCCGCTCGACGTCGTCGGCGGCATGGTGGACGTCGACCGCGTGGTCGCCGCGGTGGTCGCGCACCTGCGCGCGGGCCGCGCCGAGGCCGCGGCCGCCGTCTACGGGGCGTGCCAGGAGCGCCTCGGCTACAACGTGCTCACCGCCGTCGCCGCCGACCCCGAGGCCGAGCGCTTCGCCGCGAAGATGTTCGTCTGCGCCAACGACTTCCCCATGGCGGCGCAGGTCTTCGAGAACCAGGGCGACTACCGCTCCGCCGCGGCGATGTTCGAGCGCGGCGACGACCCGTACATGGCCGCGGAGATGTTCGTGCGCCTGGGCGACGTGGCCCAGGCCGCCGAGATGTACGAGCGCAGCGGGCACTTCCGGCAGGCCGCCGAGCTGTACGAGAAGGGCCGCAGCCTGGAGCGGACCGCGGCCTGCTACGAGAAGAGCGACGACCACTTCCTGGCCGGACGGATCTGGTCCGAGCTGAAGAACCCCCAGCGCGCGCTGCAGGCGCTGCAGAAGGTCAAGCGGGGCGCCCCGCAGTTCTACGAGGCCTCGCGGCTCCTGGGCCTCTCGCTGGCTGTGGCCGGGCACCTCGACGTGGCGATCGTCCGGCTCGCCGACGCGCTGCAGGGCGCGGAGGTCTCCGAGGCGACGGCGGGCGTCTTCTATGCGCTCGCCCGCGTCCACGAGCAGGCCGGCCACGGCGCCGAGGCGCGCGATCTCTACCTGCGCCTGGCGGCTTTCAAGCCCGACTTCGCCGACGCCGCGGGGAGGGCCCAGGCCCTGCGCGGCGCCGCCCCGGCCCCCAGGCCCGCGGCACCGGCGGCGCCCGCCTCCACACCGCGCGCGCCGGCTCCCAGGGCCGGCAGCGCGCTGGTCTCGATGATGGACGGCTTCGAGTTCCTCAAGGGCACGCCGCTCTTCCGCGACCTGTCGCTGGAGGAGATGAAGGCGGTCTACCACGCCTGCGAGACGCGGCGCTTCGCGCCCGGCGAGGTGCTCATCGAGCAGGACCAGCCCGGGGCCGCGCTGCTCGTGCTGCGCAAGGGGGCGGCGCGGGTCGTCCGCATCTCCGACGAGGAGGACGTGGTGGCCAGGCTCGGTCCGGGCTCGCCGGTGGGCGAGATGGCGCTCATCGACGACGCCCCCACCTCGGCGCGGGTGGTGGCGGAGACCGAGGTCGAGGCCTTCTGCATCACCCGGGAGCTGTTCGCGAAGCTGCTCGCCTCGACCCCGTCGATGGCGGTCAAGCTCTACCGGTTCTTCGCGCTCACCCTGGCCAAGCGGCTGCGGTCGACGAGCCAGCACCTGGCGGCGCGGACGGCCGGAAGCTGAGACGCCCGACCGCCGCCGCCCCGCCAGGGACGGCAGGCGCTACTGAGCGATCAGGTTGAACTCCACGCGCCGGTTCGAGGCCCGCCCCTTCTCGGTCTCGTTGCTGGCGATGGGCCGGTCCTGCCCGAAGCCCACGGCCTTGAGCCGGTCGGCGGCGATGTCCCGGTCGAGCAGGTACTTCTGGACGGCCTCGGCGCGGTCGGTGGAGAGCCTCTGGTTGTGCGCGGCCTCGCCGGTGTTGTCGGTGTGCCCCTCGATCTGGATGCGCATGCCCTTGTACTTCTGGAGCACGGCGACGGCCTGGTCGAGCACCGGGAACGAGGACGGCAGGATCTCGGCCCTGTCCAACTCGAAGCGGATGCCCTGGATGGCGCCGGTGAAGCGCTCGGCCTCCTCGGGCAGGCAGCCGGCGAACTCCTTGAGCCCGCGCTGGTCCGGGCACTTGTCGTCCTTGTCCGCCACGCCGTCGGCATCGCGGTCCGGGCAGCCCTTGAGCACGCGCGAGCCGGGCACGTCCGGGCACTCGTCGTCGCCGTCGGCCACGCCGTCGCCGTCGCGGTCGGGGCAGCCCTTGAGCATCCTCGGGCCCGGCTCGTCGGGGCACTTGTCCTCGGGGTCCGAAACGCCGTCGCCGTCCTTGTCCGGGCAGCCCTTGAGCATGGGGACGCCGGGGACGTCGGGGCACTGGTCGTCGCGGTCGGCGATGAGGTCCTTGTCCTTGTCGGGGCAGCCGAGCGTGGCCTTGTCGCCGGGCTCGTCCGGGCACTTGTCGGCGTCGTTGGGGATGCCGTCGCCGTCGCGGTCCTTGTTGCCGAGCGCGGTGAGGGGGAAGAGGTCGATGCCGACGGTGATCTCCAGGTTGTTGCCGTCGACGGTGTTGGCCTTGCCGAAGCCGTCGGTCACCACGTCGCGGATCTCCGCGCGCAGCACCAGCCAGTCCTTGAGGACGAAGCGCATGCCGGCGCCGAGGTGGAACTGGAAGTCGAGGTCGCCGCCCAGCGGGCCGCCGAAGGAGTTGTAGCCGCCCGCCCCGCCGACGAGGAAGGGCGTGATGTCGCCCTTGAGGAGGTTGACGAGCACATCGCCGTGGTAGACGAACGCGGGGGTGATGCCGCCGGTGTTGACGGGCAGCGGCAGGAACTGGGCGCCGACCTCGAAGCCGAACTGCTCGAGGATCTGGAAGCCGACGCGGAGGCCGACCTGGGCGGTGCCGCGCGGCTCCAGGGTGCGGAAGGTTGCGCGCTGGCCGAGGTCCCAGGCGCGCAGCGTGGCGGTGCCGCCCAGCGCCGCGCCGACGTACACCTCGCGCTCGGGGATGCCGGCGCGCGCCGGGGCGGCCGCGAGGGCGGTGGCGAGGAAGAGCGCCGAGACCAGGCTCAATCGCATCGAGTCGACTCCGGGAGCGGGCGGCGTCAGGCCGCGAGTGGGGCACTTGGTAGCTCGTTTCCGCCAGCGCCACAACGCCCGCGCCCCGCCCCCGGCTCGAGCCGGGAAGGCGGCGGCCTACTTCTCGTCCTTCCCGCCGGTCTCGTCGTAGAGCGGCGGCAGGGCGTTGTCCGTGCCGGCCCGGTCGAGCGCGTCGGTGCTGGGCCCGTCCTCGGCGATCCTCTGCACGACGTCGTACTCCCCGTCGTCGAGCTCGTCTCCGTACGAGCCGTCGTCGTACGCGTCCTCGAGTTCCTCCGGCTCGTGCTCCTCCTTGGGCAGCGCGACCATGAACTCCGGCGGTGGCCAGGCGCCCGCGCGATCGACCTTCAGCCCCGAGCGCCGCAAGGATCCCAGCTGCTCGTCGGTCCACGAGGCGTCGACGGTCAGCGACAGGTGCGAGAGGAGGTGGGACTCGCGCTCGAGGAGGGCCGGGAGCCCGCCGTCGGACGGCGCCGAGAGCTCGAGCGCCTTCAGCGTGCGCAGCAGCGGCGCGGCCAGCAGCGGCCGGAAGGCCTGGGCCCGCGGGCCGCGGCGGCAGAAGCGGATCGCCAGCCGCTCGAGCTTGGGGAACCGCGTCGCCGCCAGCTCTTCGAGGAAGCGGGTGTCGGGCTCGGCCCAGGCCGGGCTCTCGTGCACGAAGGAGAGCTCGCGCAGCGCCGGGAGAGTGGAGCCGGCGAGCGCGGCGACGTGCTCGCGGGTCGTCTCGACGTTCAGCACCAGGCGCGAGAGCGCGTCGTGCTCCACCGGCTCCAGCAGCAGGGGCATCGCGAACAGGCGCAGCTCGCGCAACCGGGGAAAGCGCGCGAGCAGGCCCGAACCGACGCCGACGCGCGGCCGCTTCGAGGGAGCGCCCAGCTGCAGCCGCGTCACCGTCGGATGCGCCGGGATGTGGAGGAGCGCCTCCACGAGCGAGTCCAGGCGCAAGTCGCGATCGCAGATCACCAGCTCGCGCAGAAACCGGCAGGCCGGGTGCGCGAGGAAGCTGCGCAGCAGCGTCGTCTCGTCGTAGTCCTGCGGTCGCTCGACGAAGAAGCAGGCCTTCTCCACGAAGCCAAGGCGCCAGGCGAGTCGCGCGATCTGCGGGCAGTCGGCGAGCGGGCCCAGGAGCGCGGGGCCGTGGGTGGCGAACAGGCGCTGCTCCTCGGCCAGCAGCTCGCCGGTCGGGGTCGCGGCGAGCCGGTGCTGCAGCGCGATGAGCTCGCCACGCGCATCCCCGCGGCCCTGCAGCCAGTCGGCGTAGACGAGGAACGGCTCGACCGAGTCGAGGTTCGCCTCGACCAGCGCCTCGAGCTCGGCGGCCTTGCCCGGATCGTCGGGGACGGAATCCACGGCGGGCGCCTCGACGAATCCGGCGTCGAGCCGCCTCTGGACCTGCCGGTCGACGAAGTCCTCGAGCTCCTCGTGGGTGAGGAAGTGGCGCTGCCGGGGCTCGCCCTCCGCCCCGCCTTCGCCCTCGACCGTCTCCACGAAGAGGTCCTCCCAGGTGATCTCGAAGGAGCGGCCCTCGCTGACGAGCTTCCGCGACTGCATGACGAGACCTCCAGGCAGAGGAGTCTAGCGGACCCCGGGAGCCGACTCGCCGGGGAGCCGCCGGTCGATCCGTGCGGTATGGTGGCCCGCCATGACACTGCGCATCCGGGAGAGCGAGCCGCTCGCGTCGCGCACCACGCTGGAGCTGGGCGGTCCCGCCCGCTTCTTCGCCGAGGTCGCCTCCCTCGCCGAGATCGAGGAAGCCGTCCGCTTCGCGCGCGAGCGCGGGCTGCGCCTGGGAATCCTCGGCGGCGGCTCGAACCTGCTCGTCGCCGACGAGGGCTTCGACGGCCTGGTGGCCGCCATCTCCAGCCGCGGCCGTACGAGCAAGCCCGGGCCCGATGGCGCGGTGCTCGTGCGCGCAGAGGCGGGCGAGAGCTGGGACGAGCTGGTCGGCTGGACCGTCGCGCAGGGCTGGCAGGGACTCGAGTGCCTCTCCGGGATCCCGGGGTTGGTCGGCTCGACGCCGGTGCAGAACGTCGGCGCCTACGGCCAGGAGGTCGCCGACACCATCGTCGAGGTCGAGGCCTACGACCGCGAGCGCGGCGAGCGGCGGCTCCTGGCCCGCGCCGAGTGCGGCTTCGGCTACCGCGACAGCTCCCTCAAGCGCGCCGGCGGCCGCTTCGTCGTCTCCGCCGTCACCTTCGCGCTGCGCCCGGGCGCGCCGGCGCCGATCCGCTACGGCGAGCTGCAGCGGACGCTGGGGGTCGCCGAGGAGCGCGATCTCGCCAGGGTGCGCGAGGTGGTGCTGCAGCTCCGCCGCGGCAAGTCGATGGTCCACGACGCGAGCGACCCGAATCGCCGCAGCGCCGGCTCCTTCTTCACCAACCCGATCGTCGAGGCCTCGGTGGCCGACGAGGTCGCCAGGCGCTCCGGCGAGGCCTCGATGCCGCGCTGGCCGCAGCCCGACGGTCGCGCCAAGCTCGCCGCGGGCTGGCTCATCGAGCGCGCGGGCATCGTCAAGGGGCTGCGCGAAGGCCACGTCGGCGTCTCGAGCGCGCACGCCTTGGCGCTCGTCCACCACGGCGGCGGCACGACCCGCGAGCTGCTGGCGCTCGCCGACCGCGTGGTCGGTGCGGTCGAGCAGCGCTTCGGCGTCCGGCTGGAGCGCGAGCCGGTGATGCTGGGCTGAGGCCGCCGGAAACTGAAGTTGCCGGCTTCAGCCCTGCTGTCACCTCACCTCTCTTCGAATGATTCCCCACACCTGGCCGGCGAGTCGGGTAGAGCCCGGCCTCCGTGCCGGGGGCGCGTCGGTCGGTCGTGTCGGTCGTGGTCGCCGCCCGATAACTGCCGCCCCGGCCACGGAGGGCCGGCTCTACCCACCTCCGCCGGCGTGAGATGTGGGGTGACAGCAGGGCTTCAGCCTCCAGCGGGGTCTCACTTCCCGGACGGGAAGGCCTTCTCCACGCACTCGCGCGGGGCGAGGCCGGCGGCGACCGCGGCGCGCGCGGCGTCGGCGCCGGTCTTGAAGAGCACCATGCCCTTGAAGCGCGAGGCGTCGGTGCTGCGGCCCACGTCGTGGATGTAGACCGCGGCCACCCGCCCCGGGAACTCCTTGAGGATGGTGGCGTAGACCTCGGGGTCCGCCTCGCCGGAGTCGCCGACCAGCACGAACCTCTGCGGGAAGCGGGAGAGCAGCGCGCGCAGGTGCGGCTCCTTGTAGCCGGACATCGTCTTGGGCCCCAGCACCCGCAGGTGCAGCGCCGCGAACGGGAAGGCGTGCTTGGTGAGGAAGCCCTGCAGGCGCGGGCCGAACTCCACCGGCGAGCCGCTGACGAAGGCGAAGCCCGGCGCGGGCGCGGCCTGCGCCAGGCAGGCGTAGAAGGCCGCCATCCCCTCCACCGGCGGCGTCGAGCTCTCGTCCCCGAGCAGCGCCGTCTTGAGCATCTCGCCCTTGTTCTGCACGTTGGTCACCGCCACGGTGTCGTCGAAGTCGGAGACCACCAGGAACGGCGCCTCGTCCGCGACGATCTGCACCTGGCCCTCGCCGGCGGCCGTGCCGGCAGTGGCCTTGGCCGTCGACGCGCCGAGCGGGAAGGGGCTCGCCTGCGAGGCGGGAAAGGACGCCTCGAACAGCCCGTCCTTGTCCGAGACGACCTGGCGCGCCTGCCCCTGGAAGCCCACCTCGATCGCCGCGCCGCCCCAGGTGACGGAGGCCAGGCGGCGGACGTTCTTCTCCAGCCCCGAGCGCTGGTGGTTCTCCGGGGAGGTCTTCAGCGCCTGGCCGCGGACCGTGACCAGGGTGGGGCGCCCGAGGGAGGGGAAGAGGACGACCGAGTTGTCGGCCAGGGCGCTGGCCGGGGCGCCGGCGGCCACGAGGGCGGCAGCGAAGGCGGCGGCGAGGGCGGTGGAGGGGGTGCGCATGGCCGCCATCCTAGCGTCAGTCGAGCCGCAACCTGCGGCGCAGCTCCGCCTTCTTCTCCTCCGGCAGGTCGGTGGCGTCGATGCTCGCGCGCAGCTTCTCCTGGCCCAGCGCCCGGACCCGAAAGCTGCAGCCGTCGAGGAGCTGGGGCCAGGCGTGCTCCTCCATCAGCACCGGGTAGTCCCGGCACATCCCGGGGCGCGCGGCGTAGCTGTCGCACCGGCGCGTGGCCGGGTCGAAGTGGGTGCAGCGGAAGACGAAGATGTGCGTCTCGCGGTCGGCGCGCAGGAGCTCCAGGCCGTTGACCCGTCGCTGCCAGGCGAGGAACAGCGCGCGCAGGGTGGGCAGGAACCAGGTGAGCCGCCCGACGTGGATGGAGGGCTCCTCGCAGCAGGCGCCGCAGGAGCCGCAGTTGCCGGTGATGGACCAGCGCCGCGGCTGGCGGCGCCGCGCGAGGCGCCGCCACAGCCGCAGCTCGAACAGCCAGATTGCCGCGAGCGCGCGCTTGAGCAGGCTCTGGGGCCAGGAGTCGGTCACGCCTGCGAGGATCGCCTGCCGGAGGGGTGGCGCGCTAGAGTTCCGCAGGGGATGGGAGACGAGACGACGAGGGCCTATGGCCGAGCTGGCGTTGGGCATCAAGGCGATGGACGCGGATCACGTCCTGCTGCTCGGGCAGATCGACGCGCTCGTCGAGCAGGCCCGTTCGCCGGGCCCGTCGGACCGGCTGGTGCCGGCGGTGGAGACGCTGCTGGGCAGCCTGCGCCAGCACTTCGCCAGCGAGAGCGCCCTGATGCACCAGCACGCCTTCGAGGGCCGCGAGGCGCACGAGAGCGCGCACCACGCCTTCCTGGCGGCGCTCGAGGGCCTGCGCGCCAACCTGTCCTCGTCGTACCGGGTGCCCATCGACAAGAAGGTCGAGCTGCTGATCGGCGACTGGCTGCAGCTGCACATCGAGGGCTACGACGCGATCCTCGCCCGCTTCCTCAAGGCGGCGGGGGTGCATTAGCCGGAGGGAACGATGCGCAAGGCGAGCTGGGCGCTGCTGGTGCCGGGCCTCCTGGCGTGGCCGGCGCTGGCCGACGAGACGCGGGCGGCGGCGGACGCGGGATCTCCGGGACGCGAGGCCCCCAGGCCGCGAGCGGAAGGGTCCGCGCACATCGTGGCCCATGACCTCCCCAAGCCGATCGACGAGGAGGCCCACCGCACCAAGCCCGCCGACGTCCCGGTGCCGCCGCTGCCGGAGGGCGACGCCTTCACCCGCCTGCGCGGCAGGCTCAAGGTGGCCGCGAGCACCCTCTACGAGGGCTGGCCGGCCGAGAAGGCCGTCGACGGCGACCCGAAGACCTCGTGGTTCAGCGCCAGCGGCGACGCGGCGGCGCTCAAGACCAAGCCCTGGCTCGAGGTGACCTTCCCGGAGGACGTGACGGTCCAGCACGTGATGGCGCTGGGCAACCGGGAGCCGCACTGGCTCGTGAACTACAGCATCGTCGTCGCGCGCATCGAGCTCTACGACGCCCAGGGCAAGCAGCTCGCCAGCCAGGGCAACGAGACCGCGGTGCCCACCTTCGACATCGAGTTCCACTTCAAGGCGCCGGTGCGGAAGGTGCGCAGGCTCAGGTTCCTCTCGCAGGCGGACCAGGGCGACCGCAACCCGTACCGGGACATCGCCGTTGCGGAGCTGAGGGCCTGGTGAGTTCGCACAGCCTCCTCTGGCTGCCGCAGGCGCCCGACTACCGCGAGACGGTGCGGCGAAATTCCTACCTCGCCGACTTCGTGCTCGCCTCGCGGGAGGCAAAGCTACCGTACGTGCGGCTGCAACTGGAGGCCGTCGGGGCGCTCGACGCGCGCACGGAGACGGAGCTCGGGCTGCCGGGCCGGCAACGCGGCTGGCTGGGCGTTGGCGGTGAGGAGATCTGGAGGGCCATCCCCGCTCTGGCGCGGGAAGTCGCCCGCTGGGTGCTGCTCGACGGCGTGGCGGTGGTCGGCAACCGCGACGTCGCCGGGCACAAGACCCCGGGCGCGCTGCCGGTTGGAGGGATCGACCCTTCGGAGTTCGGGAACTGCCTCGTGCGGCAAGACCCGCTGGGTTTCTGGACGCTCTTGTCCGACGACGGCCTGAAGCTGAGGCTCTCGTTCTCCGAAGCGGCCCCTCCCCGCGTACGGCCATTCCGCACCACGTGGCCCGAGCGGGTCGAGCTGACGATCACCGACCGCTGCGAGGTGGGGTGCAAGCTCTGCTACCGGGACTCGCGGTCCGATGGCGCGCACGCGCGGTTCGAGGACGTCGACCGCCGCCTCGACGAGTTGGCGGAGGCCAGGGTCATGGAGGTGGTGCTCGGCGGCGGTGAGCCGACCGGGCACCCCCAGTTCTCGCGGATTGTGAAGAAGATCCAGCGTCAGGGGATGCGGGCGGCCTTCACGACTCGCCGGCCTGACTGGTTCAAGCGCGCGGAAGGGAAGCCGCGCGACTGGGCCAAGGTCCGCTGGGCCTTCTCCATCGACCGCGCGCATGACGTGGAGCGGGTCCTCGACGTGTCGAACGCGCCGACCCGGCCTGCCATCCACGTGGTCCTCGGCACCGAGGTGGCCTGCGCCAACGACCTCCTGGACGTCGCCCACCGCTGCCAGAGGAGCAAGCTGCAGCTGGTGCTGCTCGGGTTCAAGCGCACCGGGCGTGGCGGCGCGGCCGAGCCGCAGGACGACGCACACTGGCTCGAGACCTGCGCCTCAGCGCGGCTGGACCGGGTCTGCATCGACTCGGCGCTTGCGCGGAAGTACGAGTTCGAGCTGGAGCGCCGCGGCATGCCCGACTGGCTCCGCGACGTAGACGACTGCCGCTACTCGATGCATGTAGACGCGGTGCACGGCACCTGTGGACCGTCTTCGTATTGCCCGCCCGAGGAGATGTTCGAGATTCCGGACGTCGAGGATCCGATCAAGGTGGCCTTCGATCGCATCGGCGAGCGCCAGGGCCCGGCCCGACTGCGCCGCGAGCTGGAGTTGGAGCAGGTCCGGGCGAAGGCCTTGGGGGACGAAGCGCGGCAGGTGCTGCTCGACGCGGCGATGGAGGGCCGCTGCGAGAAGTGCGGAGCGTCGGAGGCCGAGCCGGTCGGCGGGGAGCGCGGCCGGCCGAGCCTGCTGTGCGCGAGGTGCCGTCTTGCACTGAAGAAGTTGCCGTGATCTCCGGCCAGCCGCCGCGGGGAGCTTCGGGGACTCCGCGGTGCACGTGGGGATCGACTGATCCGCGACGGCCTCATGTCGCGCGGGCCTGTCCCCGTTCGAGGTCGCGCCGGTAGAGCTTCGTCACCGCCATGAAGAAGGTGACGCTCAGCGGTCCGACGAGCAGGCCGATGCCGCCGAACGCGGCGATCCCTCCGAGCAAAGCTCCTCCAGCGAAACCGGAAGAAGTCCGACGGGTTGGGCAGAATCTCCGCCACGCCCGTTGCTGGACTGGAATTTGCGGCCGCGCCCCACCGACAATCCTCGAGGGGGGACGGCGAGGCTGCGATGGCGAAGCGCAAGGGCGACGACCTGCCGGTCAAGCGTGCGACGCGCATGATGACCGCGGTCGAGGCGCCGCCGCGTCGGGCTCAGCCCATCGCCAAGGCTCCGCCGCGTCGCGACGTCCAACCGGTCCTGCAGGGCGAAGGCCCGTTCGCGAGCCTGAGCTTCCCTCTGAACAAGGCCCGGCTGGTCGTCGGCCGAGTGGGACCCGCGAACATCCTCATCGACGACGACTCGGTCAGCCGCCGCCACGCCGAGATCGTGAAGACCGGCTCGAAGTTCTCAGTGCGCGACCTGGACAGCTCCAACGGGACTTTCCTCAACGGCGACCGCATCACCGAGGCCGACCTGCAGCCTGGCGACGTGGTGCGCTTCGGCGTCGTGGAGCTGACCTTCACCGGGCCCGGAGGCGAGAAGGCGGCCGGACCTGCGAAGACCGGCGGCGGCCGCGGAAACATGACGAAGGTCGGGCTCGGCCTGGCGGCCGTGACGGTGCTGGCGATCGCCGCGGCGGCCATCATCAAGAGTGGCCCGCCGCCGGAGCCGGCCAGCAAGCCGCCGCCCGCGATCACCAAGGACCAAGAAGCCCTGAAGGTGCTGGGCCTGTGCCAGGCGTACTCGGATCACGAGTCGCCCGAGTACGACCTGGAGAAGTGCCTCAAGGCCTGCAACGAGGCCCACGCTCTCGACGAGACGAGGGGCGCGAACCGGATGGCCAAGCGCTGCGAGAAGGAGATCGAAAACGAGGCGCTGCTCGAATCGGCCGGCAAGCTCATCGGCACCGGGCTGGAAGAGGAGGGCCTCAAGGACCTCCTCAAGATCGACCGCGACACGGCGGTCTTCCCGCGCGCCAAGGCCAAGTTCGACGTGGCCGTCGGAATCCTGCTCAAGAAGTACAAGAGCCAGTGCAAGGGCGACGTGAGCGGCGGCTGGTTCGAGACGGCCTACGACGAGAGCTGCCGTCGCGTGCTGGAGCTGACCTGCAACCGGCCCGAGGGCCCGGACCCCGAGGCGCTCAAGTGGTTCCAGCACGCCGCTCGGCAGCAGAGGAAGGGCAAGGGCGAGTACCGCTGCCTGCCCGAGGCCGCCAGGTACCAGAACACGGTCGGCCCGAAGATCCCTGATCCAATGGAAGCGGCCGAAGCAGCCATCCGCGCCAAGTACCCCGACCCCAAGATCGCCCAGGTGATGGTCGGCTACTTCAGGGACGGCAGCGCCAAGAAGGCCTCGAGCGCCCTGAAGAACCTGCGCTCGCAGGCGACGCCGAAGGAGCGCTCGCTGTTCACGGACCTCGTCCTCTGGCTCGACCTCCTCGACGGGAAGGTGACCACCGCCGCCGGGCGAATCGCGCTCAAGCAGGCCAAGGAGGCCGAGGCGATCCTCAAGGAGGCCTTCGAGGCCGACGCGCGCATCCTGCCGCCGGGGCTCCAGAGCGACCTCATCCGCAACGCCAAGGCCGACCTGGCCAGGCTCTACGCCGACATGGCCAAGGACGCCTGCGCCAAGGAGCATCTCGAGAGCTGCTACGAACTCGCCCGACGCGGCTCGGACCTCAACCCGAAGGACACCAATCTGCTGAACATGCTTCGCCGGATGGAGCGAACGGCGAGCGACCGCCTGAACGACAGTCCTGGTTGCGAGTCCGTGGGCTTCGCGCGATCCGTCACCGGCGTCGACACCCCGGTGCACCAGAAGGCCGTGGCGACGGGCAAGGAGCTCGGCTGTCCGCCGCGGACGAAGTAGTCCGGGCGGGCAAGCCGCTCGTCACCTCCCGAAAATGCGACGGCTCGCCGAGCACCGTGCCCGGCGAGCCGTTCGGAGATCTAAAGGTGGTGGAGGACCGCTACCCCTTCAGCTTGACGATCGAGGGCAGGTAGTCGGCCGGCGGCTGGAAGCCCAGGAGCGTGAGGAGGGTCGCGGTGAGGTTGGCGAGCCCGGGCTTGGTGACGGCCTTGTCCAGCTCCCACTCGCCGGCGAAGGAGGGGTCGTAGACGATGGCCGGCACCGGGTTTAGCGTGTGGCTGGTCTTCGCCTTGGGCCTGCCGTTCTCCGTCTTCACGTTGCCCTTCTTGTCCTGCTCGTACATCTCGTCGGCGTTGCCGTGGTCGGCGGTGATGATGCAGATGCCGCCCGCGGCCTTCACCGCCGGGATGATGCGGCCCAGGCAGAGGTCGACGGTCTCCACGGCCTGGCGCGCGGCGAAGAAGTCGCCGGTGTGGCCGACCATGTCGCCGTTGGCGAAGTTGACGCGCAGGAAGGCGCGGCCGCCGGACTGGATCTCGGCGATGAGCGCGTCGGTGATCTCCGCGGCCTTCATCCACGGCCGCTGCTCGAACGGCACGCGGTCGCTGGGGACCTCCTGGTACTTCTCCACCTTCTCGTTGATGTAGCCCGAGCGGTTGCCGTTCCAGAAGTAGGTCACGTGGCCGTACTTCTGCGTCTCGGAGCAGGCGAAGGAGCGCACCCCGGTCTCGGCGAGGTACTGGCCCACGGTGCGGTCGATGGTGGGCGGGCGCACCAGGATGCGCGGCGGCAGGTTGGTGTCGCCGTCGTAGGTCATCATCCCGGCGAAGACGACCTTGGGCTCGCGCTGGCGCTCGAAGGGCACCTTCCCGCCGGTGAACGCCTTGCTGATCTCGATGGCGCGGTCGCCGCGGAAGTTGAAGAAGACCACCGAGTCGCCGTCGACGACCGGGGCGAAGGGCTTGCCGTCCTTGCCGGCGACGACGAAGGGCGGCAGGTCCTGGTCGATGACGCCCGGCTTCCCGGCGCGCAGGGCCTTCACCGCGGCGCTGGCGGACGGGAAGGTCTTGCCCTCGGCCAGCACGTGCGTCTTCCAGCCGCGCTCGACCATCGACCAGTCCGCCTCGTAGCGGTCCATGGTGATGTTCATGCGGCCGCCGCCGGAGGCGATGCCGTAGTTCGGGTCGACCTCGGCGATCCACTTCTCGAACGGCTCGGTGTAGTCGAGCGCGCTGGTCTCGCCCACGTCGCGGCCGTCGAGCAGCGCGTGCACGGCGACCTTCGGCGCGCCGGCGTGCTTGGCGGCCTTGACCATCGCCTTGAGGTGGTCGAGGTGGCTGTGGACGTTGCCGTCGGAGAAGAGGCCGATGAAGTGCAGGGTGCCCCGGGTCTTGAGCACGTTGCCGACGATCTCCTTCCAGCCCTGGTCCGCGAAGATCTGGCCGGTAGCGATGGCGTTGCTGACGAGCTTGGCGCCCTGGTCGAAGACGCGGCCCGCGCCCATCGCGTTGTGGCCGACCTCGGAGTTGCCCATGTCGGCGTCGGAGGGCATGCCCACCGCCACGCCGTGGGCCGCGATGGGCACCCAGGGAGCGCTGGCGAAGAGCGAGTCGAGCATCGGCTTGGCGGCGAACTTGACCGCGTTGCCCGGGTAGTCGGCGCCCAGGCCCACCCCGTCCATGACCACGAGGACCACGGGGCCCTTGCGGCGGCCGAAGAAGGCGTTCTTCTGAAGGACGAGGCTCATGGAGATCTCCTGGTGGCGGCCGGACTCTGGCGCCGGCCAACGCTGGACCGGCAGGCTAGTCGGCAGCCCTAGGCCTCGCAAGCCTGGCCCAGCGAGCGCGCCGCATGGTCAACAGGGGGCCCCGGGCGGGCAATCCACGTCAATCGACCACGCCCGTGCTGGCGAGCAAGTGGAGAACCTGTGCCGCCCCACCCCCGCCGGCGTGGCAGGGACGAACGGATCAAGCCAAGGGCACAGGGCTCGAGCAGAGGGCAGGCGGGGGAGGGGCAGCAGGCCTACGGCGCTACGGCGCAGCCCGCGTCATCGTCCCCGTCCAGGTGAAGCTCCCGCTGCCGCCGCCCAGCGGGCTGCCGGAGGTCGTGGCGATCGCGTCCCCGGACGCGTTGAGCGAGAGCGTCGCGGCGTCCTGCCGGGTGAGGGTGCCGGTGTGGAAGGTGATGGTGACGTTCGAGCCGCTGCTGGAGATGGTGCACGAGGTGCCGTCGGCGATCGTCGCGCGGTCGGCCACCACCGTCGCCGGGATGGAGCACCCGTTCTCGTGCGTCAGCACGATCTCGTCGGACCTGCCTCCGCTGGCGATGGTGGCCACCCCCGTTGCGGGGAGGAACGAGTTCACGGCGCCCAGCGGCGTCGTCAGCCCGACCGCGAGCTGCCCGGTGGCGTCCCAGGTCCCGATGAAGGCCCCGGGGCCCGCGCCGCCGCCTCCCCCGCCCGCGCCGCCGCATGCGGAGGCTGCCAAAAGAAGGATGGCCGACCCGATGGCGCCTCGCATGGGATCCCCCAGGCCTGCATGGCCCACGCTCTGAAGTTCGGCGCTGGGGCTGCCGGAGGGAAGCAGCCCGAGCGGATGGGGGCTCGGACGCAAGCCCTTCCGGCGGGCGACGAGCTACGATTCGCCAATGCCCTGGCTCGCCCTGGTGGGTCCCGAGATCGAGGAGAACCTCAGCCTGCGCCACCTGGCGAGCGCGCTCTCCCGCGCGGGCTTCGACTCCGAGATCCTGCCCTTCAACCGCAAGGAGGATCTGCCCGCGGTCCTCGAGGCCATCCTCGCCCGCCCGGAGCCGCCGCTCGCCGTGGCCCTCTCGCTCGCCTTCCAGTGGCGGGCGCTCGACTTCCTGGCGCTGGCGCTGGGCCTGCGCGACCGCGGCTACCGGGGGCACCTGACGGCCGGCGGCCACTTCGGCACCTTCGCCGCCTCGGACCTGCTGCGCGACTTCCCGCAGCTCGACAGCCTCTGCCGCCACGAGGCCGAGGAGCTGATCGTCGAGCTGGCCTCGGCGCTGCGCGACCGGGCTCCGATCGCCGGAATCCGCGGGCTCGCCACGCGCGACTCGGCGGGCGCGGTCGTGCTCGCCCCGCTGCGCTCTCCGCCCGACCTGGCCGCGCTGCCCTGGCCCGACCGCCGCGGCGAGCCCGCCAGCTGCCTGGGCCACGGCATCGCCGCCATGGTCTCCAGCCGCGGCTGCTACGCCCGCTGCGCCTTCTGCTGCATCGCCGCCTGGCACGAGCAGACCCTGCCCGGGAAGCGCTTCCGGCTGCGGCCGGTCGACGACGTCGCCCGCGAGATGGCCTGGCTGCAAGCCGAGAAGGGCCGCGACGTCTTCATCTTCCACGACGACAACTTCTTCCTCCCCAGGCCGCAGGACAGCCTGGAGCGCATCCACGCGCTCGCCGGCGAGCTCGACCGGCTGGGGATGCGGCGCTTCGCGACGGTGGTGAAGGCCCGGCCCAACGACGTGACCGAAGAGGTCTTCCGGGCGATGCGCGACCGGCTCGGCTGCATCCGCGTGTTCCTGGGCGTCGAGAGCGACTCCGACCAGGGCCTGCTGACCCTGGGCCGCAAGGTCGCCTCGGAGCAGAACCACGCGGCGCTGAAGGTCCTCACCGACCTGGGCCTCTACGTCTGCTTCAACCTGCTCGTCTTCGACCCGGACACGACGCTGGAGAGCCTGGAGGCGAACCTGGCCTTCATGGAGGACTTCGGGGACAACCCCTTCAACTTCGGCCGCGTCGAGCTGTACGCCGGCACGCCGCTCCTCGAGCGGATGCAGCGCGAGCGCCGCTGCACCGGGGACTGGCTGGGCTGGGACTACCGGCTGGCCAACCCCGAGATCCAGCGGACCTTCGAGCTGGCCCTCGAGGCGTTCTTCGAGCGCAACTTCTCGGCGCGCTCGCTCGCCAACCAGCTGATGGGGACGCGCTTCGACGCCGAGGCCGCGCGCCACTTCCACCCGGAGCGGTACCGGCCGGAGTGGGTCGGGACGGCCAAGGACCTCAACCGGCGGCTGTCCCGGGATTCGGTCGCCGGCCTGCGCGAGATCGTCGGCTTCGTCCGCGAGCGCGGCCCGTCGGCGCCGGCCGCCGGCTGGGTTGCCAACCTGTCGCGGCGCCTGCGCGGGACGGAGAGAACCATCGCCGCCGAGGCCGCTGCCCTCGAGCGCGCCGTTCGTGAGACAGTTGCGGGGTCATCCGGGGCCGCCAGGGAGGGACGATGAGCCAGGACAAGGACGGCAGGTCGCCGCAGCAGCGGGCGGCCGAGCACCTCAAGAAGATCCTTCGCAACGCCGCGGTCGGCGGCGCGGCGCTGGGCCTGAGCAGCGGCTGCGGCTCGTGCGGCCCGACGGTGTGCGACCCCCTGCCGCCGCCCATCTGCGACAACAGCCCCACGACGGCCACCTTCCTGAACGGCGGCTACGCCACGGCCGAGGCCACCTGGGTCGCGCGCGACGCGGGCGGCTTGATGGTCCACGTAAGCCTCGGCCTGAACGGCATGGGCGCGAATTTGGATTTCGCCGCGGACCCAGCGGTCTCCGGGGCCTCGGTCGTCGCCGTCCAGCGCGACGCCACCGCGGTGACGATCGACTTCGTGCCCGACGCCGGCGCGAGCCGGATCGAGGTCGTCGTCCAGCTCGCCTGCGAGTCCAAGCCTGAAGCGCTCAAGCTCGCCTTCGACGTCTCCAAGCCGCAGGCCGGAAGCGCGGTGGCGGTGTCCAGCCTGGAGTAGCCCATGGGCCACCACGACGAGCGGACACCCAAGTCGCCGCACGAGAAGGCAGCCGAGCACCTCAAGAAGATCCTGCGCAAGGCGGCCCTCGGCGGCGCGGCGGTCGGGTTGTCCGGGACCTACTTCCTGGGCTGCGACCCGGCTCCCACACCCATCTGCGAGCGGAGCCCGACCACGACCTGGGACTTCCTCAACGCGATGTACGCCCCGGTCACCTGGCAGGCGCGCGACGCCGGCGGCCTCGTGGTGCACGCCCGCTTCGAGCTGACCAGCTACGAGCAGGTTACCTTCGCGGGCGAGCCGCTGGTCTCCGGCGGGACCGTCTCCGGGCTTCAACGCGACGAGCGCCTCGTGGAGTTCGATGTCGTTCCCAACGCAGGCACGACCGAGGTCCATGTCGTTATCGAGATGAGCTGCGCGGGGCGGCCCGACGCGTTCAAGGTAGGCCTGGACGTGTCCAAGCCCCACGACGGTGCGTCCATCATGGTGACCAGCCTGGAGTAGGCAGGTCCGTGCGAACCGGCGGTCGACACCGCTGAAGGAGCGGGATGCTTGGTGCGCCGGCGCGCCTCGTGCCGAGCCGCAAGCGTCAGCGCGCGGAGGACACAGTGCCCCGCGCAGTGACCGGATCGCTTCGGACAAGGACTCGCTTCGGTCCTTGCTCGACTCGTGGCTCCTCACTGCCCAGGGCTGGCTGTCCTCCGCGCGCTGACGCTTGCGGCGCCGTCCGCGGGTGGCGGGGCGCTCAATGCGTCGCCGCGGGCTTCTCCTGCGGCGGCCTCGACGTGCGCGCCGGCACGTAGTCCTTGGCCTCCGGCTGCACCAGCGGCAGCGGGTTGGGCCCGGTGATGAGCCGCGCCGAGCGGTTGTAGGTGAAGTAGTTCCAGGCCCACTGGACGAAGACCAGCAGCCGCGAGCCGAAGCCCACCAGGTACATCAGGTGGACGAAGAGCCAGGCGAGCCACGCCAAGAAGCCGCCGAAGCGCACCCCGTTCATGTCGGCCACCGCCCGGGTGCGCCCGATGACCGCCATGCTGCCGCGGTCGACGTAGCGGAACGGTCCCTGCGGCGGGCGTCCGGCCAGCCGGTCCGCGATGGCGCCGCCCACGTAGCGTCCCTGCTGCATGGCGACGGGAGCGACGCCCGGCAGCTGCCGGCCATCCTGCTCGGCGTGGGCGAGGTCGCCGACGACGAAGATCTCCGGGTGCTCGCCCACCGTGAGGTCCGGGTTGACGATCACCCGGCCCTGGCGGTCCTGCTCGGCTCCGGCGGCACGCGCGACCAGCGCCCCGAGCGGCGAGGCCTTCACCCCGGCCGCCCAGAACACGTTCTCGGCCGGCAGGCACTCGAGCTTGCCGTCGCGCTCGAAGGCGATGGCCCCCGGCTCGATCACCTTCACCATCGCCCCGGTCAGGACCTGCACGCCGAGGTCGCGCAGCGCGCGCGCCGCCTTCTGCGAGAGGTCCGGCGGGTAGGTCGGCAGCGCCCGTTCCACCGCGTCGATGAGGACGATCTGCGCGCTGGCCGGGTCGATGCGCCGGAAGTTGCCGCGCAGCGTGTCCCGGGCGATCTCCGCGATGGCGCCCGCGAGCTCGACGCCGGTGGGCCCCGCCCCGACCACCACGAAGGTCAGCCGGCGCCGCGCGTGCTCAAGGTCCGGCTCGCGCTCGGCGGTCTCGAAGGCCAGCAGCATCCGCCGGCGGATCTCGGTGGCGTCCTCCAGGGTCTTGAGCCCCGGCGCCAGCGGCCCCCAGCGGTCGTTGCCGAAGTAGTGGTGGGTGGAGCCGGTGGCCAGCACCAGCGCGTCGTAGGGCAGCTCGCCGTCGCTGAGCAGCAGCCTGCGGCGCTCGGCGTCGATCCCCACGGCCTCGGCCAGCAGCACCTCGGCGTTGCGCTGCCGGCGCAGCACTCCGCGCAGCGGCGCCGCGATGTTCGCCGGGGACAGCCCGCCGGTGGCCACTTGGTAGAGCAGCGGCTGGAAGAGGTGGAAGTTGCGGCGGTCGACGAGGGTGACCTGCACGGGCGAGCGCGCCAGCGCCCGGGCCGCGTGCAGCCCACCGAAGCCTCCTCCGACGATGACCACCCGTGCGGGCGCATCCATGGCCGTTCACCCGGCCCTTGGATGCGCGGCGTCATCCGCTGGATTCGCCACCCCAAAAAATGAAGAGCGCCGGACCTGGGGCCGGCGCTCTTCGAACAGACTTCGAGACTTCGGGCCGGCAGTGGCCGGCGGGCGCGCCGGCCAGACCGACGACCTACCGCCGGCGCCGCCGGATCATCGCCGAGGCGGCCAGCGCCATCAGCAGGGCCGAGGGCGCCGCCGAGGCGCCGCCGGTGCTGCCGCAGCCGCAGCCGCCGACCGGCGCAGGCGGGTCGACCTTGGTGCACACCCCGCCCTTGCAGCTTCCGCCCGTGCAGCTGGTGCCGTCGGCCTGGCCCTGGCACTCGTCCGGCGGGATGACCGGCGTGCCGACGCAGCGGCCGTTCTCGCAGTGGTCCTCGGTGGTGTTGGCGTCGCCGTCGTCGCAGGCGGAGTTCTGGGGCAGGGTCTTGTAGACGCAGCTGCCCGTCTCCCAGTTGCAGGTGCCTTCCGCCTGGTGGCAGCCGTCCGGCGGGGTCTGGCACAGCTTGGGGTTGGTGCCGGTGCAGACGTTGTTCACGCAGAAGTCGTCGCGGGTGCACGGGTTCTTGTCGTCGCAGTCGGCGCCCACCGCCGCGCCGTAGCAGGGGTCCAGGCCGATCGGCCGGCCCTTGCAGATGCCGGCGGTGCACACGTCGCTCTCGGTCTTGGCGTCGCCGTCGTTGCAGGCGGTGCCGTCGGGCTTGTTCGAGCCCGAGCACAGGCCGGTGGCGGCGCTGCAGGTGCCCGCCGCGTGGCACTGGTCGGCCGGGCAGGCGCTGGAGTTCGCCGCGCCCTTGCAGACGCCGTCGGCGCAGGCGTCGTTGCTGGTGCAGGCGTTGCCGTCGTTGCAGGCGGTGCCGTTGGCCTTGTTGGCGTAGGCCGACGGGCACTTGCCGGTGGCCGGGTTGCAGGTGCCGGCCTCGTGGCAGACGTCGGGGGCGGGGCAGGAGACGCGGGTCGAGGGCAGGCAGGAGCCGGCCAGGCAGGAGTCGCCCCCGGTGCAGGGGTCGCCGTCGTCGCAGGCGGTGCCGTTGGGCTTGGTGGGGAAGGCGTCGCACCTGCCGGTCGCCGCGTTGCAGGCCGACGCCTCGTGGCAGGCGTCGGGGGCCGGGCAGCTGCCGGCGGGCGCGCCGGCCGTGCAGTTGCCGCTCTGGCAGCTGTCGCCCTGGGTGCAGGGGTTGCCGTCCTCGCAGGCCGTCCCGTCCGCCTTGGGGCCGGCGCCGTCGCAGTTGCCGGTGGAGAGGTTGCAGGTGCCGCCCACGGTGCAGCCGCCGCCGCTGGTGGAGCCGCAGTTCTTGGGGGTGCCCGAGCAGTTGCCGCCGTTGCAGACGTCGTTGGTGGTGCAGGGGTTGCCGTCGTTGCAGGAGGAGTTGACCAGCGCCGTGCAGGAGCCGGTCGAGCAGGAGTAGCAGTCGCCGCCGCAGGCCACGTTGCAGCACTTGGTGCCCACGCAGTAGCCGCTCTTGCAGTCCATGGCCTGGCTGCAGGTCGCGCCGTTGGCGAGGCCCTTGCCCAGGTAGGTCGACAGGAACGGCTCGAACTTGGCGAGGTTGGTCGAGCAGCCGAAGTACTGGCAGTTCTGGTCGCCGTAGCTGGTGGCGCCCACCACGTACTCCACGCCGCCGACCTTGAGGAAGGCCGGGCCGCCCGAGTCGCCGCTGCAGGTGCCGCCGGGGGTCTGGGTGCCGCAGATGGTGTTGTTGGAGGCCGTGCCCCCGCTGGACAGGTAGCAGCCGTAGGCCGAGTAGCAGACCGTGTCGAGCTTCGCGCTCACGTGGTAGCGCGTGCCCATGGGGCAGTTGTAGCCGCAGTTGTTGGGGAAGTCCTGCAGGCCGTAGCCCGAGTACTCCACCGTCGTGTTCGAGGTGAGGTTGGAGAGCAGCGAGGAGGGCAGGACGGGGATGGGGGTGATGCCCCACTTGGTCTGCGCGTTGGTCGACAGCTTGAGGATGGCGACGTCGCTGTAGATGTTGGTGCGCGCGTCCTTCTTGGTGTCCCAGTCGCTGTGGCGGTGGACCTCGCTGACATAGGAGCAGCGGCCCGAGTCGGGGCTGATGCTGCCCGGCTGGGTGAAGCAGACGTAGTACGCGCCGGCGTTGTTGATGCCCTTGTCCACCTGGCTGCAGGTGCCCTCGGGGTAGCAGTCCCAGGTGCAGTGCGCCGCGGTCACCACCCAGCTGCCGTTGACCAGGGTGCCGGTGCAGGAGGCGGAGCCGCCGGTCGCGGTGATCTGGATGTAGGCCACCGCGGTGTGCGCGGTGTTGGTGTCGGGCGAGCCGTTGACGATGCCGCGCTGCATGGAGCCGATGGGGCCCAGCGACTTGGGCGCGCCGTCCGGCTGCTGGTTGGTGGGGCAGGCGGCGAAGAGCGCGGCAAGGGCGGACAGGAGCGCGATTCGCTTCATGGCTGATTCTCCGGGGAGAGCGATCGATCGACGAGGGACGGGGAGGGGGGAAGGCCTCGGCGCTTTCGCGAGCGCAGGATGCTAGCCGATAGCAGCAGCAGGGCGAAGGGCCCAGGCGACGCGGCGGACGGGGTGGTGGAGGATGCGCACCCACACCCCGGCGGCGGGGGCGCGGGCGGGGCCAGGCAGGCCCCGGCCTGGCACTGGCCGATGGAGCAGGCCGCGCCGTCGGCCTGGCCCTCGCACTCGCCCGGCTCGGTCACCGGCGTGCCGCGGCAGCGGCCGTTCTCGCAGCGGTCGTCGGCGGTGGCCGGGTCGCCGTCGTCGCAGGAGACGCCGTTGGGCTTGCTGAGGTAGCCGCACTCGCCGCCCTGCCAGTCGCAGATGCCCTCGGCGATGTGGCAGTCGTCGGGCGGCCTGTTGCAGATCTTGGGGTTGGTGCCCTTGCACTGGCCCGACAGGCACATGTCGGAGCGGGTGCAGGCGTCGCCGTCGTTGCAGTCGGCGCCGTCGGCCTTGCCCGAGCAGGGCCCCTGGCCGAGCGGCCGGCCCCTGCACAGGCCGGAGGTGCACTGGTCGGCCTCGGTGTTGGCGTCCTGGTCGTCGCAGGCGGTGCCGTCGGGCTTGTTCGTGCCGGAGCAGAGCCCGGTGGTGGGGCTGCAGGTGCCGGCGGCGTGGCACTGGTCCGCGGCGCAGGTGCTGGCGTTGGGGGTGCCCTTGCAGACCCCGGCGGCGCAGGCGTCGACGCTGGTGCAGGCGTTGTGGTCGTCGCAGGGCGAGCCCTCGGGGCGGACCGGGTAGGTCGAGAGGCACTTGCCGGTGGCGCTGTCGCAGGTGCCGACGCCGTGGCAGGAGTCGGGCGCGGGGCACGAGACGCGGGTGGAGGGCAGGCAGACGCCGGCGAGGCAGGCGTCGCCGCCGGTGCACAGGTCGCCGTCGTTGCAGGCCGTGCCGTTGGCCTTGGCCGGGAAGGGGTCGCACTGGCCGGTCGCGGCGTTGCAGGCCGAGCCCTCGTGGCAGGAGTCGGGGGCGGGGCAGGCGCTGGAGGCCGCGCCGCTCTTGCAGGCGCCGGCCTGGCAGCGGTCGCCCTGGGTGCAGGCGTTGCCGTCCTCGCAGGCGGTGCCGTCGGCCAGGTTGCCGCCGCCCTCGCAGGCGCCGGTCGACAGGTTGCAGTAGCCGCTGGACTTGCAGGTGCCGCCGGCGCCGCAGTCCTTGGGCAGGCCGGCGCAGGTGCCCTGCCGGCAGCGGTCGTCGGTGGTGCAGGGGTTCTGGTCGTTGCAGGAGACGCCCACCTGCTCGCAGCGGCCGTCCTGGCTGGACCCGGCGGCGACCGAGCAGCCCCAGCACAGGCCCTGGTCGCACTTCTGGTCGCAGCAGACGCCGCTGGCGCAGAAGCCCGACTGGCACTGGGTGTCGCCGACGCAGCTCTGGCCGAGCGCGGTGGTGCCGCCGTTGAGGACGACGGTGAAGGAGAGGCTGGTGCCGGACTTGGAGATGGACTCGATGGAGATCTTGGCGGCGCCCGTGCCGTAGGGCTTGCTGTTGGGGGTGGTGGCGGTGCCGAAGGTCTTGCCCGGGAGGTAGAGGTCGGCGGCGTCGCCCTGGTTGCCGCCGCTGCTCGCGTCCTTGTTCAGGTGGCGGGCGCCGTCGGCCTGCTCCAGGTCCACCAGGTAGTGGTTGGGGTCCATGTTCCAGCCGGTGAGGACCCAGGCGCTGCCCGACCAGACGTAGTCCAGCGTCTTCTTGGCCTCGTCCACGTGAAAGATGGCGAGCCCCGAGGCGGGCAGGTACGAGTCGAACCCGGTCCGCTGGCGGTTCTCGACCAGGAAGTACTCCTGGCCCGGCATGCCGGCCTGGATCTTGAGCACCTTGGCCGTGGTCTCGGCGGGGGTGAGCGTCTGCGGCCCAGAGGCGGCGACCAGGGTCGGGGTGGTGAACCCGAGCATCTTCTTGATGTAGGCCTCCGGGTGGCTGGGCGAGGTGCCGTCGTTGCCGGGGCCGCTCCACGAGCCGCCGGCCATCAGGCTCCACAGGCCGACGCCCTGGGAGACGCCGTTGTAGTCGTAGAGGTCCGGGGCGCCGAAGAAGTGGGCGGTCTCGTGGCAGATGGCGCCGATCTGCACGACGCCGCCGCCTTGCCTGAGCTCGGGCTCGGTGTGGTACGCGTTGAACCAGGTCCCGTCCAACGACGTGAACTCCGACTGGGTGTCGCCCAGGTTGCCGTAGTGCGAGTGGATGAGGTTGGCGTTGCCGGTGGTCTCGTAGCCCGGGCCGACGTGGATGACGTCCACCGCGTCGATGACCCCGTCCCCGTCCGAGTCGTACTGCTTGAACGGGAAGCCGCCGGTGCTGCGGTACTTGTCGTCGAGCGCCCGCACCGCGTCCTGGATCATCAGGTCCGGGCGGCCGCCGGAGGTCTGGGCGTTGTAGACGTAGTACTGGTCGTTGTGCGGCAGCTGGATCCAGGCATCGTCGGCGATGGTGGAGTCGAGCGTGAGGGTCCCGTAGCTGACCTCGCGGTAGTAGGCCTTCACCGACCCGGTGGCGCCGTTGAAGACCGGGCCGAAGGCCGTCGGCGGCAGGGTGGTGTTCCGGGTGGCGGCGTCGCAGCCCGAGGTGCAGTTGAACTTGACCAGGAAGACCAGGTTCCGGACGGCGCCGCGCGGCGGGATCATCGCGGGGCGGTTGTACTCCGGCCGGCGCTTGAGCGCGGCGATGGAGGCCTCGACGGTGGGCGAGAGGTGCCGGGTGAGCTTGAGCCGGTTCGGGTCGGCCTCGCCGGCGCGGTAGGGCAGCGGCGCCAGCCGGCCGTCGGGGCCGAGCGTCGCGTAGTGCCAGGCGCCGATCAGCGAGTCATACGCCAGTGGGAAGCCTTCCTCGTCCTCGGCCCAGGTCAGGTTCTCGTCGCCCAGCAGGCGGCCCATCACCACCGACCCGTCGGCGTTGTGCAGGGGGACGGGGAAGGGCGCGGCGGGGACCGCGAGCGAAGTGCCCGCAGCGAGCAGCACGGCCAGAACGGCCACGAAGGAGATCGAGGTGCGTGACATGAGGGGTCGCTCGCCTGGTGGTTGAGGCAGGGCCTCCAACGATTCGTGCGGTTCGAGGCCGGCACCCCGCTCCGCCTGCTTCCGTCTCCGGCCCTGCGCGTGCCCTATCCGTCTAGAAACAGGACACTTTAAGGATGAAGAGAGTACCAGATTGGTGGGGCCGAGCCTAGGTGGACACCCGCCAGGGCAGAAGTGCTGCATTCGGGGTTTCCGCGTTCACGAGCTCCTCTGCCGCGGCGGGGTGGGGCCGCCGCCGCGGACGGCACGGACGGCCGCCGCAAAAGCGAAAGCCGGGCGCCGAGGGGGTCGGCGTCCGGCTTTCTGGGATCGCGCGGGCAGGTGCGGAGGCCTGCCGCTACTTCTTCAGGTTCTTGAGCATGTCGCCGAGGGTGCCGAAGCCCTTGCCGCCGGGAGCGCCCTTCTGGTGCTCCTTCATGAACTCGCGGTACTCGGCGCGCTCCTGCGCCTGCTCGGCGCCGGCCTTGGACAGCTTGAGCCGGCCCGTGCCGTCGATCTCGATGATCGCCGCCTTGAAGACGGTCCCCGGGGGGAACATCTTGCGGTGGTCGGCGCCCTTGGGCGTGCCCATCTCGACGTTGGGGATGAGCCCGCGCCCGTTCTTGAAGCGCACGAACAGGCCGAACGGCTCGACCTTGTCCACCGTGGCGTCCACCAGGTCGCCCACCTTGGGCGGCGCGCCGGGGGACAGGTCGCGCACGGTCTTGGCCGGGCCCGCCTCGGCCGCCGGCTCGTCCCCGGTGATGCGCCGCAGGCTGACGCGCTTGCTGCTCGCGTCGATGGCCTCGACCACGCACTCGACCTCGTCGCCCTCCTTGACCACCTCGGAGGGGTGCGCGATGCGCTTGGGGGCGCCCAGCGCGCTGATGTGCACCAGGCCGTCCACGCCGGGGAGGATCTCCACGAAGGCGCCGAACGGCTGCAGGCGCACGACCTTGCCCTTGATGCGGTCGCCCTCGTGCAGCTGCGCCGCGGCCTGCTGCCAGGGGTCCTGCTGCAGGGCCTTCATCGACAGGCCGATGCGCTCGTGCTTCTCGCCTTCCTTGGCGGCGTCGATGCGCACCACCTCGACCATGACCTTCTGGCCGGGGGCGAGCACGTCCTTGGGGTGGGCGACCCGGGAGTAGCCCATCTCGCTGACGTGGACCATGCCCTCGATGCCGCCCAGGTCCACGAAGGCGCCGAAGTCGCGCACGCTGGTGACGGTGCCCTCGAGCTGGAGGCCGACGTGCAGCGTCTCGCGGAGCTCGGCGGCCTTCTTCTGGCCCTCGGCCTCGAGCTGCCCGCGGCGGGACAGGACGACGTCGGTGTCCTTGAGCTCGATGACCTTGAACAGGTAGCGCTGGCCGACGAGCGTCGAGAGGTCCTCGACGCGGCGCACGTCGACCTGCGAGGCGGGGCAGAAGCCGCGGATGCCGCCCAGGTCGATCTCCAGGCCGCCCTTGTTGAATCCGGTGACCAGGCCCTCGACGGGGATGCCGCTGTGGCAGGCCTCGTCGAGGAAGTCGCGCTGGGCGCCCTTGGAGAGCTGCTTGGTGACGACGATGCCGCCGCCGGTGGCCAGGACGTAGGCCTCGAGGATCTCGCCCAGGGCGACGATCAGGTTGCCGTGGGAGTCCTTGAGCTCGGCGAGGTCGATCATCGCCTCGCCCTTGCCGCCCAGGTCCAGGAACGCCTGCTCGTGGCCGATCTGCACGATGCGGCCGCTGACCTTCTGGCCGACCTCAAAGCGCTTGGGCGTGGCGGCCGCCTGGGAGGCGGCGAACAGCTCGGCGAAGTTCTCCTCGGGTCCAGGAGGCCCCGAGGGCTCGGCGGGAGCCAGGGCCTTCTCGCCCTCGGCCTCGCGCGGCGGCAGGTTCAGCCCGTCGGCGCGGCGGAAGACCGTCTTGGGGGTCTTCCTGGGCTCGGTCCGGTGGTGGGTCTCGTGGGCGTGCGGCGCGGCCGCGACGGCGGGAGCGGCGACGGCGCCCTCGGCGGGCTTCTCGCCAGCCATGCCCTCCGCGGGCTTCTCGCCGGCAGCGCTCTCGGCGGGCTTGGCGCCGAGCGGCGGCGGCTTGCGCACGACCACCGGGCCCTTCTTGGGCTCCTCGGGGCGCCGGCGCTTGTCGCGCTTGTCGTGCCGTTCGCCGCCCGCGTGCTTCTCGGGCGAGGCACCCTCGCGCTTCGGTTCGCCGCCCTTGCCGGCCGGAATGCCCTTCATGACGTCGCCGAACGTCTTGGGGAAGGGCTTGTTTCCGCCGCGCTTTCCGCCGCCACCTGGAGTTTCGTCAGCCATGCTCATCACTTCCTCAACAACGAGGATAGAAACCCCCACGAATCGGGGCGCGGAATCTAGCGCATCGGCCTGCCAGGGGGAAGCGACCCCTCGCCCCCGTGTAGCGGCTCGCCCCCGGCCCCTCTCCTCGACGGTGGCTGCAACGGGCTCATGGCCGAGGTGGCACCTGCCCAGCTCCTCTCGGCCGCCGCCTCTCCGGCACGCCCGGTCGGGACCCTCGGGAAGGCTCCGGTCTGGGCCAGCCGAGCGCCCGGGAGAGGGGAAACGATGCAGACGGCGAGCGAGGCCCCTCTCTCCTGGGTGGAAAGCGAAGGGCGGGGGTTGGGGAAGCGAGGCTGCCTGAGGTAGCATCCGCGGCTTTCGTTGCGGGGGAATGGCGCAACGCACGGGGCGGGTTGGGAATCCCACTCCCCCTCGGAACGGACGATGGAGGCGGGTTCATGACGACGGTGAAGGTCCTCTTCCACGACGGGTGCTTCGACGGGGCCGCCAGCGCCGCCGTCTTCACGCGCTTCTACCGGGAGCGCGTGGACGCCAAGGCGTCGTTCACCTACCAGGGGCTCGCCCACAAGAGGAACGACCCGCTCGACGAGCGCCTCTTCGAGGGCGACCAGAACGCCATCGTCGACTTCCGCTACTCGGTGTCGGGCAAGCTCACCTGGTGGTTCGACCACCACGTCTCCAGCTTCCCCAACCCCGGCGAGGAGGCCCACTTCCGCGCCGACACCTCGGGCCGCAAGTTCCACGACCCCGAGGCCAAGAGCTGCACCAAGTTCTTGTGCCGCGTGGCCCGCGAGAAGTTCGGCTTCGACGACCGGCCGCTCGTCCAGCTGGTGGAGTGGGCGGAGATCATCGACGGCGCGCTCTTCCCCGACGCCCGCACCGCGGTGCGCCTGGAGGAGCCGGCGCTCAAGCTGATGCTGGTGATCGAAGCCAACCCGGGCCCGGGCTTCCTGCCGAAGCTCATCGGCGACATGCAGCACAAGTCGCTCGAGGAGCTGGTGAAGGCCGACTACGTCGCCGAGCGCCTCGCGCCCCTGTACCAGAAGCACCTTTCGGTGGTGGACATGGTGAAGGGCCGCGCCAAGCTGGACCGCGGCGTGGTCTTCTTCGACGTGGCCGACCAGGACGTCGGCGCGCTCAACAAGTTCATCAGCTACGACCTGTTCCCCGAGGCCCGCTACACGGTCTCGGTGTGCAAGTACCCGACCCGGGCCAAGATCAGCGTGGGCTCCAACCCCTGGGCGCGCGAGAAGCGCACCCACGACCTCGCGCGCATCTGCGAGAAGTACGGCGGCGGCGGGCACCCGGTCGTCGGTGCGGTGAGCTTCCCGGCCGAGGAGATCGAGCGGGCGCGCAGCGTGGCCCGGGAGATCGTCAGCGCGCTGCAGAGCTGAAGCGGGGACGAAAAAAAGCCACTCCGGCTCTCTCCCAGGCGTGCCGGCTTCACGGCTTCGCCTGGCGCAAGCTTGCGTGCTGGGTTGTCCGCTGCCTGCTCGCGATCCGTGACCACACCGCGGTGGCGTGAGGCCGGCGGGCGACCGAGGCCCATGGCTCACCGACTACCTCGGCGTCAGCAGGTACAGCACCCCCAGCCCCACCGCGCCGAACAGCGGGATCGCCAGGAAGCCGAGCAGCAACCCGCAGGCCATCAGCGGCACCCGGTCGTGCGCTTCGCGCGCGAGGCGGTAGGCGTGCCGCACCAGCCCGAAGCCCACCGCGGCGCAGCCGGCCGCCGTCAGCAGCGCCCAGGTGCTCTCCGAGACCCGCGAGAGGACGAGCGCGGCCGCGGCCAGGGCCGCCGCGATGCCGATGAAGGCCCACCCGAGGCTCGGGAACGCAGGCGGTGGCTGCTGCACGGCGGCAGGGGTCGGGGCCGGTTCGCTCATGGCGCGTCGGAGAGCTCGGGCAGCAGGAGCTTGAAGGTGGAGCCCGTCCCGGGTTGGCTCCAGACGCGCACCGCGCCGCCCGCTTGCCTCGCGGCGGCCCACACGCTCACCAGGCCGACGCCCGCGCCCCTCCGGGTGCTGAAGAAGGGCTCGAACAGGCGGTCCAGCACCTCGGGCGCCATCCCCGCGCCGCCGTCGGTGACCGTGAGCGCGCAGAAGCGCCCCGCCTCGAGCCCGGCGGCGTCGGCCCCCGACAGCTCCACGACGGCCGTCTCGATCACCAGGCGCGCGCCGGCCTTGCCCGCCATGGCCTCGCGCGCGTTGAGTGTGAGCGCCTGCAGGGCCGCCGTCAGCCGCGCCGAGTCCGCGCGCACCCGGCAGGGCTTGGGCGAGAGCGAGACCGCCAGCGGGACCGGCGCGAGCAGCCGCTCGAGCTCCGCCTTGGCGCCGGAGACGACGGCGTTGAGGTCCACCTCCTCCAGGCGCGTCGTCCGCTCCGGGTCGAGCGCGGTCAGCGGCGCCGACACGGTGGCCGGGGCCCCCGAGAGCGCCTTGGTCAGCCGCGAGGCCAGCCGCGAGAGCGCGTCCATCTTCTGCGCCAGGGCCGCGTGCGAGCGCGCCGAGGCGTCGCGCACCGAGGCCACGCGCATCGGCCGCCGCTGCAGGTCGAACTGGCAGTAGGCGACCTCGGCCTCGAAGCTCGACCCGTCCTTGCGGTGGTGGCGCTCGGCGCAGATGCCGCCGCCCGCCGCGGGCCCGGCCAGCCCGAGCTGGTCGGCGATGAGCGTCGCCAGCTCCTCCTTGGAGTAGCCGTACAGCCGCTGCGCCGCCTGGTTCGAGTCGTGGATGCGCCCCAGGTCGGGGTCGACGATCAGCAGCGCGTCGGCGCTGGCCTGGAACAGCCCGCGGTAGCGCTCCTCGCTCTCGGCGAACCGGTCCAGCAGCCGGCGCTGCTCGCGCTTGATCTGCACCTTCTCCGCGGCGTTCTGCACCTTCTGGTTCAGGTCGTCGAAGTCCTCGATGGGCTTCTGGATGTAGTCGAAGGCGCCCACCTTCACCGCCTCGATGGCGGAGTCGAGCGAGGCGTAGCCGGTCAGCAGGATCACCTCGACGTCGGGGTGCATGTGCTTCAGCTCCCGCGCGACCTCGAGCCCGTTGCGGTCCGGCAGGTTCTTGTCGACCAGCGCCACCTCGAGGCTCGCGCTCTCGTGCGCCAGTTGCAGCGCCTGCGCGGCGTTCTCGGCGGTCGCGAACTCGCGGTCGTCGCGGGCGAGGATGCCCCGGAGGACCGTGAGGATGACCGGCTCGTCGTCGACCAGGAGGATCTTGTTCATGGGCGAGTGACGCAGAAGCTATCAGCTATCGGCGGTGCGCCGGCAGCCTGGCTTCGGCGCGGGGTGCAAAGGTCCAATCTCACGGCAGGAACGGCGGTGCAAACGAAGAGCGCCGGCGAGCCCGAAGGCCGCCGGCGCCCTGTCGATGAAGGCTGGTCCGCTCGGCTACATCGAGCTCATCATCTTGTCGAGGCCGGTCTTGTAGGCACCGACCCAGACGTCGAGGCTGTTCTCGTCGACCTGCGCGCGGCCGAAGGCGCCCAGGGTCTTGGAGCCCTCGACGTCCTTGCGGTCCTTGTAGAGCTGGCGGCCCTGGTTGTCCCAGATGGAGAAGACGGTCTTGGCGTAGGCCTTGGTGGTGGGGATGAAGCCGCCGGTGACCGTGGTCCACTCGGAGTAGCCGACCGCGACCAGCTCGACGCCCAGCGCCGCGCAGAGGTCCTTGGCGGTCTGCGGGTCGAGCTTGGTCTTGACCTGGTCGCTGCGGTCGGCCGCGAAGAGCTTCAGGTTGGTGGCGGTGTAGAGGTTGTCCTTGGCCTCGCCCTTGGCGAGCTTGACGTAGCCCTCGGTGGTGGAGAACGACGCGCCGGGGACGACGGTCCAGGCGGTGCCGAGGGTGGTCTCGGTCAGGGCGGCCATCTCGTTCATCTTCTTGGAGATGAGCTCGCCGACGCCCGAGGCGTTGCCGAACTGCAGCGAGCGGCCGAAGTCGCTGACGGTCAGCGAGACCAGCGCGATCTTCGCCTTCCTCTGCTTGGTGGCGTCGAGATCGGCCTTCAGGTTGGAGCCGCCACCGCAGGCGGCCAGCATCGAGACAGCGGCGAGAGCAGCGATCGAGAGCGTGAACCTACGCATGGACAATCCTCCGGCACGGACAGTGGAACTTCGAGATGGCAACGGCGCGAAGGGTAGGAGAACCCGGACGAGAGGTCAACGGACGAGCGGGTGCGGCCGGCCGGTCGTCGGTCCCGAGCCGCAAGTCGCGAGCCGCAAGCCGCAAGCCGGCCGGGCGGGCGCCGAGTGGGAGGCAGGGCGGCCAGGCGATTCAGGCCCTCTTCGCCCCCCAGCGCCGCACCGCCTCCAGCAGCACGTCCAGATCGATGGGCTTCTTGAGGTAGCCGTCCGCCCGGACCGAGCCCGGGTCCTGGCCGCGCACGTCGCCGGAGAGCACCACCACCGGGATCGCCGCCAGCGCCGCGTCGCGCATCTGCTCGGCCCGGAACTGCCAGCCGTTCATCTTGGGCATCATCAGGTCGAGCAGGATGAGGAAGGGCCGCTCGCCGGCCCGCAGCACCGACAGGGCCTCGTGGCCGTCCTCGCACGCCTTGACCGTGAAGCCCTCCAGCTCGAGCAGCTGCGAGACCATGGCCCGGATGTCCGGGTCGTCCTCGACCAGCATCACCGGGGCCGCCGGCAGAGGCGGCGCGGGCGGGGGAGCCAGCGTGCTCACGAGGCCGCCCCCTTCCCGACGCCGGCCGCGGGATCCGGCGCCGCCGCCGGCGCCTCCACGCTCGGGTGCGGCCCGGCGAACGGCAGCTCGACCACGAACGTGGAGCCCAGCCCCTGCTGCGAGAGCACGCGGATGGACCCGCCCAGGGCCTCCAGCACCCTGCGCACGATGTACAGGCCCAGGCCCAGGCCACTGTAGTTGCGCGCCGAAACCGCCCGCTCGAAGCGCTCGAAGATGCGGCCCATGCGGTCCGGCGGGATGCCGATGCCCTGGTCGCGCACGGTCAGCTTGGCCCGGTCGGGTTCCATCGCGACCTCGAGCTCGATGGGCTTGCCGGCGCCGTACTTGAACGCGTTGGACAAGAGGTTTGCCACCACCTGCTCCAGGCGCGCGCGGTCCCAGCGCCCCACCACCGGGCCGCCCGCCCGCAGCGTGACCGTGCAGCCCGCCCGCGCCGCCTCGGCCGCGGTCTGCGCCACGATCTCCTTGGCGACCGAGGCCAGGTCCACGTCCTCGATCTGCAGCTCGAGCCGGCCCGCCTGGATGCGCGAGACGTCCAGCAGGCGGTCGATGAGCGCCGCCATCCGCGTGCTCTGCCGCACGGTGGTCTCCAGCGAGGAGGCCAAAAACTCCGGCGGCACCTGCGCCAGCGAGCCCGACTTCGACAGCCGCAACAGGCCCTGCGCCGCCAGCTGGAGGCTGGTCACCGGGGTGCGCAGCTCGTGGCTGGCGATGGAGAGGAACTCGTCGCGGGCCCGCACCGCCTCCTGGGTGCGCAGGTAGAGCCGGGCGTTGTCCACCGCCAGCGCCGCGCGGATGGCCAGGTCCTCGGCGAGCGCCAGGTCCGCCGGCCCGTAGTGCCGCCCCGACGGCCCGTAGGCGAGGCTGATGGCCCCCAGCCGCTTGCCGCGCGCGGTCAGCGGGACGATGAGCAGCGAGCGCGCGCCCAGGTCCTCGAGCACCGCGCGGTGGGCCGGGTCGCGGGAGATGGCCTCCAGCTCCCCCGGCGAGAGGTCCTGGTACAGCTCGGCCTGCCCGGTGCGCAGCACCCGGGGCACGCCCGCCTGCGAGTTCAGGACCGGCGGGAAGCGGGTGCGCAGCTGGTGCGCCGCCTCCGCCTTGGCCGGGTCGACGTGCGCCACCGCCACCCGGTGCAGGGAGCGGTCCTCCTCCACCACGTCCACCACGCACCAGTCGGCGAAGCCCGGCAGCGCCAGGTGCGCCACCCGCTCGAGCGTCGCCGCCCAGTCCAGCGAGGCCGCCAGGATCCGGCTGGCCTCGGCCAGGAACGCCGCCCGCCGCTGCGACTCCTCGGCCGCCTCGCGCGCCTGCTGCTCCTGCTCCAAGAGCTGCAGGCGCTCGCTCTCGGCGCGCCGGCGCTCGGTGGAGTCGCGGAAGTACCAGCCGCGCCCGTAGAAGAGCCCCTCGCCGCTGCGCACCGGCGAGCAGGAGTAGTCGAAGCTGCGCCCGTCCTTGAGCCGCAGCTCGCCGGCGTGCGCGGCGTCGGCGGCGCCCATGTGCTTGAGCATGCGCGCGCGCAGGTCGGCAGGCTCGGCCACCTGCTCGGCGATCTTGCCGAAGAGCGCCTCGGGCATGGCCGGCGGGCCGTCGGGCAGGCCGAAGAGCTCGCGCAGGCGCCGGTTGCAGCTGGCCTGGCCCTCGACCGCCACGAAGAGGATGCCGTCGAAGCTGGCCTCGCGCTGGCTCTCGAGCAGGGTCTTCTGCTCGTAGAGCCGCCGCTCGCTCTCCAGCGTCCGGGCGTACAGCTGGCGGTGCAGCAGCGCGGTGCGGACGATCTCCACCAGGCGCTCGACCACCCCGTGGTACTGCACCGGCAGGCGCGGCCCGCCCTCGAAGAAGAGGAGCAGCGCGCTGCCGGACAGCTCGCCCTCGGGCGGCGTGACCCGGAAGCTCCAGCGGACCATGCCGTCGCGCAAGAGCTCGGGGTAGGGCAGGACGAGCGCCGCGGGGTCGGCTCCGGGCGCCGGCGCGGGCACGGCCAGCCGCCGCGAGGCGCGCGACAGGCCGGCCGCGCCGAAGAGGCGCGGGCCCGTGCCCGGCTCGCTCTCGCCCAGGCACAGCGCCGCCACGCACCCCAGGCGCACCGCCATGCGGTCGAGGAAGTCGTCCATCGACCGGCGCGGGTCGAACAGGTCGAGCGCGGCGACGGTGAGCTCCTGCAGGACGCTCGCGCGCGAGAGGCGCTCCTCGGTGAGCTTGAGCTCGCTGTCGCCGACCATCGCCACCACTTTCCGAGAGCCAGGTTTCCGATCCGCCGAGCACCCACCAACGACTACCGGCTAGCCCGGAAGGGCGAGCACCACCGCGGTCTTGTTGTGGAACTGCGGGACGCCCGAGCCGAGCGCGCCGACCTCGCCCATGGTCAGGCAGCCCATCCACGGCACGCCCTCGCCCAGCCCGGCGGCGACCGCGCCCAGCTCCTGGCCGATGGCGTCCCCGAGCAGCAGGAAGCGCGAGACGCAGTCGAAGACGAACGCCCCGCCCACCGCCCCGCCGCAGGCGGCCCGGGCCGCCTCGGCCGCGCCGCGCGCCGCGGCGAAGAGCTCCTCGGCGCCCGACTCCATCACCCGCACCAGCGAGCCGTCGGGCACCTCGGCCACGCAGCGCAGGCAGCCCGCGTCGTCGACGCTGATGGGGTCGCGGATGAGGTGGTCGCCGTCGGCCTGGGGGATGCCCAGCGGGTGGTTCATGGCGAAGGCGGTGAAGCCCTCCGCGGTCACCTGGTCGCCGTGGGCGGCGGCGGTGCGCCGGTAGACCTCGAAGGCCTGCTCGTACTCGAGCTCGACCGCCATCGGGCCGCGGGCGCGGGTGATCATCGTGGGCGGGCCGTAGGGGCGCCAGCCGTGGCGCATCCCCGCGCCCACCGGCCCGGGCAGGTCGAGCGCGGCGGCGACGGCGTGGTCGGTGAAGGCCTTGCCGCGGGCGAACTGGGCGGCGTGGATGAAGCGCAGGTTGTCGCCCGCGCCGCCGCCCGCCCAGGCCGCGGCGTTGCCGCCCTCGTGGACCGCGCCGCGCACGACCTCGGCGCCATGGCCGCCCAGCGCGTTGAGGAAGAGCAGCATGGCCCGGCCGCGGCCGGCGGCGGCCCCGGGGATCTGGTCGAGGGCGCGCGCGACCGCGGCGGCGCCCGCCGAGCGCGGGTTGCCGCCGATGGGGCCGGCGGCGCCCACCCCGACGTAGGCCTGGGCCGAGGAGACGACGCCGACGACGAGGCCCTGGCGCAGGAGCTGCGGCCCGGCGAAGACGCCCGCCGCGCTGCAGCCGACCCAGGGCACCTTGCCCAGCGCCTCGGACAGGCGGGAGGCCAGCGCCTCGGCCGGGTACTCGTCGGTGGCCAGCGCCACGGCCAGCGCGGGGTGCAGGGCGTCCTTGAGGGCGTCGCCGACGGCCTCGTGCACGGCCTCGGCGACGTCCGCGCGGGTGCTCTTGCCGATGTGCAGTCGGGCAATCACGGGATGCTTGCGAGCCTAGCGCCGGTGCTGTCGGGCCCACAACAACGGTCGGCGGGGCGGGGGGAGGCTGCGGCTGCAGCTCGCCCTTGATCTCGTCGAGGATCCGCTGCAGGTCCGGGGCACCCGCCGGGCCGCCGAGCCGCCGAGCGCCGGCTGGCCCCGCCGCGGAGGCGGGGTAGACTGGGGCCTCGCATGCGCCGCGAACTCCTCACCCTCGTCGCCCTGGCCGCGCTCTGCGCCTGCCGCAGCTTCGAGATGCCGCCGGAGCCGGCGCCCCCCGACACCCGGCGCACGGTCGGCGTGGCCTGCTCCGAGCCGGAGGAGTGCCTGAGCGGAGTGTGCGCCGACGGCCTGTGCTGCGAGGGCGAGTGCGCCAGCTGGGAGGTCTGCAACGCCGCGGGCCACCAGGGCCGGTGCACCTCGCGCAAGCCGGGCGAGGCGTGCGGCCGGGACGCAGACTGCCCGCCCGGCGACGCCGGCGCCGGCTTCTGCCGCGACCAGGTGTGCTGCTCGAGCGCCTGCCTCGACCCATGCACCCGCTGCGACGTCGAGGGCCATGCCGGCGAGTGCCTGCTGGCCCCCGACGACACCGACGCGCGGAACGACTGCGGCGCCGACTGCCAGATGTGCTTCCTGGGGCGCTGCGCGCCGGCGCGGGTGGGCAACGGCCGCAAGTGCGGCGAGGGGAAGGGCTGCAGCGCGTCGGGCCAGTGCCTGGTGATGGCGGGCGGCTCGTGCCTCTCCGACGCCGACTGCGCGGTGGGGCACTGCCTGGAGGCGCTGTGCGTGGTGGACGAGGTGCAGAAGGTCTTCGTCGAGCCGATGTCGGCCATGGCCAACCTGCGCACCGTGGTGGACGTCGCCGCGAACGACGAGGGCGACATCAGCGTGCTGTTCACCGAGTCCGTCGCCGCCAGCGTCTACGGCATCAACGACTCGATGCTGGCGATGAAGGTCGGCGGGACGTGGACCGTGCGGCGGGTCCAGTCGGACCTGTTCGCCACCACGGGGTGGGTCCCCGGCGCCGCCGAGTACCTGGGGCGCTCGGTCTATACGGCGACCTACCGCGAGCGCCAGACGGGCACGTGCGGCGGGGTCGAGGGGCCGCCGTGCGGGCTGGTGGGCCAGCTGTGGGGGATGGACGGCCGGACCACCGGCTTCGAGGTCATCGACAGCGCCGCCTACCCGGAGTGGATCAAGCTGGTGGTCGACGGCGAGGGCTCGCTCTTCGCGGTGCACATGGGCTCCATCCAGGACGGAGGCGACGGCATCTTCGCCCTGCGGCGCGGGCGCGTCGCGTCGGGCTGGGACCGGACCCGCGTGCGGCTGCACGACCAGCTGGCGTGGGTGGGCAGCTTCGGCGAGGTCAAGGAGTTCTACGCCTCGGTCGTCGCGCTCCCGCGGGGCATCGTCCTGTTCACGCGCGACGACGCCGAGGACGCGCGCGACAGCAACCTGGTGGCCAAGATCTGGGACGGCGAGTCGGCGGCGCCGGAAGAGATCCCGGCCGCGCTGCCGACCTTCCCCGGGGACAGCGTGCACTGCTTCCCCTCCCGCTACATCGAGTCGAAGGTCGTCTCCGACGGGACGGTGCTGGTCGCCCTCGAGTGCCAGGGCTGGGACGTCTACGCGTACGAGATCCTGTTCGGGCTGTTCGACCCGGTGCGGAAGACCTGGAGCTTCACGTTCCCGAGCAAGGTGGGCTCCGACTACGTCGCCCAGGTGCAGCCGCTGTACTGGGCCGGCGGGCGCGGCATCTTCGGGCTGCAGACCTACGACAAGGACGGCGACCTGCGCGGGATGTCGGTGGGCTGGCTCGACGAGAAGGGCTGGAACCTCGCGGCCGGCTTCCAGGCGGAGAAGCCGGCGTCCCCCGCGTGGAACTTCTCGAGCGCCTCTCCCTTGGCCCACCGCGGAGTCGTCGCGTTCACGCTCCGGTACGTCACCCAGGACGGCAGCTACCCCTACGGCTTCACGCCCGACCTGATGGTCCTCAGATACTCGGACCGGCTGGACGGCCCGGGCTCGCGCTGAGCGGGTCGCGGGTCACTCCACGGCGAGCCTGAACTTCACCATCCGCGCCACGAGCTCGAGCGGCAGCGGTCGATCGAGCGGGAAGCGGACGGTGCCCTTGCCGAGCGCGAAAGGCGCCAGCTCCTGGGCGAACACCTCGAGCGGCTCGGCGCCGGGATAGAAGCCGACGTGGCCCTCGTAGGCGGCGAAGTGCACCCGCTTCCGGTCGAGTGCGAAGGTGGGGATGCCGTAGCTGATGCTCTCCTGCACCCCCGGCGCCGCTCGGTGGATCGCCGAGCGCAGCTTCTTCAGCAGCCGCTGGACGGCGACCGGGTGGCTGGCGATGTAGGCGTCGACGCCCTTCGCGACCTTCTTGCGCTTCTCCATCGGGGGCCTCCGCCGCTGCCCAATCGTAAGGCCGACGGCGACGCCGCGCGACGCGGGCCGCCGGGGGCTGCGTGGTAGAAGGGACCGGCAAGGCGGCCAGGATTCCGATGAGCTCCAAGAAGCCCACAGGCCTCGACAGCACCGCGGAGGTGACTCCGGACCTCCTCGAGCGGGCGTCCGCGCTGTGTCCGCCGGCGCTGGTGGTGCTGCACGGCTCCGAGGCGGACTTCGGGGCCCACGTCCTGGTGAAGGGGCCGGTCACCATCGGCCGGGAGCCGGGCGTCGAGCTGTGCCTGCAGGCCGAGGGCGTCTCGCGCCGGCACTGCCGGGTCTATCCCCAGGGCGCGGCCCACCTCGTCGAGGACCTCGGCTCGCGGAACGGGACCCTGGTGAACGGCGAGCGGATCGTCGGCCCCCACCGCCTGGTTCCGGGCGACCGGCTCCACCTCGGCCGCTGCGTCATCAAGTTCGTGGGCGCCGGGGACCTCGAGGGCGCCTTCCACGCCCGCATGGACGAGCTGGCCGGCACCGACGACCTGACCGGCCTGCCCTCGCGGCGCCGCTTCGACGCGGCGCTGGAGCAGACCCTGAAGGACGCCGCCGCCACGGCGAGCCCGCTGGCGTTCCTGGCCATCGACCTCGACGAGCTCAAGAAGATCAACGACCGCCACGGCCATCAGCTGGGCGCCTACGTGATCGCGAGGGTCGGCCGGCTGTTGGGCGAGGTCCTGGGATCCCAGGGAGCGGCCTGCCGCTTCGGCGGCGACGAGTTCGTCGCCTTCCTGCGCGGGCACGACTTGGCGGGAGGGTGCGTGCTGGCCGAGCGGGTCCGGGCCGAGCTGTCGGCGCGCGCGGTCGAGCTGAACGGAGTGCGCGTCCGGCCGACGCTGTCCATCGGCGTCGCGGCCTTCCCGGACCAGGCGAGGACGGCGGGCGAGCTGCTCGCGCGCGCCGACGAGGCGCTCTACCGGGCCAAGCGTGGCGGGCGGGACCGCGTGGCGACCTGAGGGTTCCCCGGGCGCGGTCATTGCCCCGGGGGGCTGTGCCTATCGACTATCGACCATCGACTATCGACTGCGTTCAATGCACCGGACCTTCCGGCAGCTTCGCCAGGTCGATCGGCCCGAAGTTCGCCTCGTAGCGGGTGATGTTGTCCTGCAGGGCGAGCAGGAGCCGCTTCATGTGCTGGGGGCTGGTGATGACCCGCGAGCGCACCTTGGCCTTGGGCTGCTGCGGCTGCACATAGATGAAGTCGAGCGTGAACTCGGTCGGCGTGTGGTTCACCATCGCCAGGTTGCAGTAGATGCCCTGGGCCGTCTGCTCATCGAGCTCGATCTGCAGCTGGACGTCCTTGGCGGCGGCGGCGGGAGCTGCGGGCTTGTCGGGCATGTTCGTCTCCTGGTAGGGGCGCGGATAGTACCTCGCGAGCCCGGAAAATGAGCGCTCCCGCGAGGCCACTTGGCGTGCTATCGGAAAGAGGTGAATCGCGCCGAGCGTGAAGACCCGCGGCTGATGCCGTTCGACCTCGGCAGGGGCAAGCCCGCCCTCCTCATCCACGGCTTCACCGGCACTCCGTTCGAGATGCGCTTCCTGGGCCACCACCTCGCCCGGAACGGGATGCGCGCCATCGGCGTGCGCCTGCCCGGCCACGGGGTCGACCCCTACGCGCTCGAGCGCTCGCGCGCCGGCGAGTGGATCAACGAGGCGCGCGCGGCGCTCTTCCGGCTCGGCCCGACGACGTCGCTCGAGGTCAAGGAGCGGGTGCACCTCGTCGGCCTGTCGATGGGCGCGCTCATCGCCGTCATCCTCGCCGCCGACCACCCCGACCGCGTGGCCAGCCTGTCGCTGTGCGCGCCCGCGCTGCGGCTGTCGACCTCGCGCACGCTGATGATGGCGGTGACCAAGCTGCGGCTGCTCTCGCCGAGGCTGCGCTTCGTGCAGAAGCGCGCCAGCGACCTGCACGACCCGCTGATGCGCCGCCGGCTGCCCAACATCGGGCGCATCCCGGCGGCGGCGGCCGAGGAGTTCGCCCTGGTGCGGCAGTGGGCGAGCCTGGCGCTGCCCAAGGTGCAGGCCCCGACCATCGTCGTCTACTCCGAGAAGGACCGCACGGTGCCGCCGCAGGCCGCGCTGGCCTGCGCCGCGCTCGTCGGGTCCAGGCCGGTGCGCATGGTGCGCCTGGAGCGGTCGAGCCACGTGCTGACCCTCGACGTGGAGCGCGCCCGGGTCGCAGAAGAGATAGAACGATTCATCCGCGACCTGGCCTGAAGGCGGGCCGGGTCCCCACCCCCAGCCCCTCCCCGAGGATGGGGGAGGGGGGCGGGGCAACGAAGGAGCGAGGCACGCCATGGCCCAGTACGTCCTGTCGATCGATCAGGGGACCACCGGCACCACCGTCCTGGTGCTCGACAAGCACCTGGCCGTGAAGGCCAAGGTGAACCAGGAGTTCCGGCAGATCTTCCCGAAGCCGGGCTGGGTGGAGCACAACCTCGAGGACATCTGGGCCACCGTCGAGGCCTGCGTGCCCAAGGCGCTGCGCACCGCGGGGGTCAAGCCGCACGAGATCGCCGCCATCGGCATCACCAACCAGCGCGAGACCACCGGCCTGTGGGACCGGCGCAGCGGCAAGCCCATCCACAACGCCATCGTCTGGCAGTGCCGGCGCACCGCCGACGCCTGCAAGGCGCTGCGCGACGCCGGCCGCGAGGACTTCGTGCGCGAGCACGCCGGGCTGGTGCTCGACCCGTACTTCTCGGCGACCAAGATCGCCTGGATCCTCGACAACGTGAAGGGCGCGCGCGAGCGGGCGGAGAAGGGCGACCTGGCCTTCGGCACCATCGACACCTTCCTGGCCTGGCGGCTGACCGGCGGCCTGGCGCACGTCACCGACGTCTCCAACGCCTCGCGCACCTCGCTGTTCAACCTCAAGGCGCTCGCCTGGGATCCCGAGCTGCTGACGACCTTCAACGTCCCCGCGCACGTGCTGCCGGTGGTGAAGGGCTCGAGCGAGGTCTACGGGACGACCAAGGGCATCAAGTGCCTGCCCGACGGCATCCCGGTGGCGGGCATGGCCGGCGACCAGCAGGCGGCGCTCTTCGGCCAGGCCTGCTTCGAGCCCGGCGAGGCCAAGTGCACCTACGGCACCGGCGCGTTCCTCTTGATGAACGTGGGCAACAAGCCGGTCGCCTCGACCAAGGGCCTGCTCTCGACCGTCGCGTGGAAGGTGGGCGGCGAGGTCAACTACGCGCTCGAGGGCAGCGCGTTCGTCGCCGGCGCCGCGGTGCAGTGGCTGCGCGACGGGCTCAAGCTCATCAAGAAGGCCTCGGAGATCGAGCCGCTGGCCAAGACCGTGAAGGACTCCGGCGACGTCGTCTTCGTGCCGGCGCTCTCCGGGCTGGGCGCGCCGCACTGGCGCCCCGAGGCGCGCGGCCTGGTCGCCGGCCTGAGCCGCGACACCAACGCCGGGCACCTGGCGCGGGCGGTGCTCGAGGGCATCGCCTTCGAGGTCAACGACCTGGCCGCGGCGATGAGCGCGGACGCGGGCAAGGCCATCCCCGCCTTCAAGGTCGACGGCGGCGCGTGCGCCAACGACCTCCTGATGCAGTTCCAGGCCGACCTGCTCGACGTGCCGGTGGTGCGTCCGCGGATGATCGAGACCACGGCGTTCGGCGCGGCGTTCCTGGCGGGCCTGGCGGTCGGGTTCTGGCCCAGCAAGGACGAGATCCGGCGGACCTGGAAGGCGGACAAGAAGTTCGTCTCCAAGATGAAGCCGGAGGAGCGGGCCAAGCACCTGGCGAAGTGGCGCAAGGCCGTGCAGGCGGCGTAGTTCACGGGCGGGAGTACCCGCCCTTCGCGGCGGGGTCGATCGGTCGATCGCGGTCTCTGTTGCGGCGGCAAGCGCTCGTCGTCACTCATCACGCATGAGCCACCGCGTGATTCCGAGCCTCGCCGCCGCCCCGCTCCTGGCCTGCCTGGCGCTGGCGGCCTGCGGCGGCAACGGCCCCTCGACGTCGGGCGCAAAGCTCGTCGTCAGCGAAGAGAGCTACGACTTCGGCCAGGTGCCGCTCGGCGAGCTGCGCGAGCACACCTTCACGATCAAGAACGCGGGCACCGGCGTGCTCGAGCTGCACAAGGAGGCGACGGTCAAGGCCGTGGAAGGCTGTTGACCGCCGTCCGTGGTCGTCGGTCAGACGACCTTGCAGCCGAACGAGAGCACGACCATGACGGTCCCGTTCCGCATGGGCCAGGGCATGGGCGGCCCGCACAAGTTCGAGATCACGATCGACTCGAACGATCCCGAAGCGCCGCACAAGACGGTGACCGTGACGGCGGTGGCCGGGCCGTGAGGAGCGGGAGCCGAGGCTCGTCGAAGGTTCGCGAAGACTGAACTCTGGCCCCTCGACAGGCTCGGGGTGTCGGGTCAGCCAGGCCGCGCCAGGATCCGGTCGATTTCCGCCTTTGGATCCTGCAGAGCGCCCTCGCGCACGAAGGTGAGGTCGCGGCCCTTGCCGGTCGCGTCCTTGAGCTTGAGGTCGTTGACCATCACCGCGTCGCCGCCGGCGATCAGCGCGATGGTCCCCAGCTCGTGCTCCAGGTCGAGGCTGAGGTCCGCCTGCGCGAAGACGTGCGCCCGCTCCGCCGGGGTCGCCGCCGTTTGCAGCTTGGTCACCAGCGCCTCGAACTGCTGGCTCTGCTGGAAGGCGTAGGCGTCCATGTTCAGGCTGCGGCCGGTCATGAAGCGGTAGCTGCTCTCGAGCTGCTGCGCGTTCTCCTCGCCCATCCGGTAGCCGCGCAGGCAACCCATGATGTCGCCGTAGTCCTTGTGGTCGGTGGCGAGCCACGGGGTCTGGGTCCAGACGCCCTTGTTGCCGCCGATGAGGTAGTCCATGTCCCACGGGCGATCGAGCGTCTCGTAGGTCTTGGCGAACGCCTTCTGGATCTCCAGCGGGCTCGCCTTCGCCAGCGCCTGCAGGCCCTGATCGGTCACGTAGACGTCCACGGTGCGGTCGGTCTTGCCGAAGCTGCCCAGGAGCTTCTTGTCGTCCTGCGCCGCGGCCAGGCTCTGGCCCTGCGCGCCCAGCATCTGCGAGAGCGCCAGGAAGCGCCGCACGTCGCCCTTGGTGGTGACCTTGTCGCCGCTGACGGTGTGCGACAGGTGCAGGTAGCTGTCCGTCGGCTGGCCGGGGCGCGAGGTCTGCACCAGCTCCGCCGACATCGACCGCTTGCCCTCCCAGATGTTGGAGAGGATGCCCGAGTAGCTCTGGTCCATCCGCGCGCGGTCGTAGGTGATCGTCCCCTGGCTCGAGTCGAGCGTGCCGTGCGTCTCGGTGCGGCCGGAGACGGCCTGGAGCAGCTCGAGCTTGCCCAGGCGCAGGTTCACGTTGGCGTGGGTGGTGCGGCCGACCTCGTCGAGCTTGGCGAAGGCGACCGACGGGCTGCCCGCGGCGCCCAGCTTGTCGGCCGCTCGCGTGTCGAGCTTGAGCAGGGCGTCGTAGGCCTGCGCGCCCTCCGGCGTCGACAGGTCGATGACGTAGTTCTGCAGCACGGTCTCGGTCTTGCTGCGCGAGTAGGCCGCGGTCAGGTCGAGGTTCGCCCACTTGGAGATCTCGCCCTCGACCGCCTTGGCTGCGAGCTGCCCGCCCTGGTTGAACAGCGAGCCGCCCAGGTCGGGGAGCGAGTCCTTCAGGTTCACCGAGACGCCGACGTTCACGCCTCCGCTGACGCTGGCGGCCTTGGAGTCGACCGTGGACAGCGAGACGAAGACCTTGTCGCCCTCGAGCTTCTTGACCGCGAGCGAGAGGCTGCCTTCCTTGGACACGCCGACGCCGAGGTTGGCCGAGGCCCCGACGTGGATGAGCGAGCCGACGTCGGCCAGCGTCGCGCCGGCGCCCACGCCCACGTTGGCGGCGATGGTGCCGCGGCCGGCGATGCGGACCTCGGTGCCCTCGGTCAGCGCGCGGGCCCTGGAGGCGTCGAAGGGCAGGTCGACGGAGAGGTTCTTGCCCAGCGTCTTCAGGCTTCCGGCCTCGAGCGGGTAGGGCGCGAGCACGCTGTAGCCGAGGCTGGCCCCGGCGGAGAAGCCGGCGTTGACCTTGGCGGGCCCGGCGGGGACGGAGAAGCCGAAGCCCGCGTGCGGGTAGATGCCGCCGCCCACGGTGGCCCAGGTCACCTTCTGCCCGGCGTCCTGCATCCTCCGGGTCGTCGCGGCGCGGTGCGGATCGTTGGCGACGAGCGGGTCGTCGTTCTCGAGCGGCGCCACCTGCACGCGCACGCCGACGCCGGCGCGGTCGCCGAGCTTGAAGTCGGTGATCGAGAGATCGCGCGAGGCGTAGACCTGGTCCTTGGCCAGCTCGACGAGCTTGTTCTTCAGCTTGTCCGTCAGGCCTTCGCCGCCCGGGGTCGGGGTCGCAACGGCGATTCCCAGCTGCGCGAAGGCCTGGGTGCGCTCGGAGTTGCTGGCGAAGTACTCGCTCTTGAGGGCATCGGCGACGAGCGCCTTCTGCTCCTCGGTGAGCGGGCCCTGGGAGGCGAGCTCCTCAACCTCGGCCGGCGTGATCTTCTGGTCCTGCGTCTTGGTGGCGACGAGGCTGCGGAAGGTTTCGAGCGAGACGGGCATGGCCCCTCCAGTGCGGCGCAGGAAGAAAGGGCCCGCATTATCGTCCAGGTGTCACCGGGCGTGCGAGTCGGGCCCGCGGCGGGATAGACGCAGCGCGTCAAGGTGGCGAGCGACGATGCGCGGCACGTCGCGGTACGGCAGGCCGCCCCACATGATCAGCGCGTGGCCGCGCGGGTAGGCGGTGACGTCGGAGATGCCCCAGGCCTCGGCGAGCGAGAGCGCCTGCGCCTCCGGCGCGACCTGGTCGAAGCGGCCGTAGAGCAGCGAGATGCGCGCCGCCGGGAGCTTGGGCCGGTCGCCGCGCGAGTCGAGGGCGCGGTAGGCGCGGGCCATGGTCTCGGGCGCGATGCCCTGGGCCTCGATGCGACTGCGGGCGCCCGCCATCTCCGGAGTCCGCAGGACGGTGTTCCAGTCCACCAGCGGCTGCTTGAGGACGAGGAAGTCGAAGGCGGGGTCGAAGGTCGCGGTGCGCATCACCACGCCGCCGCCCATCGAGCTGCCGAAGGCGCCCAGGACCTGCACGCCCTGCGCGCGCAGCCAGCGGGTCAGGCGGCGCAGGTCGGAGATCTCCTGGGCGAAGGCGGAGAGGTGGTCGGCGTAGTCGGTGGAGAGGAAGACCTCGCCCGAGCCGGTTCCTGCGGGGGCGCGGGAGAAGTGGTACGGGGGCTCGAAGAGGACGACGTCGGCTCCGGCCTCGAGGACGTACGTGAAGTACTCCGTCAGTCCGGGCCAGTCGCCGAAGCCGATGGAGACTCCCGGCACCCAGAGCAGGACGGGACGCTCGCCCCAGGCGCCGCGGCGGAAGACGTGCGCCACCGCCTGATTGGACGATTCGCCGAGCAGCCGGATGGCGCTGGGGAAGGTGAGGATCTCCTGCGTCAGCCGGACGTCGTCGATCGGCCGAGGCTGAGGCAGCGAGCGGACCTCGAGGACCTCGCCGTCGGCGGGGCGAGTCAGCCTCTCGAGTTCCTCGGCGCTCTCGAACGGCAGCCTTCCGGCCGGGGCCGACTGGCCGCGCGCGGCGAGGTCGGACATGGCGCCCAGGGCCCAGTGGTCGACGAGCCTGTTCACCGGGGCGCAGCCGCCCGCCAGCAGCGGCAGCGCGAGCGCGGCGAGGAGGAGAGCGGGGCGGTGCATGGCGATCACCCGGTGGGATGCGAAGGTAGCAGGCGGGGTTTCACTCTGGCCGTCCGCCTCGGCAGGCATTGTGCCGGCTGGGAGCGCTTCTTTGCGGATGGCGCTAGAATGGCTCCCGCCATGTGCCCAGCGGACGACGAGATCAAGAGCGCGACTGCCGAAGAGAGCGCGGACGAGCGCCGCCGCCATAAACGGGCGCCGCTGCAGCTGCTCATCCAGTACCGGTTCGACACCTTCGACGAGTTCATGGCCGAGTACTCGGTGGACATCTCGGTCGGCGGCATGTTCATCAAGACCAAGAAGCCGCACGAGCTGGGCAGCTTCGTCTACCTGCAGTTCTCGCTGAAGGACGGCTCGCGGCTCATCGAGGGCCTGGGCAAGGTGGTCCGGGTCAACTCGCCGGACGATCCGAAGCTCGTGCCGGGGATGGGCGTGGAGTTCGTCAACTTCGATCCCGAGTCGATGGCGCTGATCGAGGAGATCGTCGCCAACAAGTCCCCCCAGCACTGACGGCCATGAAGACGCTCGACGCGCTGGGCGCCCTGTTCGAGGACGTTCGCGATGGCTTGTTTGGTCTGGGCCGCGCCGGGGGCGTGGTGCTGCTCGGATCGGCGGGCGCCGTCGGCGCGATCGCTCTGTGGCTGCGGATGCTCGCCGACTCCCACGAGGAGCAAGGCGTGCTCTACCGCGTCCCCGAGCTCCGCGGCTTCGCGGCCTTTCTGGGCCTCGTCGTCGCGGCGCTGGCGTTCGCGGGGATCGCCATCCTCCTCAAGCCGCGCCGGCCGCGGGATCGGGCTCTCCCGCCGATCGAGCCCAAGGAGCTGCTCGACCTGGCGCGCTCGACGCTGCGCCCGTTCTACGTGTGCGTGCGCTGCCAGCGGGTCTGGGGCCGCACCGAGAGCGTCGGGCGCTGCCCGCAGTGCGACTCGGCGGCGGACTGCCTGGAGGTGAAGACGGACGCCGATCTGAAGATGGTCGAGGCGGCCCTCACCCCCGACCCCTCTCCTCATCGATAGACGCAGGGTTCACTCGGGCTCGCGGAGAGGGGGGGCCAGATCCCGACGTCCGTGCTGGACGTGTGGCTGCTGTCTCTTCGGCCGGCCTCGTTACGATCTTTCTGAAAGATCCTGGCTGGGCTGGCCGAGGCCCAAGTGGACGGAGTCGAGGAAAGCGGAAGACCAGGCCCCCCCTCGCCACGAGTTTCACGAGTGGAGAGGGGCCGGGGGTGAGGGCCGCCAGCGCTTCTGCAGCACCGCGACCACCGAGAACGCCAGCGCCAGCCACCCGAGCACGTCGCCGATGGTGCCGTAGACCGTCCGCCCGTCGCTGACCATGGGCACGTCCTGCACCAGCGTCTCGGCGGTCTCGAAGCCGCTCTTCTTCACCAGCCGGCCGTTCGAGTCGATGAAGGCGCTGATGCCGGTCGCCGTGGAGCGGACGAGCCAGCGGCGGTGCTCCACCGACCGGAACAGCGCCAGCGCCAGATGGATCGGTGGCTCGGCCGGGCCGTACCAGGAGTCGTTGGTGCCGTTGACCATCGCGTTGGGCAGCTTCCCCTGCGCGTCGGGGCGCATCAGGTCGCCGATGTGGCCGGGCAGGATGTCCTCGTAGCAGATGTCCGCGCTGAGCTTGTAGGGGCCCACCGGCAGCGGATCGAAGTTGGTCCCGCGGTCGTACACCGACAGGTACGGCAGGATGCCCTGCTTGAGCAGCCAGTGGTAGAAGCCGGGGATGGTGTCGTACAGCGGCAGCGTCTCGCCGAAGACCAGCAGCTTGACCTTGTCGTAGGCGGCGATGACCTGCCCGCCCGCCGCGACGTCCAGCAGGCTGTTCCAGTAGCGCGAGCCGCGCGGGCTGGAGTTGTCCTTGCGCAGCGCGCCGACGATCATCGGCACCTTCACCTCGGTCGCCGCGGAGCCGGTCAGGTTCGCCGGCAGCGCCAAAGTCCGGTTCAACGCGCTCTCGGGCCAGACGACCAGGCCCAGGTTCGGCTCGGCCTGCAGGACGGCGTCGGTCATCTCGCGGAAGCGGCGGATGCCCGCCTCGGCCCGCAGGTGCTTGTCGCCCGCCCCGACGTTGGCCTGGACGATGGCCGTCTTGAGCTTGGGCGAGGCGGCGTCGCGCGCGTCGATCATCGGCATGCGCACCAGGCCCCAGACGATGACGAAGGCGAAGCTGGCCGCCGCCGCGAGGGCGATGGCCTTGGGGAACGGCTTGCCCTTCACCCGCGCCAGCGCGATCTCGCCCAGCGCCCCGCCGACGAGCGCGATGATCCCCGACAGCAGGAGCGTCCCGCCCAGCTCCGCCACCTGGATCATCAGCGGCACCCAGGCCTGGGAGTTGGCGGTGTAGCTGGGGAAGAGCAGCGGATAGGCGAACTCGACCGTGATGAGCGAGACCGGCAGCGTGAAGCCGATGGGGATGCCGGTGCGCTTGGAGAGCTTCCAGGCGAGCCAGCCGTTCACCGCCAGCTGCGAGCCCTGGAACAGGCACAAGAGCAGGTAGCCCAGCACCGAGGCCGCCAGCGGCAGATAGGCGAAGGTCTGCAGCAGGTGGACGATCCAGTAGTAGCCGCCCAGGTGCGTGCACAGGCCCATCCACCACGACAGGAAGAAGGCCCGGCGCCCGGTGGGCATGCCGTCGAGCGCCACGACGAGCGGCGCGAAGGCGATCCACTCCAGGTAGAACTGGTTGAAGCCGATGAACCCCAGGAAATAGAGGACGCCGGAGAGCGCGGCCAGGCCGACGGGGAGGAGCTGCTTCGCGGTGGGCTTCTTCACGGGGCGGCAACGATGCCCCGACACCCCCGAGGTTGTCGAGGGGCCAGAGCCCGGCCTTGGCCGCCTCCAGCCCGGCGAGGCCCCGGTCCAACTCCTGGCCGGTGCAGCCAGGCGAGCCCTCGCCGATCGCCTGGATCCGGCGATCGAAACCGGGGCCCCATGGCCTGCTCCGGCGGAGGGCGCAACCTCTCGCGGATACGAGGATTTTCCGGCCGAGACCTGCGTTGACCAACGGACGGGGCGCCTCCTATCCTAGAAAACCGTGCTGCCCGCCGGCGGGTGGCCTTTTCACGAGGCATATGGCGCATCCCGACGATGACCTGGAGGGTCGGCCAACCGCGGACGAGATCAGTCCGACGGTGGCCAAGGACCCGATGATCGGCGCGCACCTGGGCGAGTACGTCGTCCAGGAGCGTATCGGCGCCGGCGGCATGGGCATCGTCTACGGCGGCGTCCACCCGGTCATCGGCAAGCGGGTCGCCATCAAGGTCCTGCAGTGGGAGACGGCGCAGAACCCGGAGGAGGCCGCGCGCCTGAAGGCCGAGGCGCGACTGGTCAACTCCATCGGCCACCGCGGCATCGTCGACATCTACGACTTCGGCACCACCCGCGACGGGCGCGACTACGTGGTGATGGAGCTGTTGTCCGGCGAGCCGCTCGACCGGGTCGTCGCCACCCGGGCCCCGCTGCCGGTGCCCGAGGTCCTCTCGATGCTCGAGGAGATCTGCGACGCGCTGGCCGCCGCCCACGGCGCCGGGGTCATCCACCGCGACCTCAAGCCCAACAACGTCTTCTACGTCGCCCCGCCGCACGGCGCCCGCTACCTCAAGCTGCTGGACTTCGGCCTGGCCAAGAAGACCACCGCCACCCAGGGCGACACCTCGGCCCAGACCAAGGTCGGGATGGTGGTGGGCACCCCGTACTACATGTCCCCGGAGCAGGCGCGCGGCCAGCCGGTCTCGCCCCAGACCGACCTGTACTCGATGGGCGTGATGGCCTTCGAGCTGCTGACCGGCAAGCTGCCCTTCGACGCGCCGTCGCCGTTCGAGGTCATCTCGCTGCACCTCAACGCGCCCCCGCCCAGCATGCTCACCTTCGAGCGCAGCCTCCCGCCCGTGCTCGACGAGCTGGTCCTGAAGATGCTCTCCAAGGCCCCGGGCGACCGGCCGCCGTCCGCCGCCGCGGTGCGCGGGGAGCTCAAGCGCCTCAAGAACCGCCTGCAGAGCGACGCGACGCACATCGGCGGCATGCCGATGCCCGGCATCGACCTGGACGACGAGCCGGCCGGCGGCGCCGAGGGCCCCACGACCGTCCCGGTCCGCCCGATCTCCCCGGCGCCCCAGGGCGGGTCCGAATCCGGCCAGCCGATGCGCACGCTGGAGTACGGCACCCCCAACCCGCCCAGGCCCGCGCGGATGGTGCAGAGCACGCCGTCGCCCGGCGCACCGCAGCCGGCGCCCGCCGCGCCCAAGAAGCGCGGCACGAGCACGCCGCCGGCGAAGGTGCCGACCCCGGCCCCGCTCCCGCCGCAGGCGCACGCCGCGGACACGCTCGACGAGGTCCCCTGGCAGCACAGCGGGAAGTCTTCGATGCTCGAGGCTGTGCCGCCCAACGCGGAGAAGGCGATCTCCGTCGAGGTCCCGGCCCAGCCGCCGATAGGCGTGGCGGCCTCGGCGTCGAATGCCGCCGCCCGGACCAGCCGGAACAAGGGAATGATGGTGGGCGCCATCGCGGCGGTGGCCACCTTCTGCATCGGCACCGGCGGCTGGTGGCTGGTCGCCCGGCCGAGCCAGCAGAGTCAGCCGATCCCGGAGCTCCCCAACCCGCCGCCCGACACGAAGGACGAGCCCGAAAGGCTCGCTCCGGTGCCTCCGCCGCAGCCCGACGCGAAGCCGGAGGTCAAGGTCGAGCCCAAGCCGAATCCGAAGCACGATCCCCGGCCCGAGGCGGTCAAGGCCGAGCCCAAGGCCGACCCGAAGAAGCCCAAGCCGGCGGTGGCGGTGGCGGTGGCGAAGAAGCCGGACCCCAAGCCGGCGGACGTCGGCATCTACCGGCGGGGGCTGCTGGGGCGCATCGACACGCTGATGAACAAGCTCGAGAGCCAGGACGACCAGATGGAGCTGACCTCCGCCAAGGCGCTGCGCGGCCGCACCACCAACTGCGCGACCCAGGCGGACTGCAAGGAGTTCGAGCGGCAGCTCAGCGTGATGGAGAAGCGGCACCGGTAGGGCAGGCAGGCTGCCCCCGAGGTGGCGCCGCGAGGTCGTTTTGGCGATCATCTCCCCCATGACCGCCCCACTTGCCCTCTTGCTGCTCGCCGGGCTGCAGGCCGCCCCGGCCGCGCAGACCAGCGACGTCGCCGTGCTCCTGACGCGGCGGGTCGACCTCCCGCGCACGACCGCAGGGGACATCGTCCAGGCCGTGGCCGCGGCGGTGGAGGCGGAGAAGGTCGGCGTCCTGCCGGCGGCGAAGCTGAAGGCCGCCAAGCTGGCCGAGCCCGACACCTGCGCCGGCAAGAAGGACTGCGTGCTGGCCCTGGGCAAGAAGCTCGGCGTCGCGGTGGTCGTCGGCGTGCAGGTCGGCTCCGTGGCTTCGAGCTCCGCGCCCATCGCGCTCTACGTCGGCGCGCTGCGCGTCTCGGACGGCGCCTCGCTGGCGGACCTCTCGGCCGAGGTGCAGCGCGACAAGCTCAAGGCGATCGACGGGGTGGGCGAGTTCGCCAGGCGGCTGCGCGAGGCCCTAGCGGCGCCGGCCGCGGTTGCGGCGACCACGCCGGAGCCGAAGGCCGAGCCCAAGCCGGAGCCGGCCGCCACGACGACCGCGCCGGAGCACAAGCCGGCGACGACGCAGCCCGCGACCACCACCACCACGACCACGGAGACGACCAAGGTCGTGCTGGCCATCCCGCCGCCTCCTCCGCCGATCGAGACCGGGGTGCCGCCCGAGGCCCTGGGGACCCACCGGGAGGCCGGCGTGCCCAGCCACAGCGCAGGCTACGCGATGGTCGGCGTCGCGGCGGTGACGGCGGCGGCCGCGGTGGGGTGCCTGATCGCGGGGATGGTGCTGAAGAAGGACCTGGACGGCTACGACGTCGGCGGCGTCCACAAGGTCGACCTGACCCGGGCCGAGGCCGACCGGCGCGTGCGCACCGTCAACATCCTGCTGACCACCAGCCTCGTCACGGGCATCGTCGCCGCGGGCTCGGGGACGACCGCCGCGATCGTCTGGTAGGTCGCCGCGTCGGGAACGCCGCCGCGAGGCCGAAGGTCGTGGCCAGCGGCTAGCGGCCTCCACCCCGGCGCCGGCTCCGGCGCGGCATCGCCAACGCCACGGCGGCGAGGGCAAACCACTCCGCCGAAGGGCCGGTCCCGCCGCATCCACACCCCGGGCTGGCGGGCGCCGTCCCCGGCTTGCACGCCCCGCCCTGGCACGTCCCGTCGCTGCTGCAGGCCGTGCCGTCGGCCTTCCCGTCGCACTCGCCGCCCGGGGCAGGCTTGCCGGCGCACTTGCCCGCGGCGCACGCGTCCTGGAGGGTCTTGGCGTCGCCGTCGTCGCAGGCGGTCCCGTCCGGCAGCGTCGCCGCCTCGCACTGGCCGGTGGAGGGGTTGCACTGCCCCGCGGCGTGGCACGCCTCCGCGGCCGGGCACGCGACCGGGCTCGAGGCGCTGCAGGTCCCGGAGCGGCAGGCGTCGCCGGTGGTGCAGGGGTTGGCGTCGTCGCAGGCCGTCCCGTCCGGCTGGTCCGCGTAGGTACAGGTCCCCGAGGCCGGGTCGCACTGACCCGCCTGTTTGCAGTCGCCGGCCGGGGCGCACTCGGTGACCGGGCCGCCCAGGCAGGCTCCGCCCACGCAGGAGTCGCCGTTGGTGCAGGCGTCGCCGTCGCCGCAGAGCGTCCCGTCGGGCTGCGGCACGCCGATGCAGGCTCCGGTGGTGGGGTCGCAGGCGCCGGCGTTGCACGGGTCCACCGCCGGGCAGAGCTTCGCGGCTCCGCCGCACTTCCCGGACTGGCACACGTCGTCGACCGTGCACGGGTCGAGGTCGTCGCAGGTCTCGCCGTTGGGCCTCGACGGGTAGTCGGACGGGCACTCGCCGGTGGCGCTGTCGCAGGCCACCGGCAGGAGGCAGGGATCCGCCGGGGCTGCGCAGACCTTGGCCGCTCCGCCGACGCACTGGCCGCTCGCGCACTGGTCGCCCAGGCTGCAGGGATTGCCGTCCTCGCAGGCCGCGCCGTCCTGCTTCGCTGCCGCCGCGCCGCACTGGCCGGTCGCCGGATCGCACGTCGGCGCCTCGTGGCAGTCGTTGGGCGCGGGGCACTGCTTCGGGGCTCCGGGCAGGCACGCTCCCGCCTCGCACGCGTCGCCGGTGGTGCAGGGGTCGCCGTCCTCGCACGCCGTCCCCTTCGGCGCCTCCTGGAACGCGCCGCACGCGCCGGTGCTCACCGCGCACGCCGAGGGAAGGTGGCAGGCGTCGGGGGCGGGGCAGGTCCCGGCGGGGACGCAGGCCTTGGGCTGCCCGCCTTCGCAGTCGTTCACCGTGACCCGGCAGGCGCCGATGCCGCAGGTGGTCGTCCCCAGGCCCTCGTCCGTCTGGCCGTTGCAGTCCTGGTCGACGCCGTCGCAGGTCTCGGCGACGCCGGGGTGGACGCCGGGCTTGGTGTCGTCGCAGTCGAGGCCCGGCGCTGCGAGGTCCGGCCACTTGGTGCAGTCGGCGCCCGCGTAGAAGCCGTCGCCGTCCTGGTCGCGGCAGTCGTGGACCGTGACCCAGATCGGATTGGTGAGCGCCCGGTACTCGCCGCTCTTGGCCTCGACCCGGAAATAGGCGGTCGCCCCGACCGGCGGCAGGCCCATCGTCGCGGACGCCGAGACGTCGATGGCGCAGGTGCCTTCGCTCCGCCCCGCCAGCTCGCAGTCGCCCAGGCCTTCGGGATCTGCGAACAGGCCGTAGGCCGCGGGGGCGCGCACGGTGGCGCCGTCTCCGCGCAGCAGCCGCAGGCTGGTCAGGTCGCCGAACTCCGCCGTGCTCTGCCACTTGAAGCGCAGCCGCAGCGGCGCGCCGGGCAAGAGGAAGACCTGCGAGCCCAGCTGCGCGTCCTGCTCGATCTGATCGATGGTTCCGTCGCCGGTCAGGTCCACGCCGAAGGTCACCATCGGGCCGTCGGTCAAGACCGCGCGGCCCCGGGCCACGGCGTCCAGGACGTCGTCGATCCCGCCGGTGGGCGCGAGGACCGCGGTGCGCGCGCGCCCGAGCGCGTTGTCGGTCACCGTGTCGATCTTCAGGGTGCTCGAGGTGAGCGTCATGTAGTTGAAGTCGCCGTGCGCGTCCGACCCCGCGATCGCGAACGGCCCCACGCGCGAGGCGGCGCAGCCCTTGCTCAGCAACTCGTCCCAGACCGGCAGCGCCTGGGCGTCGAGGTAGGCGGGGTGGCACTCCGCCGAGGCCGGGTCGCACGGGGAGCCGATGAGGTTGCCGCTGGTGAACGGGTTGAGCCCGCCCGGCTCGTGGGGCTGGGTGGGCGAGGAGAGGCCCCGGGTCGCGCGCATGTTCCACAACTCCAGGCCGGCGAAGGCGGGCGAGGCCACGGCCGAGGCGAAGTCGGCGCCGGTCCAGCCCCCGCCGCTGATGGCCGCGGGCAGCGGCTGGGTCGGGTGCGCGGCGAAGAGCAGGCCGCCGGCCGGGAGCTGGCCGAGCATCGCCGTGATCTTCAAGGTGAGCGCGTCGCAGTCGAGCGGGTTGCCCGAGCTCTTGGAGACGACGTAGCCGGAGCGGTAGGCGAGCGAGTGCACGGTCTTGCCGTCGGCGTTGATGGCGTTGACCTCCTCGCCGGTGTGGAACTGGAAGCCCGTCCGCGAGGCCGCCCAGGTCATCGCCTCGTGCGCGTCGCCGTCGGCCATGGCCCAGCCGTCGGGCAGCCCGGCGTTGCTGCGCTGCAGGCAGGGCATCGCCTCGGCGTTCTCGCAGAACGTCCACTGCTCGATGCGGGTGCCGATGTCGTCGGCCAGCCCGTAGGCGCCCATGCAGGTCGGGTCGAGGTCGCAGGAGTGGTCGGTGGTGAGGGCGAAGTCGAGGCCGATGGCGACGGCGGCGTCGAGGGTCGAGCGGTGGGGCAGCCCGAACTCGGCGATGTTGGTCGTGTACATGGTGTGCAGGTGCGTGTCGCCCGCGTACCAGAGCGCGAAGCGCCCGTGGCCGTGCGGCAGCGGCGCCTCGCCGACGTGCGTCTTCAGGGTGGTGGAGTAGCTCGCGGCCTTGCCGCCCGAGGCCTGCACCACGACCTGGAAGGTGAGCGTCTGGCCCTCGGCGGCCGCGCCGACGATGTTGCGCGCGGTCAGCGGCAGCCCGTCGAGCGCGCCGCCGGCGCCGCGGGTGACGTGGAGCACCCACAGGTGGTCGGTGGCGGGGCTGTCGGCGAGGTCCACGCCGCCGAACGACCGGTCGTAGATCGCCCGCCACTGCGCGCCGTCCCAGTAGCGGATGGTCACCTGGCCCAGGCGGAGGTGGTGGAAGAGGGTGCCCGCCCGGCCGGCGTCGGTGATGGAGACGTCGAAAGGGATGACCGTGTCCGAACCCTGCACGCGCCACGGGGCCTGGCCGACCACGTCCTCGCTGGAGGA